>CALRLZ020000021.1:0-73133 GCA_943368975.1 Archangium gephyra
ACTTCAATACCGCGCGCCCGCACTCGGCGCTCGGATACCTCACGCCGGCGGCCTATGCCGCCAACTTCACGGCAACGGACGATCGGCTGCGCAATCCCGACCAGCTTCGCCGATCGCACGTTGCTCCCACCGCGCCACAAGGCGTAAAACCCGCCGAGGCTCTAATCGCCGCTGGATGACATCTCAGTGGCAGGTCATCTGCGCTACACCGCAGGTCCATTTCGGTATGATCCTTGCCCCCCTGCGCGCGAGCTTATGGCTAAACTTCCGTCGGAACGATGCTTTAGGATGCGGCCGTTACCCGAGGCTTCCGCGATGACAGTTTGCAATCGATGTGGGAAGTTGCCGGCAGAACGTGGGGCGTCGCTCGTGCAAGTTCGATGACATGAACAATGAAGTGAAATCGGCAGCAAGAATGCTCGATCTGATCGAGTATCTGTCGAATTGCGCCGAACCGGTGCGGCTGAAGGACATTGTCGCGTCCCTAGGCTTTCCGAAGAGCAGCGCGCACGCCCTGGTCCAGACTTTGGTCGCGCGCGGCTACGCGATCCAGGATCACGCCGAACGCTACATCCTCGTCCATACGAGCCGGTATCGGTCATCCACCCGGGCGAACGAAGCGCGTTTGGTGGCCGCCGCCCATCCGGTGATGGAACTTTTGCGCGACGATTCCGGCGAGACTGTCGTTCTCGCCGTTCGGACGACCAAGGGCGAGCCAAAACGCCTCGCCAAATGTGTGAGCCGCCAGGCAGTCCGCTACGATATCGATCTCGACACCCTGGGCGATGCCTATTGTACGGCAACCGGACGTCTCTTGCTTGCCCATTGGGAGAGGCAGCATGTCGATGCCTATCTCGAGCGCGTGTCATTGATCGCCATGACGGACAGAACGGTCACCGATCGCGATGCCATCCGCTCGCTGTTGGTCACGATCCGGGAGAGCGGAATTTCCATATGTGACCAGGAGCACGTTTGGGGATCGACCGGACTTGCAGCCCCAGTCAGGGATCGGACTGGCGCTGTCGTCGCGGCGCTCAACATGGGCGTGATAAGTACACGCTATTACCCGCGACGCGACGAGTTGATCGCCATGCTGCTGGATGCCGCGTTTCGCATAAGCGCCCGTCTGGGTCTGCGCAGGGTGCAGTCAGAAAAACCATAATAGTCTCGGAAAGCGCCCTCCCCGGCACTGATTTGGCAGCGCAAAGCTGTCGCGACTCGGCAAGAGCGGCGGCACGGCGATCCTTGAAATTCTGTCGACTGATGAGGGTACGCTCCTGGTTGAAGTGGTTGTGAACTGAGCCATGCATGTGAAACAGCGTCCAGCTTTAACCCCACCATATCGCGGGGCTTAGTTATTGAGCCTACAAGGACATTTGACGATTTGGGCAGACTTGATCGGTGTCCAATCAAGGCCCCACCCTCTGACCTGATATGCTCGTGAGACCAATGCGTTCTGCCGAACTCGATGGAGGTCCAGATTGGACGCCGATTCACAGGAAACAGGGGAAAAGCGGCCCGCGGGCCATGACGAATGCCGATGGAACTACAGGCTATCACCCTCCAGGTCGCGGGTTCGAATCCCGCCGGGTTCTCCATTCTGGACCCGTAGCTCAGCGGATAGAGCAGGAACCCGTCGCAAGGCGGGGGACGTTTCATCACTCTTGTCGTCATGGCCTTCGGGCCGCTTCGAACGGACATCGAAAGGCCAATACCAGCCGCGGCGAATGCAGGCAGGACTACAGGTAGAGCGCCCGCGGCGAGATCTGCGGGAGGTCGGGTGTTCAAATCACCCCGTCCTTCTAAGGGACGTAGCTTAGTTCCGTCTTGTCGAACCTTGTCGCCGCGGCTTCACGCAATCTTGGCGAATGCAGGCAGGACTACAGGTTAGAGCGCCCGCGGCACGTGTCGCGGGAGGTCGGGTGTTCGAGCCACCCCTTCCTAGCCCTTCGAGGCGAGGCTGTAGCTCAGTATCGTCTTGCCGATCCTTGTCGCCGCCTTGGGCAGGGCTGTTCCTGCTGGATACTGAAACCGAGATGGCTCGCGCCCCTCAGGGCGCGGGCCTACAGGAGAATAAACATGACCGAGACCATTAGCGGACAGGATCTGATCGATGCCGGGCTGCGGCAGGGCAAGTGGTTTGGCCCCGCGCTCGGCGCTGCCAACGGCCACCTCGCCAGCGGCGGAACCTTTGAGGAGGCCCTGGCGATCGCACGCGGCTTCCAGCCGCCGCCGACACTGCCTCTGCAGGCGGGCGGCATCGTGCCCCTGCACCTCAATATCGACGCCGCGTCCCCAGACGAGGAGGCCAATATCGAGGCGGTGAAGCGCACCATGCAGGTCCTGCTGCGCACACCGGTGATCCGGGCCGGCGCGGTCATGCCGGATGCCTGTCCGGCGGGTCCGGTCGGGACGATCCCGGTCGGCGGCGTCGCTGCCTCCGAGGCGATCCATCCGGGCATGCACTCGGCCGATATCTGCTGCTCCATGGCGATCTCGGTCTTCCCGGACATCGCCCCGGCAGCCCTGCTCGACGCCGTGCACCAGGTCACCTATTTCGGTCCGGGTGGGCGGGAGCGTGGCAAGCAGATCCGCCCGCCGGACGCTGTCATGGCGTTGTTCGACGGAAACCCGCTGCTGCGGGATCTGACCAGCCAGGCCATCGAGCATTTCGGCACCCAGGGCGACGGCAACCATTTCGCCTATGTCGGCACCATGAAGTCGACGGGCGAGACGACGCTCGTGACCCATCATGGCTCGCGGGGGCCGGGCGCGCGGCTCTACAACAAGGGCATGCGGATCGCCGAAGGCTTCCGCCTGATGCTCTCGCCGGAGACGCCGGCGCAGAATGCCTGGATTCCGGCTGATACGCGTGAGGGCGACGAGTATTGGGCGGCGCTGCAGGCGGTGCGGGAGTGGACGAAGCAGAACCATGTCGCCATCCACGACATGACGGCTGAGCGCCTGTCGGCGCGCGTCGCCGACCGGTTCTGGAACGAGCACAACTTCGTCTTCCGCCGGCCTGACGGGCTGTTCTATCACGGCAAGGGAGCCACACCGGCCTTCGACAACTGGGCTGCCGACGCGACCGATCTGACGATCATCCCGCTCAACATGGCGGAGCCGATCCTCATCGTGCGCGGCAAGAATGCGGCGCATGGCCTCGGCTTCTCGCCGCATGGTGCGGGGCGCAACTACTCGCGTTCGCAGCACAAGCGGATGCTTGGCGGGCGCACGGATGCAGAGATCTTCGCGGAGGAAACGAGCGGCATCGACGCACGCTTCTTCTCGGGCGTTACCGACATTTCCGAATTGCCGAGCGCCTACAAGAACGCGGCGGCTGTGCGCGCACAGATCGAACGCTACGGCCTCGCAGAGATCATCGACGAGGTGCTGCCCTACGGCTGCATCATGGCCGGCGACTGGGAAGCCGATGCGCCATGGCGGCGAAAGCGAGAGGCGCGGAACAAGGCCCGGGCGCAAGACGCAGGATCGTAACCCACCACACGAAATGGCACCGGTGCGCGAGAGAATTCCCGTGCGCCGGCATTTGGTGAGATCGATGCCGACGCATTGCTTTAGCGCCCGATGCCTCGTCCAACGTCGCCATACTGCGGCACACATGAGGTCTGCTGTTGGAAAGCAGCGGAATGTCCGCTTCGGCGGCGCAAAGCGGACGCCGGGCCCGGTGCTCTGGTCTTTAGCGGCAGTCCGGAACATCTGCATTATGGCGGCGGAGTTGGGGATTCTCCGGTATTCCCGGCTGCGAGCCGGGCGCAGCTCTCATGGACGCTCAATGCCTATAAGATCGTCTACGCTGCCCTGCTCGTCCCGGGAGGAAGGCTTGCCGACAGGCCTGGACGGCGCCAGGTATTCCTCGGCGGACCCGAGCCGCCCGTTGAACCTTGCAGCGAGGCTCTGCAAACGACCGGGGGAGGCCACCGCTGTTGGCGGGTGCCCCGGGCGCGAACTCTAAGGCTTCACCTAGGTGTCGATCTCCGCGCGCATGAAGGCGAGGAAACGGGCATCGTCCGCATAGGCGACGTTGACGCGGATCGCCGGCTGGTATCCCACCCGGTCCAGCGTAAAGATCGAACTCGGCGCCATGAAGATCCCGGCATCGGCCGCCCGCGCCGTCAGCGCCATATCGTCGAACCCCTCGGGAAGCGGGCACCATAGATAGTAGCCGCCCGACGGTGGGCTGAAGCCGGGGAGGCCCAGGCGCCCGAGGTTGTCGGCCGCGGCCTCGCTCGCCCGCGCCACGCGGTCGCGCAAGCGCCGGAGGTGGTGGCGGTAATGGCCCTCGGCCATAAGGTCGTGAATGAGCCGCTCGACATAGCCGGAGCTGTTCACGACGGTCAGCATCTTGACGTCGGTGAGGGAGCGGATGACGTCGCGGTGGCCTGCGATATAGCCGGCGCGCAGGCTGGCCGAGAGCGTCTTGGAGAAGGTGCCGACATAGAGGACGCGGTCGAGATGGTCGAGCGCGGCGAGGCGCGGCGTCATCGGCGGCAAGATGTCGGCGAAGGGGTCGTCCTCGACCACCATCATGTCGTGTCGCTCCGCCGCCTGCAGCAGGCGGTGCAGGCTGGCGAGCCCCATGGACGTGCCGGTCGGATTGTGGGCGAGCGCCTGGGTGAAGAAGAGCTTAGGCCGGTACTGGACGGCCTTGGCCTCGAAGTCTTCGAGATCAGGCCCATCCGCCGTGCGCAGGATCGGCACTAAGGTCGCGCCCATAAGGCGCAGCTTGCCGAACAGCGGGTAATAGCCCGGACTATCGACGAAGACAGCATCCCCGGGCTCGAGGAAATGGCGCACAATAAGGTCGAGCCCGTGATTGGCGCCGAAGGTCATCAGCACCTCGGCCGATGTCGCCGGAATGGACCGCTCGATCAGCTGATGTGCGATGCGCTCGCGCAGTGGCGCATAGCCCTGCGGGGCACCGTAGCCATGTTCCATCTCGCCTCCGGCCAGGCCCGCGCGCGGCCGCAGGAACCGCCGGAGCTCCGAGCCCTCCATCCAGCTCGGCGGCGGCCGGCCGTCGCCGACGCGGACGGCATGGTGCTGGTCGAGCTGTTCGCGCAGCAGGGACAGATGGTCGATGGCCGCCGCGACATGGGCGGGCCGCACCTCGACGCCGCGGCGGCGCGGCGCCGCCACGTAGAAGCCGGACCCCGCCCGCGGCTCCAGCGCGCCCGACGCGACGAGGCGGTCATAGGCTTCCACGACGGTGTTCTTGGCGACGCCGTATTCCTGCGCCGCCGCCCTGACGGAGGCGATGCGGCGGCCCGGCGTCAGGTGCCCCTCCTCGATCAGCTTGAGGATGATCGCCGCGATCTGTTCGGAACGGCTCGTGCGCATCGAAAATCGTACCAGTCAGTTCTCTGGCACAGTTAGGCGGACGATAGGCCAAACTGTACCTTGTGGGTTCGCGCAGACTGGCCAAACTCTCGTGAAAATCAAGCGTGGTCCGCTGTGGCCGCCGTCTGAGGAAACTGCCGATGAGTGCCGAGCCGTCGCGTCGCAACGCGGTCAATTCGCGTCTGGAGAACTATCGTAACCTCGAGCCGGCCGACCGTGTCGCCATGCTCGCGGACGCCGTCGGCCTGACCGACGCCGAAAAGGCCATGCTCACAGCTCCCGGCGCGCTGCCGCTCAACCGCGCCAACGGCATGATCGAGAACGTCGTCGGCACCTTCGAACTGCCCTTCGGGTTGGCCACCAACTTCCAGGTCAACGGCCGCGACTATCTCGTCCCGATGGCGGTGGAGGAGCCCTCCGTGGTCGCCGCCGCCTCCTACATGGCCCGCATCGCCCGCGGCTGCGGCGGCTTCGAAACCTCGTCCACCCTGCCGATCATGCGCGCCCAGGTGCAGATCGTCGGCCTCACCGACCCCTACGGCGCACGCCTGCGCCTGCTCGGCGCCCGCGACGAGATCGTCGCCGCCGCCAATGCCAAGGACAAGGTGCTCATTTCGCTCGGTGGCGGCTGCCGCGACATCGAGGTCCACGTCTTCCCGCACACTCCGCGTGGCGCCATCGTCGTCATGCACCTCCTCGTCGACGTGCGCGACGCCATGGGCGCCAACACGGTCAACACCATGGCAGAGACGGTCGCCCCCATCGCCGAGCGGGTCACCGGCGGCACGGTGCGCCTGCGCATCCTCTCCAACCTCGCCGACCTGCGCGTCGCCCGCGCCCGTGTCAGCCTAACCCCCGACGCCCTTGCGACGACGGAGTTCTCCGGTCAGCGGATGATAGACGGCATCCTCGACGCCTATACTTTCGCCGCCGTCGATCCCTACCGCGCGACGACGCACAACAAGGGCATCATGAACGGCATCGATCCTGTCGTCGTCGCCACCGGCAACGACTGGCGCGCCATCGAGGCCGGCGCCCACGCCTATGCGGCGCGCTCCGGCCGCTACACCTCCCTCACCACCTGGGAGCTCTCCACCGACGGCCGCCTGGTCGGCACGCTCGAAATGCCCATGGCGCTCGGCCTCGTCGGTGGCGCCACCAAGACCCATCCCCTCGCCCAGCTCTCCCTCAAGATCCTAGGTGTGGAGACCGCGCAGGAACTCGCCGAGGTCACGGTCGCCGTCGGCCTCGCACAGAACATGGCGGCCCTCAGGGCCCTGGCCACCGAGGGCATCCAGCGCGGCCACATGGCCCTGCACGCCCGCAACATCGCCATCGTCGCCGGAGCGACTGGGTCCGAAATCGACACCGTCGCCGCCGAACTCGCCACCTCTCACGACGTGCGCACCGATCGCGCCAAGGAGATTCTGGCCCGGCTCCGTCAGGGCTGACCAGCGCATGGGGGACGTGCCCCGACGCGCGTCCTCATCCACAACCAGAACAAATCTTGGAGGAATCACATGTCTCTCGATCGTCGCATCGTCCTCAAAAGCGCGGTAGTCGCCGCCGCCGCAACCGGCCTCGCCGCCCCTGCCCTCGCCCAGAACCAGGTGAAATGGCGCATGCAGGCGCTGTGGGACCCGGGCACGACGCCGCAGAAATTCGAGGAGCGTTTCGTCAAGCGTGTCGGGGAACTAACCGGCGGCAAGTTCACCATCGACCTCTTCGCCGGTGGTCAGATCGTCCCCGCGGCCCAGGCCTTCGACGCGGTGCGCGGCGGCGCCTTCGAGATGATGAAGACCTTCGACGGCTATGAGGCCGGCAAGATCCCGGCCTTCGCCTTCACCTCGACCATTCCGTTCGGCTTCCCCGAATCCGACCAGTTCGAGGCCTGGTTCTACGAGATGGGCGGCCTCGAGATGGCCCGCGAGGCCTATGCTCCGGCCGGCCTCGTCTATGTCGCCCCGACCATCTACGGCCAGGAGCCGATCCACTCGAAGGTGCCGATCACCAAGATCGCCGATCTCGCCGGCAAGAAGGGCCGCTTCGTCGGCCTCGCTTCCGCCGTCATGGCCGCCTTCGGCGTCTCGGTCTCGCCGCTTCCGACGGGCGAGGTCTATTCCGCGCTCGATAAAGGGGTGATCGACATCGCCGACCGCGGCGACCTCACCGCCAATTTCGAAGCGGGCCTCGCCGAAGTCGCCAAGCATGTCGTCCTGCCGGGCGTCCACCAGCCGACCACGGCGACGAGCTATGTCGCCAACCGTCGCGCCCACGACGCCCTGCCGGCCGAGTTCAAGGCGGCACTGACGGTGGCGGCGCGGGAGATCTCCACCAGCCTGCGCCAGCACATCCTCGTGCAGGACGTCCTCGTGCTCGACAAGTACAAGGCCAAGGGCTGCACCATCCACATGCTGGACGGCGCCGACATCCTCGCCAACCGTCCGAAGGCGGTCGCCGCCTGGCAGGCGGCCACCAAGGACAATGCGCTGGCGAAGAAGATTATCGGCAGCCAGATCGACTTCATGAAGAAGCTCGGCGTCCTCGCCTGAGCCTGCAGCGCGGCCGGGCTCCGGCCCGGCCGCCCTCGCCTCTAGACCGCATCCCGAGGAGCCGGCCGTGCCGCCGATCATCAGCGCCTTCACGCGCGCCGTCACCGCGGTGAGCCGGGCGGCCTTTTATCTCGCCGCGCTCTCCATCTACGCCATCGTGCCGGTCATGCTGATCGACGTCGCCATGCGCTACGTCTTCAACAGCCCCACCGTCTGGGCGATGGAACTCGCCGTCCTCATCTTCGGCCCCTATTTCCTGCTCGCCGGCCCCTATGTCCTGCACCTCAAGGGGCACGTGGCCATGGACATCATCCGCCAGCGCCTCTCGCCCGGTGCCGGGCGCGTGCTGGACCTCGTCAACATGCCGATCATCATCGCCTTCGCGGCGATCCTGCTCTGGTATTCATGGCCGCTGGCGGTCGATTCCTGGAACTACGGCGAGACGTCGTTCTCGGCCTGGAATCCGCCGATCTGGTGGACCAAGGCGGCGGTGCCGCTGTCACTCGCCCTCATGCTCGCCCAGGCGCTCGCCGAATTCCTCCGGTTGCTGTTCCGCGACCCCACCTATGAGGCGGTCGCATCATGACGCCGGCACTCTCCTCCACCGCCATCCTGATCATCATGTTCGGCGGGCTGACGCTGTTCATGATGACGGGCCTGCCCATCGCCTTCGTGCTCGGGGGCCTCTCCCTCGTCATCACCGTCGCGCTTTGGAACCCGCAGGCGGTGGTCATCCTCGTCCTGCAGATCTTCGACACGATGAAGTCCGAGGCGCTCCTCGGCATCCCGCTCTACATCCTCATGGCGGCCCTTCTGTCTCGCTCCGGCGTCATCGAGAAGCTCTACCGGGCCATGGAACTGTGGTTCGGGCGGCTGCGCGGGGGCCTTGCCATCGGCACGGTGGTGATCTGCGTCATCATGGCGGCGATGACGGGCGTGGTCGGCGCGGCGGTGACCGCAATGGGCCTTCTCGCCCTCCCCGAAATGCTGCGGCGGCGCTATTCGCCGGAACTCGCGACCGGCACGATCTGCGCCGCCGGCACCCTCGGCATCCTCATCCCGCCCTCGGTGCTGACCATCGTCTACGCCGTGACGGCGCAGGTCTCGATCGGCAAGATGCTGATGGCCGGCATCGTTCCGGGCATCATCCTGGCGACGCTCTACATCCTCTACATCATCGTCATCTCGTGGCTGAAGCCGGAGGTCGCGCCGCTCGCCGACGACACCGGCGACGTGCCGCTCGCGGTGAAGCTGAGGGCGCTGCGTTCGCTGATCCTGCCGACCTTCATCATCGTCATGATCCTCGGCTCCATCTTCTTCGGCATCGCGACGCCCACGGAAGCGGCCGCCGTCGGCGTCCTCGGCGCCGTCATCGCCGCGGCCATGGAGAAGCGCCTGACGCGCGAGGCCCTCGTGTCCTCCGCCATCGATACCGCCAAGGCGACCGCGATGATCCTGTGGATCACCATCGGCGCGAAGGCCTATGTGGCGATCTTCACCGGCCTCGGCGGGGCCGACACCCTGCTCGGCCTCATCACGTCGCTGGATGTCGCGCCCATTGTCATCCTGCTGGTGATGATGGCGATCCTGATCTTCCTCGGGACCGTGCTGGACGAGATCGGCATCATCCTCCTGACCGTGCCGGTCTTCATCCCCGTGGTGAAGTTCCTCGGCTTCGACGAGATCTGGTTCGGCGTGCTCTACGCCATCACCATCCAGATGGGCTACATCTCGCCGCCCTTCGGCTACACGCTCTTCTACATGAAGGGGACGCTGCCGCCGCACCTGTCCATGGGCGTCGTCTACCGCGGCATCATGCCGTTCTGGATCCTTCAGGGCGTCGGCCTCGCCATCGCCATGGCCTTCCCTGGGCTGATGACGATCCTGCCGACCCTGATGGATCGCTAGGATCCAAGGTCCCGGTCCGACACAACGCCCAGTATCCCCTTCAACCGATCCCCGGTCGGGTCACCGCCGATCAGACCGGGTCGGTCCGTGCAGTTCCCAGGCAGCGTGATAGGATGCAGGGGCAGACGTCGGGTGGAGAGCGATGGCCGTGCAGACGGGCGACGGCAGACTGCTAGCGACTGTGGAGAAGACAATGTCCGGTTCAGGGCGCCGAACGATGGTCTGCTATGGCGGCGCGAAGCGCACGCGAGGTGCGGCAATGGTTGACCCTCATTTGAAGGTCAAAGTGCTCGCTTACGACGCATAGACCTTCACCATTGCGCGATCTGCACGCCGCGGCCCCGATAGCGTAGTCCCCAACCAATTGCGTGAGGGCGTCCGCTGCTGGAACGCAGGGGCTGCTTTGGGTGCCGACCTGTCGCTTCCATCAACAGTCGCGTGGCACCGCTTTGCAGAGTCGACGAGGTGAGGACGCAGGCCGTTTGACACTTCGTCATCCTAACCGCATATTGCCCTAAGGACAACAAGTTGCATGAAATATGTGGTCTGGAACCGTCGAACATCTGCACAGCTGCCCGCGGGCCTTTCTCCCCATGGGTGCCTTTGATGCGCTCACTCTGATCAAGGGTGAAGGCATTGAAGGGGACCGTTATCGCGCCGGGGCGGGCTTCTATTCCGACCGCCCCGAAGAAGGCCGGCAGGTCACGCTCTTCGAGATAGAGACTCTCGTCGCCCTTGAGCGGGACTACGGCATCCGCATGGAGCCGGCAGATCACCGCCGCAACATCACCACCCGCAATGCGCCGCTCAACCATCTCGTCGGCAAGGTCTTCCGAGTCGGCGAGGTCGTGCTTGAGGGAACGCGGCTCAGCACGCCTTGCCGACATATCGAACAGATCACCGGCCGTGAGGTTTTCACACCGCTGCTTCATCGCTCGGGCCTGCATGCGCGAATCCTGTCGGGCGGGGTTGTCCGTGTCGGCGACCTGATCACGGACGAGTAGCGATGGTCCGACCCAATCACCGCGTCACGACGATCGTTCGTGACATTCGCCGCGAGAACAGTTCGATCCTGACCCTCAACCTGGCCGATCCCGACGGCTGGCCGCTGCCGCCCTTCGAGGCCGGAGCACATATTGACGTCCACCTGCCGAATGGGGCGGTGCGCCAGTATTCGCTCTGTGGAGATCCGGCCGATGCCGTTCTCTACCGCATCGCAGTGCAGCGGGAAGACGCCGGGCGCGGCGGATCGGTCCTGATCCATGAGAACGTCAAGGTGGGTGACAGGCTGCTCGTGTCGCTGCCCCGCAACCATTTCCCCCTGGCCGCTACCGGGCGACGCCACGTGCTCGTCGGCGGCGGCATCGGCCTAACCCCACTCATGGCAATGGTTGAGGTCCTGCGCCGCCGTGGCGAGCCATTCGAACTCCATGCCTGTGTGAAGTCGCGTGCCGACCTGCCCTTCCGCAACTGGCTGGAGGCGCTGGAGCGGCAAGGGCTGGCGCAGATTTACGCGAGCCGCGACAACGGCGGCCGCCGTCTCGACTTGGACGGCCTCCTGCACAACCTGCCCCAGGACGCTCAGGTCTACTGCTGCGGACCGTCGCGGATGATCGAGGCCGTGCTCGCGGCTGGCTCCGAAAGGCCCGAGGACACGATTCATGTCGAGCATTTCGGTAGCGGGCGAATTCCTCCGGGAGCGGAGGCCTTCACGGTCGAACTGGTCCGTTCGAAACGTAGCATTCCGGTAGCTGCGGGCATGACCATCGTCGAAGCTCTGCGCGAGGCGGGGGTCGAAATCGAGGCGTCATGCGAGGGTGGCGCCTGCCTGACGTGCAAGACCCGCTACCTGGAAGGCGTCCCGATCCACCGCGATCTCGTGATGAAGCCGGGCGAGCGCCTTACCTACATGACGCCATGCGTGTCCGGCTGTGCCAGCGAGCGGCTGGTCCTCGACCTTTGACCGTCTAACGATCCTTCGCGATGCCGTCGCGGGCGATGACGATGAGGACCTCGGACCGCTCGGGACCGATGCGCCGAAGCCGATGCTTCAGATGCCCCTCGAAGCGCATGCTATCGCCGGTCTCCAGAACGACGGTGTGGTCGGCGAAGGCTACCTCGACCATACCGTTCAGGACATAGATCATCTCGTCGCCGGCATGTTCGCCGATGTCGCGGTCGCCATGGTCCCCCGGCTCCATGACAAAGGCGGACAGATGATGCTGCCCGTCGTCCTGGAACAGGGCCTGGTAGGCATGCTCGTCGCCGCCGGCGCCATAGGGCATGCGCTCCGCCTGCCGAACCACGGTGATCGCCGAGCGCTCCACCGTATCGCCGAAGAGCCGGCTGAGATCGACGGCGAAGGCGTCGGCGAGCTTCATCAGCGTGGTGATCGACGGCGTCTTCGCCTGCCGCTCCAGCCGCGACAGATAACCCTTGTCCAGGCCGGTGGCGGCCGCCAGTTGGTCGAGGGTCATGCCGGCGCGGGTGCGCAGTGACCGGATGCGGGCGGCGATGCCCTGCATGCGGGCGGCTGTGTCCTGCTTGTCCGCTCGACGGGCCGGCGCGGCTTCGGGGGCGGTCTTTGGCAATTTCAATGTCGATGCCACGGAGGTCTGAGGTCCCTGTTGCTCTCTGGACAACAATTTGCCTAAACTCGTCTACCAGACTGAGGAGGACTTAATGAAGCGTCGCGATATGCTCAAGTTCGGAGTTGCCGGAGGAGCCGCGGCGGTCGCTGCCCCGGCGCTGGCCCAGGGGCAACCCACGATCCGCTGGCGCATGCAGTCCAGTTTCCCGAGGTCGCTCGACACTGTTTTCGGCGGCGCAACAACCATCGCTCAAAAGGTCTCGAAGCTCACCGACGGCAAGTTCGATATCCAAGTCTTCTCGGCCGGCGAGATCGTCGGCCCGCTTCAGGTTCTCGATGCGGTCCAGATCGGCACGATCGAAGCCGGCCACACCGCCGGCTTCTACTACATCGGCAAGATGCCCGCGCTCGTCTTCGACACTGGCGTGCCCTTCGGCATGACTCCGCGCCAGCACAACGCATGGATGCGCTATGGCGGCGGGCTCGACCTGATGCGCGACTTGTACAAGCAATTCAATGTCGTCCAGATCCCCTGCGGGAACACCGGCGCCCAGATGGGCGGCTGGTTTCGCAAAGAAATCAAAACCGTCGACGACCTGAAAGGGTTGCGTATGCGCGCCGCCGGCTTCCTCGGTTCGGTCTTCTCGAAGCTCGGCGTCGTCGTGCAGCAGATTCCCGCTGGTGACGTCTATCCGGCGCTGGAGCGCGGGACGCTGGATGCGGTCGAGTGGGTCGGCCCCTACGACGACGAAAAGCTCGGCTTCCACAAGGTGGCCAACAATTACTACGCGCCCGGTGTGATGGAGCTCGGCGCCTCGCTATGCTTCATCGGCAACGAGGCGAAAATGCGTGAGTTGCCGCCGCAATATCGCGAGGCGCTAGAGGCGGCCTGTACGGAGGCCAATCTCGACATGCTGGCCAAATACGACGCCTACAACATGCAGGCCCTGCGCCGGCTCCTCGCCGCCAACGTCCAGCTGCGTTTCTGGTCGAACGACATCATGAAGGCGCTGCAGACGGCGACGGCCGAGGCGATGCAGGAATTTTCGGCGAGGGACGCCAATTTCGCCCGCGTTCATCAGCAGTGGAAGACCTTCCGCGACGATCAGGTCCTATGGAGCGCGGTGAACGACGGTGCAGCGGAGCGCTTCCTAGCGGCCAATCGGGGTTGAGCGGCGCCGCCATGATCCGGCTCCACGACCACCACCTCTCGGGCAACGGGCACAAGGTCCGCATGCTTCTGTCGATGCTGGGGCTCGACCATGAGCATATCTTCACCGATGTGCCAGGCGGGCTGCCGCAAAAGGATCCGGCCTTCGCGGCCCTCAATCCTTTGCTTCAGATCCCGATCCTCGAGGATGACGGGACAGTGATCTGGGACAGCCAGGCCATCCTGGTCTATCTCGCCCGCCGTTATGGGCCGGACTGGTTCCCGCTGGAGCCGAAGTCAGCCGCTCAGGTCATGCAATGGCTGTCATTCGCAACCAACGAGATCAACAACAGCCTTCAGCAAGCTCGCCTCTACTACCTTCTCGGCGAGCACATCGACATCGACCTGATGACGCGGCGAGGCATGCGGGCCCTCGCCATCCTCGATAGGGAACTGGTCAACCGCGCTTGGCTGGCAACCGACCGGCCAACCATCGCGGACCTCGCCTGCTATCCCTATGTTGGCCTTTCGCGGCAGGGGAAGCTGCCGCTTGACGACTTCCGTCATGTGATTGCCTGGATGGAGCGGATCGAAGCGCTGCCGGGATACGTTTCCATGCCGGGATTGCTGGGCACGCCGCCAATCCCATGACGATGCCATTCTTCAACCCTGCGGGGGCGGTGCGTGAATGCCATTGAGCTAGGCAGTGGCTGCGCAACCGCCGGAGTGGGCCCCGTGGCAGTGGAGTCTGATGGTGTGGTTGATCAGCCGCTAGGGCCTAGACCTGGTCTTTGCGACACGAGGGACTGCAAGGTGCGAGTATGAACAGCCTCGTCAGAACTCACCCGAACAACAGTTCAAGCGTCGAAGGAATGCAGCGGAAACCACGCAGCGACCAGCCTTTGGCCTTCGGCGATCAGTGACCAGCTCTTTGCGGAGGTAAGGCCGGCGGCGGTTCAGACCCCGGTCTGGCGATTTTGTGTGTTATGCATCCGAACTACGATCTCTGGGATTCCGTTTCATCGGGCACGCGCCTCAGTCTGTCCTGCTGTCGCCGAGGGTCGCCGCAGCGAGTTCCAAGGTGGTTCCTGCCGTGATGCGGGCCAAGGATACAAGCGGCCTGTCGGTTCGTAATGATCGTGAGCAACGCTGGGCCCAGGGAATGATCGCGCGAGGTGCGGAACACGGCTGGAGATGGCTCCTGTTCACGTGCGGGCTGTCCGGAACGCGAACGTGCAGCCCCCAAAGCGCGCCCGCTGAGGCAGCGACGATGTCGAGGAACCTCGCTGGTGGTGCGCGCGACGGGCGCATAATTGAGACGTATGGCTTCGGCAGGTCGCGGTCAGGACGATAGGAGAGCTGTGGAGATGGGTGACCTATCATCGACCCATAGGCGGAGGCATTGCATAGGCATTTGCGCAACCTTCCAGGGAACTGCTGATGAGCGTGAGCGGGTGTTGCGGCACGCTGCATCATGAGTACGCCCCAGCCTGCGGCAGCAGACGCCCGGCCTCGGCGACGCTCCCCCACATTGTGGGCACTTCTGGCGCTCGTCGCTGGCATTGCCATCTGGTTCGGTTTCACCCGGCCCTGGGAAACAAAGCAGGTCGCTGTAGAGGTGGAGACGGTGCATGCTCGCCCGACCCAGCGCGTTCTGGCAGTCAACGGGCGGATCGCGCCTGTTATGAAGGTTGATGTTAGCTCGACCATCGGCGGGCGATTGCGATCGGTCCTGGTTCGTGAGGGCGATGTCCTGAAAACCGGCGATCTGGTTGCGGTCCTTGACGACGAGCAGCAGAAGGCGGCGGTTGCCCAGGCGGATGCAGCGGTCGACAGCGCAAGGGCAACCTTGCAGCAGGCCAAGGTCGAGTTTGAGCGGGCCAAGGCGCTCGGCGATACCATTTCGCGCAGGAACCTCGAAACCGCGCAACTCGCGGTGCAGACAGCACAGAACGATGTCGAACGCTTGTCCGCGGCGCGGGACCAAGCTGTCAGTCTTCTTGCTCAATACAGCATCAGGGCACCGTTTGACGGCACCGTGCTGGTGCGCGCTGGCGACCCTGGACAGGTCGTCAGTACCTCCAGCGTGCTTATCTCGATGGCCGACTTCAATCAGTTGCGTGCCGAAGCCGTCGTCGACGAGTTGTACTCCTCAGAGCTCAGGCGCGGTCTCAAGGCACGGCTGCAACCCACCGGCTACAATCGCACGCTTGAAGGTGAAGTAAGCTTCGTTTCGCCGAACGTTGAGACCACCACCGGCGGACGTCTCGTGCGCGTCGCAATAGCGGATATGCAAGGCTTGGCTCTGCCTATTGGACTGTCGGTCAACCTCAATATCCTGGTCTCACAAGAGCCTGCAGCTATCACCGTCCCCCGAAGCGCAATCGTGGATCTGATGACCGCGCCGGCCGTATTTGTCATTGCAAGGGGCAGAGCAATCCGCCGCCCCATCGACTTCGTTGACTGGCCTTCCTCCCGGCTAATTGTTCGCAGCGGCCTCACAGACGGTGACGCGGTCATCATCGATCCGAAGACGCTGGTCGATGGATTGGCGGTCTCGGTCAAGGGGAGCTGAGCGGTGACCTACAGCTTCAAGGTCGCTCTTCGGTATCTAGCCTCCAATCGCGCGCAGACAGCCCTTTTGATCGCTGGGGTCGCCGTCGGGGTCTACATCTTCGTTTTCATGAGCGCGCTGATCGGCGGGCTCGCGGTGCTGCTGCTCAATCGCACAGTGGGCAACATTGCCCATGTCACCATCCAAGCGCCCGACCGGGATCCTGTTTCGCTCTACGGCCATGACAGCGGGACCCTTGTCGCGATCCTTAAATCAGTCCAGCAGCGAACGACGCTGCAGTCTGCAGCGGCATTTCTCCCCACAATCGAGGCTATTCCCAATGTCACGAGCGTTGCTGGCGTCGTCGCCGGAAACGGCTTTCTGACCAAGGGAGAGGCAATCGCTCCGGTGATTGTGACAGGCGTCGAGCCCGATCAGGTCTCAGCGATTGCCAATGTCGCCGGCAATCTCGTCGCCGGCTCTGGGGACCTCACGATCAGCATAGCCCTCATCGGATCGGGCCTTGCAAAGACGATGGGTCTGCGGGTGGGTCAGAGAGTTTCCATTCGATCGGAACGGAATATCGATGCGACACTGCTCATCGGTGGCATCTTTTCTCTAGGCGTTTCCAGCGTTGACGATGGCGCGATTTATGTTCACCTCCGAACGGCTCGTGTCTTGTTCGAACTGCCGGATGGAGTGTCCCGGCTGGAGGTCAAACTCGAGGACCTAAGACTCGCCCCTGATGTTGCGCGCCGCATCGCAAACACGACCGGGCTTAAGTCGATCCCCTGGACCGAGAAGAACGAGCAGTTGCTGAATGGTTTGGTAGCTCAGGCCCGCTCTGGCGACGTGATCAAGGGGTTTGCGCTGGTTACGATCGTGATTGGCGTTGCCAGCGCCCTGTTGCTGTCGACCTATCGGCGACAATCTGAGATCGGCATCATGCGGGCCATGGGGGCGACACGGCGGTTCGTGGTCGGCGTGTTCATGATCCAGGGCGGCTTGATCGGACTTGCGGGCGGCCTGCTTGGGGCCGGCCTCGGCTATCTGAGCCTATTGCCCTTCCCGCTGCCCGAGGCCACCAGTAGCACAGGCCTGCCAATCGCCATTGGCGAAGGCGCCTACGGAACCGCAATTCTGCTGACCTTCATTGGTGCAATCTTCGCCGCGATCTGGCCAGCGAGCGCCGCCTCACGCGTCGACCCGGTCAAGGTCATTGGCCCATGATTGTAGACACGCCACTCCTGATCGTTACCGATCTGGTCAAGGAGTTCAACGATGGCGAAACTTCAACAACAGTTCTCAACGGCCTGTCTCTCAGTCTGTATCGGGGGGAACTTGTGGCACTCCTGGGCCCTTCAGGCTCTGGCAAATCGACGCTGCTCAGCATACTCGGCACCTTGATGCGGCCGACAAGTGGTCGGTTCGAGATGCTGGGCTTCAACCTGATCGGCGCCCGCGACGTCGATCTCACCGAGTTTCGTAACCAGCACATCGGCTTCGTTTTCCAAGCGCACAATCTGCTGCCCGACTTTACCGCGCTCGAAAACGTCATGTTCCCGGCAGCTACCCGAAAGGGTCGCGAAACACCAGTCGATCGAAGGCGGGCAACCGAGCTACTGGACAAGGTTGGGCTTGCCGATCGCCGCGACTTTCCGGCAAGCAAACTATCAGGAGGCCAGAAGCAGCGCGTGGCGGTGGCGCGTGCCTTGATGAACAGCCCTGATCTGGTACTCGCCGACGAACCCACGGGCAATCTCGATCGGGAGAGTGCAAGGCGGGTGATGGATCTCCTTATCGATCTCAACGGGACCGACGGTACCACCTTCCTGATCTCAACCCATGATGAGACGATCGCTGGTCAGTGCCGCCGGGAAATCCGCTTGCTCGATGGTCGACTTGCCCGAGAACGGCATTGACCTGGGACACTAGGCAGGGTCCTGGTTTGGGTATAGCCGCTCAACCATAGAGACGAGCAAAGCGGCCCTCGCGGTTCGCGAGAAATTGTTCGTCGTCTTGCTCATGATGGTTCGTCCTTCTCAGTAGTTGAGCCCTCCGGCAAACCCATTGCGGTTCACACCCTCACCTACACCACGCGTCAGGATACGACCATTGCACCGCCATTGACCAAGCCAATTTTCTCTGACAGTGCTCCATTGTGTTCTGGACTGTGTCAGTCGAAGAGTATTTCACGAAAGAAGACGCAAAAAATGGACGCTGATGCTCAAACGTGAAATCGTCGTCATGATCTGCAGCCGCGGGCGCGAAGCCATGCTCGCCCGGCTCCTCGATGATCTACTCGACGGCTTCCTACCAGCGCTGGCTGAAGGCGGGTGGACCGCCTCGGTTTTCGTTTACGCACAGCTCTACGGCGAGGACTATCTCGACTCCCTCGCCGTCCGACACGCCGAAGCCTTTGCCGATGGCCGGCTCTTGGTCGTACCCTCCGAGCGCCCCC
Source organism: Archangium gephyra (assembly GCA_943368975.1). Taxonomy (GTDB): domain Bacteria; phylum Pseudomonadota; class Alphaproteobacteria; order Rhizobiales; family Phreatobacteraceae; genus Phreatobacter. Next base: position 18,577 of record CALRLZ020000021.1, read on the forward strand.
ATACGCGCATCGGCGACGTCGTGCATACCGCGATCACGGCCATGCATGAACGGCTTTCTTACCGGCTCGCCATGCTGATCGACGACGACAGCCTTTATGCGCCCGATACCCTGGTCGAGGACAATCTCCGCCGCGCGGTCGCGGCCTTCGTCGATGGAGGCCAGCACTGTTTCTCAATCAAACTCGGCCAGGAACGTGACTTCGTGATCGGCCCCTTCCTCGATACGGAAAACCCGATCGCGCCCTTCAAGGAGAAGATGATCTGGGTGAGCCGCGCCGTGCTCGATGACGTGCTGGCGCTGCCGCACTTCTCCGATCTGTCCATCGCAGAGGACACGGTGATCACGGCCCTTGCCTGGCTCCGCGATCCTGACGCCTGCCGCTCGGTGCACGGCATCGCCAGTTTCGTTCATTTCGGGGTTGAGACGCTGCCAGGCTTGCAGGGCGGCGATGTTGCCGGGGGCTACGCCGACCTCGTGGGTTTCGCTGCCCCCCCCACCGCTGCGGCCCCTCATGGCAAGTACGATGAGGCGCTTCGCTCGGGCGTGACACATTGGCACGTGATGCCGGATGTTTTCGTCGGAGCAGACCATCCGCACTTCATCTACGCCGGCCTGCGCGCAGATGCCGTCCTACCGACGTCTGCAGTCCAGAACGGCTCCAGCCAGTGCTGTCAGACAAACCACAATAACCTCGGAAGCTGCCCCTACCCCAGCACTGCTCAGGCAACGCCCAGCTGACGCCATGAACTGCCCTGGGTTTGCCCGAGGCAGGTGGCGAGAGAAATGCCCCAATCCTCGGCTTGGCCAGCGACGCCTAGCAAACTCATCGGCTGCCGCCGGCAGGACTTTGTGATGGGCTCGAGGTGGCGGCAGATTCACCGAGTGGTCGCGGCAGGCTCGAGATGCCGGAGTGCGCAAGAGCGCGCGGCGGCAACTACAACATTCCTACAACATGAAAGACTGCGCGCCGTTCAACCATCTGATTCTTCGTTTGTTTTCGGAAAAATTCGTCCCATCCATCATCGGCGCCACGGCAAAGCGCCACGGGCTCTTTTTGGCCTCAAAGCCAGCATTCATCCGGGATCTCGTCATATGGCCCAGTATCATTCGGCACTGGAACCCCACCATTCGGCATCATTCGCACCCCAGAATACAGCAATGCGGAGCAGCTTCCGAGAACGTGGTGCATCGCGCGATCACTTTTTGGCAGCGCCGTCGTCGCCGTTCGACGGCTGACGATGTCCACCAGTGCCCGGGACATCACCCCCGAATGGCTCCCAGGAGCGGGCGCAGGTAGTCAACCGATCCAGCCTCGACTACGTCCAGGAAGTCTCTCGCGGCCTGGGACAATGCCCGCTGCCGTGCGGTGACGATCGAAAAACCTGCATCAATGGCGGGACGGAAAGGCAGGACCACGACACCGCGGTCAACGAAGGCCCGCGCCGTATAGGCTTCGACGAGGGCAATGCCGACCCCTTCGCTGGCGAGTGCGCAGGCGATGGCGGAGAGCGGCGTCTCCACTGTGGAACGAATGGAGATGCCGGCCAAGGCCACCTCGATGATGTGCCGCTGGTAGCTGCCCCGCCCCAACAGGATGACATCTTCCCCCGCCAGATCGGGAGCACGGATCTCAGCCAGTTGGGCGAGGCGGCGGTCCGCGGGGACGACGGCGACGATCGGGGCCATCATCGGCGCCATGGTCAAAGAGGAGCGTTCGGCCGGCACGGCCACGAAGCCGAAGTCGAACTGGCCTCCCGCGACACGGTCGAGGACCAGATGTGAGGGAATACCGTCGATCTGCACCGCCAGGCCCGGGCGTGTCGCCCGGAAGCGGGCCATCAGGAACGGCAGAAATCCCAAGGCCAGCGCCGGCAGGGCAGCAACCCGCAACGATCCTGCTCTTGCCGACCTCAGATCCGCGGCGAAGGCCTTCACATGTTCGAGGCCGAGATAGGACCGTTCGACCTCGGCGAGAAGGGCGACCGCCTCCGGGGTCGGGCTCAACTGGTTCCCCCTGCGCTCGAACAGACGGATCTTCAGATTGTATTCGAGGTCGCGGATCAGGCGGCTGACGGCGGGCTGGGTGACATGCAGCACTTCAGCGCCGGCCGTCATGCCGCCTGTCATCATGACAGCGCGGAAGGCTTCCAACTGACGATCGAGCACAATCAATCTCCATCACATTCGAACATGCTAGGTCCGGAATTTTGAATTTGATATTATTGAAGGAATGCAACCACCCTCGCAATCACGAAGGCGAACCCGCCTTCAGGGGTTGAGGAGGGATCCATGCAATCGAGGTTTCTGCTGGCGCTCGGCGCGACGGCGACGATGCTTCTTTCCGCAGGCGTCGGACATGCCCAGGAAACACTGGTCGTGGCCGGATCGGGGGGGTCGATCGAGAAGGTTCTGCGCGAGCGGGTCATTGCGCCTTTCGAGCGGGCCCACAATGTGCGCGTCGTCTATGTCGCCGGGAACTCCACCGACAACCTGGCCAAGCTCCAGGCCCAGAGGGACAATCAGGAGATTGATGTCGCGATCATCGATGACGGTCCGATGATGCGGGCCGTGTCTCTCGGATTCTGTGCCCCCCTCGAGGGCGTCGACCAGTCGAGGCTCCACGATGTGGCAAGGCTGCCGGGCGGCCGTGCCTCCGGCATGGGGCTGATCGCGACAGGCCTGATGTACAATACGAGGGTCTTCAGGGAGAACGGCTGGGCGGCGCCTACCTCCTGGAATGACCTGATGGATCCCAAATACCGGGGCCGGGTCGTCATGCCGCCGCTGAACAACGGCTATGGCCTGCTCACGGTGGTCATGCTGGCGCGGCTGCACGGTGGTGGCGAGAGCAACATCAACCCTGGCTTCGATGTCATGCGCCGGCATGTCGGCCCCAACATCCTCGCCTATGAGCCGTCTCCGGCCAAACATGCCGAACTGTTCCAGACAGGCCAGGCGATCTTCGGCGTCTGGGGCACGGCGCGGGTCCAGCCCTTGATCGATGCCGGCGTTCCCGTCGAATTCGTCTATCCGAAGGAGGGCTCGCCGGTGGTCATGATGGCGATCTGTCCGGTGGCCAAGCGGCAGATATCGCCAAAGGCCCATGCCTTCGTCCAGACGATCCTGTCGGCGGAAACGCAATCGCTCCTCGCCAATGAGGCAGGCCTTGCGCCGGTCAACAAGGAGGCGACCGTCGCACGCCCGGGAATCATGCCGGTGGGCGAACTGGCGTCGCGCCTCGTTGCGGCGGACTGGACCATCATCAACCCGGTGCGTGATGACTGGAATCGCCGCTGGGTTCGCGAGATCGAACGCTGATCATCATCCGGGGCCCGGCCATGTCCGGGAGCCCCACTCGCAAAGGCAGGGCGCGCATCGGCGCGCCCCACTGACCTGGAGGGCGTGATGCCCTATCTCGCGCTCAAAAACATCCGCAAAGCCTATGGTCCCGCCGTCGCGGTCGATCGTCTCGACCTCGGCGTCGAGAAGGGCGAGTTCATTTCGCTGCTTGGTCCTTCGGGCTGCGGCAAGACCACCACGCTGCAGATGATCGCGGGCTTCGTGGAGCCGACCCAAGGCGCGATCGCCCTCGACGGGATCGATCTGTCGCGGCTGGCGCCCGAGAAGCGCGGCCTCGGCATCGTCTTTCAGAGCTATGCGCTGTTCCCGCACATGACGGTGGCTGCAAATGTCGCTTTCGGCCTGGAAATGCGCAGGGTCGGCAAAGCCGAGATCCGGCAACGGGTGGAGCAGGCTCTGGCAATGGTCGGGCTCGCCGACAAGGGGGGCCGCTATCCCCGCCAGATGTCGGGCGGCCAGCAGCAGCGTGTCGCACTGGCGCGGGCGCTGGTCATCCGGCCCGCGATCCTCTTGCTCGACGAGCCGCTCTCCAACCTCGATGCCAAGCTACGAGAGGAAATGCAGCTGGAACTGCGGCAGATCCAGCGGCAGTCCGGCACCACGACGGTTCTCGTCACCCACGATCAGCAGGAGGCCCTCGCCCTGTCCGACCGGATCGTGGTGATGAACCAGGGCAGGGTCGAGCAGATCGGCTCGCCATTCGACGTATACGAACGCCCAGGCTCGGCCTTCGTGGCGACCTTCCTCGGCAGGACCAACACGTTCAGCGCCGAGCCGACCCCGCGGGGGCTTGCGGTGGCGGGCCATGTCATGATGCCGGGCGAGCGGCCGGCGACCATCTCCATCCGGCCGGAAAAGGTCGATTTCACGACCGATGGCGACGGATTGCCGGGGCGGGTGCTGACCCGGGTGTTTCAGGGCAACCATTGGCTGCTCCACGTGGAGACGCCGGGCGGCCTGTGTCTGGTCATCCGACCGAACGACGGCCGCCCCGTACCGGGCGAGGGCGAGGCGGTCGTCCTCGCGTTCCGCGCCCGCGATGCCTCGCTGTCCTTGGCAGGATCCACCCCATGAATGCCCAAGCTCGCCAAGGCTGGCTCCTGGTCGCACCCGCCACCCTGCTCTTTGTTGGTATCGTGGCGACGCCTCTCGCCATGACGCTGCTGTTGTCATTCAACGGCTGGAGCAGCACCCAAGGCATCGTCCCGACCATGACGGTCCAGAACTATGCCGAGATCCTGTCGGACAGCTTCTTCGCGGAGATCTTTCTCAGGACGCTGCGCATCGCCCTCTGGGTGACGCTGATCTGCGTGCTCATCGGTGCGCCCGAGGCCTACATCCTGCGCCGGATGCGGGAGCCGTGGCGCTCGTCCTTCATCCTCGTCGTCATCGGCCCCCTGCTGGTGTCGGTGGTCGCCAGGACGCTTGGCTGGGCGCTGCTCCTGGGCGGCAACGGGCTCATTCCGCTGGCGCTTCACCGGCTGGGCCTGACGTCCAGTCCGGTCTCGCTGATGTTCACCGAGACCGGCGTCGTCATCGCGCTGGTCCATGTTCTCGTGCCCTTCATGGTTCTCTCCGTCTGGGCATCCCTTGCTCGGATGGATCCGGCAACCGAACGTGCGGCGCAGTCGCTGGGTGCTCCGCAGATCACGATTTTCCTGCGCATCGTGCTGCCTCAGGCCATGCCTGGCATCCTGTCCGGCGGCATCATCGTCTTCTCGCTGGCGGCGAGCGCCTTCGCGACCCCGGCAATCATCGGGGGAAGGCGGCTAAAGGTGGCCTCGACCCTCGCCTATGACGAGTTTCTCAATACGCTGAACTGGCCTCTCGGCGCGGCCATCGCCGTTCTCCTGCTGGTGGGCATCGTCGCCATCGTCGTGGGCTGGAACCGGTTCATCGAACGGCGTTACTCCCAGGTCTTCGCGTCATGAGGAACGGTCCCCTCGCCCTCGTTTTCCACACCGCCTTCGTGGTCTTTCTGCTGGCACCGATGGTTCTGGTCTGCCTGGTGGCTTTCACGCCGGAGGGCTTTCTCTCGATCCCGACCACCCGCTTTTCCCTGCGCTGGTTCGAGCGCGTCGCACAATATCCGGACTTCATCGCAGCCTTCCGCACCAGCCTGTTCGTGGCGACGGCCGCCTCCCTGATCGCCGTCCTCTTCGCCGTGCCAGCCGCGCTGGCGATCGCCCGTTACCGGTTCACCGGGCGCGAGGCGCTGAACGCCTTCTTCATGGCGCCGCTGATGATCCCGCACCTCGTGCTGGGCATTGCCTTCCTCAGGTTCTATTCCCTGCTGGGGATTTCCGGCACGATGGCGGGACTGATCATCGGCCATGTCGTGGTGGTGTTTCCCTTCGCGATGCGGATGGTGCTCGCTGCCGCGACAGGCATGGACAAGCGAATCGAGGACGCCGCAACCGCCCTTGGCGCGGACAGGATCACCACCTACCGACGGATCGTCATCCCGCTGATCGTTCCGGGCATGGCCAGTGGCTTTGCCCTGGCCTTCATCCAGAGCTTCGACGAGGTCACGATGACCGTCTTCATCGCCTCAGCCACCACCACCACGCTGCCCGTTCGCATGTTCACCTATATCCAGGACTCCATCGACCCACTGATCTGCGCCGTATCGGCGCTGCTGATCCTGTTCACGGTGCTGGCCATGCTGGTGATCGACCGGCTTTACGGCCTCCAGCGGCTGTTCATCGGCGAGGACAAGTCATGAGCCCGGCGCCCCAGCGATCGGGCAACGATTGCGACGTGGCGGTGATCGGCGGCGGCGTCGTCGGCCTGTCTATCGCCTATGGGCTGGCGAAGACCGGCCTCGCGGTGACGATCCTCGACGAGGGCGATGTGGCGCACCGGGCCTCCCGAGGTAATTTCGGTCTCGTCTGGGTCCAGGGAAAGGGGCTCGACAATCCGGACTACGCCCGCTGGAGCCTTGCCTCCGCCCGGGCCTGGCCTGTCTTCGCTGCCGAGGTCGAGGCCGCAACCGATATGCCGCTGTCCTATGAGCAACGGGGCGGGCTGATGGCCTCGCTGACCGAGGAGGATCTCGACGCGCGCTGCAATGACCTGCGGCGCCTGCACAATCGCGGGCGGGATTGCGCGGACTTCGAACGACTCGATGCCGGCGGGATGAAGCGCCTCTTGCCCGCCATCGGCCCCGACGTCGTCGGAGGCACGTTTTGTCCGCACGATGGTCATGTCAATGCCCTCCGGCTCTTCAACGCGCTCCATGCCGCCGCTGCGAGCCTTGGCGCCATCTACCGGCCGAACGCGACCGTCGAGGCGATCGATCGTCTCCGGGACGGGTTCAGCATCACCGGCGCAGCCGGCGAGATACGAGCCGGAAAGGTCGTGCTGGCCGCCGGGCTCGGCAATGCCCGCCTCGGCCCGATGGTGGGGATCCACGCCCCCGTCCGGCCGCAGCGGGGGCAAATCCTCGTCACCGAAAAGCTCTCGCACTTTCTGGACTACCCGCTCGGCACCATCCGGCAAACCGATGAGGGGGGCGTCATGATCGGCGACAGCAAGGAGGAGGTCGGCTTCGACAACGGCACCCGCCATGACGTTCTGGCCGGTATTGCCGCCAACGCGATCCGCATATTTCCGCTTCTGGCTCAGGCCCAGGTGGTGCGGAGCTGGGGGGCGCTGCGGATCATGACCCCGGACGGCAATCCCATCTATGAGCGCTCGGTCACGCATCCTGGCGCCTATCTCGTCACCTGCCATAGCGGCGTGACGCTCGCAGCCGTCCATGCCTCGCATGTCGCCGGCATGATCGCCTCGGGTGACTGGTTGCCTGACCTCACACCCTTCGCTGCGGGGAGGTTCGCGGATGTTCCGTCGCCTGGTTGAGCCTGCCGGCCATGTCACGGTCACGATCGACGGCCGACCGTTCAGCGTCGCGGCCGGCGAAACGCTGTCGACGGCGATGCTGCTGGCCGGCTTTGCCGGACTGCGTCGCTCGGCGCGCCTCGGGCGTGAGCGCGGCCCGTTCTGCGGCATGGGCGTCTGCTTCGACTGTCTGGTGACCATCGATGGGGCGGCGAATCGCCAGGCCTGCCTCGTCCGTGTCAGGGATGGCATGGCGGTCCAGACCGGCACACGCCTGGCGGCTCTCGCAGACACGGTTCCGGAATGAGCATGACGCGTCGTGACCTCGTGATCGTCGGCGCCGGGCCCGCCGGGCTGCGCGCAGCCGTGGAGGCGGCGGCCGGCGGGCTGTCGGTGATGCTGGTGGACGAGGGCCGGGAACCGGGCGGCCAGATCTATCGCGGATCCGAGAGTGGCGCCTTCGCCGGAACGGCCAAGCTCGGCCCAGATTATGCCGCCGGTGCAGTCCTGGCGGCAGCGTTCCGCGCGTCGGGGGTGCAGGCGATCTTCGGCGCGACCGTCATCCAGATCGAGCGGGAGGCGGATGGCTCGTTCTGCGTCAGTGTCGCCACCGGCCATGACACAGCGGTCGTCATCAGGGCGAAGGCGGTCATCGCAGCAACGGGAGCCCATGAGCGACCGTTCCCCATCGACGGCTGGACATTGCCGGGTGTCATGACCGCAGGAGCCGCCCAGACCATGCTGAAGACCGACGGGGTTGTGCCGGACGGGCCGGTGGTGCTCGCCGGCACCGGTCCCCTGCTCTACCTGCTGGCAGCGCAATATGCAGCACTTGGCGTCGCCATCGACACGCTACTGGATACCGCAGCCCCCGGAAACTGGCGACGGGCCTTGCCCCATGTCCCCGGGTTCCTGACCAGCCGCTACGCCTTCAAGGGGCTTGGCCTTCTCGGCAAGGCGCTTGCGTCGACGCGCATCATTCGCGGCGTGGAGGCGGTCGCCGCGATCGGGGACACGCGCCTTTCGGCTGTCACCTACCGCAAGGGCGGCACGGAAAGAACAATCCCCGCGCATGTTCTGCTGCTGCACCATGGCGTGGTCCCGCAGATCAATCTGACATGGTCCGCCGGCGCCCAGCACCGCTGGAACGCGGCGCGGCTGGCTTTCGAGCCGGTCCGTGATGCGAGCGGCCAGACCGATGTGCCCGGTCTGTTCATTGCCGGCGATTCCGGCGGGATCGGTGGCGCCCAGGCCGCCGAGGCCGAAGGGGCGCTCGCGGCGTTCGGCGTCTTGCGCATGCTGCGGGGAACAGCGGGAGATGACGATCGGATAGAAAGGCAATGGCAACGTCGTCTCGCCGTCAGCTTGCGCGGCCGCGCCTTCCTCGACGCGCTCTATGCACCGCGGCAGTCGCATCTTAGCCCGACCGACGACGTGATCGTCTGTCGTTGCGAGGAGGTGACGGCGGGGGACATCCGCAAGGCTGTTCGCCGCGGGGCAATGGGGCCGAACCAGGTCAAGGCCTTCACGCGGGCGGGCATGGGGCCATGCCAGTCGCGGATGTGCGGACTGACCACCGTCGCGATCATTGCCGCGGAGACGGGACTATCGCCCAGCGACGTCGGACACATGCGCCTTCGCGCGCCGGTCAAGCCGGTAACCGTTGCGCAGATCGCGTCCTTGTCGGACACCGGTGAGAGTTCTGCGGGTTGACCAGGCGGCGGCCCGGCAGTTCCACGCACCCTGCCGGCGAAAGCACGACCAGACGGGCCTTGTCGGCCCGTCCCCCTGCCCGACCGGGATCATGCTGCGGGTGGGAGCCTCGCCCTTCGGTGGCAAAAGTTATCCACGAGGGATGGAGCGGGCGACGAAGGCTTCCGGGCCCCCGTCAGCTTCGTCATGGCCGCGGAACTCGTCCCCTCGCCGAAGCCGGTAACATGGGTGAATGAGTCCGGCGCGAGCCTGACCCTGCCGGGAAACCCCTCGGATTCCCGACTCATGCCGGTATCGGTCGCCTCGATCACCCCACTCCCCGGTGCGCGCATCGGGGCTGCCCGGCCTTGCGGAGATAAAGTAATAGTATAACATAACGCTTTAGGCGGTCTTGCCCCGCGCAGGACGGTCTGCTCATGTGTGTGCGTCTTTCGGTGCTCCCCCTGCAGGGAGTGAAACGGGAATGTGGTGCGGACCTTCGCGTCCAAAGCCACGGCTGCCCCCGCAACTGTAAGCGGCGAGTGCTCCTCGCATATCCACTGGCCTTCGGGCCGGGAAGGGTGATCGAGCGCGTCGACCCGCGAGCCAGGAGACCGGCCGAGGACGTGTGCAACCTTGTTCCGGCGGTGGGCCGGAAGGAGAACTCGATGTCTATTCTCGTCCGCGGGCGCCGGCCGGCTGCTCCGCTTTTTGCTTTTTTTTGTGCCTTTTCGTCTCCCGCCGCCGCGCAAGACCGAACGACCCCGCCGACCATCCTCGATGAGATCGTGGTCACCTCGACAGGCCGACCCGAGCCGCGCAGCCGTACCACTGGCACCGTCCAGGTGATCGACAGCGAAGCCATCAGCCGCTCGAGCGCCCGCTCGGTGACCGAACTCCTCTCGGACAACGCCGTCGGCTTCTTCTCCGAATGGACCCCCGGCCAGACCTCCATCAACATCCGCGGCGGGGCCTCGGACGGTCAGGGCAAGGATTTCCGCAGCCAGGTGCTCGTCCTGATCAACGGCCGGCGCGCCGGCACCGCCAACATCTCGAAGCTTTCTCCGGCCGATGTCGAACGGATCGAGGTGATCCGCGGGCCGGCCTCGGTGATCTACGGGTCGGGCGCCATGGGCGGCGTCGTCAACATCATCCTGCGCAACGGCCGCAACACCGCCGGCAGCGCCGCCGAGTTCCAGGGCGGCTCATGGGGCCTCCTGCAGGGGCGCGCCCACACGGCCGGCCAACATGGCCCGATTGACTATTACATCGGCCTCTCGGGCGGGCGGCGCGACAGCTATTCGTCGGGCGCCGGAGGCGGCCTGATGGGCAACACCCAATGGCAGCGCCTCGGCGTCACTGGTGCCTTCGGCCACCAGTTGAACGACCTCAACCGCATTGATGTCACGGTCCGCTCCGACGGCATCTACAATGCCGGTTTCCGCGGGTCGTCGTGGAGCACGTTCAACCGCGACCAGCGCACCAACGCGTCGTTCGACTTCGTCTATACGGGCCGGACGGCGACCGATTTCGCCCGTTGGACCTCGCACAGCTACCTCGTCGAGGACCAGGACATCTTCCGCTGGGCCTCACGCAGCGGCGGCACGCGGCTCGACATCAACCGCCGCCACCTGACCATCATGGGGACGAAGTTCGAGCCCATCTTCACCCTGTTCCCCGGCAATGAACTGCTGCTCGGTGTCAATCTGGAGCGCAGCTGGCTGCGATCGGCTCGTTACCGGGAAGCGATCAATCCGCCTCACATCATGGCCCAGGTCGCACCGCAGGATGCGAACCAGACCGAGTCTCTGATGGCCTTCTATGCCGAGAACAGCCAGCGGCTCTTCGACGACCGGCTGGTGCTGCGGGCCGGCCTTCGCCACACCCGGGGCTCCACCAGCTTCGACCCGACACCCAACCTTGCCAACCAGCAGACGGGATCGCGGCCCTATACATCCACCACCTACACCGTCGGCGGCACTGTCAGGGCCACCGAGCACCTGAGCTTCCGCACCGGCCTGTCGACCGGTTTCCGCGCTCCGACGGCGACAGAACTCGCCGGAGACTACACGGTCCTTGCCGGCGGCCTGATCTTCGGCAATCCCAATCTGCGGCCCGAAACGAGCCGCCAGTACGAGATCGGAACCACCTTCGCCTGGAACGGTCTCAGCATCGACGCCGCCCTGTTCCAGAACACGATCTCGCAGCGGATCATCTCGCAGCGGCGGGCGGGCGTGCTCAACGTCTCCGATTTCGTCAACAATCCCGGTGACATCGTCATCCGCGGTCTGGAGCTCCAGGCGAACCTCGACGTCATGCGCGCCTTCGTGGCCCAGCCCGGCGGCTGGCATTGGTCAATCTTCGCCAATGGCGGCTACAATTTCGACATGCGGGACTTCGGCGCCGCCCCCGCCGCCAATTCCCGTCAGGTCCAGCGCGCCTACAAATTCCAGGCGGCGATCGGCACCCGCTTCGGCCAGAGGACCGGGGTCGCCATTCCCTGGACCTTCGCGGTGACCGGCATCCTGCGCGGGCCGATCTGGTACGATACCGAGGAGACCCTGCTGATTCCGGCAGGCGAGCCGTCCAGCACCTTCATCCATCAGAAGCCCAGCTATTGGGTCTGGAACGCCCGGCTGGAGGGCGAATTGCGCAAGGGCCTGACCGCCTATGTCGCGGTGAACAACATCTTCAACGTCAACCAGCACGCCCTGTTCATCGCGCTCGACCAGCAGCCCTTCATTGGCAACCCGGCGGTCGCCAACACCAACGGCATTGGCAATATGGGCAATTCCATGCCGGGCCGGGAAATCGTCTTCGGCCTCAAGGCGGCATTCTGAGCGCCATGACAAGCCGTCGCGGATTCGTCATGGCTCTCGGCGCGGCGGGTATGACCCTCACCGCGCCGGCCGCCGCATCGGAGGTGATCATCGACGCGCTCGGGCGACGGGTGGTGCTCTCGGCCCCGCCGCAGCGGATCGTTCCCATCTTCGCCTCGAACACCGAACTGGTGGTCGCAGCAGGTCTCACCGACCGGATCGTCGGCGTCGAAGCCTATACCCGGTTTCCGCCGGCCATTGCGGGCCTGCCGCAGGTCGGCGGAAGGCTTGGTTTTTCCGTGGACCGCGTTGCCCGCCTGCGGCCGGACCTCGTCATCGTCACTCCAGCGCGGCAGGCGGTCCACCAACTCGTCGACCCGCTGGAGCGGCTGGGCATTCCGGTCATGGTGCTGACCCACCCCACCCTCGCCGCGGTGCTCGCCAATCTGCGCCTCGTCGCCCGCGCCGGCGGTGTGGCTGAGGAAGGCGAGGCCGTGGCACGCCGCCTGGAGGCGCGTCTGGCCGCAGTGGCCGCGCGGACCGCCTCCCGGCCCCGCCCGAGGGCCCTGATGGTCACCGGCCGGGTTTCCACCGGCCTGCTGCTCGTCGCCCGGCCGGACAGCTATTCGGCCGATGCGGCGCGCGCCGCCGGCACGCGGGACGCCCTGGAAGGCCCGCGGCTCCTGCCGCAGGTTTCCCCCGAAGTCATCCTGCGCGCCGATCCCGACTGCATCCTCTTCGCCGGGACAGAAGCGGCGATGCGGGACCTTTTCGACGCTGCGGCCTGGGCTGGCCTTGCGGCACGTCGGACCGGACGGCTTTTCGCCGTCAACCGTGCCGAGTTCCTCATTCCGGGCCCGCGGGTCGTCGACGGCATCGAAGCTCTCGCCTCTCGGCTCGGCGACGTCGCCTGGGAGGGGCCGGCATGACGGCGGCGATCACCCCCCACCGGGACGGCTTCACCATCCGGCTCGCCATATTGCTGGGCCTCGGTCTGGCAATGGCCGTCTGTGTGGGGCTCGCGGCCGGGCATGACTGGGCCTCGCCGGCCCGTCTTCTGGCGGCGCTGACCGGGGATCGTTCCCTCGACAGCCGCCTCATCACCGACTGGCGCCTGCCGCGCGTGCTGGCCGCAGCCCTTGTCGGGGCATTGCTCGGCATCGGTGGCTGCCTGTTCCAGGGCCTGTTCCGCAACCCGCTGGCCGAGCCCTATCTCCTGGGATCGGCGGGCGGCGCCGCGGTCGGGGCGACTGTCGCCCTGCTCGTACCGTTCGGCTTGTCGCAGGCTCTGACCCTCCCGGTGCTCGCCTTCTGCGGCGCCTGGAGCGCCACCATCATGGTTCTGCTCATCGGCCGGGTCTCCGGGGTCGTCGATGCCGCCGGCCTGCTGCTGGCCGGCGTCGCCGTCGCTGCGATCCTCGGAGCGCTGCGCTCCTTCCTGATGCTCGCCCTCTCCGACGAGAGCGTCAGCCTCCAGGTCGTGCTGAGCTGGGTGCTCGGCGGCGTCCAGACGCCCGGGCCAGCCGGTCTCGCCGTCCTCGCCGTTCTGACCGGCGCATGCCTCCTTCTGGCGCTGACCACCGCTCGCGGGCTGGATCTCCTCGGCCTTGGCGAGGACATGGCACGCAGCTTCGGCCTCGACGTAAAGGGCTTCATCGCGGTGACGATCCTCGTCGGATCCGCCGTGGTAGCCGTCGCTGTCGCCTTCGGCGGACTGGTCGCCTTCATCGGCCTGGCGGCGCCGCATCTCGGCCGCAGCCTCGTCGGGCCGCGTCATCGCCCCCTGATCCTCGCCTCGGCGCTGATCGGGGCCATCGCGGTCGTGCTGGCAGACGCTCTCGCCCGGGCAGCCCTGCCGCCGGCGGAAATCCCGCTCGGGCTCATCACGGCCCTCGCCGGCGGACCCTTCTTCCTGGTTCTGCTCGCCCGGCGGCTGCGGCCATGACCGGTCTCGTGGTCCACAATCTGACGGTCATGCGGGCCGGCCGCCCGATCCTCGACGACGTCAGCTTCACCTGCCCCAGCCCAGGGCTCGTCGGTCTTCTCGGTCCAAACGGGGCGGGCAAATCGACGCTGGCCCGCCTCCTGGCCGGCCAGCCCGGAGCCCATGCCGGCGCGATCCGGATCGGCGAGGAGGACGTGACTGCGCTGGCTGCGACGCGCCGCGCGGCGATGATCGGCTACATGCCGCAGGCCTTCACGCCCCACTGGGACATCAGCCCCCGCATGCTGGTGGAGATGGGCGCAGCGCGCCGGCCCGACCTGCCCCCGGGAATCGTGCGATCGGCGCTGTCGGAGGCTGGCCTCGACAGCCATGGCGACCGCCTCTGGTCGACCCTGTCCGGCGGCGAGAAGGCCCGCGCCCTGTTCGCCGCGGTCACTGTCGCCGATCCGGCCATTCTCGTCGTCGACGAGCCCGGCGCCAGCCTCGACATCGGCCACCGTATCCGGCTCATGCGCCGGCTGGCGGAGCGCGGCCGGACGCGCCTCGTCGTCGCCGTGCTGCACGATATCGAGCTCGCGACCACCTGGTGCGACCGGCTTGTGGTGATGGATGAAGGTCGCCTCGTCGCCGTTGACACCACCGCTGCCGTGGTGCGGTCGGGCATTCTCGCCGCGGTCTTCGGCGTCGCCTTCGAGACACTGGTGTCCGACGGCGTCACCATCGCCCGCCCTGTCTGCGGGAGGGACTGATGCGCATCGACCTTGCCGGCTGGACGCGCGAAGCCACAGCAATAGATCATCACGATTTTCTCGCCATTTTCGAGGAGGCCGACAGGCTCGGCTTCGACGGGGTCTGGTTCAACGAGTTCCGGTTTCACCAGCCGCGCATTGCCTATCCCTCGCCGCATCTGCTGGCCGCCGCGATCTTTGCCCGCACCGAACGGTTGCGGGTCGGCACCTCGGTGCTGGTGCTGCCGTTGCACAATCCGCTGACCCTCGCCGAGGAGATCGGCCAACTCGACCTGCAGAGCGGCGGGCGCCTCGACATCGGGATCGGACGCGGCACCGATCCCGCCACTTTCGCGACGCTGGGCATTCCCCATGAGGAGGCCCGCGCCCGGTTCGAGCAGGCCTATTGCCTGCTGCGCCAGGCGCTCACCACAGGCGACGTCCCCGCGGCACGAGGACCCTGGCACTATCGGGAGGCGATGATCGGCCCGCGGCCAGTGCAGGTCCCTCACCCGCCGATCTATGTCGCGGGATCGACGCCGGAAACCCTGGGCTTCGCGCTCGCCGAAGGCCTGCCGCTCCTGCTGAGCCTCGAGCCGCCGGAAGACCGCCAACTCGCCATTTATCTCGCACTGGCCGAGGCCCGCGCGATCGCGCCCAGGCTCGCCTCGTCCTCGCTGTCGCGCTACGTCGTCATCGGCCGGACGGCGACCGAGGCTGCCGAGCAGCTCGATCCGCTGCTGGCAGGATTGGAGGCGCGCCGTCGCCATTTCGCAACGCTGCAGGGCCGCACCAGTCCCCCGGTTGATCGCGTGCAGCTTTTGGCTGAACGCTTCATCTGGGGCGATCCCGGGCAATGCCACCGACAACTGGCCGGGCTGTCAGAGCGCAGTGGGATCCAACAGATTCGCTGCGTCTTCAACGGCAACGGCGTTGTCGGCCATGAACCCGCGCTGCAGGCGATGCGCTTGTTCGCCCGCGAGGTGATCCCTGCCGTTCGGCAGGCGGCGCACTGATGCTCTTCTGGCCGCGGGTGTGCCCTGTTCTGGCTCTTTTCCCTGTCCGTCGGCAGGGCCGACACAAACCACCAGGGGCACGGACTGCCCGTCAGCATGCTTGCTGGCTCTCGTCCATCCCGCCCGGCATCATTTGGCACTTCAGGGGCTCGATTCGGCACCATTCGCCGCCCGGGCTACAACACTCTTGGCGCTGGCGCGCCGAGGTCAGGGTGCGGCTTCCACCATCGCACGCAGACGCATCAAGGGTGGGTTGGCTGACCAGGCGCAGCGATCCCCTTGGCTCCTCGCCTGGGCCATGGCAGCGGAGTTCGGGAGGATAGGCGCGACCATGATCGAACCCGCCCTTTTCGAGGTGCGCCGCGACGGCTTCCTGCTCTCCACCGACCGTGCCCGACTGGACGTCGATACGATCCACCGTTTCCTCGCCGAGCAGTCCTACTGGGCGGCCGGACTGGCGCGCGAGCGGCTGGAGCGCGCCCTGGCAGGCTCCCTCCCCATCGGCATCTATGCGGCCGACCAGACGATGGCGGCCTTTGGCCGGCTGGTGACCGATTGTGCCATGTTCGCCTATCTGAGGGATGTCTTCACGCTTCCCGAGCACCGTGGCAGGGGTCTCGCGACGTGGATGGCGCGCGAGATTCGCAACCATCCGGACCTGTCGATGGTCGGCAACTGGATGCTCGCGACCCGGGATGCCCATGCGGTCTATGCGAAGGCGGGCTTCCGGCCGGTGCCCCATCCCGAATTCTACATGAGCCTGCGGCGGGCCCCGGGCGAGCCTCCCGCAGCCGACACGAAGGACGCGCCGCTGTGACCATCCGGATCGGTGTGGATGTCGGCGGCTCGTTCACCGACTTTGCAGCCCTCGACACCACGAGCGGCCAGGTCACGACCCTCAAGGTCTTCTCGCGGCCCGACGACCCCGGCGCCGAGATCATGCTGGCGCTCGACATCCTGCGCGACCGGGACGGACTCCATGCGGATGCCGTGACCGGATTCGCCCATGGCACGACCGTCGGGATCAACACGGTGATCCAGCGCAACGGCGAGGCGCTGGCCCTGTTCACGACCCGCAATTTCGAGGACGTGCTGGAAGTGGCGCGCCTCAAGATTCCCCAGATCCACAATCTCTATTCGCGTCGTCCCGCGCCCCTGATCCGTCGCGAATGCGTCTTCGGGATCGACGAGCGGACGCTGGCGAGTGGTGACATCCTCGCCGCGCCGCGCCGGGACGATGTTAAGGCAGCGGTCGCGGCGGCACGGGCGCTGGGGTGCCGGGGGGTGGTGATCGCCTTCCTGCACGCCTATCGCAACCCCGCCAACGAGCAGGCGGTGAAGGCGATGATCGCGGAGATCGCGCCGGACATGGCGTTCGTCGCCTCCGCCGAGACATGGCCGATCATCCGCGAGTACGAGCGGACCATCACGGCGGTGATTTCCGGCTATGTGCGGCCGCGCGTCAGCCACTATCTCGATCGCTTCGAGGACCGGCTTCGCCAGAGGGGTGTCGACTGCCCGCTGCTCATCACCAAGTCGAACGGCGGGGTGATGGGCCTCGACCAGGCGCGCGCCGAATGCGTGCAGATGATCCTTTCCGGGACGGCCTCCGGTGTCATCGGAGCCGGTCATCTCGCGCGCGCCTCCGGATTCGATCGGGTGCTCAGCCTCGACATCGGCGGGACGTCGGCGGACGTCGCCGTCATCATCGACGGCGAACCCCAGTACGGAGTCGGCGAGACCATCGGCGACTTCCATATCCACATCCCCTCGGTATCGGTGTCGTCGGTTGGCCAGGGCGGCGGCTCAGTCGCCTGGGTCGACGACCTCGGCGTGCTCCAGGTCGGGCCGACGAGCGCCGGCTCGACACCGGGCCCGGCCTGCTACGGCCGCGGCGGGGTCGCCCCCACGATCACGGATGCGATGGCCGTGCAGAACCTGATCGGTCATCTCCCGCTCGGCTATGGGGCGGTCAGCGTCGACCATGCGGCAGCCCACGCCGCCTTCGCGCCGCTTGCGGAGCGGCTCGGATCTCCAGTCGAAGCGGTTGCCGCGGATGTCCTCGCCGTCGCTGTTTCCGGCATGTTCGCCGAGGTGTCCGGGCTGATCTCGCGCTTTGCCATCGATCCGCGCGCGTTTCACCTCTTCGCCTTCGGCGGCGCCGGTCCCATGCTCGCCTGTTTCCTGGCCCGCGAGCTGGACCTCAAGGGCATTGTCGTGCCACCGGCGCCCGGCGTGGTCTCGGCCTTCGGCGGACTCATCGCCGACCTGAAGAACGACTTCATCGCCACCCTCTACCGGGAGGCGACGGCGGAGGCGATGGAGGAGGTTGCTGGGGTCTTTGCCGCTCTGGTCGGGCGGGCCAGGGACTGGCTCCAGCAGCAGGGTCACGAGGGGTCCGGCATCAGTCGCCTGTCGGCCGACATGCGCTACGCCGGCCAAAGCTTCGAGATCGAGACGCCCATCGAAGCCAGCTGGCTGGATTCTCCCGATGTCGGCGCGCTGCGCTCCGCCTTCCACGCCGAACATGCGCGTGTCTACGGCCATGCCGACCCCGAGGGCACCGTTCAGATCGTCAATCTGCGGGTCGTCATCATGGCGCCGACGCCCAAGCCTGCCCTGGTCGCGCCGGACCGGGCGACCGGTCCGCTCCAGCCGACCCTGACGGTCCCCGCGCATTTCGACGGCCGGCCCCACGCGGTTCCGGTCTTCGTCCGGGGTGACATCCGGCCCGGGCATCGCCTGCCGAGTCCGGCCATCATCGCGCAGGACGACACGACGACGGTGATTCCTCCCGGTTTCGTCACGGAGGTCGACCGCTTCGGCAATCTCGTCATCACCAGGGACCGGCGCTGATGGCCTTCGATCCTCGCCACCTGAAGGTCTTCGCCAATTTCTGCGCCGCGGCCGCCGATGCCATGGCCTTCACGCTGATGCGCACCGCCCATTCCGCCTTCGTCAAGGAGACCGAGGATTTCTCCTGTCAGGTCGTCAGCCGCGAGGGCCTCGCCTTCGCCAACCCCCGCAGTTTCGGCGCTCCCTGGTATTCCGGGATCGATTACGGCCCGCTCCTCGCCCATTTCGAGACCTATCGCGAGGGCGACATCTGCATCACCAACGATGTCTACGAGGGCCATGTCGCTACCCATACGCCTGACATCCACATCTGGAAGCCGGTCTTCCACGTGGGGCGCCTCGCCTGCTTCGTCGTCGGCCATATCCACAACACGGATGTCGGCGGTGCCGTTCCCGCATCGCTGTCGCGTTCGCTGACGGAGATCGAGCAGGAGGGCCTGCGCATCCCCCCGGTCAAGCTGGTGGAAAACGGCCAGTTGAACGCCTTCGTTCTGGCTGCGATCCGCTCCAACGTACGGGCGCCCGACCAGAACATCGGTGACATCCAGGCCCAGATCGCCTCGGTCAATGTCGGCGAACGCAAGATGGCCGAGATTGTTGGCCGCTTCGGCTTCGAGGGGTTCATGGCGGGTGTCGAGGCCATCCTGGACTATGCCGATCGCCAGGCCCGCGCCATCATCCGGCGGATCCCGGACGGCACCTATTTCTTCGCCGATTATGCGGACGAGGATTCGGTCGGCGGCCAACCGTGTCGGATAGCGCTGACGCTGTTGGTGCGCGGCGACGAGGTCGTACTCGACTATACCGGCTCCGACCCCCAGCTCGGTTCATCCCTGAACATGCCGACCGGTGGCCGCGAGCGACACCCGCTCGTGATGGTGGGGCTGACCTATGTGCTGTGGACACTGGACAACAGCCTCCTGCTGAATGCCGGGACGCTGCGGCCGGCACGCGCGGTCCTCCCCGAGGGCAGCGTCGTGAACTGCCAGAAGCCCGCCGCTGTCGGCATGCGATCCCTGACCTGCGCCATGACGCAGATCGTCACCGTCGGCGCCTTCGCCCAGGCGCTGCCCGACCTCATCCCGACCGCCTCTCCGGGCGGCAATGCCATCATGAACATCAAGGCGCAGGGACGTGCCGGACGCCCGGTCATGGCCTCGATCGGTCCGGTCGGCGGCGGCGGCGGGGCGACGCCCTTCGCCGACGGCTCCGACGGCGCTGGCGGGGCGACCGGCTTTCTCCGCAACACGCCGATCGAGATCAGCGAGGCGGAGGTGCCGATCCGTTTCCTGCGCTACGGCCTCGAGCCCGATACCGGTGCCCCGGGGCGCTATCGCGGCGGCCTCTCCGCGGTGATGGAATTCGAGCTGGCCGCCCCCGAGACGGTCGTCACGGCCCGAAACCGTAACCGCTCGGTGATGGGGAGCTGGGGGCTGCGCGGCGGATCGCCAGGCCGGATCTCGCTATTCCTGCGCAATCCGGGTCGGCCCGACGCGGTCTCGCTCGGCAACACCGATCTGGTCGCCTGCGCCCCGGGCGACATCATCCGGGTCGTCGGACCGGGGGCCGGCGGATGGGGGGATCCCTTCCAGCGCCCCGCGGAGGAGGTGCTGACCGACGTCGTCCGCGGCGCTGTCTCCCGGGAGAGCGCCCGTAGCGATTATGGCGTGGTGATCGCGGACCGGGCGGTCGATGTCGCAGCGACGACGGCGATCCGCAGTTCCCGGGCCGCGCAGCCGGAAGAGGCCGTCGTGTTCAGCCCCGAGCGCATCGCCTTCGAAACGATCTGGACACGCGAGCGCTACGATCTGCTGACCGCTTTCCTGGCCCGGCAGCCCGTGACGTGGCGATTCTTCCTGAAGCACCGCGTCTTCGCGGCGGTGGCGGCGTCATCGCAGGCGGCACCCGTGTCGGACCAGATGCGAGCGATCTTCGCCGACCTAACGCAACGCTACGGCCTGTCGGCCTGACGCTTAGCCCGCCGGAAGGTGGCAGGCGATCACCCCGCCCGCCGCCGTCGTGCGGATCGGCGGCTGGCCGATCTCGCAGGTGCCCGCGATCCGGTCGGGGCAGCGGGGATGGAAGACGCAGCCCTCGGCAAGGGAGAGGTCGACCTTGCCTTCGCGCGCCGCCAGCGCCTCCTCCTCCAGCCATCCCCGCCGCAGCGCAGGAACCGACGCCAGCAGCAGCCGGGTATAGGGGTGATGATCCGTCTCGGGGATCGCTGCGGCGGCCATCGTCTCGACCTGCCGGCCGGCATAGAGCACGAGGACGTCGTCGCAGATGGCCCGGACCGTCTTGAGGTCATGGCTGATGAACATGGTCGTCAGCCCCAGCTCCCGCCGCAGTTCCACGATGAGGTCGAGGATGGCGGCCGCCACGACGGTGTCGAGCGCCGAGGTGACCTCGTCGCAGAGCAGCACGTCGGGTCTGGCTGCCAGCGCCCGGGCAAGGTTCACGCGCTGCTTCTGGCCGCCGGACAGGTCACCCGGACGTCGGCCCAGAACATCGGAGGGCAGGTGGGTGAGATCCAGCATCCGACGGACCTGGGCGCGGCGCTCCTCGCCGCGCAGACCGAAATAGAAGGTCAGCGGACGCCCGATGATCTCCTCGATCGACATGGTCGGATTGAGGGCCGTGTCCGCCGACTGGAAGACCAGCTGAATGCGCCGGAGTTGATCCTTGCTGCGCTGGGCGAGGGCCGGAGGCAGAGCTTCGCCCGCCAGCGCGACCGTGCCGCGGGTCTGCGGGGCAAGGCCGGCGATGACTCGGGCGAGGGTCGACTTGCCGCAACCGGACTCGCCGATGACGCCGAGCGAGGAACCGCGTGCGATCGTCAGAGCGACATCCCGGAGGATCGGAATGCGCGGCTCGCCGGTCTCGGTCAGGCCGCCATAGCCGGCCGTCAGACCCGTCACGGCGAGGAGTGGCGGGTCCTTGGCCTTGGCATCCTCATCCCGCAGCCGCGGCGCCGGCTCGGCGGCGGCGAGGAGGCTTCTGGTGTAGTCGTTCTTCGGCTGCTTCAGCAGGGCATCGATCGGCCCGGTCTCGCGAACCTCGCCGTTGCGAAGCACGACGATGCGATCGGCAATCTGGGCGATGACCGCGAGATCGTGGGTGACATAGATGCCGGTGGTCGCCCGGTCGCGGATCGCCGCCTTGAAGGCCTTGAGCACCTCGATCTGCGTCGTCACGTCCAGCGCCGTCGTCGGCTCGTCGAAAATGACGACATCGGGGTCCGTGATCAGGGCCATGGCCGCCATGAGGCGCTGCAACTGGCCACCGGAGACCTGATGCGGATAGCGGTTGCCTATGGTGTCCGGCGCGGGAATGGCGAGGGCGCGAAACAGGTCGACGGCCTTGGCGCGCGCCTCGGCTTCGCTGGCGGTGCCGTGGATCAGCGCGCTTTCGATGACCTGCGCCATGATCGTGCGGGAGGGATTGAAGGAGGCCGCCGCGCTCTGGGCGATATAGGCGATGCGCCGGCCGCGGATCGCCCGCAGGGCCTTCTCGCCCAGCGCGGTGATCTCGGCCTCGCCGACCCGGATCGTGCCGCCCGATATCCGGCAGCCGTAGCGCGCATAACCCATGGTGGCGAGCGCGATGGTCGTCTTGCCAGAGCCTGACTCGCCGATGAGCCCGAGCACCTCTCCACGCGCGACCTCAAGACTGACGCCCCTGACGATCTCGGTCTCGATGCCGTCGGCGCCGCGTGCCGTCACCCTCAGGTCCTTTATGCTGACGAGGGCTGTCACCTCAATGCACTCCCTCGCGCACGCGGCCGCTGAAGAAGGCGTCGATCGACAGGTTCACCGCGATGGTCAGGGAGGCGATGGCGATGGCCGGCAGGACGACGGCGGGTGCGCCATAGGCGAGACCACTGATGTTCTCGCGCACCAGTGACCCCCAGTCGGCCTGTGGGGGCTGCACCCCGAGACCAAGAAAACTGAGGCTCGACAGCAGCAGAACGACATAGATGAACCGCAGGCCGAAATCGGCGAGGACCGGGCTCACCATGTTCGGCAGGATCTCCCGGGTCATGATGTAGAAAGTGCCCTCCCCCCGCGCGCGTGCGGCCACGACGAAATCAAGCGCCGCGACATTCACCGCCACGGACCGGACGATGCGGTAGCAGCCGGGGACGTAGATGATGGCGAGCGTCAGGATCAGCACCGGCACCGACGAGCCGAAGGCCGCGACGACGACGAGGCCGAACATCTTCGAGGGAATGGAAATCAGCGCGTCGAGAAAGCGGCTGAGGGCGGAATCGAAGAAGCCTCCGATCGCCGAAGCGGCAAGGCCCAGCAACAGGCCGGTGGTGACCGCCAGACTCGTCGCGACGAGGGCGATGCCGAGCGTCTGGCGGGTGCCGGCAATGATGCGGGAGAGCATGTCGCGGCCAAAATAGTCCGTTCCGAGGAGAAACTTGGCGCTGAAACCCTCGAACAGGTCGGCGTCCTGGATGGCGGCGGGATCATAAGGACCAATGGCCGGGCCGAAGACCGCGACGAGCAGCCAGGCGAGGACGATCACCGGCGCGATGATGCGGGTGAGGTTGCGGGGCCGGCGGCGGCGGCTCTCGGCGATAGCAGCCATGCTCAGCCCTGTCTCAGTCGTGGATTGGCGAGGATGGCGGCCACGTCGGCTGCCGTGACGAGGACGAGATAGGCCGCACAGAACAGCATGGCACAGGCCTGGACCAGCGGCAGGTCACGCGTCGACACGCCGTCGACCATCAGCTTGGCGATGCCCGGGTAGTTGAAGATGGTCTCGACGATGATGACCCCGCCGAGCAGAAAGGACAGCGAGAAGGCAATCGCATTGGCGATGGGCCCGATGGCATTGGGCAGGGCATGCCACAAGACGATGCGCATCTGGCTCGCGCCCTTCAGGCGCGCCATCTCGACATAGGAGGACGACAGGACATCGACGAGGGCGGCGCGGGTCATGCGCGCCATCTGGGCGACGACGACAAAGGTCAGCGTCATGACCGGCAGCGCGAAGACGCGGATGGCATCGAAGAGGCCATTGATCCGGCCGATTTGGGACAGCGCCGGCACCCATTGCAGGTGAACCGCGAAGATCAGCACCGCTGCCGATGCCACCAGAAACTCCGGCACCGAGACGACCAGCACCGTCGACGCGCCCACCACCCGGTCGTAGAGAGACCCCCGCCAGACTGCCGAGGTGATCCCGAGCGTCAAGGCGAGCGGGACGGCGACGAGCGCCGTCACACCGGCCAGAATGAGGGAATTGCCGAGCCGGGATCCGATAAGCGCAGCCACCGGCTGGCCGTTGACAAGGGACAGTCCGGCATCACCGGTCAGCAGCTTGCCAAGCCAGGCGAGATAACGCTGGAAGGGCGGCACATCGAGGCCGAGCGCAGTGCGCAGGCCAGCGACCGCCTCGGGCGTGGCGGCCTGGCCGAGCAATTCCTGGGCGACATCACCCGGCAGAAGGTTGGTGATGACAAAGACCGCCGTGGCGACGAAGAGGAGCGTTGCCAGCGACAACAGGAAGCGGCTCAGCAGAAGCCAGCCGATCGTCGCCCTCATCGCCTCCTCCTTTCATCGTCTCGAAAGGCGCCCCCGCGAAGCGGAGGCGCCATGACCGGGTCAGGCGTCGAGCCAGACATGCTCGGCGAAGGCGTAGCCCATGAGCGAGCCCGTCCCCATCGGCGTCAGGCCTTTCAGCTTGGCGGAATGGGCATCGAGACCGCTGATGAAGACCGGAATGCCGATGCCCGAGCTCTCGTGCACCATCACCTGCATGTCGGTGTACATCTGCTTGCGCTTGGCCGGGTCCGTCTCCGCACGCGCGGCCAGTAGCAACTGGTCGAATTTCTCGTTCTTCCAGCCGCTCTCGTTCCAGGCCGCCGTGGAGGCAAAGAACAGGCTGAACAGCACATCGGCCGAGGGGCGCGGGTTGATGTTGCCGTAGCCGACCGGAACCTTCATCCAGTAGTTCGACCAATAGCCGTCGGCCGGAACCTGTCGCAGTTCGATCCTCACACCGATGGCCTGGGCCGCCTGCTGCAGCAGCAAGCCCATCTCGACCGAACCGGTCGCGGCGACGGAGGTGACCACGGGAATGGTCGAACCGATCGCCCCGGCCTTGTTCAGGTGGAACTTGGCCTTTTCCGGATCGAAGGGCCGCTGCGGAATGTCCTTGGCGTGGTAACGGTTCATCGGCGGGATCGGCTGGTCGTTCGCCACCTCCGCATAGTTCTGGAAGACGTTGCGACGGATGACGTTGCGGTTCATCAGCAGCTTCATGCCGAGGACGAAGTCGGCGTTGTTGCCGGGTGGCTGGTCGAGGCGCATGACCAGATCGGTGTAATTGCCCGATTTGGTCTCCATGATCGCCAGATCATTCCGCGCGAGGATCAGACGCGCCGAGGCCGGGTTGACGTTGCCGATCAGCTGGACGTCGCCGGCCATCAGGGCGTTGACGCGGGCGCCCACGTCGGGAATGCCGAAGAACTCGATCTCGTCGACATAGGGCCCGCCACCCTGCTTCCAGTAATTCTCGTTGCGCACGGCGATGGACCGGACGCCGGGCGTGAATTCCTTGCACTTGTAGGGGCCTGTGCCGATGCCCTTGGAGAAATCGGTGGTGCCGGCCGGGGCGATGAGGAAGTGATGGGTGCCAAGAACCACGGGGAAATCGGCATTGGGACCGGTGAGCGTGACGGTCACCTCATGGGTGCCGGTCGCGACGATCTCCTTCATCTGGGCGGCGAGGGCGCGGGCCCGTGACCCGGTCGCCGGATCGAGATGGCGCTGCAGGGAGAAGACGACGTCCTCGGCCTTGAACTCCTTGCCGTCGTGGAACTGCACGCCCTTGCGCAGCTTGATGGTCCAGACGGTCGCCTTGTCGCTGGTCATGGATTCCGCCAGCGACATCTGCGGCGTCAGCGTGGCGTCGAGATCGACGAGGCCGTTGTAGAACATCGAGCAGCGGCAGTAGTCGGTCGAGTAGGACTGCTTGGCAGGATCGAGCGTATCGGCCGTCGATGTTCCGAAACCGGCAACGCGGATCTTGCCGCCCTTCTTCGGGGTCTGGGCATGGGCTGTCGTGGCGGCGCCGATCAGGCTCCCGCCGAAGCCGGCACCGATGCCGATCGCACCGAGAAGGGCGAGGACGTCGCGGCGAGAGGCGCCGGTGCGCACGGCCTGCATGAGGCGGTGGCGCTCGGTCAGCGACAAGAGCGAAAGCGGATCGAAGGACTGTCCGGTCATTGTTGAGTTCCCCTGGTCTTGGTGGTCGTCACTCTGCAGATCTCTGGATCGTCCCCCTGCGGCGCGGAGCCTTTGCCCTCTCTCGCCGATGGGGATCTTGCCGTTTTGCCGTCACAGGCCGTCGTTGCCACCTCCCTCCCTGGCTCAGGACCAGCGATCCTTGGCGCGGTAGTACAGCCCCACGAAGGGCAAGAACCACGGTTTGCCGAAGTGAAACGGAACGGCGGACCAATCGAGGTCGCGCCAAGGGTTGGCCACATCCTGCCCGACGGCTTCGCGGGCCATGAGGTCGCCCATATAGGTCGACATCTGCACGCCATGACCCGAGAAGCCCATGGCGAAATGCATGCCGCGATGCGTGCCGGAGCGCGGCAGCCTGTCCTGCGTCATGTCGACGAGGCCGCCCCAGCAATAGTCGATGCGGCAATCGGCGATCTGCGGGAAGACAGCCCGCAACTGCCGTTGTAGGATCTCGCCGCTCTTCAGGTCGGACCTCGGGCTGGACATGGCGAACCGTGCCCGGCCTCCCCAGACGAGGCGTTTGTCGGCCGTCAGGCGGAAGTAGTTGCCGATGTTCTGCGTGGTGGTGCAGGTGCGCCCGCCCGGCATGATGTCGCGGGCAAGGTTCTCGCCGAGGGGCTCGGTGACGATGATGAAGCTGCCGATCGGGACGAGGCGGCGGCGGAACCAGCCGAAAGGACCGTGCTGGCTCGCGCCGGTGGCGAGGATCACCTTGTCAGCGACAAGTGCGCCGCGGATCGTGCCGATCCGGTATTGCCCGGCCACGTCCTCGATCGCTGTCACGGCCGCATCCTCGAAGATGGTCGCGCCGGCCCGCGCCGCCACACCGGCCAGCCCCTGGCCGAACTTGCCGACATGCAGCATGGCCGACCGGCGGTAGAGAAGTCCGCCATGATAACCATCGCTGCCGATCTCGGCCCTCAGGTCGCCACGCTCGATGATCGCAGTGTCGTCATCGACCTCGCGGGCCAGGACGTCGCGCGCTCGTCGCATGGAATCGAAATGCGCCGGTTTCGCCGCCAGCTTGAGCTTGCCCGAGCGGACGAAATGGCAGTCGATCTCCTCGCTGCGGACGATCTCCTCCACGAGGTCCACGCCGGAATCGAAGGCGCGGTACATTTCCCGCGCCCGATCGATGCCATGCGCCGCAGCCGTCGCCGAGAAATCGTGGGCAAGCCCGTTGTTGCAGTGCCCGCCATTGCGCCCTGAGGCCTCCGAGGCGACCTTGCCGGCCTCGAGCAGTGCGACCGAGACGCCGAGCCGCGCCAAAGTCCTGGCGGCGGAAAGACCGGTGAAACCCCCGCCTATGACGACCACGTCGTAGCGCCCGGATACCGGCTCGGGCGATGAGCCGGTGAAGGGCGGTGCCGTGTCGAGCCAGTAGGAGGCGGGGTTCATGATGACCTGGTCCGTGTCGGAATGCGTCCGGTCATCGCACGCCTCACAGTCCGACCAGACCGGCGAGCCCGCCGATATCGGCGATCTCGTGCGCACCGTAGTAGGGCGTCAGCGGCTCGTGCTGGCGGTTGACGAAGGCGCGCATGCCAAAGCGCATGTCATGGGCCGTCATCAGGTCGTAGCGATAGGACGAGGAGACATGGAGAATGTGCTCCGGCGGGCAGCCGAGTTGGTCGAGCATGAACTCGAAGGCCTGCATGCGCGGCTTGTAGGCCTGCGCCATCTGCGCCGTATAGACGGCATGAAAGGGCGCGCCGAGCTTGTCGACATTATGCTGGATCTGGTCATTCGAGGCGTTTGACAGAATGACCAGGGGAATCTTGTCGGCGACCCTGGAGAGCCCGGCCGGGACATCGGCATGCGGTCCCCAGGTCGGAACCGCGAGATAGAATTTCTCGCCCTCCGCCTCGGACACCGGGAACCCCCAGCGCTTGCCCGTGCGCTGGATGGCATTCACCAGGACATCCCGATAGGGCTTCCACGGTCCGAGGATTTCATCGAGACGATAGGTCGAAAAGTCGCGGATGAAATCGTCGATCCGATCGGCAGGAACCCGGTCCGCGAACATCTCGCGGGCCATTTCGCTCATGCGAAACCGGGTCAGCGTCCCGTAGCAGTCAAAGGTGATGAATTTGGGCCGGAAGGCGGTCATGTCGCGTCTTGATCCCCTGCAGTCCGAGCTCTTGCCGTCTCATCAAGGCTGGCATGACCCGTCTGGATTTCACGGAAGCTTTGCATGGGCCACATGGCAGATTCTGCTGTTGTGCGGGCGCCGTCCGGCAGTTTTCTGCAGGGTGCTCAGGCAGAGAAGGCCATGAGGACAGACTTCGTCCGGCGGTTGGCTTCGAAGGCCTGTCGGCCAAGATCCTTGCCGATCCCCGACTGCCCGAAACCGCCGGTGGGAAGGATGTGGTCCGAGGAGCGCCCATAGCGGTTGACCCAGACGGTGCCGGCCTCGATGGCGCGGATACCCCGCATGGCGCGGTCCAGATTGGCCGTATGGATGCCCGCCGCCAGGCCATAGGTCGGGTGCCCGGCGAGCGCGAACGCCTCGGCCTCGTCGCGGAAGGTCTGGACGGTGAGGACCGGCCCGAAGACCTCCTCGCGCAGGATGGCGGCATCGTCGGGCAAACGATCGATCATCGTCGGCGCGAAGAAGGCACCGTCCTGCGGCTGGCGCAGACGATGGCCGCCCGCCAGCAGATGGCCACCGGCTGCCACGGCCGCGCCGACCAGGTTCTCGATGCGGCCACATTGGCCTTCGGAAATGATCGGCGGGAGAGTCGTGCCCGCGTCCCAGGTCGGGCCGGCGACGAGGGTCGCGAAATGGGCGGCGATCCGTTCCGTCATCTCGGCCGCCAGACGCTCCTCGACGATGAGCCGGGATCCGGCGACGCAGACCTGTCCGGCATTGCCGGTGATCGCCCGCGCCACCGTGGCGGCCGTCGCGGCCGGATCAGCGACATCGGCGAAGACGACCTGCGGGCTCTTGCCGCCCAGTTCCAGGGTGACCGGCTTGGTGCCGTGCAGGGCGCAATTGGCCATGATGCGCGCGCCCGTGCGCGTCGAGCCGGTGAAGCTGACCTTGCCGACGAGGGGATGCTGGCAGATGGCCTCGCCGACGGTCGCACCGCGCCCCTGGACCACGTTGAAAAGGCCTGGCGGCAGGCCCGCCCCGACGGCGAGCTCAGCGAGCCGCACCACGCTGAACGGGGTCATTTCCGAGGGCTTGAGCACAACGGCATTGCCCGCGGCGAGAGCCGGCGCCAGTTTCCATATCGCCATGACGAGCGGAAAGTTCCACGGGGCGATGGCCCCGACGACGCCGAAGGGCTCGTGGATCATCAGGCCGAGATGGTCGGCGGCCGTCGCCGCGACCGCGCCACCGTCCTTGTCGCAGAGTTCGGCGAAGAAGCGGATGACGTCGACCGTATAGGGAATGTCCCAGGCCACAACGTCGCGGATCGGGCGCGTCGAGCCGACGGCCTCCAGCCGGGCGAGGGAGGAAGCGTCCGCCGCGATGGCGTCGGCCCACAGCGTCAGGATACGCGCGCGGGCGCGCGGGGTCAGCTGAGGCCATCCCGAGGTGGTGAAGGCCCGCCGGGCGCTGGTTACCGCCTCATCCACCAGAGCGGCATCGCCATCCGGCAGCGTGGCGTAGATCCTGCCGTCCGATGGCCGGACGACCGGCAATCCCGCCATGCCGCCGCGATGAGCGGCATCGATGAAATGGCCCGGGGGCACATTCACCGCATCGGGGTCGAATCCTGGCATGGCAACCCTCCTTGTGGGGACCGGCCCGAAGCCGATGCGGCCATGCTAGAAGACTTCTCCCTGCCGGATGAGACGGAGGCGGGGCGGCCGCGCCGTGGAATGCACCGTTTGCGGGCTGGCAAACGCGACAAAATTCTTCTCCGCTCCGCCTAGACTGATCGCCCCGACACCGACAGGGGCACCACCGCCCGGACCCGGATGCGCGCTGCTGCAGACGGGATGTCACATGAGGGAGCGAAGCCGTTGAGCGTCAGCCAGCCCGCCATTCAGTTCGACCTGTGCCCGATGAACCAGAGCGATCTGGCGGCGGCCCACGCGCTGTCCCGTACCGTCGGCTGGCCGCATCGGCTGGAGGACTGGCAATTCGCGCTGACGGTCGGCGAGGGTCTCGTCGCCTCTTCCGGCGACCGGATGGTGGGCACCGCCATGTGGTGGCGCTATGAGGGCCGGCAGGCCCGTATCGGGCTCGTGATCGTCGACCCGACCATCCAGCGGGCGGGAATCGGGCGACGGATGATGAAGGCGGTCATCGACCGGCTGGACGAGCCCTGCATCATCCTGAATGCGACCGATGCAGGCGAGACGCTCTACCGGCAACTCGGTTTCAGCGGCGCCAGCACCATCATCCAGCATCAGGGCGCCGCGTTCGGCGCGCCGCTCGTCCCGCTTCGCGCGGGAGAGCGCATCCGGCCGCTCGGTCGCAACGATGCCGAGCGCCTCATCACGCTCGACGCGATGGCTCTCGGCGCGCGGCGCGAGAAGGTGATCGCCGAAATGATGAGCCAGGGTGACGCCGTCGTTCTGGACGACGGCGGCGAGACCGTCGGATTCGCCTTTTTCCGCCGTTTCGGTCGCGGCCACGTCATCGGGCCGGTCGTCGCCCGTGACACGGCGGCGGCGCGGGCGCTCATCGCCCATTGGGTCGGCCTCAATGCCGGGATGTTCCTGAGGGTCGACGTCCCCGGCGAATCCGGCCTGTCCGACTGGCTCGATGGCCTGGGACTGTCGCGCGTCAGTCCGGTGCTGACCATGGTGCGTGGCGCGGCGCTGCCGACGCCCGGACCCTACCGGACCTTCGGACTGGTCAGTCAGGCGCTCGGCTGAGCGGCGACGGTACTTTCTGCCGCGTCATCCCGAACAACGATATGCGCCGCCGGGCGCGCCCTTCGGTTCGACAGCAAATGACCGCCGACCCGCGACCATCATCGGAACAGTTTCCGAGGAGGATGCCGATGCTCGCCAATTCTCTCATCGCGCTCGACCGCGAGCACTATGTCCATCCCGTCAGTGCCTATCGGGCGCATGAGGCGAAGGGCGCCACCGTCCTCGAGAGCGCACGGGGCATGTTCCTGCGCGATTCGACCGGACACGAACTGATCGACGCCTTCGCCGGGCTCTGGTGTGTCAATATCGGCTATGGCCATGAGAGCGTCGTCGAGGCTGCCGCCGCGCAGATGCGCAAACTCCCCTATGCGACCGGCTATTTCGGCTTCGCCTCCGAACCGGCGATCCGCCTGGCGGCCAAGCTGGCGGACATATCGCCGCCGGGGCTGTCGCGGGTGTTCTTCAGCCAGGGTGGATCTGACGCGGTGGACAGCGCCATCCGTCTGATCACCCACTATCACAACGCCACCGGTCGACCGTCCAAGAAGCAGTTCATTGCTCTGGAGAAGGGCTACCACGGATCCTCGTCGACCGGCGCCGGCATGACGGCCCTCGCGGTCTTCCACCGCAATTTCGACCTGCCGCGGGCCAACCAGCACCACATCCCCTCCCCCTACCCCTACCGCAATCCCGCCGGCCCCGATGACGCTTCCGTCATCGCATCGAGTGTCGCGGCGCTGAGAGCGAAGGTCGAGGAACTGGGAGCGGACAATGTCGCCGCGTTCTTCTGCGAGCCCATCCAGGGGTCGGGCGGCGTCATCGTCCCGCCGGTTGGCTGGCTGAGGGCGATGCGCGAAACGGCGCGCGAACTCGACATCCTGTTCCTGGCGGACGAGGTCATTACCGGCTTCGGTCGCACCGGGCCGATGTTCGCCTGCGACGCGGAAGGCGTGACGCCTGATGTGATGACCATCGCCAAGGGCCTGACGGCCGGCTATGTGCCGATGGGCGCAGTCCTTCTCTCCGAGGAGGTTTATGCGGGCATTGCCGACGGCGCTCCCCCCGAGACGACGATCGGCCACGGCTATACCTATTCCGGCCATCCGGTGAGCGCCGCCGTCGGACTGGAGGTCATTCGCCTCTATGAGAGCGGCATCCTCGCCAACGGCCAGATCGTCGGGCGCCAGTTCGAGGCCGGATTGAGCCGGCTTGCCGCCCACCCGCTGGTCGGCGAGGCCCGCGCCCGCGGGATGCTGGGGGGGCTTGAACTGGTCAGCGACAAGCGGCGCAAGACCGCCTTTGCCGCCGATGCGAAGCTCGCCGAAAAGCTGGCGTCCCACGGCTACCGCAACGGTATCATCTTCCGTGCCTTCCCGGATGGCACCATCGGCCTCGCGCCGGCCCTGTCCTGCACACCGGAGGAAATGGACCTGCTGCTGGGGCGCCTGCGCAAGACTCTCGACGACACCCTGGCCGAGCCGGACATCCGCGGTGCGATCCGGGGATGAAAGGTACTCTGCTCTTGCCGCGGCCGACGACCGGGCGCAGGATGAACGCAGCATTTTATGCTGCCCCCACAATCAACACCCTGCTTTCGAAGGGTAGGTGACGATGTCGACATCGTCGAAGCTGGACCGGATTGACCTCAAGATACTGGCAGAGCTCCAGAAAAATGGACGTATCACCAATGTGGAACTTGCCGATGCGGTCGGGCTTTCGCCGAGTCCCTGCCTGACGCGGGTCAAGCGGCTGGAAACCTCGGGCTACATCGTGGGCTACGGCGCGCAGATTCAGCTGCGCAAGCTCGGTGACGTCCTCTTCGTCTTTACCGAAGTGACCTTGTCGGACCACCGATATGATGATTTCGCCCGTTTCGAGGGCGCCATCCGCAACATCCCGGAGATCCTGGAATGCCACCTCGTCAGCGGAGGCTACGACTATCTTCTCAAATTTGTTACAAAAGGGGTCAATAACTACCAGGACATCATGGAGAATCTGCTTGAGCGCGGGGTCGGAATCGAAAAATACTTCAGTTACATCGTCATAAAGTCGCCCTTCGTCAAAGCGCACTACCCCATCGACCGCCTTTTTCCGCATGCGGGATAGGGCCGCGACGAACCGCAGAACATGCCGCCAGCAGGTTCAATTCGGCAAAGTCGTCCGCCTCGTCGCCGCGTGCCGAAACCATCGCTCACCCGGCTCGTCCTACCGTCGTCAGGTGGCGCCATCATGAGCCGCCCATGAGAGGAACAGCCGCCCCATGAGCCCGTTGCAGCCGCGCTTCGTGCGACTGGCCGAGACCGACAGGCCGACCGTGACGATTGTCGTCGACGGAGCCTCCATCGAGGCCCTGGAGGGCGACAGCCTGCTCGTTGCCGTCCTGACTCGCGCGGGGCACCTGCGGCACTCGGAATTCGGCCCGGAGGCCCGCGCCGGCTTCTGTCTCATGGCGGCCTGCCAGGATTGCTGGATGTGGACCCATGAAGGTGATCGCCTGCGGGCCTGTGACACGCCCGTCCGGGCCGGCCTCTCCGTTCTGACCCAACCTCCGGACATGCCATGGCCGAACCGCGCGTGATCATCGTAGGCGCCGGCCCGGCCGGTGTCCGGGCGGCCGAAGCCCTCGTCGCCGCCGGGCTCCGTCCCACGGTCGTCGACGAGGGGCGCCGTGACGGCGGCCAGATCTACCGTCGCCAGCCGGAGGGTTTCTCCCGTTCATCTGCGGAGCTCTACGGGACAGAGGCCGCGCGTGCCGACGCCCTGCACGCGACCTTCGACGATCTGCGACCGAAGATCGATTACCGACCGGGTCATCTCGCGTGGAACGTCTCCGATGGCCAGCTTCATGTCGTTCACGACGGCAGCGCGGAGGCCCTGCCCTTCGATGCCCTGATCGTCGCCTCCGGTGCGACCGACCGGCTCATGCCGGTCAAGGGCTGGCAACATGCGGGCGTCTACAGCCTGGGCGCGGCGCAGATCGCCCTCAAGTCCCAGGGCTGCGGCATCGGCCGGCGGGTCGTCTTCCTCGGCACCGGGCCGCTGATGCAGCTCGTGGCGGCGCAGTACCGCAAGGCTGGAGCCCAAGTCGTCGCCCTTCTGGACACGTCGCGCCTGTGGCACCAGATCAGCGCGCTGCCGAAACTGGCCAGCCGTCCCGACGTGCTCGCCAAGGGCGTGGTTCTGGCTGCCAGCCATCTGCTGGCCGGCACGATGGTTCGCCGGGGCGTGACACCGGTCGAGATCTTCGGTGACGCGGATGGCGGTGTCAGTGGCGTCATTGTGCGACTCGCCTCGGGGCGGGACCTGCGACTGGCCTGCGATGCGGTGGCGCTGGGTTATCACCTGCGCCCGGAAACCCAGTTGGCGGATCTCGCCGGCTGCGATTTTGCCTTTGATGCCGCGACCCGGCAGTTCTGGCCGGTCATCGACGAGGACGGCCGCAGTTCGGTGCCCGGCATCTACCTGGCAGGAGACGGCGTTCGCACCCAGGGGGCCGACGGGGCCGAAATCGCCGGCAAGCTGGCGGCCCTCGCCGTGCTGACGGACCGGGGACGCTCGGCACCCACCGAGCAGATTTCGCGGCTGCGGCAGCAGCGCCGGGCCATGGAGCGCTTCCGCACAGGCATTTCCGAAGCCTTCCCATGGCCGCACCATCTGGCGGCGGGCCTCGCAGACGACACCGTCGTCTGCCGCTGCGAAGGCATCACTGCCGGCGAACTGCGCGCCGTCGTTCACGACAAGGGGGCCGACGAGATGAACCGCGCCAAGGCGTTGAGCCGGGTCGGCATGGGCCGCTGCCAGGGACGCTATTGCGGCCATGCCGCGGCCGAGGTCGTCGCCGCCGCCACGCAGCTCTCCCCGGCGGTCGTCGGGCGGCTGCGCGGACAGGCGCCGGTCAAGCCGCTCGCCATCCGCACCCGGAGGGCGGCGCCATGAGCGAGCCGTTCCGCACGGACGTGATCGTCGTCGGTGGCGGCATCATGGGCGCCGCCGCGGCCTTCTTTCTGCGTCGGCGCGGCAAGTCGGTGGCGCTGATCGAGCGGGCCCTGATCGGACAGCAGGCGAGCGGCACGAATTTCGGCAATGTGAGGCGGCAGGGCCGCTTCCTGCCACAGCTGCCGCTTGCCAACCGCTCCCGGGAAATCTGGGGCCGCCTCAACGAGCTTATCGGCGAGGATGCCGAGTTCCTGGCCTCAGGCCATCTGCGCGTCACCTACGACGACGAGATGACGGCGCGGATCGAGACCTATGCGCGCGACGCCCTGCCCTACGGACTGGATCTTCAGATCATCGGCGGCAACCGGCTGAGGGAGCGCTTTCCCTTTCTCGGCCCCGAGGTCCGTGCCGGCTCCTACGCCCCCCATGACGGCCATGCCAACCCGCGCCTTGCGGCACCCGCCTTCGGGCGGGCGGCCCGCCGCGAAGGGGCGTCGGTCTTCGAGCGGACGGAGATCGTCGCAGTCGAACGCGATGCGGGCATGTTTCGCGTCGAAGCCTCCGATGGACGGGTGTTCCGGGCGGAGCAGTTGATGATCGCCGCAGGCGCCTGGGGCAACCGGCTGTCGCAGCAGTTCGGGGAACCGGTGCCGCTCGTCACCCACGGCCCGCAGATGGCGGTGACCGAGCCCATTCCCTACGCGCTGCAACCCGTCCTCGGTGTCTCTACCACGAAGCTCGAGGAGACCGTCTATTTTCGCCAGGTCAAGCGCGGCAACATCGTCATCGGCGGCGCGGCGCGGGGCCCGGCGAGCGCCGACACACAGCGGGCCTCGGTGAAGCCGGAGAACACGCTGCTGCAGTTCACGCAGATCACGCGGGTCGTGCCGGCCCTCGCCCGGCTCAACATCATCCGGGTATGGAGTGGTATCGAAAGCTACCTGCCGGACGATATTCCGATCATGGGGCCCTCGGCCAAGGTGCCGGATCTCTACTACGCCTTCGGCTTCTGCGGGCACGGCTTCCAGCTCGGCCCCGGCGTCGGCGATGTGATGGCCGAACTGATCAGCACAGGCCAGACAACCACCCCGATCGAGCCCTTCTCCATCGCGCGCTTCGCCGGCGCGCCCGCCTGACCCGTCCGGAGCCGCCGCATGGCGCATTTTCTCATCATCGGCGCCGGGATCGTCGGCCTGTCGGTCGCCCGTTCCGCCCTGCTCGCCGGACACCAGGTGACGATCCTGGAACAGGGCCCCGTGCCCAATCCGCAATCGGCCTCGTTCGACCGCCACCGGATGATCCGCTATCCCTATGGCGCCGCCGCCGGCTATACGCGCATGGTGACGGAGGCCTTCGGCGCCTGGGATCGGCTCTGGGCCGACCTCGGGACGACGCATTTCGAGAGCACCGGCGCCATCGCCATCTCACTCGCGGCGGGTGACTATGCCGAGAAGACCCTCGCGACCTTCCGCGCCATCGGCCTGCCGCATGACGTCCTCGACCGCGACGCAGTCGAGGCGCTCTGCCCGCATCTGACGCTGCCGTCGGGCGCCTGGGGAGTCACGGCCTTCCCCGGCGGCCCGCTCTTCGCCGCCAACATCATCAACGACCTCATCGGCTGGCTGACGGCAGCGGGCGCGCGGATCGAGGCGGGCACGCGCGTCGCCGCTCTCGACGAGGCAGAGGGACGGGTCACTCTCGCCGATGGGTCGACGCGCACCGGCGACGTCGTCCTTGTCGCGGCCGGCGCCTGGCTGCCGCGGCTGATGCCGGACAGGTTCGGCAGCCTTCCCGTCTACCGGCAGGCGCTCCTCTATGTCGAACCGCCCCCGGCCTATGCCGAGAGCTGGCGGAAGGCACCGGCGATCGCGGTTCTCGGGGATCATACCGGCTATACGCTCCCTGACCTGCGCGGGGCCGGGCTGAAGATCGGCTACTCCGCCCACAGGCGCCAGGCCATGCCCGATATCGACGGCTTCGAGGCGGATCTCGCCAGCGAGAGCGCGGTGATCCTCGGCGCCTTCAGGCCCTATCTCAAGGACCCCGACGCCTATCGGCCGCTGCGCATGCAGGTCGGCTACTATGCGCTCGATCCGTCCCGCCGGTTCCTGTTCGAGCAGCGAGGCCGCGCCCTGATCATCACCCAGTGCGACGGTCAGATGTTCAAGTTCGGCCCCCTGATCGGCGAGCGTGTCGTCGCGATGGTCGAGGGCCGGGAGACCATGGCCAGCCTCGCCCGATGGGCGGCCGGCGACGCACCCACCCTTTGAGACGAGGCCCCCCGTGACCCTGCATGTTCTCCACCTCGGCCGCGACGGCGTGCCGCTCGCCCCCGCCACGATCGTTGAACCGGTTGCCGGGGATCCCTTTGCCGGGGCCCGGCTGACCGCCTTCGTGGACAGCGCCGGATTTGCCGCCGGATCCGTGTCGCTGCAGGGCCGGGTGACCGTCGATCGTCTCGGCCGCTCCGAGGCTGCCGTCGTCGGCCGCGGTCGCATCACCGTGGCCGGCGAGACCTTTGCGGCCGGATCGGCCTTCGTCATGGCGGCCGGCTTCTTGGGCGAGGTCACCGGCGAGGACGATGCCGTCTGGTTCTTCACGGCGGAACCCGCCCGTCCCGCAGCCGAGGGCACGAGGCTCGTGCGCCTCGACCCGGACCTGCCGCGCCCTGCATCGAACGGGCCGCCGGCGGAGGTTCTCATCGGGCCGAAGCCCTCCTGCCATGCCCTCAACCAGTTCACCGGGCCCGGCGCCATGCGCGCGGGTGTCTGGGACGTCATGACCGCGTGCGAGCGCTCCTTCGTGCCCCATCGCATCCATGAGCTGATGCACCTGATCGCGGGTGAAGTGACCCTTACCCACCGCGACGGCACGACGGCGAGCTTCCGGGCCGGCGACACGCTGTTGGTGCCGCAGGGAGCTCCCTATGCCTGGAAGAACACGATCCCCGTGGTGAAGTTCTACACGGTGTCGGCCTGAGACCGGCCGGTCATGTCATCCGGATCGCACCGGCATCGAAGGCGTCGGCGAGACCCGCCAAGGTGGTAAAACGGAAGTCCGGCTGGGTGAAGGCGGCATCGATCGTCCCGCCCGAATCTGCCTTGCCGGCCCGGCGCTCGATCCAGCAGACCGTGTAGCCGAGTTGCCGGGCGACGCCGATGTCGTGATACTGGCTCTGCGCAACGTGCATCACGTCGTGCAGGCCATGGCCGGCATGCCCCAATCGTTCCAGCGTGAAGGTGAAGAAGCTCGGATCCGGCTTCTCGCAACCCGCCTCGTCGACAGTGATGCTGTCATCGAAGGGCTCGCCCAGCGTGAGGGCGAAATGGTCGAGTGCCCAGCGCTGGGCGTTGGTCATGGCAACCAGCTTGCAGCGGCTCTTCAGACGCTTCAGCGCGACCACGGAGTCGGAAAAGGCAGGCCAGTCCCTGACCGATGCACGAAAGCCCTCGGCGATGGCGCTGTCCTGCGGCAGACCGAAACGAGGCGCCAGCTCGAAATAGACCCGAACCAGGTCGTCGGGATATTTGATGACGGCGGGGTTCTTTCGGCTGGTCCGGTAAGCGGCGAGAAAAGTATCGTCATCGACGGCGGCGAGTTCGTCGCGGCAGGCCCGCCTGAGATAGTTCAGCATGCCCGTCTCGAAATCGATCAGTGTCCCCACGACATCGAAGCTGAGAACCATGGGAGTGTCGGCCATGTCGATCTCCGGATCAGTGCTGACAACAGCTTGCCCGTCAGCCTAGCCGGGCTCCGCGGTGCAATCGCCTCGCGCGGTAACCGTGCTGCGGCATCATCTGCCAAAACCCCCGCATGATACCGACGGTCATTG
This sequence comes from Archangium gephyra, assembly GCA_943368975.1. GTDB lineage: Bacteria > Pseudomonadota > Alphaproteobacteria > Rhizobiales > Phreatobacteraceae > Phreatobacter. Next base: position 56,701 of record CALRLZ020000021.1, read on the forward strand.
GGGGTGTGATCGAGGCGCTCCATCTGTTCCGGCATGCCGTCTCACAGGTCCCGCTGACGGCAAGACGACCCCATGGCGCCGGTGCGATCCTCGCGGCCGCCCGTGTCCGGCGACCGCTCCGGGCGACCTGTCTCCCGGTCAGTCGCCAGACTCCCGTGAAACATCCCCTTGCCGAGGCACCCTAAGCACAATTTACTGATGCATATTGCGCTGGGAATGGGCCCGATTCGAAGGGGCCCGTTTCTTGGTCGGCAATCGCGGTCCCGGATGAACGACGATGGCGCTCGAGAATTCTTCCCTCTCCACGGCGCGGTCGCCCAATCCGCTCGCCAGCGACGGAAACGCAGATGCGGTGAAGCGGCGCCATGCCATCCGCATCGTCGGATCCGGCGCGCGCCCCATGGTGTTCGCCCATGGTTTCGGCTGCGACCAGAACATGTGGAAGGCCTTGGTGCCCGGCTTTCAGGACGATTTTCGTCTGGTCCTCTTCGACCATATCGGCGCCGGCAAATCGGATCTCGCTGCATTCGACCCGGCACGCTACGCGACGCTCGACGGCTATGCCGAGGACGTGGTGACGATCTGTGAGGCTCTGGATCTGCGCGACGTCGTGTTCGTCGGCCACTCGGTCAGCGCCAGCATCGGGATCCGCGCGGCGCTCCTCCAGCCCGAGCGTTTCTCGGACCTGATCCTGATCGGGCCGTCGCCCTGCTATCTCGACGACGGCGACTACCGTGGTGGTTTCTCGGTCGACGCACTGGAGGAGATGCTCGACCTGCTGTCGAGCAACTTCCTCGGCTGGTCGAGCACGATGGCACCGGCGATCATGGGCAATCTCGATCGCCCGGAGCTTGCGGCCGAACTCGAGGCGAGTTTCTGCCGTACCGATCCCGCTATTGCCGCCCATTTCGCGCGCGTCACCTTTTTCTCGGATACGCGGGATGACCTGCCCCGCATGGGCAAGCCGGCGCTCGTCCTGCAATGTTCGCAGGACGTGATCGCGTCGGAGGTTGTCGGCCGCTATGTCGCCGACAATCTGCCTCAGGGACGGTTCGTCCAACTCGCGGCCACGGGACATTGCCCGCATGTCAGCCACCCCGAAGAGGTCGTCGCACAGATGCGTCGCTATCTGAGCGATGCCAATGGACGGGTCTGACCGGTCGTTCGCCGACAATTTCTTCGATCAGGCTCCTGCCGGTCTGCTGTCGACCGATGTCGAAGGCGTCGTCCGCGCTGCCAACAGGACATTGCTCGGCTGGATCGGCCGGACCGCCGAGGACATCGTCGGGCAGCTCCGCTTCTCCGACTTGCTTTCGGTCGCGGGCCAGACGTTCTTCGAGACCCATCTCGCCCCGATGCTCCGGCTCGAGAGGGGCTTCCGGGAGGTTGCCCTGACACTGATGGGCCCGGACCGCACGCGCCTCGACGTTCTGGTCACCGCGACCATTGATGCCGAGGCGATCCAGTTCGTCGTGTTCGAGGCGAGGCAGCGGCGCGTCTACGAGCGGGAACTGGCCGCCTTGAGGGAGGTGGCGGAGACTCGCAGTTCGTGGCTGCGACAGGTCGAGGGTCTCGCCTCCATCGGGGCCTGGTCGATCGACGTCGACACGAAGGAGATGACGTGGTCGGACCAGGTCTTCATCCTGCACGACCTGCCAATTGGCGCCCTGCCGACCACCGGCGAGGCGTTGATGTTCTACCTTGAGGAGGATCGGGAGCGCGTGCAGCGTCATCTCGCGCAAACGCGCGCGAAGGGCCTGCCCTTTCGCTTCGATGCCGGGCTGGTCACGGCCCAGGGCCGGCTCCGATATGTGCGAGCAACAGGCGAGCTCGAGCGCTGGGGCGGACGGCCCAAGCGGCTCGTGGGCGTCATCCAGGATGTCACGGAGCAGCATGAAGCCGAACTCCAGCTGTGGCGCAGTGCCCATATGGACGGGCTGTCCGGGATCCCCAATCGCACGCTGTTCCAGAAGCGGCTGCGTGAGATGATCGATGTAGCCGGAGCAACAGGCAGCGTCGCGCTTCTGCTTCTCGATCTCGACGGCTTCAAGGAGGTGAACGACACGCGCGGTCACGATGCGGGCGACGAGGTGCTGCGGTCGGTGGCGGGACGGCTGCGATCCCTGTTCCCCGAACTGGACTGCGCGCGGCTCGGCGGCGACGAGTTCGCGATCCTGCTTGCCAACGCGGAGGACCGGTCGGCGGTCGAGGCGCGGGCCGAGGCCATCCTCAACGCCGTCCGACGCGGGGTGCCGTTCTGCGGAGACTGGGTCTATGTCTCGGGCTCGATCGGCATCGCCTACTACCCGTTCGATGCGGCCACGGCCGAGGACCTTCTCCGCTTCGCCGACCTCGCCCTCTATGCAGCCAAGCGTTCCGGCCGGGCACGAACGAGCAGCTACAGCCCGAATATCGGCGCCCAGTTTACCGCGCGGCGCGGGGCCATCGAGATGGTCCGCGAGGCCGGCCTTGCCGACGGCATCGTCCCGGCGTTTCAACCCTGTCTCGACCTCGCCAACGGGCGTGAGCTCGGTTGCGAGGCCTTGGTGCGGCTGCGCGCCGGTGGCGGCGAATTGGTGGGCCCCTCGGCATTCTGGGCGGCGATGTCCGATCCCGAGAGCCTGCGCATCATCGACGATCGCATGCTGATCCTGGTCACGGAACAGATGGCCATTTGGCGTGACGCCGGGAAAGACCCCGGGGTCGTCGCGCTGAACGCCTCCGAGTATACGTTCAATGGTGGCGACTATGCCCGGACGGTGCTCGGCCGGCTGGAGCAGCTCGCCCTGCCGCCGTCCTCATTGCGGATCGAGGTGACCGAGACGGTGTTCCTGGGCGAAAACTCTCATGCCGTCGAGGCGGCGATCGCCGAACTCGCGCGCGCCGGAGTGTCGATCGCGCTCGACGATTTCGGCACCGGCCACGCCTCGCTTGTCCACCTGCGCGACTACCCGATCGACTGGATCAAGATCGACCGGTCCTTCGTCAGCGGCATGTCGCTCGACGGCCGCAGCGGGACGATCGTCAAGGCCATGATCGATCTCGCCCATGCCCTCGACATCAAGGTGGTCGCCGAGGGGATCGAAACCGAAGATCAGCGGGCCTTCCTGCGGGTGGCCGGCTGCGATGCGGGCCAGGGCTTCCTGTTCTCGACGGGGACGGCCTATCGCACCCCGCTAGCGTGAGACCACAGGTGCGGCGGGCGCTCTACTCGCCCGCCGGGGCAGCCTGGACCTGGGCCACGGCGGCAGCACTTTCACCGGGCCGCCTGGTGCGGAACATGCGCAGGACGAGGACGAAGAATACGGGCACGAACAGCACGGCGAGGACCGTGCCCGCGACCACACCGCCGATCACACCGACGCCGATCGCATTCTGTGCGCCCGAACCCGCCCCGCTGGCGATGGCCAGCGGCACGACGCCGAGGGTGAAGGCGAGCGAGGTCATGATGATCGGCCGCAGCCGCTGGCGCGCTGCCTCCTCCGCGGCATCGGCCAGCGACAGGCCACGGTTGAAGCCCTCGCGTGCAAACTCCACGATCAGGATGGCATTCTTGGCGGTCAGGCCGATCGTGGCCAAGAGGCCCACCTGGAAATAGACGTCGTTGGACATGCCGCCGTAAAGGGACGCGAGCACGGCCCCCAGCACGCCGAGCGGGACCGCCAGCAAGACGGCGGTCGGGATCGACCAGCTCTCGTAGAGCGCCGCCAGGCAGAGAAAGACCACCAGAAGCGACAGCAGGTAGAGCGCCAGAGCCTGGCCGGAGGATTGCCGCTCCTGGAACGAGATGCCGCTCCACTCGAAGCCGAAGCCGCCGGGCAGTTGCGCCACCAGCCGTTCCATCTCGTCCATGGCCTGGCCGGTGGTGTAGCCGGGCGCTGGCAGGCCCTGGATCTCCCGCGAGGCGATGCCGTTGAACCGTTCAAGGCGGGGCGAACCGAATTCCCATTCAGTGCGGCCGAAGGCCGAGAAGGGCACCATCTGCCCCTGCGCATTGCGGACGAACCATTTGTCGAGGTCGCCGGGAACCATGCGGGCATCAGGCTGCCCCTGCATGAAGACGCGCTTGACCCGCCCGCGATCCATGAAGTCGTTGACATAGGTCGCACCCCAGGCGGTGGCCAGGGTGGAATTGACCTCAGTGACGGACAGGCCAAGGGCGCTGGCGCGTTCCCAGTCCACGATGAGGCGGAACTGCGCCTCGTCGTTCAGACCATTGGCGCGCACGCGCGACAGGACCGGGCTGGCCGCGGCGAGCCGCAACAGCTGGTCGCGCGCGGCCATCAGCGCGCCATGGCCGAGACCGCCGCGATCGAGGAGCTGCAGGGCAAAGCCGGAAGCGTTGCCCAGCTCGCGCACGGCTGGCGGCGCCGAGGAGATGATCAGGGCGTCCTGGTAGCGCGCGAAGCGCGCGTTGACCCGCTCCGTCAGGGCCTGGACACTGTTCTGCCGGCCGGGCCGCACGTCCCAGTCACGCAGCGTGATGAAACCGAGCCCCGAATTCTGCCCGCGGCCACCGAAGCTGAACCCGTTGATGGCGAAGAAATTGTCGACGACGGCGCCTTCTTCCTCACGCAGATAGCGGCCCAGTTCATCCAGAGCCCGCTGGGTGCGGTCGGCCGTGGCGCCTGGGGGCGCGGTCACCTGCGCGAAGGCAATGCCCTGATCCTCATTCGGCAGGAAGCCGCCGGGCAGGCGCAGGAAGCTGTAGCCGAGGGCGCCCAGCAAGGCTGCGTAGATCAGCAGCATGCGGGCCGGCCGGCGCATGCTGGCGCGCACACCACCGACATAGCCGCGGGTGATGCGATCGAAGCCGCGGTTAAACCAGCCGTAGAGGCCGCGCGTGCCCTGTCCCGGCTTGTGCGGCCGCAGGAGGGAAACGCAGAGCACCGGCGTGAAGAAGATCGCCACGAGGACCGACAAGGTCATGGCCGTGGCGATGGTCACCGAGAATTGCCGGTAGATGACACCGACCGAGCCGCCGAAGAATGCCATCGGCAGGAAGACGGCCGAGAGGACCAGGCCGATGCCCACCAGGGCTCCGGTGATCTGGTCCATCGACTTCCGCGTGGCCTCCAGCGGAGAGAGATGTTCCTCCGCCATGACGCGCTCGACATTCTCGACCACGACAATGGCGTCATCGACCAGCAGGCCGATGGCCAGCACCAGCCCGAACATGGTCAGGGTGTTGACGCTGAAACCCAGCGCCTGCAGCACCGCGAAGGTGCCCAGCAGGACCACCGGGATCGCCATGGTCGGGATGAGGGTCGCGCGGAAGTTCTGAAGGAAAATGAACATCACGACGAAGACCAGGGCCACCGCCTCGAGCAAGGTCAGGATGACGCTCCGGATGGAACGCTGCACGAAGGGGGTGGTGTCCTGGAGATAGGCGACCTCAAGCCCCGGCGGGAAGCTGGGGCGGAGCCTGTCGATGGTGGCGCGGACCGCCGCGGCCGTATCGAGTGCATTGGCGCCGCTGGCGAGGCGGATGCCGATGCCGCTGGATGGCTTTCCGTCCAGCTGGGTGGTGATGGAGTAGTTCTCGCCGCCGATCTCGACGCGCGCCACGTCGCGCAGGCGCACCTGCGATCCGTCGGGGCGGACGCGCATCAGGATGGCCCCGAACTCCTCGACGGTCTGCAGGTAGGAAGGGCCGATGATGGTGGCGTTGAGCTGCTGGCCGGGCACTGCCGGGAGCCCGCCCATCTCGCCGCTGGAGACCTGCACGTTCTGCGCCCGCACCGCGGCCGCGACATCCGATGGCGTCAGCCCGAAATTGATCAGCCTGGCGGGGTCGAGCCAGATGCGCATGGCGAACTGCGCGCCGAAGACCTGGAAATCGCCGACGCCGGCGGTCCGGCTGATCGGATCCTGCACATTGGCGACGAGAAAATCGGAAATGTCGGTGCGTTCCATCCGACCGTCGGTCGATATGAACCCGACCACGAGCAGGAAATTGCCGGAGGATTTGACGACGCGCAGGCCCTGCTGCTGCACCGTGAGCGGCAGACGGGGAACCGCGAGTTGCACGCGGTTCTGGACCTGCACCTGGGCCGTGTCGGAATTGGTGCCGGGCGCGAAGGTCAGCTGAATGCGGGCCGCGCCATCCTTGGTGGTCTGGGAATCGAAATAGAGCAGGTTGTCGATGCCGCTCAGTTGCTGCTCGATGACCTGCACCACCGTCGTCTGGACCGTCTCCGCCGAGGCACCGGGGAACACCACGTTGACGGAGATGGCGGGCGGTGCGATGGCCGGATATTGCGCGACCGCCATGTTGCGCAGGGCCAGCAGGCCGGCGACCATGATGCCGATGGCGATGACCCACGCGAAGACCGGACGGTCGATGAAGAAGCGGGCCATGGCGCGGCCTAGGTCCCGGCCGGTGTGGCCGGGCGCTCGCTCGCCTGGACACGGGCGCCCTGTCGGATACGCTGCAGGCCCTCGATGACGACGCGTTCGCCCGCGGTGACGCCGTCGGTAACAAGCCAGTCGTTGCCGACGGTCCGGCTGGCACGCAGAACCCGCTGTTCGACCACCCCTTCGGCATTGACCACGAAGGCCATGGGCTCGCCGCGCGGCGTGCGCAGCACGGCGCGCTGCGGCACGAGGATGGCGCGGTCGGTCACCCCCTCCTCGACGCGGGCGCGGACGAACATGCCGGGCAGCAGGAGCTGGTCGGGATTGGGGAACACCGCCCGCACCGTGACCGAGCCGGTGCCCTGGTCGACGATCACTTCGGAGAACTGGACCTCGCCGGCATGGGGATATTCGGAGCCGTCCTCGAGGAGCAGCCGCGCCGTTGCGCGGTCCGCCGAGTCGCGGCGCAGCACGCCGCTGGCGACGTCGCGACGCTGTTGCAGCAGGACGGCACTGGGCTGCGTCAGGTCCACATAGATCGGATCGAGCTGGGTGACGGTCACGAGCGCGGTGGTCTGGTTGGCCGTGACAAGCGCTCCGGGCGTTACGCTGGCGCGGCCGGTCCGGCCGTCGATCGGCGAGGCGACGCGCGTGTAGCTGAGGTCGATGCGGGCGGTCTCGAGGGCGGCGCGGGCAGAGATGATGTCAGCCCGGGTCTGGCGCAATGTCGCCTCGGCATTCTCGAGGTTCTGCTCGCTCACGACCTGTGCCCGTGCCAGCGTGCGCAGGCGATTGGCGGTGCTGGACGCGGCCTGCTCGGCGGCCTCGATGCGGGAGAGCGCCGCCTCGGCACGCCGCACGGCAGCCTCGAACGGTGCCGGATCGATCTGGAACAGCGACTGGCCCGCCTTCACCGCTTCCCCTTCGGCGAAATGGCGCTCGCGGAGAAGACCGCCGACCTGAGGACGGACCTCGGCGGCCCGGTAGGGTGCAGTTCGACCGGGCATCACCGAAGTTACCGGGATCTCACGGCGCTCCAGCGTCACCACGGTCACGGCGACAGGGGCCGGAACCGCCGGGTTGGCGGCGGCGCGCGTCGGCTGGTCGTTGCAGCCGGACGAGACAATCAGGATCGCGCCGAGGGCCAGGAGCCCCAGCGGTCGGCCTGGAGAAGCCTGACGGGGCACGGCGCCCTGCGGCTTTGCTCCGGTTGTTCGTGCCATGAAGCCTCGTTCGCAAACAGATGGACTGGTCCGTGCGGGGGATACTGGGAAGTTTCCTCTGAGCGTCAACCCGTATCCGAGGCGGAACGCCCGTAAACCGTGACTGTCACCTGGGCTTGACGCGGATTTGTGCAGGGCTGGATCGGGAGAGCATTCTGCAGCCGTCCGTTGCCTCGTCATCGGGCATGGCGAACAGACCGGTCGCGGCGGAGCAAAACGGTCGCTTCCAGATCCCAAGACGGCAAAATCCGCGGGATGGTGCAGCGGCGGGTCGTTCGCGCGTGGATCGCTGGCCGGGGACGGAGTTGCTTCCCGATCACGATCTTTTGCGCCGACTGTCATCGCTTCCGGCGCGACCGGCCCCGCGGCAGGCCCTCCCCCGCCTCCACCGCATGACAGACTTGCAGGAGCCGTACAGGCCAACGCGAATTGGGCCATTTGCCTTTTTATTCATATGCTTGGGTCCACTGTCAGCATTCCCACGATACCCCAAATTCCCGGACATTACGCAAAGTCATTTTTAATCAAATGCGTGTCTATTACGGCCATCGCTGCAACGACGCGGCGCAGTCGCAACCGCGGAACGTTCGGCCCCGTAGTGTAGCGCTTGCTGCATGCTTTGGATCGTTAACTCCGAGAGAACAGAAACCACCAGCCATGCAAACCCTGCTTCGCAATCTGTCTATCGCGCCCAAGATCTTTACAGCCGTCGCCCTTCTCCTCGCGACATCTGTAATCGTGGCCATGCTGGCCTTGTGGAATTTCGCGACCATGGACGCATCGACCCGCGAGGTCGCGGCCTCTGCCACGCGTGTGGAGGCTGGCGGCCGGGCAACCGCCAACCTGCTGGCCTATGCGCGCGCGGTGGAATTCCTGCCGATCGAAATGCCGGTTTCGCAGCGGGAAGCGTTCGAGAACTCCATGAACGACGAGTATCGGCGGTTCCTGGTTCGGGTCACCCAACTCGAGCAGACCGCGCGCTCGTCGGTGGGTCGTGACGATGTGGAAAAAATGCGCCGACTGGCGGCGCAGCATATGGCAGAGGCGTCGAAGATCCGGACAATGTCGCGTGATGGGGCCTATGACGAGGCGGGCAAGTTCGCCTTTACGGCTGCGCCGATCATCGCCCAGATCCGTGAGGTCCTTCGCGGCATCGAACAGCGTGCCTCCGCGCGCCAGCAGGAGGCTGTAAAGTCGGCCGCCTCCGCCTATTCGCAAGCGACATGGATGATGATGGCGGCACTGGGCATCGGCGGCTCGCTGAGCCTGGCCCTGACGGCATGGCTCGTCATCGGGTTCATCACGCGACCGCTCGGTGCCATGACCAGCGCCATGCTGAAAGTCGCCGACGGCGATGTGACCACCGCCGTCCCGGCGCTCGGACAGCGCGACGAAATCGGCAAGCTCGCCGGCGCGCTCGAGACCTTCAAGGCCAACCTGATCGAGAGCCGCCGTCTGGAAGCCGAACAGGCAACGGAGCGGGCCGCCAAGGAGCGCCGTGCGAATGTTGTCGCCGCCGCGGTGTCCGAGTTTGAAAAGTCGGTCAGCGAAATCGTCTCGACCGTCACCTCGGCTTCGGCCGAACTCGAAGCCGCGGCCGGCACCCTGACGGGCACCGCCGAGGCGACGCAGGCGAAATCGGGTATGGTGGCAGCAGCCTCGGAACAGGCCTCCGGCAATGTCCAGGCGGTGGCGGCCGCCACCGACGAAATGACCTCCTCCATCCACGAGATCGCCCGCCAGGTCCTGCAATCGACCGAAAAAGCGAATGCCGCCGTCGCCGAGGCGAAGGCGACCGATGCGAAGGTCTCGGCCCTCCTTGATGCTGCCGGGCGCATCGGCGAGGTGGTGAAGCTGATCACCGCGGTGGCCGAGCAGACCAACCTGCTCGCGCTCAACGCAACGATCGAGGCGGCACGCGCCGGAGAGGCCGGCAAGGGCTTCGCGGTCGTCGCGTCGGAAGTGAAGGCCCTGGCCGGACAAACCGCAAAAGCCACCGACGCGATCGGCGCAGAGATCTCTGCCATCCAGTCGGCGACGCGCGAAGCGGCCGCCTCCATCCGGTCCATCGGCACGACCATTGTCGAGGTCGCCGACACCGCGACGGCCATTGCAGCGGCGGTGGAGGAACAGGGCGTCGCGACCCAGGAGATCGCACGCAATGTCCAGGAAGCGGCCAAGGGCACCGTCGAGGTGGCCTCGTCCATCGTGGAGGTGAACCAAGGCGCCGTCGAGACCGGCTCGGCCTCCGCCCAGGTGCTCTCGGCATCCCAGGAACTGTCGCAGCAGGGCAGCCGCCTCAAGACCCAGGTCGACACGTTCCTCGCGACGGTGCGGGCAGCCTGACGGCCTTGGGTACCTGCCTCTGAAGAGGCCGCCGGACCCCGGACCGGGCCCGGCCGGCCGACCATGGTTGGCGCTCTATGACGATGCGCCCTGCCCCTTCCTGACCCCTCGCGCCGAGAAGGCGATGAGGAGGACGCCTGAAACCGCGACAATCGCGCCGCCGACGAGCGTCGTCACCGTCGGCACCTCGCCGAACACCAGGAACCCGATGCCTGAGGCCCAGATGATCTGGCTATAGGTCATCGGCGAGACCACGGCCGCTGGAGCATGGGTGAAGGCCCAGACCAGCAGGATGTGGGAGACGACCCCGCAAAGGCCTGAAATGACCAGCAGGCCGACGCCTTTCAGGTCCGGCATTCCGGGAAAGGCCAGGGCACCGATCGCCGAGACGACGAGCGCCCAGAAGCTCGCATGGAAGAGCAGCGCCGTCATCGGATCGGTCCGGCCGGTATGGCGCGTCAGCACCTGATAGACGGCATTGAGACCGGCCAGCGCCAGGGGAAACAGCAGCGCCAGCGAGAGAAAGGGCGCGCCGGGATCGAGCGCGATCAGCACGCCGGCAAAACCCATGGCGATGAACAGCCATTGCAGCGGGCGCGTCCTTTCGCCGAGCGCCGGTCCGGCCAGGGCGGTTGCGAGCAGCGGCGCGGAGAGCGCGATGGCATAGGTCTGCGACAGCGTGAGATGCGTCAGCGACAGCACCACGAAGAGCGTCGTGCCGGCGAGGCAGAGTCCGCGGGCGATCTGCAGCAGCGGATGGCGGGTGATGACGAAGCGGGTCCAGTCGCTCGCCAGCGCCCAGATGGCCAGCGCTGCGAACTGAACCGCATTGCGCAGGAACACGACGACCGCCACCGAGGCCTCACGCGCCACCACCCGCATCAGCGAGTCCATGACGACGAACAGGAACACCGCGCTGGTCATGGCGAGCGCGGCGAGGACGACGGTCCGGCGTTCGGACGGGACAGTTGTCACGCGCCCACCCTGAACAGGCGGGCAGGATTGTCGCGCACCATCCGCGCGAGGTCGTCCCGTGAAACGCCTGCCTCACCCAGCAGGCGCAGGAACAGGCGCAGTCCCTCGACCGGCCGGGGCAGGATGCCGACGCCGCAATCGCTTGAGACGATGATGTGGCCGGCACCGTGCCGCCCGATGATCGCGGCCATGCGTTCGATGCCGACGCCGGCGATGACATGGGCCTCGGCATCGACATGGGTGAGCGGGACATCGGCCGCCGGCGAGGCGAAGAAATAGGAGATTTCGGCGACGGCGCCGCCACCGATCACCGCCGTGATCGCCGCGTCGTCGTAATGCGAGGCGGGCACGAGGATGCGGCCGACGCCGCGGGCGCGGGCAAACTCGACCAGACGCACCGCCTCGTTGGCCGCGACATGGCCGGTATTGAAAACGACATCCGCCGCCGCGATGCGATCAAGGATCGCCGGGAGCGGGTCCGGAAGCGGCCCTGTTTCCGGGACTTCGAAACAGGCTTCCACATAGAGCGGGGACCGGCCCTCCGCGCGCGCCACATGGCGGGTGTGGTGCGTCGGCAGAGAGATGAAGCGGGCGCCGGTGCCCGGACCATAGCCATAAGCGAGAGCGATCGCAGCCGCCTCGGCCGAGACGCCGCCCGCCGGCGGCTCCATGATCAAGCCGCCCCAGATATCGAGGTCGGTGGCTCCCAGGACGCGACGGGCCAGGGCGGCATAGCCCGCCGAATTGGCGAAATTGTCCATCAGCCCGAGGCCCGCCATGCCGGCGGCCCGCGCTTCACGGACGGCCTCGATCACGTCGAGCGAGCGGGCATTGATATGCGGGCAGGCATGGACATGGCAGTCGACGGCGCCGGCGATCAGGTCGTTGTCGCTCGCGGCAGCCACCTCAATGTCTCAAGATCTTGGCGGTGAAATCCTTGAGACGGTCGGTTTCCGGCGCGTCGAAGACACGTTCGGGAGTGCCGATTTCGACGATCTTGCCCTGGTCCATGAAGGCGACGCGGCTCGCCACCTCCCGGACGAAGCCCATCTCGTGACTGACGATGATCATCGTCATGCCCTCTCGGCCGAGCGCACGGATCGTGTCGAGCACCTCCGTGACCAGTTCCGGGTCGAGGGCTGAGGTCACCTCGTCGAGCAGGAGCACATCGGGCTTCAGGGCGAGCGCCCGGGCGATCGCCACGCGCTGCTGCTGCCCCCCGGACAGTTCGTCGGGATAGGCCCCCACCTTGGCGGAAAGCCCGACCTTGGCGAGGAGCTCGCGCGCCTCGGCCTCGACATCGCGGCGCGCCCTGCCCTTCACGATGGTCGGTGCGATCGTGACATTGCGCAGGGCCGTCATGTTCTGGAACAGATTGTACTGCTGGAACACGATGGCGAACCGGTCACGCGCGCGCTTCAGCGAGGCCTTCGACCCATAGTCGATCCGCTCCTCGTCCAGCACGACATGGCCGGCATGCGGCCGGATCAGCCCGACCAATGTGCGCAAAAGGGTCGATTTGCCCGATCCCGACGGGCCGATCAGGGCGAGGATCTCACCGCGGCCGATCGACAGGTCGATGCCGGACAGCACGTCGAGGGCACCGTAGCGGGCGGCGAGGCCCTGAACCGTCAAGAAAGTCAAGCCAATGTCTCCTGCAAGCCCGGTCCGGATTCCGCATAGGCGTGCCTCCTTAACAGGCTTGCTCCTGTTTCGAGCAGCACGCTAGCCTGCCCGAAGGTCAAGGGCCCGGCAAGGCAAGGCCCACCTCGGATTGAAGGGAACGACGACATGACTGATCTGCCGAAGCGTCCGATCTCCCGCCGCGTGGCGTTGAGCCTCGCCGCAGGCGCCGCAACGCTCGCTGCCCTGGGAGCGGACGGCACCAGCGCGCTGCCGCTCGACAAGGTGCTCGCCGCCAAGAAGCTGCGTGCCGGCATCAATCCGACGCTGCCGCCCTTCGGTGTGTTCAATGCCCAGAACCAGATCGACGGTTTCGATGCCGACATCGCGCGCGAACTTGCGCGCCAGATGAGGGTGGAACTGGAAATCGTCCAGGTCGGCTCGCCGGACCGGATTCCCTTCCTGCAGGCCGATCGCATCGACATCGTGCTCGGCGCCATGACGCGGACGGTCGAGCGCGCGCTGGTCATCGACTACACCGTGCCGCTGCATACCCAGAGCGTCGTGGTGCTGACCAAGGACGGCGGCACGACGGTGCCGATCGCCAAGCCCGCCGACCTCAACAATCCCCAGGTCAAGCTGGTCCAGGTGCGCGGCACGGTCGGCATTCCGTGGATCCAGGCCAATGCGCCGCAGGCGCAGGTCACGCTCCTCGACAATTATCCGGACACGTTCCGGGCGCTCCAGCAGGGCCGGGCCGATGCCATGGTTGACGTGCTCGAGTCGATCGTCATCCCGATGCGCAACGTCCAGAACGTGAAGTGGAAGGTGCTCGACGAGGTGCTGGGGTCGACCTGGGTCGGCATCGGCGTGCAGAAGGGCAATGCGACGCTGCGCGATGTCCTGAACGTCACCCTGTTCGAGATGCATCGCTCGGGGTTCGTCGGCAAGACCTGGGAAAAGTGGTTCGGTGTGCCGATGAAGACGCCGGTTCCGCTCAACCCGATGTTCTGATGCCCATCGGCCGGGGCCCGCACGCCCCGGCCGCCTTTCCCTGCCAAGGCATGCAACGATGAGCCTCCAATACGGCCAGGTGATCTCCTATCTGCCGGATTTCCTCGCCGGCGCCTGGCTCTCGCTGCAGATCGCCTCGCTCGCCTTCGTCATGGGGCTGCTGATCGGTCTGTTCGGCGCGGCGGTGCTGACCTATGGCGGCACGCTGGCCCGTGCCCCGATCCGCGCCTATGTCAGCTTCTGCACGAACACGCCGCAGCTGGTGCAGATCTTCTTCCTGTTCTTCGCCCTGCCCGACATGGGCATCATCCTGTCGCCCTATGCCGCCGTGCTGATCGGCATGACGCTGAATGCCGGCGCCTATCTCACCGAGATCCAGCGCGCCGGCTTCCGGTCGATCCAGCGCGCCGAGATCGATGCCGCGGAGACGCTGGGCTTCTCCCGGATCCAGATGGTGCGCTACGTGGTGGCCCCGCACATCATCCGCACGCTTTATCCGGGCCTGTCCAACCAGTACATCATCATGATGCTGGGCACCTCGATGGCGGCAATCTTCGGGGTAGAGGAGCTCACCGCCCGCGCCCTCAACGCCAATGCCGTCACCTTCCGCTCGATCGAGATCTTCTCGATGACCGCGCTCATCTATATCGGCCTCACCATCATTGCTTCCGCCCTGCTCTATGCGCTCGGGCGGGTGCTGTTCCGCGTCAAGGCGAGGGCCTTCTGATGGGCATCATCGCCGGACTGATGGAAGAAGCACCGCGCTTTTTCACCTATTGGAACATGCTGTTCCTGGCCAATGCGGCGCTCAACACGCTGCTGGTCTCGCTGATCGGCTGCCTCGCCGGCTATGTGCTCGGCTTCACCATCGCGACCTTCCGCCTGCCGCAGATCACCCCGGTCGGGCCACTGCGCGGCGTGCTGATCCTCTATGTCGAGGCGATCCGGCGCATCCCCTTCCTCGTCCTGCTGATGTGCGTGTTCTTCGGCTTCCAGCTGTCCGGTGTCCAGGCGAGCCTGTTCCTGATCGCAGTGACCGCAGTGGCGCTGCGCATGTCGGCGCTGTCGGCGGAGAATGTGCGCGCCGGCTACGAGGCGGTCCATGAGCGCCAGTGGGACGCAGCGCTGACCATGAACATCCCGCCGCTGACGGCTTTGTTCCGCATCGTGCTGCCGCAATCCTGGCGGGTCATCCTGCCCCCCTCCACCATCCATACGGTCAGCATGATCAAGGAGACATCTCTGGTCTCGCAGATCGGCTTTCTGGAGCTGACCTTTTCGGCCCGCATGTTGAACCAGCGCGGTTTCTCGGCGCTGATCTGCTACGGTACGGTGCTCGTGTTCTATTTCGTCATTTCCTATGCCTTCTCGGCCGCCGGCCGCTATGCCGAGCGCAAGCTCGTCGATCAGGCGCGGACGGTCCGCACGCCCGTGCTGCCGGCATGACACTCGTGCGCGCAACCGACGGCATGACGCGACCGGCCGCGGTTACCTTCGCGGTGGATGGGACGGATGTCAGTGCGCCGGCCGGCGAGCCACTGGCGACCGCGCTCGCCGCCGCCGGCATGCTTGGCTTGCGCGACAGCCCGCGCGGCGGCAGCCCGCGCGGCGCCTTCTGTCACATGGGACTCTGCCAGGAATGCGTCGTCACGGTCGACGGGCGCATCGTCCAGGCCTGCCTGACGCCCGTCCGCGCCGGCATGCAGGTGCGGCTCGGAGGCACCCTCCGGTGATCCGCCAAGCCGATTGTCTGGTGCTGGGAGCAGGACCCGCCGGGACCGAGGCAGCACTCGCCGCATCCGAGGCCGGCCTCGACGTCGTGCTGATCGACGAGCAGGCCGATGCCGGTGGCCAGGGCTGGCGCGCGCTGTTGATGGGCCTGACCATTCCGCGAAAAGGCCCGGACGCCGAGGCGGGCGATGAGCTGAGGGGCAGGCTCGCCGCATCCCACGTGGACCGGAAGCTCGGTCGCCGGGTCTGGTCGGTCGGCGGTGCCTTCCGGCTCGACGCTGTGGGCCCGGACGGCGCGGAAGCCTATGAGGCCCCGCGCCTCATCGCGGCCACCGGTGCCCATGAGCGCGTCGTGCCCTTTCCCGGCTGGACCCTGCCGGGTGTCATCGGGCTTGCCGGCGCCACCGTCCTGCTGAAGGCGCAAGCGGTCCTGCCAGGCCGCCGGGTGGTGGTGGCGGGGACCGGACCGCTCCTGTTTGCCGTCGCCGCCGCTATCATCGCCAAGGGAGGCACGGTTGGGGCCATCGTCGATATGGACAGCCGGCTCGCCTGGGCGAAGCGACTTCCCGGCCTCGCCCGTCGCTTCGACCTCCTGAAGGAAGGCCTCGGCTGGACCTGGTCGATCCTCGGCGCCCGCGTGCCCTTTCTCGCCGGCCATGGCGTGCGATCCGCGACAGGCGATACCGAAGTCGAAGCCGTCATCGTCGGGCCGGTCGATGCCGACGGCGCACCGACTGGCGGACCGGAACGGACCTTCGCCTGCGATGCGCTGGCCGTAGGCCACGGGCTCGTGCCGGGCGGTGAAGTGCCGAAGATCCTGCGTGCCGCCCATCTGTTCGACAGATTGCGCGGCGGCTTCATCCCCGAACGTGATGCCTATGGCCGCACCACGATCGAAAACCTCTATGCCTGCGGCGACGGCACCGGCATCCGCGGCGCGCGGCCATCGGCGGCTGCCGGCCGACTGGCCGGTCTCGCCGCGGCCCATGACGCCGATCGGCTCGATGCGGCGGCCTTTGCCGCGCTCGCCGAACCCGCGCTCCAGGCTTTGGCGGATTATCGCCCCTTCGCCGATGCCGTCGCCGGCGCCATGGCACTCAAACCCGCGCAGGTCGCCGCCATCGACCCCGCCACCGTGGTCTGCCGCTGCGAGGACGTCACCCG
>CALRLZ020000022.1:0-69753 GCA_943368975.1 Archangium gephyra
TGATCGTGGGAAGACCAGCATCGCGGCCGGGCAGGCTGGCGAGGGCGGCGACATTCAGCTGCGCCGCCTCGGCCGAGCCGGCCCGCGCCACGGCGGCGGGAGCGGCGGGCTGCCAATGACCGGGGAGGGGCTGGTTCTGCCCCAGGGTCGCCGGCTTGCCGCCGAGCGACAGCGACGGGTCGAGGAGCGGTGCGAAGGAGCCGAGGGCGGCGAAGGTGGGGCGGGGATCGGCGAGGGCGGTGGTTTCGATCGTTGCGATCGCCGCCTTGGCGACATCACCCTTGTCGCCGCGCAGCGAGAGGGTGGCCAGGCCTGCGACGCCGGCGGACAGGGCGAGCACTGTCAGCCACGGGAAACGCGGCCCGCCCGGCTTGACGCGGTCGGCTGGCGGGCCGGAAGGGTCGCGGGTCGGGTTACGCATACGCAGGGGCCTCGAAATGCCTGGGCACATGGTCCCCCGAAAATGCGCTGGCAGGCCTGTCTCGCGCAACCCCCGGGGGGGCGCGGCGCAGGCCAACCGACCGAACGATCGGGAAGCATGAGCCAAAGAACTTGGGCGACCATAAGGCGCGGGATTGGTTAATTGCGCGTGAAGCCGGCGGTTTCGGCACCGGCGGACACCCGTCGGCCCGCCCGACGGGCGATTTGAAATCGCCGCGCCTTGGCGCTAGAAGGCGCGCAGGGAGGCGTCGTGGCGACGCCTCCCTTGCCGGCGTAGCACAGCGGTAGTGCAGCGGTTTTGTAAACCGAAGGTCGGGAGTTCGATCCTCTCCGCCGGCACCAGTTCCCCGTCGACCGGGGCCTCACGCGCTTTCCGCCGCGCCGAAATGGCGGGCGATCTTGCCCCGCAGCAGCGCCGCGAAGGCCGCTTCCTTCTCCACCACCTCGAAGGCCTGGCCGCCGATGCCGATGGCCATGGGCTGCGACCGGTCGGCCGTCGGCAGCAGCATGCAGACGATGCCGGCGCCGGGCACGATGCGGCTCGCCGACAGGGCATGGCCCTTGGCCCTGATGGCGCCGATCTCGGCCAGGGCCGCCGCCAGGTCGACTTGCGGCGCTTCCGGCTCCGCGGCGCGGTTCACCCGGGCGATGCGGCGGGCGATCTCGTCCTCGTCCATGGCCGAGAGCAGCATCAGGCCCATGCCGGACGCGGCGATCGGGCGGCGCGTGCCAGCGGGAATGTGCAGGCGCATGGCCCGTGTCGCCGGGATGACCGCTATGTAGACGACATGGATGTCGCTGGCGATGCCGAGCAGGATGGTCTCGCCGGTTTCCTCGCCCAGTTCCCGCATCAGCCGCGTCACGCGGCCGTCGGTGATGCGCCCGTCGACCCAGCGGCCGAGCATGGAGACCCGCGGTGTCGGCTGCACGCGCCGGTCGGGCAGGGCGGTCAGATAGCCGAGGTCGATGAGGCCGTTGACCAGCATCGAGGTGCTCGACTGCGGAATGGCGAGCGCGCGGGCGATCTCGGTGACGCTGGCCGGCCGCTCCAGCCGGTCGAAGAGTTCGAACAGCGCCAGCACCCGCGTCGCGGATTTCACGCCTCCGGTGTCGAATGCTCTGCGCGGCCTCGGCATGGGCACCTCTCGCCGCAGTAAATCGCATATGTGATGAACAAAATCAAATTGACGAATATTTCCCGGCCTGCCAGTTTGCCCGCAACAAGAAAAATCGGGGAAACGGGAGCGGATGGACCTCTGGCCGGCCTGTATCGACGCGGATTACGTGGCGGGAATCCGCGATTTCGCGCGCCGGGAGATCGTCCCCCAGGCCGATGACATCGACCGCCGCGACGTCTATCCGCGCGACATCCTGAAGGCCATGGCGAAGGGCGGCTACAATGCCGTCGCCCTGCCGGTGGAGCATGGCGGCGCCGGCCTCACCTATGGACATGCAGCCGCGGTCTTCGAGGAGGTGTCCTATGCCAGCGCCGCCGTCGGCATCTCGCTGATCACCATCTTCCAGGCCCAGACCATCATCCGCACCTTCGGCAACGAGACGCTGAAACAGGAGTGGCTCCCGCAGTTCGGCCAGGGGCTCCTTTCCTCCTATGCGCTGACCGAGGCCAACCACGGCAGCGACATCCGCAGCCTCGACACCAAGGCGGTCCGCGACGGCGAGGGCTGGCTGCTGACCGGCGAGAAGTCCTTCATCACCTCGGGCTCGGCCGCCGAATTCTTCATCATCCTCGCCGAGACGCCGGTCGGGGTGTCGACCTTCGCCGTGCCGGCGGGGCTCGACGGCCTGTCGTCCTATATCGGCACCAATTCGGCGACCTTCGGCCTGCGCAACGGCCCGCATGTCAATCTGGTGCTCGACCGGGTGCGGCTGCCCGATCACGCCCTGATCGGCGTCGAGGGCAAGGGCGTCCGCCAGGCCGTCGGCACGCTCAACTATTCGCGCACCCTGGCCGGCGCCATCAGCATCGGCATCGCCCGGGCGGCCTTCGACGCGGCGCTCGCCTTCGTCGGCAAGCGCAAGGCCTTCGACCAGCGCGTCATCGAGTTCCAGGGGATCCAGTGGTATTTCGCCGACATGCTGGCCGAGATCGAGGCGGCGCGCCTGCTCGTCTACCGCGCCGCTGAGGCGCTCGATGCCGGAATCGACCAGGACCGCTATGCCAGCGCCGCCAAGCTCAAGGCGGCCAAGGTCGCCACTGACGTCGCCTCCCTCGCCGTGCAGGTCTGCGGCGCCTATGGCGTCATGGAGAACGCCCCCTTCGGCCGCTTCCTGCGCGATGCCAAGGCCTACGAGATCGCCGGCGGCTCGGCGGAAATCCTCAAGAACACCATCGGCAAATACCTGACCCGTTTCCTCGCCGCCCCATGATCACCGACCTCCTCGCCCGCAACGCCGCAGCCCATCCCGACCGCGTCTTCGTGGTCACCGATGCGGGCGACTGGTCCTTCGGCGAGTTGGATGCGGCCACCCGCCGCTTCGGCGCGGCGCTGCAGGCGCGCGGCATCGCGCCCGGCGACCACGTGGCGCTGATCGCCGGCAACAGCGCCGGCTTCCTCGTCGCCTGGTTCGGCATCAACCTCGCCGGGGCGGTGGCGGTCACGATCAATACCCAGCTGGTCGGCGAGGGCCTCGCCTATGTCGTCGGCCAGTCGGAGGCGAAGCTCGTCGTCGCCGACCGTGCCTTTCTCGCCGCCAGGGGGGCGGCGGGGCAGGGCGCCTTTCTCGGCATCCCGCTGCTGGAACTCGCCGACGATGCCGCGCTCATGGCCGGCGGCGACGGCGGCGCCGAACTCCAGCCCGTCCGCCTGCCGCCGCTGTCGCCCGCCACCATGATGTACACGTCGGGGACGACGGGCCTGCCCAAGGGCGTCGTCAACAGCCATGCCGCCTATCTGGCCGCCGGCGCCGGGATCGTGTCGGCCCTCGGCTTTCGCCCCGGGGACCGCTGCATGGTGGTCCTGCCGCTGTTCCACGCCAATCCGCAGATGTATGCGGTGATGTCGGCCCTGGAGGTCGGCTATGCCCTGATCCTGCGCGAGAAATTCTCCGCCTCGTCCTTCTTCGCCGACGCCCGGCGCTTCCGCGCCACCTGCTTCACCTATGTCGGCACGATCCTGTCGATCCTGGCGACGCGCCATGGCGAGGACCGCGACCATGCCCTGCGCTTCTGCACTGGCGGCGGCGCCCCGGAGAAGGTCTGGCGCGAGGTCGAACAGCGCTTCGGCATCGCGGTGCGCGAGCTCTACGGCATGACCGAGATCGGCGGCTTCGTCTCGATCAACACGGAAGGCGCGACCCGCATCGGCTCCTGTGGCCGGCTGCGCCCCGACATGGACGTGCGCATCGTCGACGCCGAGGATGAGGAAGTGCCAGCCGGCGCCCAGGGCGAGATCGTGGTGCGCCCGCTGGCGCCAGGAATCATCCTCAGCGGCTACTGGCGCCAGCCGGACAAGATGGCCGAGGCCTGCCGCAACCTGTGGTTCCATACCGGCGACCGCGGGCATATCGACACCGACGGCTATCTGCATTTCCACGGCCGCATCAAGGAACTGATCCGCCGCGGCGGGGAGATGGTGTCGCCCGTCGAGATCGAGACGGTGTTGCGCAAGATGCCGGGCGTCGCCGACTGCGCCGTTGTCGGCATCGAGGATGCGGTCCTCGGCCAGGAGATCAAGGTCCTCGTCGTGCCCGAGGCCGCGCCGCTCGCGCCCGCCGCAATCCTCGCCTTTCTCGACGGCCGCCTGCCGGCCTTCATGATCCCGCGCTATATCGAATTCGCCGCGACGGTCCCCAAGACCGAGACCGAGAAGGTCCAGCGCCACAAGATCGCCTATGTCGATGCCCGCGTGCACGACATGGCGTCCACCCCCAGAACCACCGGATGAACAGCGCCAACGGCATCCCATCCATCAATCCAACGGGAGGAAATTCATGATCGATCGCCGCACATTCGCCTTCGGAACGGCTGGCCTCGGCCTGTCGCTCGCCGCACCCGCGATAGCCCAGGGCGCCTATCCGACCCGGCCGGTGCGCATGGTGGTCGGCTTCGCCGCCGGCGGCCCGACCGACATCGTCGCGCGCCAGCTCGCCCAGTACATGGCCGAGCATCTCGGCCAGTCCATCGTCATCGAGAATCGCGGCGGCGCCAACAGCAACATCGCGGCGCAGGAAATCGCCACCTCGGCGCCGGACGGCTACAATCTCTTCTATAACACCTCGGCCATCGCCATCAGCCCGGCGCTCTATCCGCGCCTCAACTACGACGTGAAGTCCTTCGTGCCGATCGGGCTGACCGCCACGGTGCCGATGGTCCTCGAGGTCCATCCGCAGATGCCGGTGAACAACGTCAAGGAGTTCATCGACTATGTGAAGGCCAATGCCGACAAGCTGTCCTATGCCTCGACAGGCAATGGCTCGATCACCCATCTCGGCTCGGCGCTCCTCCTCGGCCGTATCGGCGCCAAGGTCACCCATGTGCCCTATCGCGGCAGTGCCCCGGCCCTTGTCGACCTCGCCGGCGGCCGCGTCCACTTCATGACGGACACGATCAATTCCTCGCTGCCCTTCCTCCAGGACGGCCGCCTGAAGCCGCTCGCCGTCACCAGCACCACGCGCCTCGCCGCCCTGCCCAACATCCCGACCCTCACCGAGCTCGGCCTGCAGGATCTCGAGATCGGCGCCTGGCAGGGCATCGTCGGCCCGGCCGGCACGCCGCGCGACGTGGTGATGAAGGTCAACGGCGCCATGATGAAGGCATTGCAGAACCCGGAATTCCTCGCGCGCCTCGCCGATCAGCAGACAACGCCACTCGGCAGCACCCCCGAGGCCTATGGCCAGTACATCCTCGCCGAGATCGCCCGCTGGGACAAAGTGGTGAAGGACAACGGCATCACCATCGGCTGATGGTCCCGCGAGACTGTCGGAAATGGCGCGGCCCGTCCGGGACACTCCCGCGACGGGCTCAGCCGCCCGCCTGCCGCATGCCGCGCAGCATGGCCGGCCACAGCGCCAGCGTCTCGGCGAAATCCGCTTCGTCGAAGCGTTTCAGGCGCTGGCGCGTCAGAGCCAGCGCCAGCGGCGACAGCGCGGCGAGGTCTTCGGCGAGGCGCAACGCCTCTGCCACCACCAGGCCGGGTTCGGCCTCGCGGTTGAACAGGCCGAGGCGCCGGCATTCCGCCGCCGCCATCATGCGGCCGGTGAGGCAGAGATCGGTCGCAACGGCCAGGCCGAGGGCGGAGCCGATGATCCAGGGGCCCGAACTCGACGCGATCCCCGCGCGGATCTCCGGTTGTCCCATGCGAACGCCGTCATGGCCGACGCGGAAGTCGCAGAGCAGCGCCACCTGGAAGGCGGAGCCTGCGGCGACGCCGTTCAGCGCCGCGATGGTCGGCTTGGAGAGGGCCCGGAAGGCCCCGAAAAACCGGCCCCAGCCGGCGACCCAGGCCTCGATCTCGTCATCGGCGGGGGCGGGCTCGTCGCGATCCTGGCCGGCACCGAAGGCGCGGGGGCCCGCACCCGTGACGATGACCACCCTGACATCCGGATCGGCGTCGAGACCAGCAAGAACGTCGACGATCTCCGCCCGCATCGTGGCATGCCAGGCGTTGAGGGCGCCTGGTCGGTCAAACGTGAGGATCGCCGTCGGCCCCTGCCGGGTGATGTCGATGAAGGCGGGCATGACGAGCCTTTATTATCACAAATACGATGAAGTTAATCGTATTGACGAAATGTGGACTGTGAACTAGCACCTCCGCAACAGCCGGGAAAGATCGGGAGAAGACCATGGCGGACGAGATGATGACGGTGGGCCTGGGCCTGCGCTGGGAAGACACGCCGGTCGGTATGAAGTTCCGCACCATCGGGCGGACGGTCACCGAAGCCGACATCACGCTCTTCGTCGGCGTCACCGGCATGGTCGAGGTGCTCTTCACCAACCTCGAATATCTGGAGGAGGAATCGCTCTTTGCCGGCAAGCGTCTGTGCCCCGGCGCGCTGGTCTATTCCTTCGCCGAGGGCCTGCTGATGCAGACCGTGGTCCAGGGCGTCGGCCTGTCCTTCCTCGGCATGGAACTCAATGTCGAGGCTCCGACCTTTGCCGGCGACACGATCCATGTCGAATGCGAGGTGGTCGAGTCCCGCGCCACCCGCAAGCCGGGTCGCGGCATCGTCAAGACGGTCAACCGTGTGGTCAACCAGCGCGGCGAGACGGTGATGACCTACAGCCCGACGCGCCTGGTCAAGGGTCGCGACTACTCGCCGAAGACCTGAGCGGGGACCGCGCCGTGGGACCGCTGGCGGGCATCCGCATCCTCGACCTGACGACCGTCATGATGGGCCCGTCGGCGACGCAGGTCCTCGCGGAGATGGGCGCCGACGTCATCAAGGTCGAGGCGCCCGGCGGCGACCCGGTCCGCTATATAGGCCCGGCTCGCCATCACGGCATGGGCGCGCTCTTCCTCAACGCCAACGGCTCCAAGCGGTCCATCGTCATCGATCTGAAGACCGCCGGCGGCCGGCAGGCCCTGCTGAAGCTCTGTGAGGGCGCCGACGTCCTCGCCTACAACATCCGCCCTCAGGCCATGGCCCGCCTCGGGCTCGGCTATGACGATGTCCGCAGGGTCAGGCCGGACATCATCTATGCCGGCATGTTCGGCTATGGCCAGGACGGCCCCTATGCCGCCCGCCCGGCCTATGACGACCTGATCCAGGGGGCGGCGCTGCTGCCCTATCTCATCGCCCGCGCCGGCGACGGCACGCCCCGCTACGTGCCCTCAGCCATTGCCGACCGCATCGTCGGCCTCGCTGCGGTCGGTGCCGTCAATGCCGCCCTCTACCACCGGCAGAAGACCGGCGAGGGCCAGCGCGTCGACGTGCCCATGTTCGAGACCATGGTGGGCCTGACGCTCGCCGACCATCTCGGCGGCCTCACCTTCGAGCCGCCGCTGGGGGAGGGCGGTTACCAGCGCCTGCTGTCGCCCGAGCGCCGCCCCTACCGGACCAGGGACGGCTATATCTGCGCCCTGGTTTACAACGACAAGCAGTGGAAGAGCTTCTACACGGCGACGGGCCGGACCGACGCCTATGACGCCGACCCGCGCCTTGCCTCCATCAAGACGCGCACCGAGCATATCGACGCGCTCTATGCCGAAGTCGCCGCCGCCTTTGCCGGGCGCACCACCGCCGAGTGGATGGCGCTCCTCGAGAAGGCCGACATTCCTTTCGTGCCGCTGCACGACTTCGAATCGATCATGCAGGACCCACATCTCCGGGCGGTCGGCTTCATGCCGGTGGTCGACCATCCGAGCGAGGGCGCGATCCGCAAGATCCAGCCGGCGAGCACCTGGTCGGTGACCCAGCCGGTGCCCCATCGCCCGGCGCCGCGGCTCGGCCAGCATACCCGTGACCTGCTCGGCGAGGCGGGTCTGGCGGCGGCCGAGATCGACGCCCTGATCGCCGCTGGCGACGTGCAGGCCGAAAGCTGATCCTCAGCCGGTGGGCCGGAGCGACAGCGCTCCGATATCGGCGCTGATCTGCCGGGCGAATTCCGGATAGGTCTCGCCGAGTTCGGTCAGCACCCGGCCGCGCAGCAGGGCGAGCGTCGCCGCATCGGGATCGGCGGTTTCCGGCACGTCCGGTGCGTGGTCGAAGGCAAAGCCCGTGGCCGCCTTGATCTCGGACAGCGTATGGCCGGGATGGACGCTCTCCAGCCGGAAGCGCCTGGCCGCCCGGTCGAAGGAGAAGACCCCGAGGCTCGTCAGCAGGGCATGGGGGCCGCCGGGCCGGTACACCCCCTCGGGGCTGGTCCCGGGCGCCGAGACGAAATCGACCTTCTCGACGAAGACGCGCGGCGTGTGCTCCTCGCGGAAGAGGATGACCCGCGGCACGACGAAATAGAGATAGCTCGACCCGAAGGACCTCGGCCAGCGCACCGGTGTCTGTGGATAGTCGCCCGTGCCGACGAGGTTGATGTTGGCCTCGCCGTCGATCTGGCCACCACCGAGGAAGAAGGCGTCGATGCGGCCCTGGCCAGCACAATCGAAGAGTTCCGCCGAGCCGTTGGTGAAGAAGTTGTGCTCGCGCGACCCGAGGATGGAGATCCGCACCCGGGGCTTGCCGTCGCGCTCCGCCAGCGCCCGGAGCAGCATCGCGCCTGCCGCCGGAATCGGCGAGGAGGCGCCGACAGCGACGTGGCGCACACCCTCCAGAAGCCGCGCGATGCTGATGATCAGCCGCTCGCGCGGCAGAACGGCGCTCACGACACCGCCTCCAGCGCCCGGTCGGCGCCGTCGAGCCAGGCGCGAAAGCCCTCCGGCGTGCGCGCCTCCCGGGCGTAGCGGCCGATCTCCGCCATATCGGCGGGATATTCGCCCCACAGGCCGATGGGCGCCGCACCCCGCGGCGCCACCGCCACCGCCTCGACATAGAGCGCCGGCAACACGCCGGCGGCCATGACCTCGTCGGCCAGAAGGCTCGTCTCGACGATGCGCTCGACGGTGACGAGCGTGCGCTCGGAGGCATAGGCGAGGCTGGCCAGTTCCCGCCGGCGGCCGATCCAGACATTGCCGTCGCGATCGGCCATCGGGCAGTGGAAGATCGTCACGTCCGGGCGGATTGCGGGAATGGCGACGATCGGGTCGGGATCGTCGGAAAAGGGGTTCTGGATCACCTTCCAGTCCGGACGGTTGGCAAGGACATCGGTGCCGATCATGCCGCGCAGGGTGGCGAAGGGCACGCCCTTCTGCGCGGCGAGGAAGCCGGCATGGACGGCCGGGCAGGTGGCATCCATCACCCGGATCGACCCCTCGCGTACGGCGCGGGAGAAACAGGGGGCCCCGCCCGCCTCGCCGAGCGTCATGGCGCTGGTCTCGATGGTGGCGACGCAGCCGGCGCCGATCAGCATGTCCGGCTGCATGCCCCCCGTCGGCAGGCAGACCACGTGGAGGTCACGCAGGCCGCGCGCGATCAGCGGGCGGGTCATCGCCATGGAGACGCCGGCATAGTCGACCGGCAGGGCGAGCTTGGCGCCGTCCGGCACCATCCGGGCGAGGTCCTCCAGCCTGTGGATCTGCATCGCGGCGTCCTTCCTCGAACCGACCCTTTGCGGCTCCCGGACGCACTATCGGCTCACCGGCCGCACGGTGACAACCTGATCGCTCGGGTGGTTCCGGACGGCCCCATCAGCCCGCCCAAACATACGTAGTAATATGTAAGTCATTGGGCGATCGCTGTTACGCCCGATCAGAAAACCGCGCCGAAAAGGCCACATAAACACACATTTGGCCTGTCCCGCTCGTGCCGTGCCGAGGTGCCATAAGCCCAATTGCTTATCGACCAAGGTCGCATCGACCAATGTCCAAGCGACAATCAGGGGAGATCGGTCTAGCCCTGTGCCTGTGGCGTGTTGCCGCATGTCGCCAGATGAAGGGTGACGTGTCGTCGCACCTCACCAAGCGAAGACAATGCATAGGCGTGGTTACTCCACCAACATGCTCGCCACATCAGGAAGGAACAGCCCATGACGATGGCCACCGCCGTCGCGCCGCCGGTTACGCCGCGCCCCATGACGAAGGAAGAGCGCAAGGTCATCCTGGCCTCATCGCTTGGAACAATTTTCGAGTGGTACGATTTCTATCTCTATGGCTCTCTGGCCGTGATGATCGGCGCGCAATTCTTCGCGCCATTCGACGCCAACACCCGCGCCATTTTCGCGCTTCTGGCCTTCGCCGCGGGCTTTCTCGTTCGCCCCTTCGGCGCGCTGGTCTTCGGTCGCCTGGGCGACATGGTCGGGCGTAAATACACATTCCTGGTCACGATTGTGATCATGGGCGTCTCGACCTTCCTGGTCGGCCTGCTGCCCTCCTACGAGACGATCGGCTGGGCCGCGCCGGTGATCCTGATCATGCTGCGCATGCTCCAGGGCCTCGCCCTCGGCGGTGAATATGGCGGTGCCGCCGTCTATGTCGCCGAACATGCGCCGGTCGGCCGGCGTGGCTTCTACACATCGTGGATCCAGACGACGGCAACCGTCGGCCTGCTCCTCTCCCTGGTGGTCATCCTGACCATCCGCATGTATCTCGGCGAGGCGGCTTTCGCGGCCTGGGGCTGGCGCATCCCGTTCCTGCTCTCGGTCTTCCTGCTCGGCATCTCCGTCTGGATCCGCCTGCAGATGAACGAGAGCCCGGCCTTCCAGAAGATGAAGGAAGAGGGCACCGGCTCGAAGGCGCCGCTCTCCGAAGCCTTCGGCGAGTGGAAGAACGCCAAGATCGGCCTGCTCGCCCTGTTCGGCCTCACCGCCGGCCAGGCCGTGGTCTGGTACACCGGCCAGTTCTACGCCCTGTTCTTCCTGCAGAACATCCTGAAGGTCGACCTCTTCACCGCCAACGTGCTGATCGCCTGGTCGCTCGTTCTCGGCACCGGCTTCTTCATCGTCTTCGGCGCCCTGTCGGACCGTATCGGCCGCAAGCCGATCATTCTGGCCGGCTGCCTCATCGCCGCGGCGACCTTCTTCCCGCTGTTCGGGGCACTGACGAAGGCCGCCAACCCGGCCCTTCACCGCGCCCACGAGCAGGTCAAGGTGGTGCTGACCGCTGATCCGGCCGGTTGTGGCAACGTGTTCAACCCGGTGGGGACGCGAGTCTTCACGGCACCCTGCGACGTGTCCCGTGTTGCCCTCGCCAACCAGGCGATCAAGTATGACACGGTGAGCGGACCCGCTGGCTCGGGGGCGACGCTGACGGTCAACGGCACGGCGATCCCGATCGACGCGGCCTTCGCCCGCAACCTCGCCACTGCCACCCAGACGGCGGGCTATCCGGCCGCCGGCAATGCCGAAATCATCAAGGTCAGCGGGTTCTTCTCCGCGCTGTTCAGCGGCACGGCGCTGTGGATCATCGGCATCCTGACGATCCTGGTCATCTACGTGACCATGGTCTACGGCCCGATCGCCGCCGCGCTGGTCGAGCTCTTCCCGACACGCATCCGCTACACCGCCATGTCGCTGCCCTACCATATCGGCAACGGCTGGTTCGGCGGCCTGCTGCCAGCCACCTCCTTCGCCATGGTGGCCGCCACCGGCGACATCTACTACGGCCTCTGGTATCCGATCGTGATCGCGCTGATGACCTTCGTCATCGGACTGGTGTTCCTGCCGGAAACCAAGGACCGCGACATCTTCACCTACGACAACAAGTAGGCCGCGCACGTCCCTGCCGAAAATCGGCGGCGCCAGAGGTCACTCTGGCGCCGTCGCCTTTTGTGCGGCAGCCGAAGGTCGCATCCGGCCGGTCGCGGTATCGCAGACCTTGGCTTCGGTTCGCGACCGGGAACCCCGCCGCCGAAGGCCACTTTGCAAGGCGGGAGGGGAGGGTGGGGCGCGGGCCCCGTCCGACATCAGGCCTGCGACGGCGGCAGGGCCTCGACGAGCGCCCGCGGATCGATGGCTTCGGCCAGTGTCGAGGCGATGTTGACCATCATGCCCCGCACATGGTTCAGCACCACTTCATGGTCGAGCTTCATCAGGTCCGGGTGGATCGGGACCAGCGCGAACATCTCGTCGAAGGTCGATTTCGGAATGTCCTGCGCCGGCTTGGGCGCGGCCAAGGCCGCCAGCCTCACCCGCTTCTCCATGTCCTGTGCAGCCTCCGCCCACCACTCCGCCGTGATCCCGGCGGGGCAGGGATAGCGTCGCAGGACGCGCTGCCCGCTGTCGATGAGGGCCTCGAGCAGCGCCGGCTCGCGTCCCTGGGCGGCGGACCGCAGACGACCATCGACCAGTTCGACGATGTTCACGACGCCGAGGGGAAAGGCCTTCCAGCGGCCATGGTCCATGGCCTCCCTGAACGACTTCTCGCGAAACAGTTTCTCGGCGAGGATGCCCGAACGCGCCCGGCTGTATTCATACATTGAGCGGTTAACGAGGAAGGCGGCGTGGTCGGCCACGAAGTCGTCGACCTGATTCCAGGTGGCGATGACCTTCTTGCGGCCCAAAATGGCGTCGAACAGGCCCATGCGTCACTCCAGCGTCGAGGGGGTCATAACACCAGCCCGGAGCAAGCGGCAAATCGGTGGAGGGTCGATCGCGCCTTCGACATCCGCTGGCGTGAGGAGCCAGCCAGGGCGCGGGACGGCCCTTTGCCCGACGTCGCGTCCGGGTTGCGCCTTTTCAAGTGGTTTCGCAGCGGAGCGGCGGGGGTTGCTGCCTTTGGTCGCATGGCCATTAGACTATGGTACAATTGTAGCCTTGATATGTCTCTTTAGCGTTGGAACGGTAAAAGCCAAGTATTGTGTTGCATCGCAGCAATTGCGTTGCAGCATAAAAGAATTCTGCGTTGTCGGCTGACCCTGCCGTCGCTTCATTGCGTTGCGGACAAGCCGGAAAACCAGAGAATTGGCGTAAGATCGCGTGGTGCTCAGCAACGAAGCGCAACGCTAAAGCAAGGGTCGGCGGAAGTTCGGGCGCGATGCTCCGGACGATCTCGCCAAGGGGCAAAGGGAGGTTACGCAATGTCTCAAAACAAGCCGGAAGACAGGGCGCAAAAGCCAGATGACGCGGGCTACTGGCATGCAACACGCAAGCTGACATTTGTTGCCGTCGGCATCTGGGCGTTTTTCTCGTTCTTCGTTCACTTCTTCGCGCCGGCGTTGAATACCATTTCCATCCCGATCCTGAAATTCCCGCTCGGCTATTACATGGCCGCGCAGGGCTCGCTTATCGTCTTTGTCGCCCTGATCTTCTGGTTCTGCAGCAAGCAGGAACAGATCGATCGCGATTTCGGCGTCGACGAAGACTGAACCGGGGGGATCACAGATGACGACTCAAGCGACGGGTGGCCGGGATTTCATTTCGAATCTGGGCCGAATCTACAAACTCTATACGTTGTCTTTCCTTGGCAGCGTGATCGTTCTTGCGCTGCTCGAGCAGATGGGCATGCCGCCGGCGTGGATCGGTTACGCCTTCGTGGCGATCACGATCGGTGTCTATGCGGCGATCGGCATCATCTCGCGCACGGCCGAGGTCTCCGAATATTACGTCGCCGGCCGCAAGGTCCCGGCCATGTACAACGGCATGGCCACGGCCGCCGACTGGATGTCGGCCGCCTCCTTCATCGGCATGGCGGGATCGCTCTACCTGCTCGGCTATAACGGCCTTGCCTTCATCCTCGGCTGGACCGGCGGCTTCGTGCTGGTGGCGACGCTGATTGCGCCGTTCCTACGCAAGTTCGGTGCCTACACGATCCCGGACTTTTTCTCGTTCCGCTATGGCGGCAAGTTCGCGCGCGGCCTGGCGATCATGGTGCTCATGAGCTGCTCCTTCACCTACGTGGTGGCGCAGATCGTCGGCACCGGCCTGATTGGCGCCCGCCTCCTGAACATGGATTACGTTGTCGCCGTCTATGTCGGCCTCGTCGGCATCCTTGTCTGCTCGATGCTCGGCGGCATGCGCGCGGTGACCTGGACCCAGGTTGCCCAGTACATCGTGCTGATCCTCGCCTATCTCTTCCCGGTGGTGATCCTGTCGGCGCAGAAATACGGTATTCCGCTTCCGCAGCTGACCTATGGCGACGTGCTCTCGCAGATCGCCGCCAAGGAAGCGGCCCTGCGGGCAGCCGGTGACGTGATCGTGCCGGCGGTGGGCTACATCAACCCGACCTTCGGCAACCCGGCGCTCTCCGGCGCCGCTCTCTGGGTCGAGTATGTCAACTATTTCGGCCTGATCCTCTGCCTCATGGTCGGCACCGCTTCGCTGCCGCACGTGCTCATGCGCTTCTTCACCACCCCCTCGGTGCGTGAAGCCCGCAAGTCGGTCGGCTGGTCGCTGCTGTTCATCTTCATCCTGTACTTCACGGCGCCGGCCTATGCCGCCTTCGCCAAGATGGAGGTGTACAACAACGTCGTCGGCCAGAACCTGACGGCGCTGTTCACGGCCGACAACCTGAGCTGGATCCGCTCCTACGGTCGCGTTGGCCTCATCCAGATCTGCGGTGTCGATGCCACCACGCTGGAGGCGGTCCGCACGGCCTGTGCCCGCGTCATGCAGCACACCGGGGATGTCGCCTCGTTCAACCCGGTGATCCAGCTCCGGCACTTCGGCATCCAGGCGGACGCCATCGTGATCTCGACGCCCGAGATCGCCGGCCTGCCCTATGTCATCGCCGGCCTGGTGGCAGCCGGTGGTCTGGCGGCGGCGCTCTCCACCGCCGACGGTCTGCTGCTCGCCATGGCGAACGCCCTGTCGCACGACGTCTACTACAAGATGATCGACCAGAACGCCTCGACCGAGAAGCGCCTGGTGGTCGCCCGTGTGCTGCTCATCGTGGTGGCGATCGCCGCAGCCTATGTCGCCTCGTTCAGGCCAGCCGACATCGTCGCGATGGTCGCCTGGGCCTTCTCGCTGGCGGCCGCAGGCTTCTTCCCCGCGCTGGTCCTCGGCATCTGGTGGAAGAAGGCGACGACGCAGGGCGCGATCTGGGGTCTGATCGCCGGCTTCGGCATCACGCTCTACTACCTCGTCTCGACCCGCTACTACGCTCCCGCCTTCTACGAGACCTGGAAGGGTATCTCGATCGCGAGCGCGGCGCAGGTGCAGGCCTATGAGGCGGCCAAGGCGGCCTATGCGGCGGCGGCGACGCCAGCCAACTGGGCTGTCCTCGACCGGACGGCGCAGGTTGTCGCCAACTGGTGGGGTGTCCGTGGCATCTCCTCGGGTGTCTTCGGGTTGCCGCTCGGCTTCCTGGTGATCATCGTGGTGTCCAAGTTCACCAAGGAGCCCTCGCAGGAGATGCAGAACTTCATCGACGAGATTCGTCGTCCGAGGGGCGGTGTCGTCATGCAGGAGAAGGGCTCCGGCGCCATCAGCCACTGATCGACGCGTCATCGACAAGAGGGACGGGGGCCCGCGGGCCCCCGTTTCCATTCGCGGCGTGGTATGACTTGCCCGCCGCACGGCATTCTGGTTGAGAGGCGCTCGCGCCCTCGGTCGAAACCTCGGAGACTCCGCTTGGACGCCGCCTCGTCGTTCTTTCAGCATTGGTACTATCACGTCCCGAACTACGTGCTGGCGGTGATCATGTACGCCTGCCTCGGGCGGTTCCTCCTTGGACTGTTCGTGCCGGCGACCTGGGAAAACTACATCTGGCGCGGCTTCGTCTGGACCTCGGATCTCGCCGTCCGGCCGGTCAGCGCCATCACGCCGGCGGCGGTTCCCCCACCGGTTGTCATCCTCTTCGCAGTCCTCTGGCTGCTGGCGATCCGTGTGCTGCTGTTCTTCGAGATGGCGCGATGGGGCCTCGCCCCCAGGTTGGGCGGGTGAGCGCGATGAGCAGCCAGACGAACAATCCGCCGCCGCGTGAATCCGGACCAGAAGTGGTCCTCGCAGAACCCTACCTGTTTGGAATCCTCGGGCTGGGGATGCTCAACGGCATCTTCTCGCCCGTCACCGGTTTCGTCTTCCTGGTGCACCAGTTCTGGTACCCGTCGACATTCCTGCCGGTATCGGCACCCTTCATCATGCTGTTCGCCAGCCTGATCACCTCCACCATGGCGATCATGATCGCCGGTGTGCCGGCTGCGCTCTATGAGCGGTTCGTCCACCGCGGCCCCACCAACACGGTGTCGCTCTGGATCTGGGTATCCGTCCTTTCGGTCATTTCCGTGCCGGCCGTGCTGCGCGCCCTCAACGCGCTCTGAGCCATCGACCCGCGGCAGGATGACGGTCGGTGCCACCACCTCCGGCGGTGGAGCGTTCAACAGCGCGTGAAGGATGGCGGCACGGACTCCTGTCCGCAGCGGCATCTGCTAACGTCCTGCGACATGTCGCCACGCCGCCGGGGTTCTGCCCATGTCGCCGGAAGTTCGTCAGGCCGCCTATGTCTCGACCGCCCGCGGGTGCGGCTTTGTCGCCCTCGGCATCGTGACGCTGATGATCGGCTTCGTGTACCAGCCGTCACTGTCCCTCAGGATGGGCGGGACCTGCTTTCTCATCGCGGCCCTGATCCTCGTGCTCAAGGCGCGGCGCGCACCCCGGCGACCGTTCCGCGATACCGAGGTCTGGCTGCTTCTCGACGAGCAGCATCGCCCCAACCGCGCCTTCGCCCAGACCGCCATCGCCCATGCACGGGCCGAGGCCTTCTATCACTTCGCCCAGACGGCGGCCTTGCTGTCCGTCGTCATGCTGTGCGGGGCGGTGATCGCCGGCCTGGCCGGTCGCTGACCCGACAGGCTGCGCCGCGCCATTCATCATGTCCGAAAGTGACCGTGGCGGAGACCGGCCCTGCCGTTCCCCCGCCCGCCGCCGCCGTCTATTCTGCGACGGTGGGTCGTGGCGGAGTGTTCGATGATGACGCCTGTGTCGTGCCGATCATCCCTTTGGCGGTTTGTCGCGCTGGTGCTGCCGCTGGTAGCAGCACCGCTTGGCCTCGTCGTGGCTCCGGGGCCGGCCCATGGCCAGACGCGGACCATCACCATCACCGACGAACGGGGCAGGGGCGGCGACATCGTCACCCGCCATCTCTATGACTGCGCCGGCTGCCCGGTCCGCCGGGTCCGCGCCGGCGTCTGGCGGGAGCGCGCCCCCGTCGTCGACTACCGGCAGTCCCTGCCGATCTATCAGCCGCCGATCTACACCCATCCGCCGCATGTGCAGCCGGTCCGCCCCGGCTGGCAGAGGTCGGGGGCCTATGCGGTGACCGGCGTTCCCGCGCGCCCCGCCATGGAGCGGCGGCAGCCCTATTATCCCAGCGGCTCCGAGGCCCGGGTGATCACGCTCGACGGTCCGGCTTTGCAGCAGCCGCGCCAGCGCCCGCCGCGCCCCTGATCAGCGCCTGAGGCCGAGGCGCGTCGTCACCGCATAGAGCGCCAGCGCCGCCGCATTGGAGACGTTGAGGCTCTTGATCGCGCCCGGCATGTCGATGCGGGCGAGCGTGTCGCAGGTCTCGCGCGTCAGCTGCCTGAGGCCCTTGCCCTCGGCGCCGAGCACCAGCGCCACGGGCTCGCGCAGCGTGACCGCGTCGAGATCCGCCTCGCCCTCGCTGTCGAGGCCGATGACCTGGAAGCCGCGCTTCCGGAGATCGGTCATGGCGCGGGAGAGGTTCTGCACCGTCACGAAGGGCACATGTTCGAGGCCGCCCGAGGCGCTCTTGGCCAGCACGCCGGTGGCCTCCGGCGAGTGGCGGTTCGTGGTGACGATGGCCTTGACCCCGAAGGCGGCGGCCGAGCGGACGATAGCACCGACATTGTGCGGATCGGTGATCTGGTCGAGGAGCAGCAGCACGCCCTCCGCCGGCATCGTCTCGAGATGGGGCGGATCGAGTGCATCGGCCTCGGCGAAGAGGCCCTGATGCACTGCATCCGGTGTGGCGGCGAGGCGCCTGTCGATGTCGCGCACCGGCACGATGGTCGCCTCGTGGGCGATGCCCTCCTCGTCGAGCCGCTTGGCGCCATTCTCGGTGGCGAGCAGCAACCTGATCCGCCGGTCCTTGTTGCGCAGCGCCTCCGACACGGTGTGCCAGCCGTAGAGCAGGACGGTGCACGTGGCGAATTCCGGGGCGGGCTCGCGCAGCACGCGGCCACCGCGGCCCTTGAACGGCTTGCCGGGCTTGGAGAAGGGGCGGAAGGGCTTCTTCGGGCCCCTGGGAGGCGATGTCGTCATGCGCCCTCATCCCATGCGGCGCGGTCCTTCGCAATGGCTTCGCGCCGCGATGAAGCTTTGCCGGTTGACAGGGAAGGGGGGCGTCCCTATCAAGCCCGCCACGCCCTGCGGCCACGGCTGCACGGGACTGGGACGGGGGAATGTCCCGAGCGGCAAAGGGGGCGGACTGTAAATCCGCTGGCTACGCCTTCGCAGGTTCGAGTCCTGCTTCCCCCACCATCCCACGTGAATCACCCGACATGGCGGCCTCTATGGCAGTCGCGTGGCCTTCCCTTCCGATTCGGACGCAACCTTCACCGCATCTCATCAGCGCATGCGGACCAGCACGGCATGGCCCGCCCAAGTGGCAAGGCTGGCCAGGGCAAATGTCAGCATGACTCGCCATGCCGGAATGCCGAGATTGTGGACCACCAGGGATGCCAGCAAGACGCCGGCGCAGAACAGGCAGATCACCGCCAGTTGCGCGCGCAGCGCGCCATCGGGGTCGGCGCCGCCGACCACCCTGCCGGCGATCAGGAAAGCGGCGAAGCAGGCGATCGGCGCGACAAACCAGGAGTTGCGATAGCCGACGACCGCGCCGATGGAATTCCAGAACAGGCTGAACACCGCCGTGATGACGATGATCAGGGCGTTTGTGACGACGACCATCAGGATTGTCTTTTTCACCGCAGCCCCCATGGCGCCGGCGACCGAGCGCCGCGCCGGCCACCCGGCATCGTGCCAGCGGCTTGGCACGGCAGATGGCATCATGCCGCCATCGCGATCCATCCGCTTCCTGTGGTCACTACCATGTCCTCGCCGGCGCCGCAGGCCGGGACCATCCGGAGGATGGCGTCAGCCCGTCCCGCCATTCTAGGCCCGCCGATCCGCCGCGCCGTGTCGGTAGAGCGCGCTGGCGCGGTAGAGGTGATCGGACATCGCCGTTGCCGCCCGGGCCGGGTCCCGCGCGGCGATGGCCTCGAGGATGCACTGGTGCTCCTGCAGCGTGACATTCTCCACGCCGGGGGCGCGGACGAGGGCGGTATAGTGATCGCCGAGCCATGCCAGAAGCCCCTCGACCACCGCCGGGAAGATCGGGTTGCCGGCCATGGCAGCGATCTGGCGATGGAAGGCGATGTCACAACGCAGGAAGTCCTCCAGTCCCGCCTGCCGCTGCTCGTCGAGGCGGGCCTGGAGCAGGGCGAGACCGGCCGGCTCGGCCCGTTCCGCCGCGAGCCGGGCGAGGCCGGTCTCGAGGAAGGCCCGCGCTTCCTTGAGGTGATCGAGCGTCTGCGGTTCGACATCGAGCAGATAGCGCGCCGCATCGGTCATGGTGTGCATCATGGCGGCGGCTGTCGGCAGCACGACCCGGGCGCGTTCGCCATGGCTGATCGTCACGATCCCCGACCTCTCGAGCTGCTGGAAGGCCTCGCGGATGGCGGGGCGTCCCACGCCATAGGCATCCATCAACTCGCGCTCGGAGGGCAGTTGCGACCCCGGCGCGAATTCGCCGGCGCGGATCCGCGCCAGCAGGCGGTCCATCACCTCGTGGAAGAGCTTGCGGCGCTGGATGGGTTCCGGGGACGGGGGCGGGCTCAGCGGGCGCGGGTCAGGCGGCATCGAGGCGTCTCCCGGCGCGAACGGCGCTGAAGAAATCCGGCGCGCCGATCTGCCCGCCCTTGAGGGCGAGTTCGAGCCCGTCGCGCCCCGGCCGGGTGGCATGGGCCCGGCACAGCGGCGAACCGGCAGCCAGCGGGGCGATGGCCTCCAGGGCATCGATTCCGAGGGCCAGGGCGGCATGTCCGGACGTATCCCCGCCGGCGATCGCCGCGCGGGTCAGGCCACAATCCTCGGTCAAAGCTCCGAGCACCTGGCCGAGCCCGGCGCCGATCCGGTCATTGACGCGGGCAGGATCGGCGCCGGCGCTGCGACACGCCTCGGCCAGGGCGGCTACGGCCGGATCGTCAGGCCCCCGCGCCGTATAGACGAGCGGCGACGCGGCCGCGGCAATGGACCTGGCCTGTTCCACCGCCCGCCCGATCTCGCGATCCCATGGCCCGTCATCGACCGCCTGCGTGACATCGAGCCGGAGCGAGGTGAAGCCGTGGGCCTCGGCATGGGCGATCTGCCCGGCCGTGACGGGGGAGCAGGACCCGGAGACCACCGCGATTCGCGCCGCCGCCGCCGTCGTCGGCACTGGCGCGTCACGCGGGATCAGCCCGGCCTCGCGCCAATGAGCGACGAGCGCATATTCGACGCCTTGCGATCCCGCGACGAAACGGCCTTGGGCGCGGGCCTGCCAGAGCAGGGCCCCCGCCGCCGCCAGTGTCTCCTCGTCGAGCACGTCGATGGCGATGACCGGCGCGTCGTCTCCCGCAAGTTCCCGGCGCTTGCGGTCGCCGTCGCCGCGCTTGAGGGACGGAAAGTCGATCAGGCCCATGCGGCGGCCGGTCTGGTGGCCGAGATGGCGGAGGAGATCGGCCTCGTCCATCGGTGTCACGGGATGACGCGCCATGACGGGATGACGATCGAGGCGATGGGCCGTGCCGTGAAGGCCGGCGAAGAGGTGGCCGAAGACCTGGTAGCGCTCCAGCGCCGGTGCGCCGACGACGAGCGGGATCCAGCGTGCCGGGAAGGCCCGGGCGCCGAGATCGATCGCCCGGCCTATGGAACCGATCTGCGGCGCCGAATCGAAGGTCGAGCACACCTTGTAATGGACCAGTGGCGCGCCGATCCGGCCGAGCGCCGCGTAGAGCGGCGGCAGGTGGTCGTCCATCCACTCCGGCGGGCGGGAGCGGGCGATCCCGGCGATCCCGATGCAGCGCCGGTCCGCGAAGGCGGCGAGGCGCGCGGGCGTCGGCGGGCTGAGGAACATGACGGCACTGAGGCCGGCAAAGGCCATCACCTCCACCACCGCGGACGAGCCGGTGAAATCGTCCCCATAGAAGGCGACCAGTGGTCCCGTGGGCAACGGGCTCATGCGAAGTACCGGAGCGCCGCGGCGAGCGCCGGCCGGGACCGCGCGGCGACGTCGAGGTCCTCGCCGGCAACCGCCGCCTCCCAGGCCTCGCGCAGCGCGCCGACGCCGGCGGCGGGGCCGTCTGGATGGGCGATGATGCCGCCGCCCGCGGCGAAGATGAGATCCGTCGTCCCGAGCGCGGCGAAGGTTCCCGGCGCCTGCCGGACTGTCTGCCCGGACGAGAAGACCGGCATGGTGGCGTCGGGCCGGTCGGCGAAGAGCGGCTCTCCGCAGGCGAGGGCCGAGGCGATGACGCTGTCGTCGCCCTCGCTGAACTTGTTGGCAAGGCCGTTCACATGCATGTGGTCGGCCCCCGCCAGGCGCCAGAGCTTGTGCCAGGCTCGGTAGTCCCAGCCGAGGCCGGGCGCCCGCGACAGGTAGCCCCAGCCGTTGCGGTGGGCATGGATCGGCAATTGTGAATGCCGGCCGAGTTCGATCATGCCGACAAGACCGACCGCGTTGACGCTGGCCATCACGCAGGTGCCGCCGCGTGCCAGCACATGATCGTGCCTGCGGCGCATCTGGTCGAGGTCGCCGGTGAGGTTGAAGGCATACATTACCTTCCGGCCGCGGCGCTGGGCCTCGGCTTCGAGGACCGCCATGACCGCGTCGACGCGGGCCTCGAAGGGGCACAGCGGCCCGTCGGACTGCAACTCGTCGTCCTTGATGAAATCGATGCCGGCGCGGGCGAGCTTGGCCACCAGGTCGGCCGTCTCGGCTGGCCCGAAGCCGACGCTCGGCTTGACGATCGTGCCGATCAGCGGGCCCCGGTCGACGCCCGCGAGCCGGCGCGTGCCGGCGACCCCGAACTGCGGCCCGCGATAGGCGGTGGCGAAGGCCGGAGGCAGCCGGATGTCGAGCAGGCGCAGGCCGGTGACCGGCGCCAGCTCGAAGAGATTCCCGGCCACCGTGGCCATGAGGTTCGGCAGCGACGGCCCCAGGGTCGCCAGCGGCCAGGACAGCGTCACCCGCGCCCGGGCATAGCGGCCCGATCCGGCCGCGCCCTGCCGGGCGGAGGGCAGGGACGGGGTGGTCGCGCTGTCGAGGAGCTCCAGGGCCTCGATACGGGCGGCGGCCCTTGCGGTCAGTTCCGGCGTCTCGCCCGGCACGGCGACAAAGGTGCCGCTCGACTGCTCGCCCGCCATGATATCGGCCGTCCGCCGCGGGTCGCCCGATGTTTCGAGCCAGTAATCCGCCTCGATGCGCTGATCCGTGTGCACGTCCGCCGTTCCTGTTCGCCAGTGAAGGATTCCCAACTCATAAGGTCATCATACCAGATTGACAATCATGGCCGCGGCATGGAACGAGTCCGGCCATGGTGGGCAGGCTGGGAGTTCGGCCGATGACGGCAATCGCATTGTTCGGTGCAGGTGGAAAAATGGGGATGCGGATCGGCCGCAACCTGATGGCTTCGCGTTTCGAAACGCGCCCGGTCGAGGTCAGCGCCGCGGGACGTGACCGGTTCCAGGGTGCCTATGGTATCGCCTGCCTTGAGGCGGATGCCGCCATCGACGGCGCGCCCGTGGTCGTCCTCGCCGTGCCCGATACCGCTATCGGCAGCGTCGCCGCCACCCTCGTGCCGAAACTTGCCGCGGGAACGATCGTCATCATTCTCGATGCCGCTTCGCCCCATGCCGGCCATCTGCCCGAGCGTTCGGACATCACCTATTTCATCACCCATCCCTGCCACCCGCCGATCTTCAATGACGAGACCGACCCGGCTGCGAAGGCCGACCATTTCGGCGGTGTGGCCGCCAAGCAGCACATCGTCAGTGCCCTGATGCAGGGTCCGGAGGCGCATTATGCGCTGGGCGAGGAGGTCGCGCGCGCGATCTGGGCGCCGGTGATGCGGTCGCATCGGGTCACCGTCGAGCAGATGGCCATCCTCGAGCCCGGCCTGTCGGAGACCGTCTGCGCCACCCTGCTCGATGCCATGCGGGAGGCGATGGAAGAGGCCATTCGCCGCGGCGTGCCGCGCGAGGCGGCGCGCGACTTCCTGCTCGGGCACATGAACATCCTCGCCGCCGTGACCTTCCGCGAGATCGAGGGCGTGTTCTCGGACGCCTGCAACAAGGCCATCGTCTTCGGCAAGGACACGATCCTCAAGCCGGACTGGAAGCGGCTGTTCGAGCCCGAAGAGATCGTCGCCAGCGTCAGGCGCATCACCTGAGGGCGCCGGCGGCGGCCGCGCGACTTCCAGCCGGCGCCGCGCGACCGACCGTCTCAGGCCGACGACGCCGAGGGGATGACGATCGTGCGGGCCTCCGTGAGGCCGATCCCGGCATTGCGGAAAGCCGTCAGGATGGCGCGGTAGAGATCCGTGCGCACCCTGTCGAGATTGGAGACGCGGTCGCACAGCACCGTCAGGTCCAGCTCGATGCCCGTCTCGCCGACCCGAACGATCGATACTGACGGGGCCGACGATGCCAGCACATTGTCATGGGCTGCGCCGGCCCGGCGCAGGATCTCGAACACCGCGTCGAGATCGCTGTCGCGGGGAACCGACAGCCTGACCGTCGTCCGGTGGGTCGGATCGGAAAGCGACCGGTTCTTGACGATGGACGAGACGATGTCGGAATTCGGCACGATGACCGTCGAATTCTCGCCGAGCATGAGTTCGGTCGCGCGGACGCTGATCTTGGTGACCTTGCCCTCCTCGCCTTTGACCACGATCGTGTCGCCGACCCGGATCGGCCGCTCGGCGAGGACGATCAGTCCGGCGACGAAGTTCTGGACCACCTGCTGCAGGCCGAAGCCGATGCCAACCGAGAGTGCACCGGCGACGAGGGCGACGTTCTGCAACTGCACGCCGGCAATGGCGAGGGCTGCTGTCATGGCGACCATGAATCCGGCATAGCCGGCGACCGTCGTGACGGAATGGCGGACACCGTCGTTGAGCCCGGTGCGCGGCAGGAGCTGGCCGTCGAGCCATGACACGAAGAGCCGCGTGACCAGGAGGCCGACGCTGAAGAGGATGACGGCGATGCCGGCGGCGCCCAGCCAGCCGCGCACCTCGCCGAAGCGGACGCCGAAGAAGACGTCCTCGAACGGGTTGATATAGCCGAATTCCAGTCCCCAGGGGCTGAACAGGACGAGGACCGTGAACAGGACCGTGACCACCCGCAGGACCCCGCCGATGATCGTCCCGGCCAGGTCGATCGTCGCCGGCTTGACCCCGAAGGCCGCCGACAGTTGCGTGTTGGCCTTCGCGCCGGGCGCCACCGCGTCATAGAACAGCGTGTCGATGGCGACATAGATCAGCACCGCGAGGCAGAGGATGATGGCGGTGGCCAGCGTCCGGCCAACGATGAAGCCCGACAGCGCGATGAAGCCCATCAACAGCGAGCCGATGATCACCAGGGCCAGCACCCAGAAGATCGGCCGCATCAGGTGGAGCGGCAGCGTGATGAGGCCCGAGACCGGCGGGTCAGCGAAACGCGGCTTGTAGCGCAGGAGGATCGCCGCGCCGGTGGCCGTCACCCAGAGCGCCACCAGTGCGGTGACGGCGACCGTGACTGACAGATGCGTCTCGGCGAGTTGCACCGTGCCGAGCATCACGAGTCCGACGAGGTAGGTGAAGAGCACGAGGTCGAGGAAGAGCACCGCGCGGCCGGCCGTGCCGTCATCGGTCCTGAGCACGCGGTAGGCGGCGGCGCGCGGTGAGAAGACGGCATGGGTCGCCCCGGTCGCCAGCCCGTAGACGGCGATGGCACCGGCGAGCCCGAGGAGAAAATACTGGACGTCGTCCGGCCCGACATCGAACCGGGCGACGGCGATCCAGATGATCAGCGCCACGGCGGCATAGGGCAGGGCCCGCACCGTCATCACCAGATAGGCGAGGGCGACGATCCGCGCCTTGGACGGGGCCGCCTCGCCGGTGGCGATGGCCCTCGCTCTGAACCGCTCGAACCGGCGGCGCAGCCAGGTGAGCAGGAAGGCTGTCACGACCGAAATGCCGGCGAGGCCGCCGATGACGGGCCAGCTGTCGCTGCGGGCCATGCCGCGGGACAGTTCGGCGGCCTTGAAGGACAGGCGCGCCCGCAGGTTGGGCAGGCTGATATCGACGAGCTGGCGCCAGAACCGCGGGTAGAGGATCGAGTTCTGGTGGGCGAAGATGCGCGATGTGAAGAGCTCGCGCCGTGCCTCGTTGATCTCGCCCCAGATCTGATCAGTCTGGACCAGCAGGGCACGGGTGGCCCTCAGGTGGCGCTCGATCTCCCCCACCGTCTCCTGTTTCTGGCGCCGCGATGTGGCCACATCGGCCGCCTCCGCTGGCGCCCCTGCCGCAGGAGCCGGACCCAGCTCGCTGAGCTGGGCGTTTTCCGCCGTCAGCCGCTGCTGCAGGTCATCGACAATCTGCCGGAGGCTGTCGCGGATCGGCTCGATCTTCTCGCGCAGCGCCAGGAGGCCCCCGAAATTCTCGGCCTGCTCCTCCTGCTCGCGTTCCACCTCGCCGATGACCTTGCGCGCCTCCGCGATCTTCTGCGTCTCCTCCACCGAGATGGTTTCGGCCCGCAGGGCGACGGCCCCGGCGGCGAAGGCGGCCAGAGCGAGCGTCAGGATCAGAACGAACAGGCGGTTCACGGGGCGAGCTCCGCGGGAGGTGGCGAGGCAGCGCTATCCGACCGCCTGCCAGATGACAACCCGCGAGGGGACCGGCCGGCTGATCTCCGCCTGCTCCGCTCAGATCCCCGTGCCGTCCAGCAAAATCTCGCCGCTGATATGGTGGCGAATGCCCGCCACCAGGTCGGCCTCCTGAGACTGGCTGCGCCGGCGCGGACGCGGCGCGTCGACGATCTGATCGGCCACGACGCGGCCGGGGCTGCCGGCGAGCACCACCACTCGATCGGCGAGATAGGTGGCCTCTTCGATATCGTGCGTGACGAAGAGAATGGTCTTGCCGGTGACCTGCCAGATGCGAACGAGCTCGTCCTGCAGCGCCTCGCGGGTAATGGCGTCCAGAGCCGAGAAGGGCTCGTCCATCAGCAACACCTCCGGCTCCACGGCGAGGGCCCGGGCGAGAGAAACCCTTTGGCGCTGACCGCCTGAGAGCTGGTGTGGCCA
This sequence comes from Archangium gephyra, assembly GCA_943368975.1. GTDB lineage: Bacteria > Pseudomonadota > Alphaproteobacteria > Rhizobiales > Phreatobacteraceae > Phreatobacter. The sequence goes on from CALRLZ020000022.1 coordinate 26,169, forward strand.
GCGCTCGGCGAGGTGCGCGAGGCCGACGATCTCCAGCGCCGCGTGCGCCTTCTGGCGGCGCTCCGCCCGCGTGAGATTGCTGCCTTCGAGGCCGAAGGCGACATTGTCAATCACCGGCCGCCAGGGCAGCAGGCGCGAATCCTGGAAGACGAGGGCGAGCGGCTGGCGCTGTCCCGGACGGGGCGCGATGCGCACCGTACCGGAACTCGCCCGGGCAAGGCCGATCAGGACGCGCAGCAGCGTCGACTTCCCCACCCCGGACGAGCCGACGATGGCGATGAAGGCGCCGCGCGGGACTGACAGGTCGAGGCCGCGGAGAACCTCGTTGCGCTGCCCGTCGCGCTCGAAGGTGAGCGACAGCCCCTCGATGTCGATTACGCTTTCCATCGCAGCACCCATCGCTGAACCGCCACGAAAACCGTGTCGAGAAGGCCATAGAGCGCCGCCATCGTCAGCATGTAGACCACCACGAGTTCGGTCGCGAGCAGGCTGGAGGCCTGGATCATCCGCTGGCCGAGGCCGGGCACCCCGAAGATCTCGGCGGCCACCACGGCCATCCAGGCCTGTCCGAGCGCCGTCCTGAGGCCGACCAGAATGCCGGGCATCGCGGCGGGCAGCAGGATCTTGACCAGGCGTTCGCGGGCGGACCGGAAGCCGAAGGCATCGGCGACCTCGATCAGGTCGCGATCGACGCCCCGGATCGCCCCATGCGCCGCGAAGAAGACGATCCAGAACACCCCGATGGCGATGATGAACACAGCCGCCGACTGGCTGACGCCGAACCAGATGATCGCGAAGGGGACCCAGGCAAGGCCGGGAATGGGGCGCAGCACCCGCACCACCCAGGACGTCATGTCCTCGGCGAGTTGCGACATGCCCGTGGCGACGCCGCCGACGAGACCAAGCACCGCGCCGACGGCGAGTCCGATCGTGTAGTGACCGAGGCTGGCGGCGACCGCGGAGGTCCAGGCTCCCGACGTGACCTCGGCCCAGAAGGCTGCCGGTACGGCGCTGGGACCGGGCAGCAGCATCGGATTGAGAAGGCCGAGGCGCGGCAGCGCTTCCCAGACCAGAATGAAGAGGACGAGGCCGGTGGCGGCAAGCCCCACCTGTCTGAGCCCCGCCAGCGCCGGCACAGGGCGGCGCGACGTTGGGGCGGCGGGAAGGGTGCTGTCCGTCATGGTGTCGATCCCGTTGGCGGCCTTAGCTGGCCGCCGGCGCCTTCTCGAAGAAACGGGTTTCGAACAGGCCGTCGAGCGGAACGGACTCGCGCAGCGAGCCGAGCTTCACCTGGTAGTCCTGCATCGCCTTCGTCGGGCCGATGATGGCGCGCGGATCGATGCTGAACTTGCTCGCCGGCGACTTCAGCGCCGCCTGGATGATGGCGGGGTCGACGATACCCTTGGCGAGATTGGCCGCGACGTCGGGCGCCGCCTTGTCTGGATCCTGGGTCAGCAGGCGTCCCGCCTTCACGAGGCCGTTGACCAGACCCTGGACACGATCCTCGTTGCGGGCGAGGAAGGCGCCGGACACGGCGACCACCGTGCCGGGCTGGCCGGGAAACAGCTCGTCACCGACGGCGATGAGCCTGATGGCGGGGTTGCGGGTCTGCACGATGGTCAGGGCCGGCTCGCGGATCGTCGCGCCCTCCACGGCATCTGCCAGTACCGCCTGCTGCGTCGCGTCGATTCCCATGGCGACGATCTCGACATCGGCGCGGTCGGCCTTGATCTGCTCCCAGAGCCAGTACTGCAGGGTCGTGTTGGGCACCGAGCCCGGCGGCTGGGTGGCGAGGCGGGCCGGCTTGCCGGTCCGGATCCGGTAGGCCTTCAGCGCCTCCGCATGGGAGACACCGGGCTGGAAGTAGGCGGCGAGGCGCGGCGTCGCGACGAAGACGTTCTCGCCCGTTGCCGTGCTCGCGACCACCTTGACGTCGACGCCGCGCGAGCGGGCGACGCCGAGAGGCGCCACGCCCGCGACATAGATGTCGAGCGTTCCCGAGGCGAGGGCCTGGATCATGTTGGGACCGGATTCGAAGGTAGTGACCGCGAAGTCGAGGCCAGCCTCCCGGGCCCAGCCCTGCCGGTCGACCACGAAGACCGGGGCCGCGCCGACAATGGGGATGACGCCCACCCTCACCCTGGCACTCTGGGCGCGCGCCGTGCCGGAGTGGAGAACCGGAGCGGCGAGCGCCGCGGCAGCGGCGGTCAGGAGGGCACGACGGGGGAGGAGAAGCGACATGGTCCGGCCTGGTCTGGAAGGGTCAGGCGGAATTCATAAATAAAATTCTTCATATGGGGCAATATGCGCCCAGCAATAAAAGAAATATTCTCCAACGCGACTGAAAATGGAGGTCGCTGTCCTCCAGGGGGCGGACCGGGCAGGGGGAGCCTCTTACCTCGCCGGCGGCTGACCCAGCGCGTCGCGCAGCAGTCGTTTCATCACCTTGCCATTGGCGTTGCGCGGCAAAGGCTCCGACTGGACCGTCATGGTCTCCGGCACCTTGTAGTCGGCGAGGCGCGCCGCGCACCAGGCGCGCAGCGCCTCTGCCGGCGGTTCGCTCGCATCGGTGACCACGAAGGCATGCACCCTTTCACCCAGAACCGGGCAGGGCACCGCCACCACCGCGCATTCGACGACGCCGGGGCAGGCGACGAGGATCGTCTCCACTTCGGCGGTGAAGATCTTGTAGCCGCCGCGGTTGATCATGTCCTTCTTGCGGTCGAGGACCTGGACAAAACCGTCGGCGTCGATGCTGCCGATATCGCCGGAATGCCAGAACCCGGCGGTGAAGCCGGTGCGTGTCGCCTCCGGGTTGTTCCAGTAGCCGCGGACCACATGCGGCCCGCGGATCCAGATTTCGCCGACCTTACCGGCCGGCACCTCGCGCCCCCCATCATCGACCACGAGGATGTCGACGCCGGGCGCGGCGATGCCGACGCTGTGGCCATGGGTGGCGGTGAAGTGCGGCGGCATGATCGTCGTCGGCGAGGTCGTCTCGGTCGCGCCATAGGCGTTCATCAGCATCAGTCCGGGGCAGCGTTCGGCGAGCCGCGCTATGGTCGGCGTCGGCATGGGCGCGCCGCCATAGCCGCCGATGCGCCAGGCGGAGAGATCATGGGCGTCAAAATCCGGCTGGAGCAGGCAGAGATTGTACATGGCCGGCACCAGCACCGACTGGGTCATCCGCTCGCGTGCCGCCAGGATGAGGAAATCGGCGGGCTTGAAGGCGGGCATGATGACCAGGGTCGCCGCCGCCCGGACCGTGCAGGTGATGTTGGCGACGAGCCCGGTGACATGGCTGAGCGGCACGGCGGCGAGCGACCGGTCGGCCCGCGTCAGCCCCATGCAGTGCTCATAGGCGAGCGAGGAATGGACGATGCCGAGATGGGTCAGCATCGCCCCCTTCGGCCGCCCCGTCGTCCCTGACGTGTAGAGGATCACCGCAGTGTCCTCCTCCGCCACCGCGGCTACCGCGGGTATCGGGGCCGCAGCATGGCGCGTCAGGATCGCCTCGAGGGTCTCGGCGCCTGCGGCAAGCCCGCCGACGGTCCAGCGCGAGGCAAGCCCCGGGACCTCCGCCGATGGCGGCAGTCGGTCGGCGAGATCGGCCTCGTGGATCAGCAGGCCCGCCCCGCAATCCGCCAGCACATGGGCGATCTCGGGGGTCTGCAGGCGCAGGCCCATCGGCACGGCGATGGCGCCGATCCGGCTGACCGCGAAGAGCAGGGTGACGAATTCGGCCCGGTTGCCGACCAGCAGCGCCACGCGATCGCCGGCAGCCACGCCCTCCGCCGCGAGCACCGCACTCAGCCGTTCCACCGCGGCGGCAAGCTCGGCATAGGTCAGGCGCGTCGCCTCGCAGACGATCGCCTCGCCCTGGGGATGGCGCGCCACGGCATCGGCGAGCAGGGCATGCAGGCTCGCCGGTCGCTCGGCGAAACAGGCGACGACGCGGTCGCCGAAATGGGCCTCCAGCCGCAGCCGTGGGCCATCGGCCGTAAGCCACCGCGGCGACGCTGGGACAAACGGGGTGATCATGTCAGAGGCCATGGCAAGCGGCCCCATCGGCGTCGGTGACGATCAGCGTCCACGGACCGGACAGGGATCGCCCGGAGGTGTGGTCTCTCCCTTCCGCAATCGTCGCGGCCCGCCGCCGGAAGGCAGGCGTCGGTGACAGTCGCGCGATAGAGTCGGATGCCATGCGTTTCGGTCTAGCCGAAGCGGTCGTCTTTGTCAGCGTTGCGGCGCGACCGCCAGTGTGGCCGGCCCGCCAGCCATTCGGCGGCCGAGATGACGTCAACTGCCAGTTGTCACTGCGACCGAGCCGTCAACCAATCGGCAAGCAGGGCGGGACTACAAGGGAATCCGGCGTTTCGCGACGCCACGGAGCCTTGCCATGCTCGCCGAATCCGGCGCCACCCTTGTCGCCCTCTACCGCGCCCACCTCCTCAGTCCTCCGATGCTGGCGGTGCTCGGTTTCGTGGCGGCCTTCACGCTGGTGGCGGTCGCCGTCGGATGGCGGGGCCGTGTTCTCTCGGTGCTCGCCCTGCGCAACTCCGCCGCCTCGCTCGCCACCCTGGCGGTCAATATCCTCATGGCGCCGGTCGTCTATGTGGCGGCCGGCCTCGTGGCAGCGGGCTATGCGCATCTTGGCATCCCCGCCGTCCCGGCAAGCGCCTGGGACGGCGCACCATGGCTGGTCATGGCGGTCGTCGGCATCCTCGGCAAGGACTTCGCCGACTATTGGTGCCACCGCGCCCTGCACACCCCGATCGGCTGGCCGGTCCATGCCGTCCACCATTCGGACACCCATGTGAACGGCTTCACGGCCTTTCGCGTCCACCTCCTGGAGGTGCTGACGATGAAGGTCTTCTACATTGTCCTGCTCACCTGGATGGGCATCCCCGCCGGCGCCATCGTCGCGGCCTATGTGGTGGCCTCCCTCCACACGGCCTATGTCCATCTTGAGCTCGACATCGACCACGGGCCGTTGAACTGGCTCGTCGCCTCGCCGCGCTTCCACCGCTGGCACCACGCCGACGTGCCGGAGGCCTACGGCAAGAACCTCGCCAACATGATCCCGCTCTGGGACCTGATGTTCGGCACCTATCTCCGCCATGATTCCTGTCATGCCCCGATGGGCGCGACCCGTGACGGTGTTCCCGATACCGATGCGGCGAAGCTGTTGACGTTGCCCTTCGCACTGTGGTGGCGACAGGGCAGGGCAGCCCTTGCCGGCCGGCGGTTCCGGCGCGACATGCCGCGCTGACCTGCGAGGCGCCGTTCCCGCGCCATTCATCTGCGGGCCATCGTCGTGACATGATGGTCGGCAACATGGCGGCTCGTGCCAGGAGGCCTGCCATGCGACACCGACTCGGCCTTGCCGTCCCCGTTTTCGCCGCCCTCGTGATCGCCGCCGCGCCGGGTCTCGCCCAGACGCCCTCCGCCGCCCCTGCCACGGGAGACGGTCGCTTCGTCCTGCGCGACACGCCGGATGGGCTGCTGCGCATGGACAGCCGCACCGGCGCGATCTCGCTGTGCACCCGCACTGCCGGCTCTCTTGCCTGCCGGCTGGTGCCGGACGACCGGGCGGCGCTCGAACAGGAGATCGAGCGACTGAAGGCGGAAAACGAGACGCTGAAGCGTGGCGGCACTCCGGCCGCCCGTCCGGGCCAGCCGGGCGGCGAGGGCCTGAACCTGCCGAGCGACGCGGAGGTCGACCGGGCCCTGAGCCTCGCCGAACGCATCTGGCGGCGCCTGCGCGGCATGATCCGCGAGAGCGAGGAGAACCCGCTGCCGGAACGGCGGCTGTGATCAGTTCGCGCGGCGGAGCGGCGGCTTGTCGAGGCCCTTGGGCGACAGGGTGAAGACCTCGACGCCGTCAGCGGTCACGCCGACCGTGTGCTCGAACTGCGCCGACAGCGAGCGGTCGCGCGTCACGGCCGTCCAGCCGTCGGAGAGCACCTTCACATGGGGACGGCCAAGATTGACCATCGGTTCGATGGTGAAGATCATCCCCGGCTTCAGCAGGCTGCCTTCGCCCGGCTTGCCGAGATGGACGATGTTCGGCTCATCGTGGAACAGCTTTCCGACGCCATGGCCGCAAAAATCGCGGACGACGCTCATGTGCTGCGGCTCCACATAGCTCTGGATCGCATGGCCGATGTCGCCGACCGTATGGCCGGGCTTCACGGCCGCTATGCCTCGCAGCAGCGACTCGTAGGTCACGTCGATCAGCCGCTCGGCCCGGCGCGGAATCTCGCCGACCCCGTACATCCGCGACGCGTCTCCGTGCCAGCCGTCGAGCAGGAAGGTGACGTCGATATTGACGATGTCACCGTCGCGGAACGGCTTGTCGTTGGGCATGCCGTGACAGACGACGTGGTTCAGCGACGTGCAGCAGGAATACTCATAGCCGCGATACATCAGCGTCGCGGGGTAGGCCCCGTGATCCATGCCGAATGTGAAGACGAGCTGGTCGATCCGCTCGGTGGGGACGCCTTCCTTCACCTCGTCCACGAGCATGTCGAGGCAGGCGGCGACGAGGCGCCCGGCCTTGCGCATGCCGGCGAAAGCCTCTTCGCCATAGAGCTTGATCTGGCCGTTCTTGCGCATCTGCGCCATGTCGGCCTCGACATAGGAAACCACGGGCGAAATCCCTGTGAACAACGCTGTCGGAAATATGCGCGGAACATAAGCAAATCGCCCGGCGGCGCAAGACGGGAAGATCGGGCCTTCCGCGGATGCCGGGCCAGCGCGGCCGGAGGCCTCACTCCAGCAGGTTCACCCCGTTCCAGCGGGCGACCTCATCGGAGAGCATCGGCACATATTTGCCGCCATTGCCCTGCGCCTCGGCCATGGCGAAGTAGTTCTTCACCGCATTGCCCATCGGATTGGCGATCCCCGACGCCTGGGCCATAAAGGCGCAGTAGCGCATGTCCTTGTGGGCATTGGCGAGCGTGAATTTGTGAGCATTCTCATCACGTTCGATGACGTATTTGAAGAAGGTCTGGTAGAAGCCGCAATCCATGCGTCCACCCGACAGCACGGCGTTCATGGCCTTGGGGGCGACGCCGTTGGCCTTGGCGACGGCGAGGGCCTCGGCATAGAGCGCGGCATACCCCATCGAGATGAAGTTGTTGACGATCTTCATGGTGTGGCCGGCGCCGACCGGCCCGACATGGACGATGCGCCCGGCGAAACAGGCGATGGCATCATGGACGCGCGCCAGATCCGCCTCGGCGCCCCCCGTCATGACGTCGAGCTTGCCCTCCCAGGCCTCCTTCGGCGTGCGGGACAGCGGCGCATCGAGGAAAGTGACGCCGAGCGGCGCCAGGTCCTCGGCCAGCCGGCGGGTGAGCGTCGGCTCCGATGTCGAGCAATCGACGATGGTCAGCCCCCGATGCGCGCCGGCCCGCAGGCCCTCGGGCCCGTTCACGACGGCCTCGACCTGTGGCGCGCCGGTCACGCAGATGAAGACCACGTCGCTGGCCTCCGCCACCGCCTTCGCGCTCGCCGCTTCGCTGGCGCCGCGCGAGACGAGATCCTCCACCGGCGCGCGGTTGCGGTTGGCCATCACCGTCAGGGGGAAACCCTTCTCGACGATGTTCTTGGCCATGCCGTGGCCCATCAGCCCGACACCAATGAAACCGATCTTCTGTTTGGTCATTGTGTTCCTCCCCGACCTTGTTGGCGACGAGCCTAGCGCTGCCGGGGCGACGGGACGAGGGGTAAAACGATTGAAATTTGCCTTCAAACTTGAAATAGGGTTTTAAATGGGGTCGAGGGACGTGCACTATGAACGACATGACCGAGGATGCGGCACGGCCGGGGCGCGTCACACTGCTGCAGATCGCCCAAGACCTCGGTGTCTCGACAGCCACTGTCTCGCTGGCGTTGCGCGCCAGCCCGCTCGTCGCTGAGGCGACGCGCGAGAAGGTTCAGGAGCGCGCGCGCAGCCTGGGCTATGTCTACAACCGTTCGGCCGCCAGCCTGCGCACCGCGCGGACCAACATGATCGCCGTCGGCGTCAACGACGTGGTGAACCCCTATTTCGGCGAGATCCTCGCCGCCATCGAGGAGACGCTGGCCGGATCGGGCCATACCGTGCTGCTCGGTACCTATTCGGACGACCCCGTCAAACAGGACCGGGTCCTCGCGACCCTGAAGGAGTATCGCCCGGACGGCATGATCCTGTGCCCGGCCAACGGCTCGACCGGCGAGGCCCTGACGACGATCGCCGCAGCGGGAATTCCGGTCGTCCAGATCACCCGCGAGATCGACGGCGTGGGCCTCGACGTGGTCGCCTCCGACGACGGCGTCGCCGCCCGCCTGGCGCTCGACCATCTCCACGACCTCGGTCATAGGCGCATCGCCGTGGTCGGCGGCAACGACACCATGTCGACAGGCCGCAACCGCCGCATCACCTACCGGGCATGGCTGGCCGAAAAGCGCCTTCCCTTCGATCCGGCGCTGATGGTGACCGGACTCGGCACGCGCGACACCGGCTTCGCCGGCATCCAGGCGCTGCTCGACCTCGCCGTGCCGCCGACCGCCGCCATCTGCATGAATGATCTCATCGCCTTCGGCGTGATGATGGGGCTGCGGCAGCGCGGTCGGGAGGCGGGACGCGATTTCTCGGTGGTCGGCGCCGACGACGTGCGTGAGGCCGCCATGTGGGCGCCGGGTCTGACGACCGTCTCCACCCATCCGAGTGAGCAGGGACGCCGGGCTTGCGAACGGGTGCTGGTGCGGACGGTGAATCCGACGCTGCCGGCGGCCCGCATCATCCTGCCGCCGACCCTGGTGGTGCGCGGCAGCACGGGGCCCGCCGGCTCCTGAAACGCATCATGCCCGGCTTTGCGGCCGGGCATGACGGGGCAGAACAAGCGAAGAGCCGCGCCTCAGAAAGTGCGGGCGAGGGTCATGGCCTTGGCCTTCGCCTCGGCGAGCGAGGCCTCGGCCGAATCCGGCATGCCGGTATTGACGACCTGCAGCGAGTGGATCGTCTCGAAGCCGAAGAACTTCAACATCCACTCCACATAGGGCTTCTGGAAGTCGATGGCCTCGGCGCCGGTGCCGGGTCCATAGGCGCCCATCGACGCCGTCACCACGAGGGCGGGCTTGCCTTTGACGAGGCCGAAATAGCCCTGGTCGGGCGACCAGCCGAAGGTCTGGCCGGGCTGGGCGATGACGTCGATATAGTGCTTCAGCACATAGGGAACCGAAAAGTTCCACATCGGGGCCGAGATGACGATCTTGTCGGCGGCCTTGAAATGTTCGGCGGTGGCGACGACCCTGGCCCAGGCCTGGGCCTGGTCTGCGGTGAAGTCCTTGCCTCCCATCACCGCATATTTGGCGTCGAGCGTGGCGCCGTCGAAGGCCGGCAGGTCGGCGGTCCACAGGTCGAGAACCTCGACCGTGTCGGCGGGATGCGCGGCCTGATAGGCGTCGAGGAAGGCGCGGGCAGCCTGCGTCGAATAGGAGCGACCCTTGCGCGGGCTCGCTTCGATGAACAGCACTTTGGCCATGGGGGAAGTCCTTGCATCGGGATCGAAGAGCGTGGAGCGACCGTGCTCCGGACCTCCATATGGCCTGCCAGGCGCCGCAAATGAATTGACGTAATTGCCATGAGATGCTTGCATGCGTGCAAGCGACGGGAGCCTTGACAGTCATGACGCAACCGCTGGTCTCCTGGGACGACTACCGCACCGTCCTCGCCGTTTCCTCGGCCCGTTCGTTGGCGGGCGCCGCCGAACTCCTCGCCGTCAACCAGTCCACCGTCTTCCGGCGTCTCGGCGCCATGGAGGAACGGCTCGGCGCGCGGCTGTTCGAGCGCAGCCGCACCGGCTATTCCCTCACCGCCGCCGGTGAGGGGATGGTCAGGCTCGCCGAGCGCATGTCCGAGGACATCATCGACTTTGAACGCCGCCTGACCGGGCAGGACCTCCGTCCCCAGGGCGAGGTCCGGGTAACGACCAACGATACGCTCGTCGTCCATCTCATGACGCCGATCTTCGCCTCCTTCCGCAAGGCCTATCCGGAGATCACGCTCGACGTGGTGGTCGGCAACCAGTCCCTGAACCTGTCGAAGCGCGATGCCGACGTCGCCATCCGGGCCACCGCCGACCCGCCGGAAACGCTGGTCGGCCGCCGCCTCGCGGCAATTCCCTGGGCGATCTATGCAGCCGAGAGCCTGGGGATCACCACGCTCGATCCCGTCGACTACCGCTCCCATGCCTGGATCGGGTTGGGCGATAACCTCGCCTCGCTCAAGCCCGGGCGCTGGCTGGTGCAGCATGTCGGCGAGGATCGCATCGGCTGGCGCATCAACACGGTGCTCGGCCTCGCCGAGGCCGTCGCCGAAGGGGCGGGGATCGGACTCTTGCCCTGCTTCATCGCCAGGACCTTCCCCAATCTGGTGCCGCTGTCCGGTCCGATCGCGGACATCCCGGGCGCCCTCTGGATCCTCACCCATCCGGACCTGCGCTCCACGGCGCGGGTGCGCGTCTTCATGGACCATGTCGGCACGGAGATCGCCCGCCGCCGCGGCCTGATCGAGGGTGTCAGCGGCTGACGCAGGCCCATTCCGGGCGGGGTCGGGGATGGCCGGGAAGGACGCGCAGGGTCAGCGCGCCAGCACGTCGGCGAGGATGGACGCGACGATGTCCTGGGTCGCGCGGGAGCGACCGAGCGACCTGGCCCTTTCGGCCATCACGGCGAGGCTGTCGCGATCGGTGGTGACAAGCTGCGCTGCCCTGTCGGCCAGGGCCGCGACCCTGGGCTCGAAGAGACCCGCGCCAGCCTCGACGACATGGTCGACATTGGCGCCCTCCTGGCCCGGAATGAACCCGTAGAGGATCATCGGCAGGCCGCGGATGCTCGCCTCCGCGATGGTGCCGGGGCCGGCCTTGGTGACGAGAAGGTCGGAGGCCTCCATCAGGTCGCTCATGCGGTCGACATAACCGAGAGCCGTCACCGGCACCGGCCAGGCCGCCGCCGCGAGCCGCTCCTGCAGCGCGCCGTTGCTGGCGCAGACGACCGCGATCTGCGCGGCCGGCCCCCCGGGAGCGGCGGCAGACAGCGCCTCCGCCGTCGCCGCGACGATCGCCTCCATCGGACCGATGCCGCCGCCGCCGCCCATGACGAGAATGACCGGCAGGCTTGGGTCGAGCCCGAAGGCCCGGCGACTGTCGCCGCGTTCGGCCGCTGCCCTGGCGAAATCGGCGCGGATCGGCAGCCCGTGGGCGTGCAGGCGCGCACGCGGCAGGCCGCGCGCGACCGCCAGTTCCACCGCCCGCTCGGTGGGCAGGTAGACCGCGGCGTTGCGCGGATGCAGCCACAGCGGATGGATGCCGCCGAGATCGGTGACCACCGTGACGAAGGGGGTGCGCGGGGCCACCCGCTCAAGCACCGGGAGCACCAGGTGGTTCACCAGAGGGTGGACCGAGATCACCAGGTCCGGTGCACTCGTCCGCAGCAGCGCCTCGATTCGCGCGCGCGACAGTCGCCGCACCACCGCCGCCGAGGAGCGCCCGACCGGCGCGATCGCCGTCAGCCGCCACATGGCGTGCCACAGGCGGGGCGTGTGGTTGACGACCGAATCATAGGTCGCCGGCATGCGCGAGAATGGAAAGGCGACGTGGTCGGTCAAAAGATCGACGATGGTGATCCGGGAATCGGGCCGCCGGACATGGAACTCGGCCTCCAGCGCCCGCGCACTGGCGATATGGCCACCGCCCGTCCGGCTCATCAGGATGAGCACGCGCAGCGGGCGGGCGGCATGGCCCTCGGCGGGGATCTGTCGTGCAGGGGCGTCGGTCACGCGAAACTCTCCGTTTGCGTGTCTAGCGGCACTTCCGCACGATGGCGAGGCCGCCGGAGGGGATGGATCGCCGCACACCTCCCATGACCCCGCCCGATCAATCCTCCGACAAAGCCTGACTTGCCGCGGGACCGCAGCCTCCCGCATAAGGCTTGCCTGGACTTCGAGGAAACCGCCATGCCTGTGCTGCCCACCGCCGCCGACGTCGCCGATGCCGCCCGCCTGATCGCCGGCGTCGCCCGACGCACCCCGCTCGTCACCTCCCACGAGCTTGACGCCATCACCGGCGGGCGCATCTTCCTCAAGGTCGAGTCGCTGCAGCGCACCGGCTCGTTCAAGTTCCGCGGCGCCTACAACCGCCTCGCCCGGATCCCCGAGGACCGCAGGGCCATCGGCGTCGTCGCCATGTCCTCCGGCAACCACGCCCAGGGCGTCGCCACGGCCGCCCAGTTGCTCGGCATCCGCGCGACGATCCTGATGCCGAAGGATTCACCGGTCCTGAAGCGCGAGCGCACCGCCGCGGCCGGTGCCGAGGTTGTGCTCTTCGACCGCGAGAAGGACGACCGCGAGGCCATGGCGCGCGACATTGCCGCCTCCCGCGGCGCCATCGTCGTGCCGCCCTATGACGATTTCCACATCATGGCGGGGCAGGGCACGGTCGGACGCGAGATCATGGAGGATCTCGGTGGTGCCAGGCTCGCGCCCGATACGGTGCTCGTCTGCTGCTCCGGCGGCGGCCTGCTCGCCGGCATCGCTCTGGCGGTGAGCGAGACGGCGCCGGCTGCCAAGATCTATTCGGTCGAGCCCGAGGGCTTCGACGACCACGCGCGTTCCTTCGCTGGCGGCGAACGGGTGGCGAATGTCAGGCGGACCGGTTCGCTCTGCGACGGGCTGCTGGCCGCCACCCCCGGCGAACTCACCTTCGCCGTCAACAAGCCGCTGGTGGCCGGTGGTGTCGTGGTGTCCGAGGACGAGGTGCGGCGGGCGGTCGCCTTCGCCTTCCGCGAGCTGAAGCTCGTCATCGAGCCCTCGGGTGCCGTGCCGCTGGCTGCGCTGCTGGCCGGTCGGATCGACGTCAAGGGGCAGGTCGTCGCCGCCATCGTTTCCGGTGGCAATATCGACCCGGCGCTGTTCGCCGAACTCATCGCCTGAGCGGGAGGAGCGGGGGGCGGCGCTGCGGCCGCCTCAGCTTGTCAGCGCCACTTTCTCGATGAAGCTCAGCTTCTCGATATCCTCGATGCGCGGCAGGCCCGGTGCAAGCGGGGCTTCCGGTTCGCGCGGCGCCTGCGGGGTCTCGGCCAGCGGCATGTCCGATGTGGACAGAGCCGCCGCAGCGGTCGCCCGGGCGGTCGGCGGAACCTCGTCGGCGGCACTGCGGGCCGCGGCAGGCTGGGGGACCGGCGCGGGCGGAGCCGGTGCGGGAGCGGCGGCCCGCGGCGCCGCATCGGCGAAGAGGCCGTCGTCGAGCATCATGTCGACATCGGACTGGACCAGGCCCTCGCCGGGCTTGGCCGGTCCGTTGAGCAGGGAAGCCTCCTCCGACACCGGCCGCGGCGGCGCGCCGGCCGGCGCGCGCCCCTCGCCCCAGATCGCCATCATCGAATCGATGCGGTCCTCGAGGAAGCGCAGGACGCCGATCACCTTGCGGGTGCGCTGTCCCGTAATGTCCTGGAACGAGCAGGCGGTATAGATGTCGGTGGTCTTGGTATCGATGAGGTCGCAGACCTCGCCCTCGGCGCCCATTTCGCGCAGGGTCCAGGCGATCTCCTGGATCGTCTCGGCGGCGCTGAGGATGTCGCCGGTCGCCGTGGCGGTGGCCTGGACGATGGCATCGAGCTCGACCGACGCATCTTCAAAATGCCCGGTTCCGGCATCCACCCCGTCGGGCTTGATCGCGGCGATCTCGGCCTTGGTGCGGGCGATGGCGTGCGCCATCTCGCGTATCTCCAGGCGGACGCGGTCGACGTCGGGCGTAGAGCGCGGAACGGCGACCGCGCTTTCCAGCTTGCCGATGGCGTCGAGCACCGCGACCGTGTCGGCATGCCGGTTACGCCTCGCATATTCTGCGAGGAACCAGCGCCCGCGCGCCGTCTCCATGACGGCCTGTTCGATGGCCCCGAAATCAGCCTCGGCGAGGGACACGGGCGCCAGCCGTGACGGGGGCGTAATGTCGTCGGTCATCCGTCAGTCCGCTCTCGCAGGATGGAACGTCCCAGTCTAGAACAGGGACCGGCAAACGATTCTCTGATGAAATCTTAATGGTCCGTGACCTTTCCGCAAAATCGGATGATTCAAAGCGTTTTGCGTCTCGACTGGCGTTTTTTTATGCCGCCCTCTTCATCGGTTTCGGCCTCCACCAGCCCTTCTTCCCGATCTGGCTGAAGACCAAGGGCCTCGCCGATGCGCAGATCGGCATGGTGCTGGCCGGCGGGCAACTCATCCGCCTCATCGCGACACCGGTGGTGACCTATCTTGCCGACAAGGCGGGGGTGCTGTCCTACGCCATCGTCATCTGCTGCTTCGCCACCGCCGTCGCCTTCATCGGCGTCGGCCTCGCCGACAGCTTCACGATGATCCTGATCGGCGTCATCATTTCCGGTCTCGTCTGGAGCCCCCTGGTGCCGCTGGTCGACGCCTATGGCCTGGCCGGTGTCGCCAAGCGCACCCTCGACTATGGCCGGATTCGCGTCTGGGGCTCCATCGCCTTCATGGTCACCAACATCGTCGGCGGCCTGCTTCTCACGCTGATTGCGCCCGACTGGATCGTCTGGATGATCTGGGCCAGCCTGATCCCGCTGGTGATCGCTTCGCTCATGCTGGTCCACGACCGCCGCGACCGCTCGGTGGCGCCGTCCGGACCGGGCTTTTTCAACCGGCGCTTCGTCCTGATCATGATCGCCGCGGCGCTGCTGCAGGCGAGCCACGCGGTCTATTACGGCTTCGCCTCGATCCACTGGAAGTCGCTCGGCTATTCCGGCTTCACCGTGGGTGTGCTCTGGGCCGTCGCCGTGTTCTCGGAGATCGTGATGTTCTGGGTGGCGACCCGCTTCACCCGCGACTGGCGCCCGACCACCTTCCTGCTCATCGGCGGGGCGGGAGGCCTCCTGCGCTGGGCGCTGATGGCGCTCGACCCGCCGCTCTGGATCAACGGGCCGCTGCAGGTCCTGCACGCCGCGGGCTTCGGCCTCGTCCATCTCGGGACGATGTCCTATCTCGCCGCGCGCCTTCCGGCCCACCAGCGCGCCAGCGGACAGGGCACCGTCTCGGTCGCCATCGGCGGCGCCATGGCCCTGTCGACGCTGATCGCCGGATATCTCTACGCCCGGGTGGGCGCATCGGCCTATCTGGCCATGGGCGGGCTCTGCGTCGCCGGCCTGCTCGTCACCGCCATTGCCCGGGCCATGCCCGTGCCGCGCCCGGCCGTGTCGGCTCAGCCCCAGAGCGAGGGCGTCGGCGGATAGACCGTGGCGCCCTCGTAGCGCAGGCCCTCAGGCCGGTCCTCGCGCAGGAGGAGCGGGCCGTCGAGATCGACCAGGAAGGACCGCTGGGCGATGAGGGTGGCCGGCGCCATCGACAGCGAGGTGCCGAGCATGCAGCCCGTCATGATCTTGAGGCCAAGCTTCTCCGCCTCGGCGACAAGCAGGAAGGCCTCGGTGAGGCCGCCGGTCTTGTCGAGCTTGACGTTGATCGCATCATATTTGCCGGCGAGCTTGGCCAGCGACGGACGGTCGTGGACGCTCTCGTCGGCGCAGATCGGGATGGGACGGCGCACATGCCGCAGCGCCTCGTCGTCGGAGGCGGGCAGGGGCTGTTCCACCAGCGCGATGCGGAAGCGCTCGCAGACCGCAAGGTTCGCCGCGAGGTTGGCGGGGGTCCAGCCCTCGTTGGCGTCGATGACGAGCGTCGCCTCGGGCACGGCGGCGCGGATGGCGGCGAGGCGGTCGGCGTCGCCTTCGCCGCCAAGCTTGATCTTGAGATGCGGGCGGCCGCAGCGCGCCGCCTGCTCGGCCATCTCCTCGGGCGATGACAGCGAGATCGTGTAGACCGTCGTCAGCGGCTTCGGCGCCGGCAGGCCCGCGAGGTCCCAGGCGCGCTTGCCAGCGAGTTTGGCTTCCAGGTCCCACAGCGCGCAGTCCACGGCGTTGCGCGCCGCGCCCGGCTTCATGGCGGTGAGGAGGCCCTGGCGGTCGAGCCCGTTGTCGAGCGCGTCGACCATGGCCTCGATATCGGCAGCCACCCCGTCGACCGATTCGCCGTAGCGCGGATAGGGCACGCATTCGGCGCGGCCGATGGCGGATCCCTCGCGGATCTCGCAGACGACCACCACCGCCTCGGTGCGCGAGCCGCGCGAGATGGTGAAGGTGCCGGCGATCGGCCAGCGCTCGGTGCGGACGGTCAGTTCACGCGATGCCATGATGCTTGCCGGCCTCAATTCGCCTTGCGGGCGGCCGCCTTGGCCTTTTTCGGCTTCGGTTCGGGTTCGCCATAGAGCTCGGCGAGGGCGTCCACCAGCGGCTCGACACCGAAACGCACCGGGTCCGTCGCCGGCAGTTCATATTCGCGCGACAGCCGGTCGAGATAGGTGAAGGCCTGGTCCTCCGAGAGGTGCTCGGTGTTGATCGACAGGCCGGTGCAGATGATGGCCGGATTGGTCAGGCGGCCGAGATTGACCGTCTGCTCGATCACCTCATCGATGGAGGGCAGCGGCGTCTGCACGCCGCGCATGGTGCGCCGCGTCGGCTCGTGGCAGACGATGAAGGCGTCGGGCTGGGCGCCGTGCAGCAGGCCGAGCGTCACGCCGGCGAAGGAGGGGTGAAACAGCGATCCCTGGCCCTCGACCACATCCCAGTGCAGCGGATCGGCGGCCGGGGTCAGCCACTCGGCGGCACCGGCGATGAAGTCTGCCACCACCGCGTCCACGGCGACACCGCGGCCGGAGATGAAGATGCCGGTCTGCCCCGTGGCGCGGAAGTCGGCGTCGAAGCCGCGCTCGCGCATGCCCTTCTCCATGGCCAGCGCCGTGTACTTCTTGCCGACGGAACAGTCGGTGCCGACCGTCAGCAGCCGCTTGCCCGCGCGCAGGCCGCCCTTGCCGGTGGCGAAGGTCTGCTTGGGGTGGCGCACGTCGTGCAGCTGCCGGCCGTGCTTCTTGGCGGCGGCGGCGATCTTCGGAATGTCCGAGAGCTTGGCGTGCAGGCCGGTGGCGATGTCCATGCCCGCCTCGATCGCCTCGACGATGCTGGCAATCCAGTGCTCGGGGAGCACGCCGCCGGCATTGACCACGCCGACCACCAGGGTCTTGGCGCCGGCCTTGGCGCCCTGGGTGATCGACATGTCCTTCAGGCCCGTATCCGCCTTGCAGCCGTCCAGGCGCACCTGGCCGACGCACCAGTCGCGACGCCAGTCGACGATGCCCTGCGCGGTCTTGGCGGCGAGCTGGTCGTGGACGTCCCCGAGGAAGAGGAGATAGGGCTTGGCGAGTTCCATGAGGCGGCCTGCAGCGGAGAATGAGAGGGACGGCGACCTCGACGGCGCCGGACGGCTCCTTTATGGAGAGACCGAGGGCGCGTGCCAAGCCGGACCGGCGCATGCGACTTATCGAAAATCGCGGCCGTGAGCAGGAAGAGCCTCGTGCCTGAAGCCCAACTGGCGAGCAAAGTGGACGGCAGCCGCCTGACGGTCGCCCTCGGCGGTGCCTGGACAGCCGAAACCGCCGGCGACATGGAGCCAAGGGTCGCCAGCCTCATCGCCGAAGGCGGTTCGCCGCAGAGCGTGCTGCTCGACTTCACCGCCGTCCAGCGCCTCGACACGCTCGGCGGCACATTGGTGCGCGGGATCGAGATGGCCTTCGGCGCGCGCGGAATCCCGGTGCAGCGGGAAGGGCTGTCGAAAGCCGCCGCCGCCATCTATGCCGAAATCGCCGACGGCCTCGCCGAGCCGGCGCCGCCAGCGGCGAAGCCGAAACCCGTCATCGTCCAGGGGCTCGACAAGGTCGGCGAGCAGATGGTCGAGGCCGGCCGTGACCTCGTGGCACTGGTCTCCTTCTTCGGCGAGGTGGTCGCCGCCGTCGGATCGATCTTCACCGGTGTCGGCCGTTTCCGCCTCGCCGCCGTGGTCAACCAGCTCGACCGCGTGGCGTTCCGGGCCGTGCCCATCATGGCGCTCATAACCTTCCTGATCGGTGGGATCATCGCCCAGCAGGGCATCTTCTTCTTCCGCGATTTCGGCGCCGACACCTATGTCGTCGACCTCGTCTCGATCCTCACCCTGCGCGAGATCGGTGTGCTGATCGTCTCGATCATGGTGGCGGGTCGTACCGGTTCGGCCTTCACCGCCGAGATCGGCTCGATGAAGATGCGCGAGGAAATCGACGCGCTGAGGGTGATGGGCCTCAATCCCGTCGAGGTGCTCGTCCTGCCGCGCCTCATGGCCCTGGTGATCGGCCTGCCGATCCTCACCTTCATCGGCAACATCTCGGCCATCATGGGCGGTGCCATGGTGGCGCAGTTCTACGGCCAGATCCCGATCGACATCTTCTTCACGCGGATGCAGGAAGAGGTGTCGCAGCGCCACGTCTGGGTGGGCCTCATCAAGGCGCCGTTCATGGCGCTGATCATCGGCCTGGTCGCCTGTATCGAGGGCATGCGGGTCAAGGGCTCGGCGGAGAGCCTCGGCCAGCAGACCACCGCCTCCGTGGTGAAGGCGATCTTCCTGGTCATCGTCCTGGACGGTCTCTTCGCCATCTTCTTCGCCAGTCTCGGCTACTGACGAAAGGGGCTGACGTGGCAGATTATGCGAGCGGCGACATCATCATCTCGGTCCGCGACGTCGCCATCGGTTTCGGCGAGCGCCTGATCATCGACGGCCTCGATCTCGACGTCCATGCCGGAGAGGTGCTGGGGGTTGTCGGCGGCTCGGGCACCGGCAAGTCGGTCCTGACCCGCTGCATCATCGGCCTGGTGCCGAAGCGCCGCGGCAAGATCACCGTCTTCGACCAGGACCTCGACACGCTCTCCCGCGCCGAGCACAAGGCGATCGAACGGCGCTGGGGCGTCCTGTTCCAGCACGGTGCGCTGTTCTCGTCGCTGACCGTGAAGCAGAACATCCAGGTGCCGCTGCGCGAATATCTCAAGCTGTCCGAGCCGCTGATGGACGAGATCGCGCGGTTGAAGATCGCCATGGTCGGCCTCAGGCCGGATGCCGCCGACAAATATCCCTCCGAACTTTCCGGCGGCATGATCAAGCGTGCGGCGCTGGCCCGCGCCCTCGCGCTGGATCCGGAGATCGTCTTCCTCGACGAGCCCACCTCTGGCCTCGACCCGATCGGCGCCGAGGAATTCGACACGCTCATCAGGACGTTACGCGACACTCTGGGCCTGACGGTGTATATGGTCACCCACGATCTCGATAGTCTGGCGCGAATCTGCGATCGCATTGCGGCACTCGCTGACGGCAAGGTCATTGCCACGGGGACGATGGAGGACATGCTCCACCATCCGCATCCCTGGCTGAAGAAGTATTTCGGCGGCGAACGCGCCCGTGCCGCCCGGGTCAAGGCGTGAAGGATGTGAGCCCAGGGGCATGGAAACCAAGGCCAACACGACGCTGATCGGCCTGTTCACGCTGGGCATGCTGGCGGCATTCGGCCTGTTCCTCTGGTGGTTCCTGCGTGTCGGCGACAGCAGCAACCGCGAGGATTTCCGCATCGTCTTCACCGGGCCTGTCGGTGGTCTGCGCACCGGTTCGGCGGTCTTCTTCAACGGCATCCGCAGGGGCGAGGTCCGGCGCATCGACATCGACCGTGACGATCCGCGCAAGGTCGTTGCCGTCGTCGCCCTGCAGCCGGGGACGCCGGTCTCCTCGGCCACCCGCGCCACCCTCAACGTCCAGCTCCTGTCGGGGATCGCCTCGGTCGGTCTGGCCAACGGGCCCGACGCCGCCCAGCCGCTGACCCGCGCCGCAGGCGCGCCGCCGCCGCAGATCGGCCCCGACGTCCCCGGCGGCTCCGACATCATGTCCGGCGCCCAGCAGACGATGAACACGCTGAACGGGCTGGTGAACCGGCTCGACAGCGTCATCGCCGGCGGCCAGGGCTCGTTCCAGCGCAGCCTCGAGAATGTCGAGAGATTCACCGCGGCGCTCGGCGACAACACCGACAATGTCCGCAATTTCCTCAGCCAGACCGGCGAGGCGGCCCGGCAGATCGCAGCCCTTGCCCAGCGGCTCGACCGGGTGACGACGCAGATCGAAGGCATGATGGAGGGCGCGCAGCCCGGCCGCATCACCTCGATCCTGCGCAATGTCGACGAGCTGACCGCGGGCCTGAACGCCCAGAGCCAGAGTTTCGCCGACCTTCTGCGCGATGCCCGCCAGGCCGCCGGCTCGCTCACCCAGACGCTCGGCACCGTCAACGAGGTCGCCACCACCTTCGACGTGCGTGCCCTCAACCGCACCCTTGCCGGGGCCGATCGGGTCATCCAGTCCCTCGACAGCGAGCGTATCGGCAGGGCCATGGCCAATATCGATCGCTTCACCCAGGCACTCGGCGACAATTCCGCCAATGTCGACCTGCTGCTGAAAAATGCCGGCGAGGTCTCCGGCAAGCTCAACGCCATGGCCGACCGGATCGACGGGCTGCTGAAGAGCTTCGCCGGCGATGGAACCAACAATATGTTCGCCGAGTTCACTGCGACGGCGCGATCGGTCCGCACGCTCGCCGAGCGGCTGGATTCCCGCACGGCCCAGCTGACGACGTCGATCTCCGGCTTCACGGATCGCACGATCCGCGATATTCAATCGCTGTCGACCGATGGTCGGCGGACGCTGACGGAACTCGAACGGACCCTGCGCTCGCTGGAACGCAACCCGCAGAGGTTCATCTTCGGCGGGTCGGGCGTGCCCGAATACAATCGCCGCTAGGGCGAAACTGAAGGTTCGGGCGTGCAGCACAACGACGACGGTACGGGATCGAAGCGGGCAGGGCGGTCGACGGGGCTTGCGGCCACGCTGGTGCTCGCGCTGGCCCTCGGCGGCTGTGCATCGTCCTCCAGCGTTCCCCGCAGCTTCGACATTTCCGCCCCGTCCACCTTCCCGACACGGGCCGGCGCTGTCCGCGGCCAGTTGCTCGTCGTCGAACCCAAGGCCATTGCCAGCCTCGACACCGAGCGCATCGCGGTGCGCGGTCCCGGCGGCGCCTATTCCTATCTGACCGACGGCGCCTGGGCCGATCGTCTGCCCAAGCTGCTGCAGGCCCGACTGATCCAGTCCTTCGAGAACGCCAACCGCCTGCGCTCCGTCGGCCGTCCCGGCGAGCGGCTGGCGTCAGACTGGCAATTGCTGGCGGAAGTCCGCGCCTTCGAGGTCGTCGTCACCGGCGCCGCCGAGGTGGTGGTCGAGATGTCCGTGAAGCTCGTCAACGACCGCTCGGGGCGAATCCTCTCCGGCCGGGTCTTCGCGGCCCGGGCGCCCGCCGCCGGCACCGACGCGATCAACGTCTCCGCTGCGTTCAACGGTGCCGTGCAGAACCTGATGCGCGAGATCGTGCTCTGGTCGACCGGCCAGGTCTGACCACGGCGCGACTGGCCGCGGCTCGCACCCCGGCATCCGCTTCCCACCGACGAAAAAGGGCGCCGCGCGGCGCCCTTTTTGATGAGTCTTTGGGCGCGCCTCAGTCGAAGCGGCCGCTGGCATGGGCGAGGAGCGTGAAGACCTTGCCGGTTTCCGATGTCAGGTAGGACTTGGCGAGCGACCCGTCGCGGTCGTTGCGGTCGACGTCGGCGAGAAGCCGCTGGAACTCGTCGACATAGCGGTCCACCGTCTCGCGGAAATCTGCGTCGCGGCGGTAGCGGCGGCGCAGTTCGTCGAAGGTCTGCTGGCCCTGGGTCGTATAGAGGCGGCGCGAGAAGACGTTCCTCTCGCCCCGGCGCCAGCGATCCCAGAGGTCGGCGACGGCCTCGTGATCCACCATCCGCGCGATGTCGGATGACAGCGCGTCAAGATTGTCGAGCGCTGCCGGGGCGGGGGTGCGGCGCTGCGCCGGGCGCATCGGCTGTCCGGCCTGGTCCTCGGTCGAGGCCCGGGCGAGCAGGTCCGACAGCCAGCCGCCGGTGCGGTCGGCGGCCTTGGGCGCCTCGGCACGGGTCGGGGCATCGGCGCGGGCCGGGGCCTCGCGGCGCGGCTCGGGCGTCCGCGGCTCGGCGATGCGGGCCTTGGGGACCTCGCGGACCGGCTCGGGGCGCGGTTCGGTGCGCGGCAGGTCGGCGACGGCACCACGGAGCGGCAGCGGGGCGTCCTCGCGGGCCGCGCGACGGGGGGCTGCCGGCGAGGGCTCGGTGACGTCGAAGGCCCGGCCCGACTTGGCGACGATGTCGTTCAGTTCGGCCAGAGCCTTGATCTGGTCGGCCACCACGCGCCGCATCGCGGCGGCGTTTTCCTGCGTCTCCTTCGGGATCTCGATCATGCCGCGCGACAGCTGGTCCCGCGTCTCCGCGAGCTCCCGCTGGATCTCGCTGCTCATCGCCTTCATCCCCGATGTCAGGGTCTCGAAACGCTCGGCGGCCTCGCGGAACAGCGCGTGCATCTCGTGCGTCGCCTGCTCATAGGCCGAGCGCATGGCATGGGTGGTGCGCTCGCGCTCCTTGCCCGTGGCCAGGCGCAGCGTTTCCGCCTGCTCGCCGATCGCCTGCGTCGTCTGGTTGGTCGATTCGACGAGGACGCGGCCGATCTCGCGGGCGCGATTCTCGGCGAGGCCGAGATTGTCGTCCAGAAGGCCGGTGAAGCTCTTCACCAGGTTGTCCATGTCCTCGGTCTTGGAGGCGAGGTGGTGGACCAGCGCCTCGATGACCTCGCGGCGAGCATCGAAGGAGGCGTCGAGACGCTGTTGCATCTCCTCCACCTGTTCCGCCGCTGCCCCGAGGAGCCGTGCCTGGTTGTCGAAGCGCTCGGTCAGTGAGGAAACGTCGCGCAGGACGGTGCCGGCGACATTGGTCAGCTGGCCGATCTGGCCGTTGAGCATCCGGGTCGAGGTTTCCGCCGCGGTCGAGGCGGTCTCCGCCGAGGAGGCGAACTGGCCGATCCTCTCGCCCAGCTGGTCGTTGATCGCCGCCAGCGACTGCTCCGTCTGGGCCGCGACCTCGCGGATCGACCCGTTGGTCTCGCCAAGGCGGGCGAGGACCGATGCGATCTCGCCGCGCAGCTGTTCGTTGGTGGCGGTGAGGGCGAGCACCGATTCACGGGTGTCCGTCTCGATCCGGTTGCGCAGCAGTTCCGAGCTTTCCGACAGGATGCGGGCAGCCTGCTCGCTGGAGTCGGAAATACCGCGGGTGACGTCGATGCCGGTCTGCGACAGGACGCGGGTGATTTCGGCACCCTTCTGGCCGATGACCTCGGTGATCGCGCCGCCGCGGTTCTCCAGTGCTCGCACCACGATGTCGCCGACGCGGCTGACCTCGTTGGTGATCTGCAGGCCGTTGTCGCCGAGGCGGGTGATGAGGTTGCTGCCGCGATCGTCGAGCAGCGAGGCGAGTTCGGCCGAGCGGGCGCCGAGGACGGCGTTGATCTCGTTCACGCGGGTCGACAGCCCCTGCGTGATGTCGTTGGAGATCGTCGACAGCGTGCGCTCCACGTCGTCCGCATTGGCGCGCAGCGTCTGGGTGACCGCCTCGACCTTGTCGGTGAGCGTCTCGGCAATATGCGAGCCGCGGGCATCCAGGGTCTGCGAGACCGATTCCAGCCGGCCGACGACAACCTCCTCGAAGCGGGCGACACGGGTGTCGAGAGTCTCGGCCACTTCCAGCGCGCGGCCGCCGAGCGTGCGGTTGATCTCGTCAGCCTTGTCCGACAGCGTCGCGGTGATGAGGTCCGACTTGGCGGTGAGCGTATAGGTCACCTCGTCCGACTTCTCGCTGAGCAGGCGGGTGATCTCGTCGGATTTCGACGTCAGCGTATAGGTGACCTCGATTGACTTGTCCGACAGCAGGCGGGTGATCTCGTCGGACTTGGCCGCCAGCGAATAGGCGACCTCCTCCGACTTGTCGGTGAGGAGGCGCGTGATCTCGCCGGACTTGGAGGCGAGCGTGTAGGTCACGTCGGCCGACTTGTCGGAGAGGATGCGCGTGATGTCCTCGGAGCGGGCCGCGAGGGTCTGCGCGATGTCCTCGGAGGTCGTGGCGAGGTTTCGCGCCATTTCCTCCGACCGCGAGGTCAGGTTGAAGACGATCTGGTCCGACTTGTCGTTGAGCAGGCGGGCCAGCTCGTCCGACTTGGAGGTGAGGTTCGAGGCGATTTCGTCCGACTTGGAGGTCAGGTTGGAGGCGATCTCGACCGAGCGCGTCGCGAGATTGTTGGCAATCTCGTCCGACTTCGAGGTCAGCGTGTGGGTGATCTCGTCCGACTTCGATGTAAGGTTGAACGTGATCTCCGCCGACTTGTTCTCCAGTGCTTCGGTCACCGCCTTGCCACCCTCGCCGAGGACCTTGGCAAGTTCGAGCGTGCGGCTGGCCAGCGTCTCGTTGAACGCCTGGGCGCGGGTGTCGAGGGCCTGGTCGATGCGGGCGAGACGTCCGTCGAGGGCCTCGGTGATCTGGCCCGACTGCTGGGCCACCCGCTCGGCGAATTCCCGCGCATCGCTGGCGATCCGGTCGGCGAGGGCGATACCCTTGCCGGAGATCGTCTCGTCGAGAGCGGAGATGTGACCGGTCAGCTTGTGATCGAGGAGGGCGGTGTGGTTGGCGACCTGTTCGGTCAGGAGCGATGCATGGGAGCCGACGCGGCTCTCGAAATCGCCGGTGAGGCGGCTCACCGCATCCTCCAGATTGACGGCGTGGCGGCCGACCGAATCCTCCAGCGTCGTCGCATAATGGGCGACACGACCCTCGAAGGAGGCGGTGTGGCGCAGCATGGCCTCGTCGAGCCCGGTGACGTGCTGTGACACGCGGCCCTCGAACTGCGCCGTGTGGCGTCCCATCGTCTCGTCGAGCGTGCTCGCATAATGGCCGACGCGGCCCTCGAAATGCGAGGTATGGCGGACGATGACGTCCTCCAGGTTCACGGCATGCTGGCCGATGCGGGTGTCGAAGCCCGAAGTGTAGCGGATGAACGCGTCCTCGAGTTGGGCGGCCTGTTCGCCCATCCGTGTCTCGAAACCATTGGTGTAGCGGGAATAGGCGTCTTCCATGTTGGCAGCATGGGAGGCGATCCGCGTCTCGAAGCCGCTGGTGTAGCGGCCGAAAGCGTCCTCGAGGCCCGTGGCGTGGGCGGCGACGCTGGTCTCGAAGCTGCTGGTATAGCGGCCGATCGCGTCCTCGAGATGCGCCGCATGGGACGCGACACGGGTCTCGAAGCCGGACGTATGCCGGTTGATGGCGTCATCGAGTGCCACGACATTCTGGGCGATGCGGGTAACGACGGCTTCGCCATGGGCGGTGGCGGTCTCGGTGATCTCGCCGGCGACGCGCTGCAGCTGGACGGTGACCTCGTCGCCGCGGGCGGCGAGGGCGTTCGTGACCTGGGCGCCGATATCGCCGATGCGCTGCGTCAGGTCCGTGCCCTGGGTGGCGAAGGTCGACAGCACGTCGGTGCCGGCGAGCTCGATCTCCTCGCGCAGGCTGGCGGTGCGCTCGGAAATGGCGGTGGTGACGGTCTCGCTGGCCCGGCGCAGGGCGAGCTGCACGTCCTGGGCCTTTTCGGTGAGGCTCTCGACGACCTGGATGCCGACGTCGCCGATGGCGTTCTTGGCTTCCGCGGTCCGCTGGGTGATGGCCTCGGCGATGAGCTGGCCGGTGACCGCCAGGCGCTTGTCGAGCTCGTCGCCATGGGTGGTGACGGTCTGGTGCAGCTTGTCGCCGGTCTCGGCGATGCGGTCGGCGAGGGCGCCGCCGCGCACGGTGATGGTCTCGGCGACATAGCTGCCGGTGGAGTCGAGCTTGTTGACGACCTCCGAGCCGCGCTCGGTGAGTTCGCCGACCAGGCGCTCGCCAGTGTCGCGCAGGCGCGTGGTGACCTCGTTGCCGCGCAGCGACAGTTCGGAGACGAAGGCCTCGCCGGTCTCGCGCAGGGTGGTTGTCACCTCGCCGCCGCGGGTCGCCAGCTCGTAGACCAGGGTCTCGGCCGTCGACTTCAGCACGGAATTGACCTCACCGCCGCGGCTGGAGAGTTCATAGACGAGGCTCTCGCCGGTATCCTTCAGGCGGCTCGTGACCTCGTTGCCGCGCAGCGACAGTTCGGAGACGAAGGCCTCGCCGGTCTCGCGCAGCGTGGTCGTCACCTCGCCGCCGCGGGTCGACAGCTCGACGATGAGGTTGTCGCCGGTGTCACGCAGGGTCGAGGCGACATAGTCGCCGCGGGTCGAGAGCTCGGTGATGATGCTCTCGCCGGTCTCCTTCAGGGTCGCGGTGACGAAGCCGCCGCGGTCCGACATCTCGGCGATCAGCGCCTCGCCGGTCTCGCGCAGGGTCGAGGAGACCTCGCCGCTGCGGGAGGCGAGCTCGGAGATGAGCGTCTCGCCGGTCGAGCGCAGGGTCTGGGACACCTCGCCGGTGCGGGCGGTGAGCTCCGCCACGAGGCTTTCGCCGGTCTCCTTGAGGCGGGCCGACACGTCGTCCGAGCGCGAGGCGATGGCCTGGGTGATCTCCGTGCTGGTCAGGGCGAGATGGTGGGTCATCGCCGTGCCGGTCTCGGACAGCTTCGCCGCCATGCTGGTGCCGGTCTCGGCCATGGTGACGGTGACGATATTGCCGGTATCGGTCAGAACGGAGGTGACACGGTCGCCGGTCGTCGACAGGGCGCGGGTGACCTCGTCGCTGGTCGAGGCGAGGCGGTCGACGATGTCGGAGCCGCGCAGCTGGATCTGGTCGATCATGGTGTCGCCGGCCCGGCCGAGCGCCATGGTGATCGCCTCGGCCTTCTCGCCGAGCGAGGAGGTGACGCGCATGCCGGATTCGTCGATGCGGCGGGCGAGCTGGTCGCCGGCATCGGCGATCTGGCTGGCGACCTGCTCGTGGACGCCGGTCATCGAGGCGCGCACCCGCTCCGCATTGGAGACGATCGACTCGCGCTGGGTGACCAGCTCCTCGATCAGCGCGCGCACACGCAACTCGTTGTCGCTGTAGGCGCGCTCGAGCGAGGCCACCTCGTTGTGGACGAGGGTCTCCAACTCGCCGGCCCGTGCCAGCGCCCGCTCGACGCCGTCGCCCATGGCGGCGACCTCGCGGCGGATGGCCTGGCCGACCGAGACGACGGCTTCGCGGGCGACCGTCTCAGGCTCGGCGAGCCGCAGCGCGACCTCGCTCATGCCCTGGGCGACGATGCGCATTTCCTGCGAGCGGCGGATCAGCGCGCCCATGACGAAGAAGAACATGACCGGCAGCAGCAGCACCGCCGCCAGGGTCAGCGTCTGGGGCGCATAGGGGTCGGGCAGGGCGCCGCCATAGGCACGCCAGGCGATGGCGAGGCCCGCGCCGAGCCAGCCGAGTGACAGCAGCGCAGCAGTCCAGAGCGGTGCCGCGGAGGGGCGCCGCGACAGGCGCTCGAGCATCTGGGCGAGATCGCGGCGGTCGTCGTTGGCCGGCGGCTGCGACGGCGAGATCACCTGGTCGGAGCGGCGCGTATCGGCGAAGAGATCCTCGTCAACCCGCATCGCCTCGCTCGACTGGCGTGATCCGGTCTCGCGCCCGGCGGTCCGCGCCGCCGCCTTGGCCTGGTCGTCGCTGGCCAGGTTCAGTGCGTCCTGGATGGCCGCGAGGGCCGCTTCGGCCGGATCCTGCGCCTTCTTGGGAGTGTTCGCCATGGTGTCGCCCGCATCCTTTGACTGCCGACCTGCCTTGTGCCCACCCGGAACGACGCGCCCCAAGTGCCTCTTGGACGCAACGACCACGGATGGCAGACAACAGTCCGCCGCAGCATGTAATCTACCGGGGGGTCCTAAGGATTGAAACCTGTCGGAGCCGCAGTTTCGGATTCATCGTTAACGGATGGGTAACCATGACCGATGATGGGCACCTTGCGAAAGCGCGGAAGGGACAGGGTGCCCTCGCGTCCGCCTCGCCGAAACCCACCTCCGTGCAGCGCCGCTGGCTGTTGCGCGGCGCCGCTCAGCCCGGTGGAAAACTCCCTCTCTTCGACGCCGAGGGGCGCGAGGTCCCGCGCGCGACGATCCGGGCCTGCCTCGCCGCCGGCTGGGTCGAGCCCTGGTTTGCCAATCCGGTGAAGCCCGACTGGCTCGTCTGCAAGCTGACGGCCGAGGGGCGGCGGGTCATCGGAGAGGGGGCCGACGACGTGCCCCCGTCAGCGTCCTGAGGGCGGGGCCGCGCCTGCGCCGCTCGTCCGGTCGATGTGCAGATCCATGCCGCGCGCCATGTCGGAGGCGATCATCGCCGCCGTCAGGGGATCGGTGTGGACATGGACCGCCTCGACGAAACCCTGCGTCGAATAGGCGAAGGCTGCGGCCTCGCGGCTGATGTCGGGCGACAGAAGGGCGCGCGCCAGGCTCTGCGACACGTCGCGGGTGCCGCGCATGGCCGGATCGACCGGCAGCCGCACCGCTCGCAGCGCCTCGGCGAAGCGGTCGATGCGCTCGCGGCGGCCCCAGCGCCAGATGAGCGCGTTGGATGTCGCGGTGATGAACCAGAGCACGGCGCGGGCGACATAGATCACCATCATCAGCGCCGCCACCGTCGTGAGGAAGCGGTCCTTGCCGATGACCAGCGCCACCGCTGTGCACAGCGCCAGCTCGACAGCCAGCCGGATGAGCGTGGCGCGCAGGGCGATCCCACGCGATCGTTCGAACACCATGCCGTTCCTCTCCCCCTCGTTGCGGTCGGCGAACGATTTACCAGCGATCAACCTCAAAGCCAGATCGGGGGCAGGTTCAGCCGCGCTTTAACTCCGTTTTCGCCGCTGCACCGCCATCGTGAGGCTGCAGGGAAGAGGGGAGGACAACCTCCCTCGA
Organism: Archangium gephyra; assembly: GCA_943368975.1. Classification (GTDB taxonomy): domain Bacteria; phylum Pseudomonadota; class Alphaproteobacteria; order Rhizobiales; family Phreatobacteraceae; genus Phreatobacter. The sequence continues at coordinate 54,941 of CALRLZ020000022.1, forward strand.
AGACAAACACGCCCCGGGACGGGCGATCGGTCAAGCAGGGGACACCAAGACAATGGCGCGTATCATGTCGGACGAATTTCTGGGCAGCAGCCTGCCCGTCGATCTCACTCATCTGTCGCGGCAGACTTTCGGCGACCACGATCTTGAGCGCGAGGTACTGGTGCTCTTCGAGCGCCAGTCGCGCACCATGCTGGAGCGGCTGCGCAACGCCACCAACGCCAAGACCTGGGCGGAAGCGGCCCATACGCTGAAGGGCTCGGCACTGGGCATCGGCGCCTTCGGGGTGGCCCAGGCGGCCGAGGCGGTCGAATGCGATCAGGTCGACCATCTCTCCTCGCGAGCCTGGGACGACCTCGCCCGCCTGGAGAACGCGGTGAACGAGGCCAACGGCTTCATCGCCACGCTGCTGCGCGCCGCCTGAGCGGCCCGCGGTCGGGGCGGGAAGCGATCATGCCCGCCGGCCTCTGGCGAACTGGCACACCTTTCGCTATGTGATTTCTCACGGGAACCGCCGCGCGGTGAAGCGGCGGTTTCTTCGTGTCGGGCCCTGCGGGCGCCCGCTGAGGTCACGCGAAGGGCAGGGAGCCGATGCCGCAGATCATCTTCATCGACCACGCGGGCGAGAAGCGTCCGGTTGAAGCCGCCAGCGGCGCCACCGTCATGGAAGCCGCCATCAAGAACGGCATTCCCGGCATTGTCGCCGAATGCGGCGGTGCCTGCGCCTGCGCCACCTGCCACGTCTATGTCGACGACGCCTGGAAGGCGGCGACCGGCGAGCCCTCCCACATGGAGGAGGACATGCTCGATTTCGCCTTCGACGTGAAGCCGACCTCCCGCCTGTCGTGCCAGATCAAGGTCACGGAGGCCATGAACGGGCTGGTCATCCATACCCCTGAGCGCCAGGGCTGACCCGGCCGGGTCGGCACCACCCCAAGGCCTCATCCCGCAGGGACGCCAGCCCCTGCAGGGGCCCCATGTGTCGATCTGCCTTGGCAAGGCGTCCTGATCCGGCTTGATGGCAGGCCGATGCGCGGAGACAAGCGCCATGCCTGCTCAGCCGGCCGAGCGCCCGCTCGCCGCCATTGCCGCCCAGTTCGTCTGCTTCATGCTGATATCGGCGGCCGACACGATCCTGAAGATCATAGTGTCCGAACTGCCGAGTTGGCAGATCATGGCGATTCGCAGCGCCTCCGGTCTCGCCATCCTCACCCCGATCATCCTCGTGCAGATGATGCGGGGACGCGGCACCATCGTCACCAGGCGCCCCGGTGCGCATCTGTTCCGGGCGAGCCTCTCGGCGGTGTCGGTCTTCGCCTATTTCGAGGCCCTGCGCGAACTCGATCTCCCCGTGGCCACTGCCATCCTTTTCATCACGCCCTTCTTCGTCGTGGCGCTTTCGGGCCTCGTGCTGCGTGAACCGGTCGGCCTCAACCGCTGGATCGCCGTCGCCATCGGCTTCCTCGGGGCGCTGGTGATCATCCGCCCCGGTCCCGGCGGCGTCTCCATCGCCGCCCTGCTCGCCGTACTCTCCGCTGCCACCTGGGGCGCCGCCATGGTCGCCATTCGGGCTCTCGGCAAGACCGAGGGCACGCTGGCCGTCCTGTTCTACTTCAACCTCTTCATCTGTCTGATCGCACTGGTCTTCGCGCTTCCCGGCTGGCAGCCCGTCCCGCTCTGGCTGCTCGGCGTGATCGGGCTCAACGCCGTCATTCAACTCGTCGCGCAGTCCTTCATGCTCATGGCCTTCCGCTTCGCCTCGGCCTCGGTTTCGGCGCCGGTGCAATACACCCAGCTCCTCTGGTCGGTCGCTGCCGGCTGGTTCATCTTCTCGGTCATGCCGGGTCCCCACGTCTTCCTCGGCGCCGCCATCATCGTCTTCAGCGGCCTCTATCTCATCTGGTCGGAACGCCGGCCCCGGTCCGCCGGGTGAGGGCCAGCCCTTGCCCCTGCACCGGGGAGGGGGCACATGGGAGGGGTTGAGGGGGGTGCGATGCGCCGGCTGATCCTGTTCAGGCACACCAAGTCGGACTGGCCGGCCGGCATGCGCGATTTCGAACGCCCGCTCGCGGCGCGCGGTCGTCGTGCCGCCCCGCTGATGGGGCAGCTGCTGGTCGATCGCGGGCTCGTCCCGGATCAGGTGATCGTTTCGCCTGCCGCCCGCACCGTAGAGACCTGGGCGCTGGCAAGGGCTGGCTTCCTCCAGCTTCTCCCAGGCGTCCAGGACAGACGAATCTACGAGGCGCCAGCCTACCAACTCGCCAACGTGATCCGCGAAACCGCCGAAGCGGTCCGCACGCTGCTTCTCGTTGGCCACAATCCCGGCATCGAAACCCTCTGCGACGACCTCGTCGCCGATGGCCCCGCCGACCAGCGCCGCCGCCTGTCGCGCAAATACCCGACCGGAGGCCTCGCGGTGATCGACTGCGCCATCGACGGCTGGCGCGATCTCGGCCCCCGCTGCGGCACGCTTGTGTCCTTCACGGTGCCCCGCGACCTCGACAGCGAGGCCGAATAGATGGTCTGGACAGGCTGGATCAACGAGACGCGGCTCGCGGCGCGCTCCATCGCGGCCTATGCGACCGACTGGGTCAATCCGACGCTGCGTCTCGGCGTCACCGGCCTGTCGCGCTCGGGGAAGACGGTGTTCATCACCGCCCTCGTCCATGGCCTGCTGACGGCCTCGCGCTGGCCGGTCTTCGAGGCGCAGGCGCAGGGGCGGATCGCCCGTGTCCGCCTCGAGCCGCAGCCTGATGATGGCATCCCGCGCTTTCCCTATGAGGACCACCTGGCGACCCTGACCGGTCCGCGGGACTGGCCGGAGGGAACAAAGCGCATTAGCGAAATACGACTAGCGATTGATTTCGCGTCAAATTCTGGTTTCATGCGTGGCACCGAGAAGACGCTCACCCTCGACATTGTCGACTATCCCGGCGAATGGCTGCTCGACCTGCCGCTGCTCGCCCAGTCCTATGCGGAATGGTCGCGGCGCAGCGTCGAGGCGGCGCGGCGGCCGCCGCGCGCGGACCTGGCGCAGGAATGGCTCGCCGCGACTGCGGAGATCGATCCCTTCGGCAAGGCCGACGAGACCGAGGCCCGGCGCCTCGCCGACCGGTTCACGCGCTACCTGAAATCCTGCCGGGACGAACGGGTGTCCCTGTCCACCCTGCCGCCGGGACGCTTCCTGCTGCCGGGAGAGATGGAGGGCTCGCCGGCTCTGACCTTCGCCCCTCTCGACCTCGCTGGCCGCGAGCCGGCCGGCGACAGCCTGGCCGCTCTCATGGACAAGCGCTTCGAGAGCTACAAGCGGCTGGTGGTGATGCCCTTCTATGCCAATCATTTCGCCACACTCGACCGCCAGGTGGTGCTGGTCGACGCGCTTGCGGCGCTGAATGCCGGTCCGGCCGCGCTGTCCGACCTCGAACTGGCGCTCGCCGACGTGCTGACCGCCTTCCGTCCCGGTGCCAATTCGATCCTGTCCTCGCTGCTGGCCCGCCGCATCGACCGCATTCTCTTCGCTGCCACCAAGGCCGACCACCTGCACCAGACGAGCCATGACCGGCTGGAGGCGCTGCTCAGGCGCCTGACCGACAGGGCCGTCCGCCGCGCCGAATTCGCCGGCGCGCGTGTCGAGCCGATCGCGCTCGCCTCCTTGCGCGCGTCTCGCGAGACCACGGTCACCCAGCGCGGACAGAGCCTCGCCTGCATCGTTGGAACGCCGATGCCGGGCGAACAGGCGGGCGGCGAGACCTTCGATGGGCTGCGCGAGGTCGCGATCTTTCCCGGCGAGTTGCCGCTCGATCCGGCGGGGCTCTTCGCCGGCCCCGAGGCCTTCCGCGGCGAGGATTATCGCTTCGTGCGTTTCCTGCCGCCGAAGGCCGATCCCGCCCAGGCCCTGCCGCATATCCGCCTCGACCGGGCGGTCGAGTTCCTCATCGGAGACCGCCTGGCATGAGCAAGGCCCCGACCCTGAAGCCGCAGGTTTTCCGGCTCGACTCCGACGCTGTGGAGATCGCGCCGCCGAGCGATGCGCCGGTCGAGGACCGCCGAACCGAGGCGGTGATCGCCGCAGAAGCCGCGCCGCCGCCCGCCGGGGCGAGCCTGTGGACGCGGCTGTTCTGGGCAGGTCTCGGCGGCCTCGTGTCGCTCGCTTTCGGCATTGCGGTCTCCACCCTCATCGATGACCTCTTCACCCGCGCGGCCTGGCTCGGCTGGGCCGGTGTCGCCGCGCTGGCGCTGTTTCTGACCGGCGGTCTCGTCCTGCTGTTGCGCGAGATCGTCGCCCTGCGCAGCCTTGCCCGGCTCGATAGCCTGCGCGAACGCGCGGCGCAGGCGCTGCGCGATGAGGACGACCGCGCCGCCGCCCGCGTCGCCGAGGACCTCCTCGCCGCCATGGCCGGCAATGCCCGCACGGCACGCGGCCGGACTGCCGTTCAGGCGGCTTTCGCGGAGGGCATCGTCGATGGCGCCCAGCGCCTGCGCATCGTCGAGCGCGAGCTTCTTGAGCCGCTCGACCGCGAGGCGACGCGGCTTGTTGCCGAGGCAGCCCGCAGGGTTTCCGTTGTCACCGCGGTCAGTCCGCGGGCGGCGGTCGATCTCGCCATGGTCTTCGCCACGGCGGTGCGGCTGATCCGGCGGATCGCCGAGGTCTATGGTGGCCGGCCCGGCACACTCGGCATGGTCAAGCTGGTCCGCCACGTCCTGACCCATATGGCGGTGACCGGGGGCATGGCCGCCGGCGACACGGTTCTCGACCAGATCGTCGGCCACGGCCTTGCTGCAAGGCTCTCCGCCAAGCTCGGGGAGGGGGTGTTGAACGGGCTCCTCACCGCACGCCTCGGTATCACCGCCATCACCGTCTCGCGGCCTCTGCCCTATATCGGCGCGCCGCGCCCGGACGTCCGCGACCTTGTCGGCGACGCCCTCACCCTGCGCGGGGCGACGCAGGACCCGGCTTGACCGGCGTCAAGGACCGCGGCGGTCTTTAGGGCCAATCTGTCGGAATAGCACGGGAGAACCGCCATGTTCCGTTCCATTCTTTGCCCCATCGACCCCGCCGAGCCCGGCCTCGAACAGAAGGCCCTCGCGGTCGCGAAGCTGCTGGCCGAGGCCGGCGAGGCCGCAGTCACCCTGCTGGCCGTGGTCCCGGACATGCCGGTCATGGCGGCGGAATATCTCCCCGCCGACTTCCACAAGACCCAGATGGGCGAGACCCGCGCGATCCTCGACAGCATCGCCGCCACGTCGGGGCTTCCTAGGGAACGCGTCACGACGCGGGTCCGCATCGGCCGGCCATATCACGAGATCCTCGAGGAGGCGCAGGCCTGCCACGCCGACCTGATCGTCATGGCGTCGCACAAGCCCCGGCTGGCGACCTATCTGCTCGGCTCCAACGCGGCCCATGTGGTGCGGCATGCGACCTGCTCGGTCATGGCGCTGAGGCCCGAGGCGGCCTGACCTCGGGCAGGAGGATGGCAGGAGGGTCCAGCGGGTCGAAACTGGCGGGCCGGTTCTTGGTCAGCCACAGCGACATCTGCCAGACCGTGTAGCCGCCGATGAAGACGACGAGGCCCATCAGGCCCCAGTTGACGGCGCTGATGGCCTGGAACGCCAGATAGGCGAGGGAGATGGTGAGACCGGCCGTCGTCGCCGCGATGATCATGTAGCGCCAGGCCGGCTCGCCGGCGATGAACCGGGCGTTCGGCGAGGTCTGGCCGATCCTCGCGCAGAGCGCCCGCACGAAGGCCGCGAAGGGCGCGTCATGGGCCTCGATCTCCACCATGCCGCGCCAGGACACGTTGGAGAACCAGATCTTCTTCCCCAGCCGCTGGCGGACCTCCACGCGGTAGCGCCGGGTGTAGAGATTGGCGGGGCGGAAGACGATCCGCACGCTCTCGATCTGGTGCAGCGGCAACCGTCCCGACGATCGCCCGTCCGACCAGGCGAGATCGCGCTCCTCGATGGTGAAATGGATCTCCGGGCCGATCAGCTTCGGCCGATGGCGGAAGGTCGGCCGCCCCTCGTGGTCGCGCCACAGAGCGGGGGCCTGCGAATGGTCTTCGGCGTCGGCAAGGGCGTCTGAACGTGTCATGACGCGTCTCTACACGGGGTCGCGACGTCGCGGAAGCCGGCGCGGCCGCCGGCGTAACCTTACCGCGAGGTCGCATCGCCGCGGGGCCGCCGCGGGCCCTGCATGCGGACCTGCGGCCTTGCCTCGCCGACCGGCCCAAGCCATGATCCCGGCTCGTCTTTTCGCCTTCGCGTCGGGGAGTGTTCCATGAAGGCCATCATTGTCGGCGGCGGTGTCGGGGGACTGACCACCGCCCTCATGCTCGCCGCGCGCGGCATCGGCTGCGAGGTCTATGAACAGGCGCCCGAGGTCCGCGAGCTCGGCGTCGGCATCAACACGCTGCCCCATGCGATCAAGGAACTGGCCGGTCTCGGCCTGCTGCCGCGCCTTGACGACGTCGCCATCCGCACCCACGAGCTGATCTATACCAACCGCTTCGGCCAGGAGATCTGGCGCGAGCCGCGCGGGATCGAGGCCGGCTTCGACGTGCCGCAATTCTCCATCCACCGCGGCCGCCTGCAGACCGTCATCTACCAGGCGGTCCGGGCGCGGCTCGGCGAGAGCCGCATCTTCACCGGCCACCGCCTTGGCGCGTGGAAACAGGACGACAGCGGTGTCACAGCCTGGTTCTTCGACCGCGAGGGCCGCCATGTCCGCACGGCCCATGGCGACGTGCTGATCGGCGCCGACGGCATCCATTCCACCGTGCGTCGCTCGCTCTTCCCCAACGAAGGGCCGCCGGCCTGGAACGGCATCATGCTGTGGCGCGGCGCGCTGGACTGGCCGGACTTTCTCACCGGCCGCTCCATGGTCATCGCCGGCGGCATGAGCGCCAAGCTGGTGATCTATCCGATCGCCGAGGGCCTTGCGCCCGGTCGCAAGCTGACCAACTGGGCTATCGCCGCCAAGATCGGCGAGAACAACGCGACGCCGCCGCGCCGCGAGGACTGGTCGCGTCCCGGCCGGTTCGAGGACATCATGCCCTACCTCAAGCGCTTCTCGCTGCCCTATCTCGACGCCCGCCGGATGATCGAGGCGACGCCGGAATTCTGGGAATATCCGATGTGCGACCGCGATGCGCTGCCGCGCTGGAGCCATGGCCGCGTCACGCTGCTCGGCGACGCCGCCCATCCCATGTATCCGGTCGGCTCCAACGGCGCCTCGCAGGCCATCCTCGATGCCCGCTGCCTCGCCGACCTCCTGGTCGCGGCCGAGCATCCCGTCCAGGCGCTCTGGGCCTATGAGCGCGAGCGCCTGCCGCCGACCGCCGAGATCGTCCGCATGAACCGCAAGGGCGGCCCCGAGGGCGTCATCGACGCCGTCGAGGAGCGGGCGCCCGACGGCTTCACCGACATCGAGACGGTCCTGTCCTTCGAGGAGCGCAAGGCCATCGTGCGCGGCTATGCCTCGACGGCGGGCTTCTCGCAGGACAAGGTCAATCGAAAGGCGGCCTGACCTTCCGCGACGGTGTCGGGGGCGCCGCGCTCCCGGACGGACCCTGCATGATCGCCAATGCCCGCATGCGCGAGGCCGCACTCCTGCTTCTCGGCTGCGGTCTCTGTCTCGGCGCGACCTTCCCCCTGCAGAAGCTGGCGGCGGCGGCGGGCGTCCAGCCGGCCTCGTGGGTCTTCGTCTCGACACTCGGGGCGAGCATCCTCCTGACCCTCGGCGCCGTCCTGGCCGGCCGGCCACCCTCGACCCGCCACCGGGTCTATTACCTCGTCGCCGCGCTCGTTTCCTTCGTCGTCCCCAATCTCATCGTCTTCGTGGTGATCCCCAAGATCGGCGCCGGCCTGACCGGCGTCATGTTCGCCCTGTCGCCGATCCTGACGCTGACGGTCGCCTCGCTCGTCGCCCGGCGCCGGCCCGGCCTGCTTGGCGTCGTCGGCATTGCCGTCGGCCTCGCCGGCGTCCTGGTCATCATCGCCTACCGCGGCGATGGCGGCGGCGCGGACGCCTCGCTGCTCTGGGTCCTGCTCGGCCTCTGCATCCCCGTCTGCCTCGCCTCCGGCAATGTCTACCGGTCGCACAACTGGCCCGATGGTGCCGATCCCCTGGCGCTGGCCTCGGCCATCAACATCGTCGCGACCGGGGTGCTACTGGCGGCGGTCTTCGCCAGCGGGGAGGGGCTGGCCGGAATCGGCGGGGTCTTCGCCGTGCCGGCACTGATCGCCGCGCAGGTGGTTGCGACGGGCGCCAACCTCGCCATGTTCTTCCGCCTGCAGCAGGTCGGCGGGCCGGTCTATCTCAGCCAGATCGGCTATGCCGCCGCGGCGGTGGGGCTCGTCGCCGGCACCTTCATCCTCGGCGAAAGCTATGCGCCCGCCACATGGGCGGGCGCGGTCGTGGTCGTCGCCGGTGTCGCCCTCGTCACCTATGCGCAGGCGCGGGCGCAGCGCGCCTGATCAGGCGCCGGGCGGCGGCGGCAGGAAAACCACCTCATGCTTGGCCGAAAGCGCCACGACGGCGTCCGGATTCTGCTCTGGCATGGAATGGATGCCCCAGAACAGGTCGTAGAGCTTGCGCGTCGGCGAGACCCAGAAGAAGCACTTCACCGGCTGGTCGGTCTTGTTGAAGATGCCGTGGGCGAGGCCCATGGGCAGGCGGATGAGATCGCCGGCGGTGGCGACGAACTCCTTGCCCTCCAGCACGAGGTCGAAGCGTCCCTCGAGCATGTAGATGAACTCGTCCTGGGTCGGATGGATGTGCGGCGGCACGAAGGTGCCGGGCGGGAAGGTGGCATGCCAGGACATCGAGGTCTCGCTGACCTGCTTGGGCACGTAGGTCTGGCCGAGAATGTTCCAGACGATCCCGTCCATTCCGGTTCCGGCCTTGGTGATGCCGGCGCTCATCGGCTGCATTGTCGTGTCCCCTCTGAAAGACGTCGGAGCGGATCAAACCGCATGACCCTGGCGACGGCAACCGCCGCCCGTCGTTAAGCTTAGCGGGCCTGCCTTGCAGTCCTGCGACGGGCGCAGCGCGTGGGGAGCCATGGCGGCGCGGCCCGTCTCGCGCTATCGGTCGTCGTCGCCCGTTCGAGGACATCTCCCGCCATGCTGACCTTCACCCGCCAAGCCGCCGGCCGCTCCGACCGCATCTCCATCGAACTCGAGACGCTGGTCGTCGCCGGCTGGGCCGGACGGGACGAGGCGGCGATCCAGCACCATATCCATGAGCTCGCCGCCATCGGCGTCCCGCCACCCTCGTCCGTGCCGGTCTTCTACCGGGGTGCCGCAGCCCTGGTGACGCAAAGCCGGCGCGTCGAGGTGCTGGGGCCCGATTCCTCCGGCGAGATCGAGCCGGTCATCCTGTCGCTGGCCGACGGGCTCTGGGTGACTGTCGGCTCGGACCATACCGATCGCAAGGCGGAGACCTACGGCATCGCCCTGTCGAAGCAGATGTGCGCCAAGCCGGTCGGCACCATCCTGTGGAAATACGAGGAGGTCGCGCCGCACTGGGACGATCTGCTGCTGCGTGCCCATGCGGTGATCGGCGGCGAGCGCGTGCTCTACCAGGAAGGCCCGCTCGCCCAGCTGCGTCCGCCCGCCGACCTGATCGGCAAATGGACCGGCCGGGACACGCTGCTGCCCGCCACCCTGATGTTCGGCGGCACGCTGGGGGCCATTGGCGGCATCCGCCCGGCGGCGCGCTTCGAGATGGAACTGATCGATCCCGTCCTCAAGCGCACCATCGCCCATGCCTATGACATCGTCGACCTGCCCGTCGTCAGCTGAGGGGAAGGGCCGCGGCCTGATCCGCCATGTCCGGGCGTATCCCGGGCATGGCGTGCAGTCCCACGGCCGATCGTCACCGGCGCGTCACTTCGGCTCCTTGCGGGTCGGGTCGAAGTGCTTCTTCAGGTCCTTCCAGCAGTCCGTGTAGTTCGGCTGCAGCGTCGACAATTCGCTCGCCCAGCGCGTCACCCGCTGCGGGAAGCGTGTCTCGAACATGAAGGCCATGGTGCCCGTGAGCTTGGTCGGCTTGAGCTCGGCATTGCTCGCATGTTCGAAGGCGGGCGTGTCCGGACCATGCGGCAGCATGCAATTGTGCAGGCTCATGCCGCCGGGCACGAAGCCCTCCGGCTTGGCGTCGTAGACGCCGTAGATGAGCCCCATGAACTCGCTCATCAGGTTGCGGTGATACCAGGGCGGGCGGAACGTGTTCTCGCCCACCATCCAGCGCTCGGGGAAGATGACGAAGTCGATATTCGCCGTGCCCGGCGTCTCAGAGGGTGCCGTCATCACCGTGAAGATCGACGGGTCGGCATGGTCGAACAGGATCGGCCCGACCGGCGAGAAATGCCGCAGGTCATATTTGTAGGGATAGTAGTTGCCGTGCCAGGCGACGACGTCGAGCGGCGACTGGCCGATGGACGCGGCATAGAGCTCGCCGCCCCATTTGGCATAGAGGGTCGATGGCTCCTCGCGGTCTTCGTAGGCGGCGACCGGGGTGAGGAAGTCACGGGAATTGGCGAGGCAATTGGCGCCGATCGGCCCGCGGTCGGGCACCGTGAAGGCGCCGCCATAATTCTCGCAGACATAGGCCCGGGCCGGGCCGTCGACGAGCTCGACCTTGAACACGACGCCGCGCGGGATGATGCAGATCTCGCCCGGCTCGATCTCGATGACACCGAACTCGGTGCGGAAGCGCAGCCGGTTCTCCTGGGCGACAACGAGGAACTCGCCGTCGGCGTTGAACATGTACTCGTTGGTCATGGAGCGGTTGATGACCAGCACATGGGCCGCCATGCCGACCTGCGTGTCTGAATCGCCCGCCGTAGTCACCGTCCACAGGCCGTTGACGAAGGTCACGGGTTCGGCGGGGATCGGGGTCGGGTCCCAGCGCAACTGGTTGATCGGCAGGTCGCTCTCGCCGCGGGCCTCCGGCGCGGTGCGCAGCAGGCCCCTGTCGACCTTCCGGTAGCGTCCCGAATGTTTCACCGAGGGGTGGATGCGGTAGAGCCACGAGCGCTGGTTGGTGGCCTGCGGCGCCGTGAAGGGCGAGCCGGAGAGCTGTTCGGCGTAGAGGCCGTAATTGCACTTCTGTGGCGAGTTCCGCCCGATCGGCAGGGCGCCGGGCAGGGCCTCGGTCTCGAACGAATTGCCGAATCCCGACATGTACTGGAGCGTGCCGCCGCCGCGGCCGTCGGTGGGCACGAAGCCCGTCACATATTGCAGGGTCATGGCGTCCTCCGGTTCTTGTCGTCGCTCCTGTTTAGTTGCATCCGCAACTATCGTCAAACGCGAAGCCCGCCCCGCTTTCGCGCGTGAGCGTCTTCAGCCGTTGGTGTCGTTACGGAAGCGGCGCTCCAGCATGACCATGGTGCCAAGCGCGACGAGTGCGGCACCGAAGGACATCAGCAGGGTCGGCGTCGGACCCCAGTGGCGCATGACGAAGGCGTAGACGATCGGAGCGCTGGCAAAGACGAGGTTCTGCGGCAGGCTGAGCCAGCCGTTCATCGTCGCATAGGTCTCCTTGCCGAACAGGGCGAGGGGGGCGACGCTGCGGACGACGGTCATGGCGCCGGCCGACATGCCGTAGCCGATGACGAAGGCGCCGCCGAGGATCGCCGAGCCCGGGCTGAGGATCGGCAGCACCACGGCCACCGGCATCACCGCGGCCGTCGCCACACCGACGGCGAGGATGCCGGTTGTCCGTCCGAAAACGACCTCCGCCAGCCGCGAGATCACCTGGGCCGGGCCCATCAGGCTGCCGGCGAAGATGGCGAAGGCCACCGTGTGACCATAGGCCTTGAGGATTTCGATGACCTGGAGCGGCAGCCCCCAGGTGACGAAGCCCTGGAGCGAAAAGGCGATCGCCATCAGGATGAACGCCGAACGGCGTCGCGTCGCGTCGAGCGGCGGGGCGGCCGGTCGCTGCGACAGGTGCGACCGCACCGGTTCCTCCTCGGCGCGCGGCGCGAGGAAGATCGCGTGGATCGGGGCGCAGACGACGAGGTGCAGGGCGGCGAAGACCAGGCACATCGCGCGCCAGCCGATGGTGGCGTCGAGAAAGGCGGTCAGCGGCCAGAAGACGGTCGAGGCGAAACCGCCGAGCAGCATCAGCACCCCGATGGCTTGCCGGGCGTTCGGGCCGGCGAGTTGCGCCATCGCCGCCGCGGCCGCCTGGGTGAGTGCCAGCGGCGTGCCGATGCCGATCAGGATCCAGGCCAGCACATAGCCCGCGAGCCCCTGTGACACCGACAGCATGACCATGGCGAGCGCAAAGCAGATCGAGCCAGCCGCCATGGCCCAGCGTGTCCCGCCGCCATCGATGATCCGGCCGAAGCGCGGTCCGACCGCGGCACTGACGAGAAGCATGATGGTGATACCGCCGAAAACGGCCTCGGAGGAGATGGCGAGATCGCGGATGAGAGGCCCGACCAGCACGGCCGGCAGCCAGAATGTCGTGCCCCAGCCGATCATCTGCGTCAGCGCCAGGGGCGTCGCGAGCAGGAGCAGATGGGCGCTGACGGGCCTCGGGCGGACGGGTTCATGCATGAAGGAGATCGGGTGCCGCGCGCGTCGACGGTTGAGCGGAGGGGACGGTCATGAAGCCGGCAACGGAGCACCGCCGCAAGCGATCTGGGCGCACGGCAGACCGGCGCCTCTTGATCAGGGCGCGCAAATGTGGTCACTCGCGCTCTCGGCGCGGGTATAGCTCAATGGTAGAGCAGCAGCCTTCCAAGCTGAATACGCGGGTTCGATTCCCGCTACCCGCTCCATTCTTCCGCCATCACCCGCCGCCTGCCGCGCGCCGCCCCTGCCGCTACGCCGTCACGCGGGGATGCCGATCCCGGCGTTGGTCGGATCCGCCGGCGCGGCGGCGAGACCGCGGATCGCTTCGCCGACGATGACGAGGACGGGCAGGGCGGCCGGAAGGCCTTCGACGAGGTCCGGCAGGTCGGCAATCTCGGCGGTGACATGCACTTCCTCGGCACGTGTCGCTGAGGCGATGGCGAGCGCCGGCGTCGTCCGGGCGAGGCCCGAGGCGATGGCCCTGGCAGCGAAGCGGCGCAGCGTGTGCCGCGGCATGTAGATCACGGTGGTCGCGGCCGGGTCGGCGACGGCCGTCCAGTTGATCGAATCAGGCAGTTCCCCCTTGCGGCTGTGGCCGGTGACGAATTGCAGCCGCTGGGCAAAGTCGCGGTCGGTGAGGGACAGGCCGAGCGATGCCGCGGCGCCCTGCGCGGCAGTGATGCCCGGAATGATGGAAAGCGGGATGCCGGCGCTCCGGCAGGCCGCCATCTCCTCGTTGGCGCGGCCGAAAATGGCGGGATCGCCGCTCTTCAGCCGCACGACGGTCTGGCCGTCGCGGGCGAGCTGGATCATCAGCGCGTTGATGTCGGCCTGGCTGACCGATGGACCGTGGCCGACCTTGCCGACCGCGACCCGCCGCGCCTCCCGCCGGGCCAGTTCCAGCACCTCCGGCGTCACCAGGTTGTCGTAGAGGATGACATCGGCCGATTGCAGCGCCCGCAGCGCCTTGAGGGTCAGGTGGTCGGGGTCGCCGGGCCCGGCGCCGACCAGCAGGACCCGGCCGCGGCGCGGCGCCGCCTCGATCCGGTCGAGATCGGCCATCAGCGCGTCGCGGTCGGCCTCGCCCGGCGGCCGGTCGGGATCGGCGAGCGCGCGGTCGGTGAAGCGCTGCCAGAAGGCGCGGCGGATGGCGAAGGGCGCCTCGCGCGCCTGCACGCGCGCGCGCCAGTCGCGTGCCGCCTGCGCCCACGCCTGCAGGCCCGGGGGCAAGAGCGCCTCGATGCGCGCGCGGATCGCCTGGCCGAAGACAGGAGCGGCGCCGTCCGTGGAGATGGCGACGAGCAGCGGCGAGCGGTTGACCAGCGCCCCGAACTGGGCGTCGCAGAAGGCCGGACGGTCGACGATGTTGACGACGGCGCCCGCGGCATGGGCCGCCGCGGCGAAGGCACCGGCCTCCTCATCCGTGCCGACATCGGCGACGGCGAGGGCGGTCTGGTCGAGGTCGGCGGGGCTCCAGCGCCGGCCATGGACGCTGACCGTACCGCCTTCGGCCGCGGTCAGGTCGCCGTACCGCGCCGGATCATCCGGCGCGAAAACGTGGAGGTCGGCGCCGGTCGCCGCCAGCAGTTCGGCCTTCCATGCCGCGCCGTCGCTGTCGCCGGCCAGCACCACCCGGCGCCCCCGCAGCTTGTGGAACAGCGGAAGGGTCGCGATGGCGCCGATGCGGGGGGGCCTGGTGCCGCGGGGCGCGGCGGGCGCGGTCATGGCGGGTCCGTGTCGGTGGAAGGGCATGGAAGCCGGTCTGCGGCCTTGCGGGACGCGGACGGCGGCGAGGCGATAGAGCGACCGGCGCGGCCGGCGCCACGATCTTGAAGAGGCGGCCGCCACGATGCAAGCACGGTGCCGGCGCGACCGTGATCGCCATCATCGCCTTCCTGATCAACGGCTTGGGCGCGGCGGCAAGCGCTGCCGACGGCTTGCGGCCGCCTGTCCGCGCTGCGCCCGCGCGCCATGTCGCGGCGGTGCCGCCAATTTGCACTTGAACAGCGCCGCGAAAACCCGTAACCGACCGCCCACCGCGGGCACGCCCGTATTTTGGCAGCCGAAGGACCACGACCGATGGCCAAGGAAAAGTTCAACCGGAATAAGCCGCACTGCAACATCGGCACGATTGGTCACGTTGACCATGGCAAGACGTCGCTGACGGCGGCGATCACGAAGGTCCTGGCCGAGTCTGGCGGTGCGACGTTCACGGCCTACGACATGAT
>CALRLZ020000023.1:0-64963 GCA_943368975.1 Archangium gephyra
GCCAGCGCACCGGCGAGCGGGTGGCCGGGTCGATCCAGCGCTTCAGCGAATAGACCACGTCGTCAGCGGTCATCGCCTTGCCGTCGCAGAACTTCACGTCCGAGCGCAGCTTGAAGGTGTAGACCTTGCCGTCGGGCGACACGGTCCAGCTCTCGGCGAGGCCCGGCTTGATCGAGGTCATGTCGTGGTCGAGCGACACCAGCGTGTCGGCGAGCATGAACAGCACCTCGGAGGCGGCGCGCGCCGTCGAGCGATGTGGATCATAGCGGTCGGAATCGACCTCGCGGACGATGGTCAGCGTGTTCTGCGCCTGCGCCAGGGCGGGCGTCGCCATGGCGAGGCCGCCGGCGATGGCGGTGGCCAGCAATGCAAGTCGTTTCATACTCATCTCCCAACTCCTCTGAAGACGTGGGTTCTGTTCCGGCCCGTGTTGATCCGGGCCCTTGGCTGTCGACGGCTCAGGTGTGCCTGAGCCGCGGATCGAGCATGTCGCGCAGGGCATCGCCGAGGACGTTGGCGCAGAGCACCAGCACGACGATGACGAGGCTCGGCATGACCGAGATATGCGGGGCGAGGAAGAGTTCGTTGCGCCCGGCCGAGGCCATGGTGCCGAGCTCGGCGACCGGCGGCTGGGCGCCGAGGCCGAGGAAGGACAGGGCCGAGCCCAGCAGGATCACCTGGCCGAAGCGCAGCGTCATGTAGACGAAGACCGACGAGATGCAGTTGAGCGCGAGGTAGCGCACCAGCAGCGTGCGGTCGTTCAGGCCGATCGACCGCCCGGCCTCGATGAAGTCCTGGCCCATGACCACCAGCGCCGAGGCGCGGGTGACGCGCACCACCGTGGGAATGGTCGCCACGGCGAGGGAGATCACGACCGCGGTCATGCCCGGGCCGACGACGGCGGCGAAGGACAGGCCGAGGAGGATGGCGGGGAAGGACAGGAGAATGTCAGACAGGTGCATGATCAGGCCGTCGAGCCGCCGGTAGAAGGCAGCGAAGAGGCCGAGGAGCAGGCCGATCGAGCCGCCGATGGCGGTGGCGACGACGCCCATCATCAAGGTGGCGCGCAGGCCGTAGAGCAGGCGCGAGAGCATGCAGCGGCCGAGGCCGTCGGTGCCCATCAGGAACTCCCAGCGCCCGCGCGTCTCCCAGACGGGGGGCAGCATGCGCAGCCGCGTATTGGTCAGATAGGGATCGTTGGGAGCGAGCCAGGGCGCCAGCAGGGCGGCGAGGACGAGGAGGATGAGGAGAACGGCGGCGGTGATCGCCAGCTTGTCGCGGAACAGGCGGCGCAGGTTGCCGAAGCGGCGGGGGGTCACGACGGGCTCGTTGGCGGTCACGGCGGTCATCGCTTGCCCACCCTGGGATCGAGGATGCCGTAGAGGACGTCGACGAAGAGATTGATCACGATGAAGGAGACCGCGAGGATCAGGATGGAGCCCTGGGCGAGGGGCAGGTCGCGCGCCAGGATGGCGCCGACCGCGAGACGGCCCACACCGGGCCAGGAGAAGATGGTCTCGGTGACGACGGCGCCGCCGAGCAGGAAGCCGGCCTGCAGGCCGATGAGGGTGACGACCGGGATCAGCGCGTTGCGCAGCACGTGGCGGATGATGACCGTGTGCTCGGCGAGACCCTTGGCCCGGGCGGTGCGGACATAGTCGGCATTCATCACCTCGAGGGCGGCGGTGCGCGTCATGCGCGCCACGGGACCGATGAAGATGAGGCCGAGGGTCAGCGAGGGGAGCGCGGCATGGGCGAGGCCGTCGAGGGTCCAGAGCGGGCCGGCGCGGCCGAGGAAGGGCAGCAGCTCCCAATGGTAGCCGACATACATGATCAGCATCAGGCCGATGAAGAAGACCGGCATGGAGACACCGAAGACCGAGATGGCGATGATGATCCGGTCGAGGGCGCGGCCGCGGTTGACGGCGGCGATGGTGCCGAGGGCGATGCCGATGGGAACGGAGAAGAGGAGCGAGCCCAGCATGAGCTCGAAGGTCGGGCCGATGGCCTCGCCGAGCTCGTGGATGACGGGCGTGTTGTTGATCATCGAATAGCCGAGATCGCCCTGCGCGACCCGGCTGATATAGATGAAGAACTGGATCACGCGTGACCGGTCGAGACCGAGATCCTTGCGGATCTGCTCGACGACGTCGGGGGTGGCCTGCGGGCCGGCAATGACCTGGGCGACGTCGCCGGGCACCAGCTGCAGCAGCATGAAGCCGAGAAGCAGCACGCCGAACAGGACCGGAACCGACAGAAGGGCACGGTGTAAGAGGTGGACTCCCATGCTCGTCAGCCCTTCCACTCGCCGGTCGCGTCATGGACGCAGGCGCCGCCGAGAATGGTGAGGTCGCAGCGCGTATCCGACAGGATCGCCTCTGGCGCGGCCGTGAGCAAGTCGCGCGAGAAGACTGCGACATCGGCGGCCATGCCGGGCTTCAGCGTGCCGCGATGGTCCTCGCACTTGTTCACATAGGCGCCGAAGGCGGTATAGGCCTGGATGGCGCGCGCGATGGAGATCGCCTCGCCGGCACCGATCACCGAGCCCCTGTGGGTCTTGCGCGTCAGCATGGTGAAGAAGTTCGGCCAGACATTGGCATCGCAGACCGGCGCGTCGGTCGAGGCGGCCGGCTGGAAGCCCATGTCGATCCAGGTCTTCATGGGATAGCTGGTCTCCGGGCGGGCATCCGGCATGACCTGCCGATAGAGCTCGCCGAAATCGTAGATGAAGACCGGCTGCGGCACCGGCTCGATGCCGGCAGCCCGCATGCGCTTCATCTGGTCCATGGTGTTGAAGCCGCAATGTTCGATGCGGTGACGGCGGTCGGCGTCCGGATATTTCGCCAGCGCCTTCTCCATGGCGACGAGGGTCTGCTCGATGGCGCCGTCGCCGATGGCGTGGACGGCGAGCTGGTAACCCCTGGCATGGACCGCCAGGGTCGCCTCCTCCATCTCCTTATCGGTGAGACAATAGATGCCGTGGGTCTCTTCCTCGCCGGCATAGGGCGAGGTCATCGCCGCCGTCTTGCCGCCGGCGGAGCCGTCGGTGAAGATCTTGACCGGGCCGATGCGCAGCATGTCGTCGCCCGAGCCGGTGACCAGCCCTTCCTCGTAGCAGCGATCGAGAATGCCGCCAGGAATGTCGAGCAGGCACTGGGTCACGCGGATCGGCTGGCGGCCGGTGCGCACGGCGTTGCGGTAGGAGACGATCTCCCGGTAGCCGGAGCGCATGCCGACGGCGGCATCCATGGTCGAGGTGATGCCGAACGTGTTCATGTATTTCGCGCCGCGCTCGATGGCGGCGACATGGTCCTCGTCGGTATAGGCCGGAAGCACGGCCTGCACCGGCTGGCGGCCGTTCTCCGCCATCAGGCCGGTAAGCGAACCGTTGGTCTGCTCGATGGCGCCGCCGGCGGGGACAGGGCTCGCCGTGGTGACGCCGGCGATCTTCAGCGCCAGGGTATTGGCGACGGCGAGATGGCCGCAGGTGCGCACGAGATAGACGGGATGGTCCGGCGCCGCCATGTCCAGCTCGGTCCGGTGCGGATGGCGGCGGATGTCGAGCTTGGAATCGTCATAGCCGCGGGCAAGGATCCACTCGCCGGGCTTCTTCGTCGCCGCCGCCGCGCGGATGAGGTCGAGCAGGGCATCGAGCGTGTCGGCCTTCTGCGGCCGCGCGTCGACCTCGGCCATGGACAGGCCCATGGGCAGGAGATGGGCGTGCGCCTCGAACAGGCCCGGTGTGGCAAGACGCCCGCGCAGTTCCACGACCCTGGTCGCCGGGCCGATCAGGGGCTCCATGTCGGCGGAAGAGCCGACGGCCAGGACCTTGCCCGACCACAGCGCGATCGCCTCGGCGACCGGCTCGCCATAGGCCACGAAAACCCGGCCGCCACGCAACACGACATCCGCCCTGGGCAGGATCGGCATCAAAAACCTCGCATACAATCTGCCTAGCATCGTGGCATGCCTGTTTTTGCATCGACAAGCCACGCCGGTGCCGGGCACCTCTCCATTGCGCGGGGTGGATTTGTTGCCCACCGCCGTTATGGTCGGTGACTTTCATTTCGTCCGCGCCGGTAGAATGAACAGCAATCTTCTCCGGCTTCAACAGGTTTTGGCACGAACGTATCGCATCGCGGCACGAATCGAGCCCCGGCCCACCGTTCACCGGATAGTGGGCCGTTCGCATCGCGTCTCTTGCGCAGGAGCCCTTCCATGACCGACGCCCCGACTGAAACGCCCGATGCCGCCGCGAGCGACCCGGTCGCCATCGGCTGGATGACGGGTTTCCCGCCCCCGGCCGACAAGGCCATCACCTATGCTGACGGCTCCTTCCGCGCCTTCCCGCAGTCACGCTGGTCGTGGAGCCATGTGCGCCAGATCGTGCCGACGGTGAATGTCTGGCGCGGCGCCGGCCCCGCCTCGCCCTTGCCCCGCGCCGAGACCGACCTCGGGCCGGTCCCGGTGGTCACGATGGATGGCCGGACGATCAGCTTCGCCGCGGCCCTGGCCGAGACCTATGCCGACGGCATCGTCGTCCTGCACCGCGGCAAGCTTGTCTATGAACGCTATTTCGGCGTCCTCAAGCCGCACCAGCCGCATATCGGCATGTCCGTGACCAAGTCCTTCACCGGCACGCTCGCCGGCATCCTGGTGGCCGAGGGTCTCATCGATCCGGCGGCTCGGGTCACCCACTATGTCCCCGAACTCGCCGCCGGCGGCTTCGGCGATGCCACAGTGGGCGAGGTCATGGATATGACCACCGGGCTCGCCTATTCGGAGATCTATACCGATCCCAGTTCGGATATCTTCGCGCTGCGCCGCGCCAACGGCATGGCCCCGCCGCTGCCCGGTACGCCGCAGCTCTCGCTCCTCGACTACCTCACCACCATCGGCAAACAGGGCGAGCATGGCCGGGTCTTCGCCTACAAGACGGTCAATACCGACGTCCTCGCCTGGATCCTGCGGCGGGTCAGCGGCCAGTCGCTGAGCGAATTGCTGTCGACCCGCATCTGGCAGCCGATGGGGGCGGAGGAGGACGCCTATTACCACGTCGACCGGCTCGGCATCGAAAGCGGCGGCGGCGGCCTCAACACGACGACGCGCGATCTCGCCCGCTTCGGCGAGGTGATGCGCAACCGTGGCGCCTTCAACGGCCGGCAGATCTTCCCGGCAGGCGTCGTCGACGCCATCGCCCACGGCGGCGACCGCGCCAAATTCGCGCCGGCCGGCTATGCCACCCTGCCCGGCTGGTCCTACCGGAACCAGTGGTGGGTGAGCCACAACGCCCACGGGGCCTATACGGCCCGCGGCGTGTTCGGGCAGGCCCTCTATATCGACCCGAAGGCGGAGATGGTGATCGCCCGCTATGCCTCGCACCCCGCCGCCGGAAATGTCGCCAACGACCCCGTGTCGCTGCCGGCCTATATGGCGGTGGCCCGTCATCTCATGGGCTGACGGCGGCGAAACGTTTCAGCGATATTGCTGCGCGGGCGGGCCGCCACGACAAAGCCATGCCCGCGCGAAGTCTTGCGGAAACCGCCCCCCGCTATAGGCTGCCCATGGCCTGCCCCGGGGCGGGCCGCGAGACAGGGAAATACCTTCGATGTCGCTGTTCATCCGCTACCCGGCGCCGCTGGCGCTCGCCGCCGCCTGCCTGATGTTCCTCCAGGCCACCGATGCGGAAGCGCAGCGGCGGCGGTCGCAGGCCGCCGAAGCCACAGAGGTGACGATCCAGAACCGCGCCGGCGCGACGCTGCAATATCTCTATGTGACGCCGGTGGGCGAAGTCTCCTGGGGCGAAGACCGCCTCGGCAGCGACACGGTCGCCCGCAACCGCAGCCATTCCTTCACCATCGAGGCCGGCCAGTGCCGTCATGACCTGCGCGCCGTCTATGAGAGCGGCCGCGAGGAGACCCGGTTCGGGCTCGACCTGTGCAACCGCCCGGAGGTCGCCCTCAACGGCCGCACCCAGACCTCCAACACCGACCTGCAGCGCCAGGGCCCGGTGGCCCTCTTCGTCGTGCGCAACCGCTCGGGCAAGACCCTGCAGGTGCTGAAGCTGGTGTCGCCGAACGGCGAGGAGAGCGAGGACCTGCTCGGTTCCTCCGTCATCGAGAACGGCCAGACCTTCACCGGGCGGCTGCGCCGCTCGGCCGGCTGCACCTACGAGGTCGTCGCGACCTTCGACGGCGCCGGCGAACGCAGGGTCGCGGGGCGCAACCTGTGCACCGCGCGCGAGGTGGTCTTCGGCGCCGAGGCGGATGCACCGGCAGGGCAGGCCCGCCGCGGCGAGGGCGGGGATCGCGAGCGGACCGCGCCCACCACCGGTGAGCCGCTGTCTTTCGTCGTCCAGAACCGCGGAGCCATACCGATCCAGTATCTCTACATCCGCCCCCGCGGCACCAGTGCCTGGGGCGAGGACCGCCTGGGCAGCGACACGATCGCGGCGCGCGGCTCCTTCCAGATCAGCATGCCCCGTCGGGGCTGCGACTATGACGTGAGGGTGCGTTTCGAGAACGATCGCGAGGAGGTCCGCAACGGGGTCAACCTGTGCGAGACCACGGAATTCGTCGTCAACGGCCCGGCCATCGTCGCCGGCCGTGGCGACCGCAAGCAGCGTCCGACGGAGCGGGCGGCCCAGCCCTCCGTCTCGCAGATCGTCGTCGTCAACGAAGGCGACCGGCCGATCGAGTCGCTGTTCATCTCCTCGTCCAAGGTATCCTCCTGGGGCGACGACATGCTGAACCCGGAGGTCCGCATCCAGCCGGGCGCTCGTTTCACCGCGCGGGTGGAACGTGACGACCAGTGCAATTACGACCTGCGGATCGTCTACCAGGGTGGCCGCGAGGAGCGCCGGATGCGGCAGAACCTCTGCCAGCGCCAGGAGATCGCCTTCGGCGGCGCCAACGCCTTCCGGATCGATGGTGGCGGGCCGGACAATGGCCGGCGCGTCGTCTTCACCAATAACGGCCGCGGCGACGTCCGCGAGGTCTATCTGACCCCCGTGTCGGACACGCATTGGGGCGATGATCGCCTCGGGTCGGAGCTGATGCCGCGCCGCTTCCGGCTCGAGCTCCGGTTGCCGACCGAGGCCGGCTGCCGCTGGGATCTCAAGGTGGTCTATGAAGGTGGCCAGTCGATGGAAAAGCGCGACCAGGACCTGTGCGCCGCACCGGAGATGCCCATCGGCCGGGCCGGCCGGCCGGGCCAGGTCGCGTCCACGGGAACGGGCTTCTACATCACCGAGGCAGGCCATGTCCTGACCAACCACCACGTCATCGACGGCTGCTCGACCGTGGCGATCGCCCGGCCGGGCGGGCAGCGCGTGCCGCTGCGCCTGATCGGCGCCGACGAGGGCGCCGATCTCGCCGTGCTGGTACAGGAGAACGCCTCCACCACGCCGCTGCGGTTGCGCAACGGGGCCGGCGTCAATGTCCGCGGCGGCGAGAAGGTCGTGCTGGTCGGCTATCCCGCCCGCTCGCAGCTCGGCGGTGTCAATGTCACCGAGGGCATCGTCTCGGGCCTGCGCGGCGCGCTCGGCGACCAGAGCCGGTTCCAGTACACGGCGCCGACCCAGCCGGGCAATTCCGGCGGCCCGGTGCTGGATGCCTCCGGCCTCGTCGTCGGCGTCGTCGTCTCGCAGATCGACAAGATCTCGGGCGAACGCACCGCCCAGAACATCAATTTCGGCATCAAGCTCGACCTGGTGCGCAGCTTCCTGGCCGCCAACAATGTCAGGGCGGCGGATGGCGAAGCCGGCGCGACCCTGCCGACGAGCGACATCCTGCAGAACGCCGATCCGTCGGTGGTGCCGCTCGACTGCCTGGAATAGGCCCCCCGCACGGCGGGGCGACAAACGACGGCCCGGTTCATCCCGGGCCGTTGGCGTTTCACGGCCCCGGGGGGCGCGGACCCTCCGCCGGCCGCGGCGGCCAGGGCCAGGGCAGGCCGAGGCAGCGCGCGGCGATCCACACGGCTGCGAGGGCGACGAAAGCACCGGCGATCCCGTCGACGATCCAATGGTGGTCGAGATAGACGCTGCCGATGAACATCGCCACGGCGTAGAAGATGTGGAGCGGCCAGGTGCGCCAAGTGGCGCGGCCCATGGCGGCGAAGAGCGCGATCAGCGGGAAGGCGACATGCATGGACGGCACGGCGCCGAAGGCATTGGCGGCCCGGGCGTAGAACTGCTGGAAATAGCTCATGCCGAAGAGGTCGTCGACGCGCAGCAGGCCCGCCGCATTGGCGGCGGCCTTCACGTCGACAGCGCAGCCGTTCAGCCGCACGTACCAGGGCGGTGCCGCGGGAACGATCAGCCACATGGTGAAGCCGATGACATGGGCGATGGCGAAGGCCCAGAGGAAGAGCCCCATGCGCTCCCGGTCCCTGACGAAAAGGTAGAGCGCATAGACCGGCACGACATAGAGGAAGGCGGCGTAGGGAATGGCGAAGAACACATCCCAGAACGGCGCCGTGTGGCGCTGCAGCCAGTCGCCCGGCGTCGTGTCCGGCGCGACGGCGAAGAGCGTCAGTTCGAGGGCGCGGAGGTCGCAGGCATGGACCCGCCCGGGCGTGACGAAGATCGGCACCACGAAGCGCATCGCATCGGAGGCGATGGCGACGAGGACGCCGGGATAGAGCGCGGCGGTGATGCGCTGGGTCGTCCGGTTGAACAGGCCGAGGCCGAGGACGAGGCCGGCGATGAGGAGATGCTCAGGGCGCAGCTGCCCCGCAGGGATCATCGCCAGGGCGTAGAGCGCGGGCGCGAGCGGGGCGAACCACCACCGGCCCCAGAGGCCTGTCAGATGGGTCCAGGCTTTGTCGATCATGGCGGGGGTCTCAGATCGCGGTATCGCGGCTCGCCGGTGCGTCCGTCGCGGAGCGCGCGTCCGGCAGCCGGGCGTCGATGACATGGCGTGCGACGCGCAGCGCGTCGGCCGCGGCGAGGAGGCTGAGGACACCGACAAGGCCGATACAGGCCAGCGTGAGGGCGGGCGACCACAGGCCGAGGAGCAGGAACAGCGCGATCAGCACCATGCGGTCGCCCCGGCGCATCCACAGCGGCGGCAGTTGCACCTTCAGTCCCTCGCAGCGGGCGCGGACATAGGAAACCGTATAGGCGGTCAGGAGTGTGAAGCCGGGAATGACGACCATCCAGCCGGATGGCGCGTAGAAGACGGTGAGGCCGAGCAGCGGCGCGGCATCGGTGATGCGGTCGATGGTCGAATCGAGCAGGGCGCCGAAACGGCTGACGGTCCCGGTGGAACGGGCAAGCGGACCGTCGAGCATGTCGACGACCCCGGACAGGAGCAGGAACAGGGTCGCCCAGCCGAAGGCCCCATAGGCCGCAAAAAGGCCCGACACGAGGGCCGGCACCAGCGACAGGAGCGTCAGCGTGTTCGGCGTGACGCCGGTCCGCGCCAGCAGGGCCGCCACTCTCGCCAGGGCTCCGGCGAAGGACGCACTGCGGGCGATGTCCTGCAGCGAGGCCCCCCGTTCAAGGCTCGCGAGAAGCCGCGAGACCCAGCTTTCCGACATCAACCCGGCTCCCCGTTTGCCGCGTGCGGTGCTATTGAGCCCGTCCTCATCCCGTGAGAGAGCCGAGGTCAAGATGCGCCCCACTTTCCGGATCGCCCCGGCCGGCCGGCCATGATGATCCGCAATGCGCTGATGCGCTTCCGGCGCATGACGCCGGCTAGGCTCTATCAGGATCATGCCCGCGCACGCAAATTGATGCACGGGGCGGCGCCGGCCCGGCCGGCAGCGCCGGCACGGCCGGAGCGGATCGTGGTGACGCTGACGACCGTTCCCGAGCGCATGGACCGGCTGGCACCGGTGTTCCGCAGCCTCATGGACCAGACCGTGGCGGCCGACCGTATCATTCTCGCCCGGCCGGACGTGTCGCGGCGCTCGGGCCTCCCCTATCCGCGGCTCGACCCGCCCTTCCCGGGGATCGATGTGCTCGACACGGTGGACGAGGGGCCGGCCACCAAGCTGCTGCCGGCGCTCCTCGCCGAACCCGAGGCCGCGATCATCGTCGTCGACGACGACGTCATCTATCCCGCCGATTTCATCGAACAGCTGCTCGCCTGGCATCGCCGCCTGCCGGGCACGGCGATCGGCTGGCGCGGCTGGCGCATCGTGCCGGGCGCCCATCCCAAGCGGTTCCCGCATATCTTTGCCACCGCCCTCGCCGCTCCCGAACCGGTCGACATCCTGCTGGGGACCTGGGGCTATCTGGTGCCACCCGGCGCCTTCGACGCGGCGGTGCACGACTTTTCCGGCCAGGCGCCCGGCCTGCGCTTCGTCGACGACGTCTGGTTCGCCGGCCATCTGGCGAAGCGCGGCGTGCCGCGGGTCGTCATTCCCGGCCGCGGCCTGCCGATCGAGACGGAAGCCTCCGATCTCGCCGCCCTCACCTTCGGGCCGAACAGCTCCGGCGCCAACGACCTCGCCGCCATCGCCGCCTTCAAGGACTGGTGGTAGCGGGCACGCCACCCGGACGCCGAGGCCCCTCCCCCTCGCCGGCGAAATGCTCTAAGAGCGCGACCATGACCGCTGCCTCTCCGCCCCTGCGCGTCGCGCTCACCGTCGACATGGAACCGGACTGCCCGCCCTTCCTGTGGACGTGGCGAGGCGTGACGGAGGGCGCGCCGCGGCTGCTCGACCTCTTCGCCCGCGAGGCGGTGCCGGTCACCTGGTTCACCACCGGCGAGACGGCGCGCCTGCATCCCGG
Source organism: Archangium gephyra (assembly GCA_943368975.1). Lineage (GTDB taxonomy): Bacteria > Pseudomonadota > Alphaproteobacteria > Rhizobiales > Phreatobacteraceae > Phreatobacter. The sequence continues at coordinate 10,742 of CALRLZ020000023.1, forward strand.
CGCCGTGACCGCGGTGGTCGACGGCGGACACGAGCTCGCCTGCCATGGCGTCTCCCACCAGCGCTTCGACTGGATGTCGAAGGATAGCGCCCGCTGGGAGATCCAGGACTCGACCTGCCGGCTGCGCGACTTTTCCACGATCACCTCGTTCCGCGCGCCCTACCTGCGCTTTCCCGGCCATTATCTCGACCTGCTGCAGGACGAGGGCTTCGATCTCGATTCCTCGCAGGCGCGCTACAAGAAGGACGTGCCGGGCGAGGAGAACGCGCCGGGCCTGGTGCGCATTCCCGCCTCCATCACCTCCAGCGCGCTGCGCATCCCCCGGCTGCTGCGGGAATATTTCCTCGGCCGGCTGCCCGACCCGGTGGTGCTCTTCGTCCACCCCTGGGAATTCGTCGACTTCCGCGCCTCCAACCTGCGCTACGACTGCCGTTTCCGCACCGGACAGCCGGCGCTCGACGCGCTCGCCTCCGTCATCGGCTATTTCAAGGGCCGCGGCGCCACCTTCATGACCATGCGCGAGCTCGGCGCCCAGGCGAAAGGCCGCGCCGCATGACCATCCCGACCACCACGGATGGCGGGGCGACGCCCTCGCGGCGCCTGTGGTGGATCCTCGGCTGGTGCGTGCTTGTGGTTTTCGCGGGCATCGCCGCCTATGCCCTGCCGTGGAAGGACGTCCTCGCCGCCCTCGCCGGGGCGAAGTGGCACTGGGCGCTTTTCGCCGTCTTCGTGTCGTTGTCGGGATGGCCATTCTGGATCCTGCAATGGCAGTTGCTGGCGCCGAAGGCCCACCGGCCGAGCTTTTCCCGCATGGCCCAGGTGACGGCGCTGAGCGGAGCCGCCAATACCTCGCTGCCGATGACGGGCGTGGTCGCCTCGGTGGGGTTCCTGATCGTGCGCGGCCGGCTGCCGGCCTCCGCCGCCGCCTCGCTCTACACGGTGGACCAGTTGGTGACCGGCATCGGCAAGGTGGCGACCCTGGCGCTGGCGGCGTTCCTGGTGCCCGTGCCGGACTGGATCCGGTCCGGGCTCCTCGCCCTGTCGGGCATCATGGCGTTGTTCACGGTGGCGCTGCTCGTCGCCGCCCATGGCGGCAACCGACTGAGACGCCTCGGCAGCGGCCTCAGCCCGCGAAAGGCCCGGCTCATCGGCCATGTCGCCGATTTCGTCGACCATCTCGAACCGCTGCGCAGCCCGCTCCTGGCGGCGGCTGTGGTGGCCCTGGCCTTCGCCAAGGTGGGCGTCGAGGTGCTGTTGGTCATGACCGTGCAGGTCGCGGTGGGCATCGCGCCGTCGGTCGCCGCGGCCGTGCTGGTGGTGGCAGCGCTCGACCTCGCCACCATGGCGCCGGTCTCGCCGGGCCATCTCGGCGTCTTCGAGGCCACCGTCATCCTCTGCTACCAGTATCTCGGCGTCCCGCTGCCGCTGGCCACCGCCGCAGCGCTGATCCATCACGGCGTGCTCTTCGTCGCCTCGCTGGTCGGCCTCGGCTATCTCGGCTGGGCGCTGCCGCGGGACGAGAGTGGCGCCCGGCGCCTCGACCAGCCCTGATCAGGTGACGGCGGCCTGTGCCGCCGCATATTCCGCCTCGTAACGCGGCACGACCTCGCGCCAGTCGACGCCGGCAGGCGGCACCGCTGCCGCCGCGATCATCCGCATGCGCAGCGCCGGGGCCCCGATGAGGCGCCGTATCGCATCGGCCAGCGCGTCGTCATCGGCGGCGAGGACCGCGTCCTCGCCATCACGGAGAAAATCGCGGGCACCGGACTGCGCCATGGTGACGACGGGCAGGCCGGCGGCGCGTGCCTCCAGGGCGGCGATGCCGAAGGCTTCAAGCCGCGAGGCCAGCAGGAAGATGTCGGAGCGGTGGAGCCGGTCGCGGATCGCCTCGCGGGTCTCGCGTCCGGCGAGCAGGATGCGGTCCTCCACGCCGGCGCGTCGGATGATGGCGGCGATGGCGGCCCTCTCGTCACCGTCGCCGACGATGGTCAGGCGCGCCGCCTCGGGCGGCAGATGCGCCACCGCGGCGGCAAAGGCCTTGACCAGCCAGCGGGCCCGCTTGCGCTTCTGCAGCCGCGTCATCGAGATGAACTCGACCGGCCCCGGCGGGCTCGGCGCGCGATCATCCGGCCGGCGCCACCAGGAAAGGTCGATCCCGTTGGGGATGGCGGTGACGGGCGTGTCGCCCAGCAGCGGGCGCAGCGCCGCGCCAGCGACCGTCGAGACCGCGGTGAAGCGGACGGTGGAGCGCGCATAGCCGTGCAGGGCGTCGAGCGCCATCAGCGGCAGGTCGTAATATTTCAGCACCGAGTGGAAGGTCGCGACCGCCGGGATGCGATGGCGGATGCAGTGCTGGACGGCATGATGGGCGAGCGGCGCGACATTGCCGCAATGGACGTGGACGACCTCGTCGCCGCCGGCATCGATGGCGGCCCGCAGAGACGCGAAGACGGCGGGCGTGAAGGCGATGCCGAAGCCGGCCAAGCGCGGCCCTGGCAGGCGCTCGACGGGAATTCCGTCGGCGTCAGGGCCGCCGGGAACCCCGCAAATGACCCGAACCGTGTGGCCGCGGTCACGCAGCGCCACGGCCAGATCGTGCATCTGCAGCTCGATGCCGCCGAGGCGCGGGACGAACCAGTCGCTCACGAGTGCGATTTTCACGACGGAGCTTTCATCGAAGGACGGGGCGGCGGGCGGTCACGCATAGCCGCGTTCGACGAACCATGTCCACGCTTCGCGCATGGCCTCGATGGCCGGGCGCGGACGGTAGCCGATCTCGGCGATGGCGCGGGCCGAGGAGAAATGGTGCGGCTGGCAGGCGATGGCAGCGGCGGCGCTGTTGAGGGCCGGCTCATGGCCCGACAGCCGCCCCCACAGGTCTCCAGCACCTCCTGCCGCCCGGACGGCGGTCGCTGGCGCCGTGACGACGCGCGCCGGGCGTCCGGCCGCCTGCCGCATCAGCCCGAAGGCCTCCGCATAGGTCAGGGCCTCGCCGGAGAGGACATAGCGGTCCGAGGGCGGGCGCCGGTGTGCGAGGGCGAGCAGTGCTTCGGCGACGGACCCGGCATGGCAGAAATCGTTACCGCCGGGCGGGGCGACGGTGAAGGGCCCGCGCGCGGCGGCGAGGATCATGCGACCGGACGAGGGTTTCCAGTCCCAAGGGCCGAGCAGAAAGCCGGGATGGACGATGGTCGCGTCGAGCCCCCGGGCCATCTCGGCGAGCACCGCGGCCTCGGCGAGGCGCTTGGATACGGCGTAAGTGGTATCACTTGCCTGCGGTCCGGCCGGGGTCTCGCCGCCCGGATTGTCCCGCGTTCCCCAGACCAGCGTGTCCACCGTCGAGACATGGATGAGGCGTGCACCGGCGGCACGGCAGGCCGTCGCCAGACGCTGCGTCGCGAGGACATTGTCGCGGTGGAAGCCCGCCGCGTCGGTGCGGCCGATTCCGACCCGAGCGGCGCAATGGACCACCACTCCGGCGCTTTCGACCTGCTTTTCGAGTTCATCTTGCGCGAGATCGGCAAAGACGACCGGCACATCAAGACCCGCCAGCGTCCTCTCGCCAGCCCTGCCGCGCAGCCATGCGGTGACGGCCAGACCTCGTGCGGCAGCCACCCGCACGAGGCTGTTGCCGAGCAGCCCTGCGGCGCCTGTGACCATCATCACGGAAGCACTTCAAATGACGAAGCAATGAAGTATAAGGAGCCGCGCGCAGCCGGTGGCTTTCGGCCCGAGCGCCTGGAGATAGTTCGTGTCACGGTCTGCCATTCGTGTTGCCATCGTCGGTGTCGGCAATTGCGCCGCTTCGTTCGTTCAGGGTCTGCAGTACTACAAGGACGCCAATCCCGGTGAATCGATCCCGGGCCTGATGAACGTCGTGGTCGGCGACTATCATATCCGCGACATGGAGATCGTGGCCGCCTTCGACATCGACAGCCGCAAGGTCGGCCGGGATGTCGCCGACGCCATCCTCGCCAAGCCGAACAACACCATTCAGTTCGCCAGGGTGCCGGAGACGGGCGTGATCGTCCAGCGCGGCCCGACGCTCGACGGCGTCGGCAAGCATCTGGTCGACGTGGTGACCGAGTCGACGGCGGAGCCGGCCGATGTCGTCGCCGTGCTCAAGGCCGCCCGCGCCGAAGTCATCATCTCCTACCTGCCGGTCGGTTCGCAGGAGGCCAGCGAGTTCTACGCCGAATGCGCCCTCGCGGCGGGCTGCGGCTATATCAATTGCGTGCCGGTCTTCATCGCCTCCAACCCGGACTGGGCGCAGCGTTTCGCCGACAAGGGCCTGCCGATCGTCGGCGACGACATCAAGAGCCAGGTCGGCGCGACCATCGTCCACCGCGTGCTCGCCCGCCTCTACGAGGACCGCGGCGTCAAGATCGAGCGCACCTATCAGCTCAATTTCGGCGGCAACACCGACTTCCTCAACATGCTCGAGCGCGAGCGCCTGTCGTCGAAGAAGAAGTCGAAGACCCAGGCCGTCTCCAGCCAGATCGACGTGCCGATCGCCGCCGACAACATCCATATCGGGCCGAGCGACTTCGTGCCGTTCCTCGACGACCGCAAGATGGCCTATATCCGCATCGAGGGCACCGGCTTCGGCGGCGTGCCGCTGAACATGGAGCTCAAGCTGGAGGTCTGGGATTCGCCCAATTCCGCCGGCGTCGTCATCGATGCGGTGCGCTGCTGCCGCATCGCGCTGGACCGCAAGATCGGCGGGCCGATCGGCGGGCCGTCGAGCTATTTCATGAAATCGCCGCCCCAGCAGTACACGGACCCGGAAGCGCGCGACCGGACCATCGCCTTCATCCAGGGCGAGAGCTGAGGACCGTTCCGCCGGCGAATCGGAGGTCTGCGCTGCCTGAAGGGTCCGCGCCATGCTGATCGCGCGCCGGCTGGTCAAGGCACATGACGGCCGTCCCACGGTGCGCGGGGTGGACCTCGCCCTGCGGCGCGGCGAGGTCGTCGGCCTGCTCGGTCCCAACGGGGCCGGCAAGACGACCACCTTCTCGATGATCGCGGGCATGCAGGTGCCCGACAGCGGCGTCGTCATGCTGGACGACAAGAACATCACGCGCCTGCCGCTGTTCATGCGCGCGCGGATGGGCCTCGGCTACCTGCCGCAGGAGGCCTCGATCTTCCGCGGCTCCTCGGTGGAGGACAACATCCTCATCGTGCTGGAATCACTCATTGGCGATCGGAAGGCGCGGAGCCAGCGGCTGGATGGCCTGCTGGAGGAGTTCAGCATCACCCATGTGCGCCGCTCCAAGGCCGGGGCCCTCTCGGGCGGCGAGCGGCGGCGGCTGGAAATCGCCCGGACCCTGGCGAGCGATCCCTCGTTCATCCTGCTGGACGAGCCCTTCGCCGGCGTCGACCCCATCGCGGTGTCGGAGGTGCGCATCCTCGTGCGCAAGCTCTCGGCGCGGGGTATCGGCGTGCTGGTGACCGACCACAATGTGCGCGAGACGCTCAGCCTCGTCGATCGCGCCTATATTCTCGACGGCGGCCTGATCCTCGCCTCCGGCTCGGTCGAGCACATCGTCGCCGATCCCCGGGTCAAGGCGGTCTATCTGGGCACGGATTTCGTGCTCTGACGGCGGTCCCGGCACGCTCGCCGCCGTCGCTCCGCCGCGGCGCCGCGCTGTCGACATGATGCCGCAACGAAGCAGCCGTTCTTGCGACACGGTTCATTCATCATGTTGTTCCACGATGTCTCTCGTCACGACGGGATCACGCGGATGCAACTCTTCGATGGGCTGGGGATCGCCATCGCACTGGCCTGCGGGCTGCTCACCATGCGGGTGATTGCCGGCGTGTGAGCCGGGCCGCAGCCGCGAGCGTCTAGAGCCAGCCGAGGCGTGACAGCCCGAATACGAGCGCGAGCGCGAAGACCGCCGCGACCGCATCATCCAGCATGATGCCGAAACCCGCCGCGACGTTCTGGTCGATGTGGCCGATCGGCCAGGGCTTCAGGATGTCGAAGAGGCGGAAGGCGAGGAAGCCGACCAGCACGGCCCGCAGACCCGGAGGCGAAAAGGCGATGACGGCGGCCATGGCCCAGGTCTCGTCGAAGACGATGGCGGGATGGTCGTGGACGCCGGAGCGCAACGCGGTGACACCGCAGGCCCAGACCCCGAAGGCGAAGGTCGCGGCCACCAGGGCGAGCGCGACGGCGACCGGCGCCGCCTGCAAAGCCAGGCCGAGCGGGATGCCGACGAGGGCGCCGAGCGTTCCCGGTCCATAGGGGAAGAGGCCGGCGCCGCCGACCAGCGCCACCAGCGGCGCCGGGTGGCTCACCAGAAAAGCGGCGTCCACCGGGGCGAGAATGCCCGTACTGCCTGCCGTGCTCATGGCCCCTCGCCCGTCGGTTCCGGATCGGCATAGACCCGGTAGCGCTTGGATATGGTTCCGCCCGCGCCTTCGATGATACGGCGCATACGCAGATTGTCGTCAAGAATCCAGCTCATCTCGATCTCGGCCGGCTCCGGATTGGCAGCGATGAGCCTCGCGATGGCGACAATGGGCAGCCGCGCCCCGAGAATCGTGTCGCGCAGATCCGTCCTGACGCCGAGCAGCGTCACCCGCTTGGCGGCGAAGCGATGGGTGAAGATGCGCCACAGAAGCCGCGCCCAGTTGAAGGGCAAAAGCCGGCCGCGGAAGCCGCGGAACAGCTCGTAGCCATTGGGCATGATGAAGGCGAAGGCGACGGCCCGCCCGTCATGCTCGAGGAAGACCGCATGGGCCGGCTTGAGGATCGGCCGGATCACCCGGAGGAGCGTGGTGAGTTCGGCCGCCGCCAGGGGGATGAAGCCCCAATTGTCACGCCACGAGGCGTTGTAGAGTTCGGTCATGATGGCGGCCTCGCCGGCGAGGTTGCCGAGATCGAGCTGGCGGACCTTGATCGGGCTCCCTTCGGGCAATTGCGCGAAGCGCACGCCCCGCCATTGCGCCCCCTGGGCGAGCGGCACGCTATAGGCCAGCAGATCCTTGACCGGGACGAGGCCCGCGGCCTCGACATGGGCGCCAAGATAGGGCGGATGCCAGGGCATCAGCACCATGTCGCCGCGGTCCTGCCCGGCGATCTGGGTGCCGACCTCCTCGTTGATCGAATAGGTGAAGGGGCCCTCGATGCGGTGGCGGCCACGTTCGGCATGCCAGCGGCGCGCGACGGCGACGAGCGCCGCCACGACGGCCGGATCGTCCACCGCGTCGAGACAGCCGAAATGTCCGGTTCCGGCGCGATCGGCCGGCGCCAGCCGGTCGAACTGGGCGGAGATGCGGCCGATGGGCCGGCCGGCTGCATCGCGGGCGATGAAGAAGGCAGCCTCGCCATGGGTGAAGAAGGGAGCCACGCGCGGATCGAGCAGCAGGAACCGCTCCAGATCGAGCGGCGGCTGAAATCCGGGCATTCCCGAATAGAGTTGTCGCGGGAGGCGGATGAAGCGTCTAAAATCGCGCCGTGACCGTGCTTCAGCAATTTGCAACCGAATTCGTCCCCGATGGGCGCGGCAGCCCGCCGCCGTTCCGACTGCCTAGGGTCTGCGCTGTCTACACCGTGGCGCCAGCCGATGCCAGCACGGGGCATCCGGCGTGGTGAGGACCCTCTTCGCCCTGAAGAGGCGGCTCGTCTCGCAACTGGATCTGTCCGGGCGGGCCCGCCGCTTCCCCAGCCAGCAGGCGGGACGGATCATGCGCGACGTCACGGTGCAGGTCGCCCTCGTCCTCCTGCTGATCGAGAGCATCTTCGTGGCCGAACAGCTCATCTCCGGCCTGCTGGAGGAGGTGCTGAAGATCCGCGCGTCGCTGGCCAAGACCATCGCGATGATGGCGACCATGCTGCCCCAGGTGTTCGAACTGGCGCTGCCGACCGCCATCCTGATCGCGGTGTACCGGGTCGCCCTCGGCCTCAGGGAAGACCGCGAGTTCCTCATGCTGTCGAGCCTCGGCATCCCACCGCATGGCCTGATCCGGCTCGTCATCCGCATCGGCATCGTCGCCCAGATCGCCGCTCTGGCGGTGGGAGGCCTGGTCGACCCGCTGTCGCGCTATGCCTTCCGGCTGGTGATGTTCTCGGCCCAGTACCACGCCCTCACCGGCGGGACGGTGACCGCCAACCGCCTGTTCGAGACGAAGATCGGCACAGTGGCGGTGATCCCGCGGTCCGACGGCGTCCCGACGCCGCGGCTCTTCGTGCGCCAGCCGATTGAGGGGGGTGGCGAACGGGTCGTGGTGGCCAACGGCACCCGGCTGATCGGCCCCGACATCAACGGCCGGGTGGCGCTCCACCTCTACGACTTCGCCGTCGACGACTTCCCGGCGCCGCAGCCGGGCGCGGCCGGCGCGGCGGAACGCGTGCCCGTGGCGCCGACGGCCTCGCTGCGCGGGACAGCCACCCAGCAGAGCCTCGTCTTCAACGATGTCGTGCCCTTCGATCCACGGGGGCGGAATATCGCCGAACTGACCCTGCCGGAGCTCTTCGTCGCCGCCATGGAACGGACGCCGGAGCGACTGCAACTGGCCAAGCGGATCGGTCGCAGCCTTCTCTGCCTGATCGCACCGCTGATCGCCCTTCTTGCCCTGTCCTTCACGACCCGCGCCAACCAGGCCTTCGTGCTGCCACTGGCCTGCGCGGGACTGATGACCATGGAGATCGCAGGCACCTCGGTTCTGGCCGGCCTGCTGTGGATGGGGCTGTGGCCGGTGCTGTTGCTGGTGGCCGGCGGCGGCCTCGCCATCGGGTCGGCGCTCATCACGGCGGTGGCGCTGCGCTCCTCGGCGATCGCCAGACCGGGACTCAGCCGCTCGTGACCGCCGCTCCCACCCCGCTTCCGGCCGAGGACAGGCTGCGGCGCTTCGGGCTCGTCGCCTTCGGCACCTATACGCGCACGCTCACCCTCGCCCATGCGAGCCATATCGGCACCGTCGTCGCCGCCCTGCTCATCGTCGCGCTGACGCTGGATCTCGCCTCGCGGGCCAACCAGGTCGTGGCCCAGGCGAGCGGCGGCGTTCCGGGGCTCATTCTGCACATGGGCTGGTATCTTCTGCTGCGCATCTGCGATCTGGTCGGCAATCTGCTGCCGCTCGCCTGTTTCATGGGCCTGTTCTGGTCGGAGATCACACTGACGCAGTCGCGCGAGCGGATCGTCATCTGGAACGGGGGACGCTCGCCACTGCAGTCGCTGGTGCCCATCGCCCTTCTCGGGGTGCTGCTGGGGGCCTTCCAGGTGACCGCGCTCGGGGTCCTGCGGCCGACCGCCGTGGCGATCCAGATCGAAACCCAGCTCGGCGGCTATGGCGAGTGGTTCGACCGGCGGCTGAAGCCGGAGGAGCGGCGCTGGATCGTGCTGCCGAACCACATGGTCCAGGCGCGGATCGACTACCGCAACCGGACCCTGGTCGACGTGCAACTGTTCGAATTGTCGGAGGCCGGGCGCCTGACGGGTCGCGTGGCGGCCGCAAGCGCCGTCCCGGCCGACATTCCGGGGACCTGGATCTTTCGAAACGGCAGCCGCTGGACGGCGCCAGCCGATGGCGCCCCGAGCCCGACGCACGGGACCGGCGCGGCGCGGCGCTTCGCCGAAGAGCGGATCGCCCTGCCGCTGGAGCCGCTCTGGCTCGCCAATCTCGGGATCGACGCCCGCTACCTGCCGCAACCGACATTGTCCCAGCTGGCCGGCATCGAAGGGCTGAACGAAGCCTCCTACCGCACCTGGTGGCACGTCAGGATCGCCCAGGCGGTGCTGCCGCTCGGCATGATGCTGATGGCCTCGGCGCTGTCGATGACGCTGCTTGCCCAGCGCACCCTGTTCAAGCCGATGATCCTGATCGGCCTCGCCGGCTATTTCCTCTATGTGACCAACAACGTGGTGGTGTGGCTCGGCGAATACGGGCAGTTGCCTCCCCTGTTCGCGGCGTGGTTCATGCCGCTGGCGATGATCGCCACCGGCCTCGGCCTGATGGCGCGCATCGAGCGGGCCGGGCGGGACTGAACCCGGCGACAGAGATTTCTTCGGGGTGACGGCGAGACATGATTCCGGCCATCGTGCACCAGACCTGGGAAAGCGCCGACATCCCCGCCCATCTCGTGCCCTTCCAGCATTCCATCCGCGACAAGAATCCGGGCCTCGACATCCGCTTCTACGATTCACCGGCGCGGCGCGCCTATGTCGCACGGCACTGCCCCGATCTTCTGCCGACCTTCGACACGCTGAAACTCGGTGTCGCCGAGGCCGATTTCTGGAGGGTCGTCGCCGTCTATGTCGACGGCGGATTCTATGCCGATCTCGACATGGAATGCCTGCGGCCGATCGACATCTTCCGCGCCACCGATACCGCCGTCTTCGCCATCGAGGCGCAGCTGATGCCGCAGCGCCAGCGCGAGCTCGGCTATGAGCAGCCCTTCCAGCTCGCCAACTGCATGTTCGGCGCGCCCCCGCGCCATCCCTTCTTCAAGGCCTTCATCGACCGCATGGTGGAAAACATCGCCCGCCGGCCGATCCTCTCCGCCGACGATGTCGAGGACGCCACCGGGCCGAAGGCTCTCACCCGGCTGTTCTACACCGTGAAGCCGCGGGATGTGGGGGTGCTGGAACAGATCTACTGGGTGCCGCCCGACCTCTATTCCGGCAAGCCGCTGCTGTCACGCCACATCCACTTCTGCCACCATTTCGACGGCGCGTGGAAGCCGAAACGGGCAAAGCCGCCGCTGGCGCGCCAGATTATCGAACGCAACCGCCTGCCGAATCCGTTTCCACGCGGGCTGTGGCACGATTTCGGCTGGGGCACCCCGGCGCGCTGACCCGCATCACATGTCGAGCCGCACACGCTCGCGCACCGCCTCGCCGCTGGCGATGTCGATGCCGTGGATGTCGATATGGTGGATCTTCGGGATGAACCGGCGCTCCTCGGCCTCGGCATAGGCATAAACGACCCGCATGGTGCGCGCGCCGACGGTCATGAGGGCGCGCGGCGTGCCGTCGGAGCCGACATCGATCACCGCATCGCGCTCGCGATAGCCGGCGATGCGGGCCGAGTGGCGCGCCTGGTCGATGGACTGGGTGCTGACGCCGAAGGCGAAGACGCGCTCGAAAAAGGACAGTTCACGGCGGTTGCCGTTTTCGTCGCCGAAGCGGCGCCAGAAGACCTCCACAGGCCGCTGCGGATCGAGGCCGCCATCGGGGCGTTGGCGGGCGGCGTAGACGAGGACATTCCGGTTGATGGCATGCTGGACATAGAAAAGCATGCCGCGATCGGTCGGAACGGGCAGGTCGGGGCGCGCGACCGGCAGCGTGCGCGACACCGAGACCTCGGACCGGCGGATGCTGACAGGCGGCAGACGGTCCTGGGCGGGAGCGGGTGCCGTCGGCGCGAGCAGGGCCGCTGCGGCGAGCAGGCCTCGGCGGGAAAACGTCATGGGGGAAGCCTCGCGAAACACCAACAATATGACCGGATGGGCCGTCGGGATCACATCCAGTGCAACTGGACGCTAGATAGGACGGAAAGAAGAGGTTAGGAAGGCACCGAGCGTCGGTCGGGACGCTGGCACTCACGGCGGCCGCCGAGCACTTGGCGCGCGCGCCGGAAACGCTTAGCGTGACGGTGACAGGCCCGACCGACGGCGAGAAGAAACAAGAAGGCCACGGAATGACCGATACCGCATCCGCTTTCGGTGACGACCAACTGACGCGCGACCTCGTCGAGGTTATCGCAAAGGAAGGAATGGTCGATCTGAACGGCGTCGGGCCGGAAACGACGCTCGAATCGCTGAACATCGCCAGCGTGGATTACATGATGATCCTCGCCGCCATCGAGGAGAAGTTCCAGGTCTATGTGCCGATGGACGAGAGCCTGGCCCAGGTCAAGGACGTCGGCGGACTGATCGCCGTCCTCAAGGAGCATATCCAGAAAGCTCAGAAGGCCTGATCGTGACGCCCCGAAACGTTGTCGTTACCGGGCTCGGTGCGCTCACCACGGCCGGCCAGGGCGTCGACGCCCTGTGGCGTGCGGCAGCCGGCGGCGTGTCCGGCGTCAAGCAGATCGTGCTGGACTACGAGATGGGCAACAACCTGCGCATCGCCGCCCAGGTCCAGGACTTCGACCTTGAACGCTTCTTCCCGCATCTGAAGACCTCATTCTTCGACCGTGTCACGCTGATGGCGCTGATCGCCGCCGAGGAGGCGGTGAAGGACGCCGGCCTCTCCGACGCCCTGCCGCTCGGACCGCGGACCTCGGTGATCGTCGGGACCGGTATCGCCAGCCTCGGCACGATCGAGGAAGCCACGCGCAACATGACGCTGACCCAGAAGCGGCCGGACCCCCTGACCGTGCCGCGGGCGATGATCAGCGCCTCGGCCTCCAATGTCGGGCTGATCTATGGCTGCACCGGCACGACTTTCGTGGTGTCGAGCGCCTGCGCCTCCTCCGCGCAGGCCCTTGGCATCGCCTTCCAGATGGTGCGCGCCGGGATGACCGACCGGGCCATCGTCGTCGGCGCCGAGGCCATCGTCACGCCAGGCGGCATGAAGGCCTGGGAGATGCTGCGCGTGCTGTCGCCGCAGCTCTGCCGTCCCTTCTCGCGCGGGCGCAACGGATTGCTGCTGGGCGAGGGCTCGGCCGCCCTCGTCATCGAGGCGGAGGAGGTCGCGAAGGCGCGCGGCGCCCGCATGCGCGGCCGTATCCTCGGCTACGGGACGACCAGCGACGCCAAGGACATGCTGAAGCCGGATGTCGGCGGTGCCGCAGAGGCCATGGCGCTGGCCCTGGCCGATGCCGGTCTCTCGGCCGATGCCGTCGGTTACGTCAACGCCCACGGCACCGCCACCATCCTCAACGATTCCACCGAAAGCGAAGCCCTCGGACGGATCTTCGGCGACCAGCTCGCCGCCGTGCCCGTCAGTTCGACCAAGCCGATCCACGGCCACACGCTCGGGGCGGCTGGCGCGATCGAGGCGGTCGTCACGATCCGTGCGCTGGAAGAGGGCTTCGTGCCGCCGACGATCAACTTCCTGGAGGCGGATCCGGCCTGTCCCATCGACTGCGTGGCCAATGTCGGGCGGGACCATGCGTTCGACGTCGCGCTGACCAATTCCTTCGCTTTCGGCGGCATCAACGCCTCCCTGGCCATCGGTCGGGCTGCGTGAGCCTGGTCGGCGACATGCGCCGCGCCAGTTGCACGGTGATCGCCACCGGCGCCGACGTGGCCGCGTTCGCGGCCAGTGTCGGGGCCACCGGCGGCACACGCCTGCCGACGACCTATCCGATCCGCTGGCTGACACGGCCCGAGGTGGTGAACCTCGTCAGGGAGCTTGCCGCCGACCGGCCGGACTCGCTGCCGGTGCATGAACTGCAGACGGTGGAGATGCTCGCCGCCCTGCCCCTCGACACGCCGCTGTCCCTGGTGGCCGAGGTCAGGCGGACGGACCCGATCCACCTCACGCTCGACGTCGCGGTTACCTGCGAGGACAGGGCCGTGGCGCGCCTGCACGCCGTTCTGAGGCTGGTGCCGTGACGCCGCCCGATCATCCCCTGCCGCTCGGCACGATGCTGCCCGACCGGCCGTTTCCATCGGTCGACATGGCCATGGTGCGCCGCTATGCGGCGGCCTCCGGGGACGACAACCCGATCCATGTGGATGCCGCCGCGGCACGGTCCATCGGCCTCGCCGATCCGATCGTCCAGGGCATGCTGCTGATGGGCCTCGCCGATACCGCGCTCGGCGGCTGGCTGCCGGAGGGCACCTGCGCCAAGCTGTCGACCCGCTTCGCCCTGCCGGTGCCGGTCGGTGCCGCGGTGACCGTATCGGGGCGCGTCGTGCGGGCCGACCATGCCGACGGCCGGGCGCGGGCGACGCTGCGCATCTTCATCAAGGACGAGGCCGGCAAGGCGGTGGCGCTCGCCGAGGCTGTCGTCCTGTTCTGAAGGCGACGGGCCCGGCAGGCAGCCGGGCCGGAGGGGTCAGGCGGTCTGCGCGACTTTCGAGAGGTCGGCCAGGACCCCGAGGAAGAGGTCGATATCGGCCTCGGTATGAGCGGCCGAGACGGAGTAGCGCAGCAGCACCTCGCCGCTCGGCGTCGCCGGGGGCACGAGGATGTTCACATAAATGCCGCGCTCGAGCAGCTCCCGCCAGAAGCCGAGACCCTGGACGAGGCCGCGCATCTTGATGGCCCCGACCGGCCCCGGCGCGGCGCACAGGGAATAACCGAGGGCCTCGACGCCGGCACAGAAGCGCTCCGCCTTGCGCCAGAGATCGGCGCGCCGCTCGGGCTCGTCGGCGATGATGCCGATCGCCGTGCGGGCGGAGGCAACGACGGCGGGCGGCAGCGAGGCGGTATAGAGATAGGCGCGGGCGAGGAAGCGCAGCGCCTTCAGGGCGGGATGGCTGGTGACGCAATAGCCACCGATGACACCGACCGATTTCGAGAAGGTGCCGACGACGGCATCGACCAGATGCTCGGCGCCCTGGGCCTCGGTGACGCCGCGGCCGGTGGCGCCATAGAGGCCGAGACCATGGGCCTCGTCGACCAGAACCAGCGCGCCGTGCTTCTTGGCGACGGTGGCGAGATCCTTCACCGCGCCGATGTCGCCCCAGACCGAATAGAGGCCCTCGAGCACGACCAGGGTGCGCGACGGCGGCACGGTGGCCTCCGTCAGCATGCGGTCGAGGTCGGCGGGATCGTTGTGGCGGAAGGACTTGAAGGTCGCGCCGCTCGCCCGGCAGGCATCGATGATGCTGGCATGGCAGAAGGCATCGTAGAGGATGAGGTCGCCCTCGGCGGCGAGGCCGCCGATCGCGCCGAGATTGGCCATGAAGCCGGTGGAGAAGACGATGGCATCCGGCCGCCCGTAATAGGCGGCGATGGTGCGCTCGAGTTCGGCATGGCCGGCCTGGTTGCCACTGGCGACGCGCGAGGCGGTGGAGCCGGTGCCCCAGGTCCGCAGCGCCGTTTCCGCCGCCGCGATGCAGCGCGGATCGAAGTTGAGGCCGAGATAGCTGTTGGTGCCGAAGAGCGTGGTCTGCCGGCCGTCGATCACCGCCTGGACCGGGCTGTCGAAACGTTCGATCTGGATCTTCAGCGGATGGGTCGCATCGCCGACCGACCGTTCCAGGATGTCACCGACGGTTGCCACGCGGCGCAAAATCCCGGTGAGCTGGGCGGTCGCGGCGACCGGTTGCGAACCGCCTTCGGGATGCACCGTACTATCGGACATGGAGCAGCTTTGCTTTCAAGGGTCACCAAACCGTCAAAGAGGTGATGCAGAGGCTATAGTTTGGTTGGCGTTTGCGAGCAAGCCTCGGGCCAAAGCCACACCCCGCTCCCGTCGACCGAAGCGACCCGCCGGGACCGGCGATTTCACCCGTGAAATCAGCGACTCTCATCCGCCCTGAGGCAGGCCGGCGCCGGCGCCGATCCCGCTCACAGGTGGATCATCTGTGCAGGCCAAAATAACGTGACATGCCCCAGCGGAAGACCCCGCCGGGAACCATGCCGCGCGCAGCCACCATGACGCGCTGGCCGACAGGACCGACGACATGGCGCGGCCCGCGCCGGCGGCCCTCGACGAGGTCCGTCACCAGCGCCGCGACCCGGGTTGGCGGCACGCCGGCCCGCTCGTCCTTCTCGTACATGGCGACGATCCGGGCACAGGCGGCTGCATAGGGCGAGGCCGGGTCCTGCGAGGCGACCGCCCGGATGCGGTTTTCGACCACCGGAGTCGCGGTGTCGCCCGGGGCCACCAGAGCCACATTGATGCCAAAGACCGCCACTTCCTGGGCAAGCGCTTCCGTCAGGCCCTCCAGCGCGAACTTGCTGGCGGAGTAGATCCCCTGGAACGGCATGCCCACCCGGCCGGCGAGCGAGCCCATATTGACGATGGTGCCCGAGCCGCGTTCCCGCATGGCCGGCAGCGCCGCCCTCGCGACGCGCATCGCGCCGAGCACGTTGGTCTCGAGACTGCGGCGCGCCTCCTCGATGGCAGTGTCCTCGACGGCGCCGGCCATCACCAGGCCGGCATTGTTCACCACCGCGTCGATGCGGCCTTCGGATGCGAGCACGCCGGCGACGCAGGCGGCGACCGAAGCGTCATCGGTGACGTCAAGCCGGGCCCAGGTCCAGGGCGCCGCGCCCGGGCTCGCCCGACGGCTGGTGCCGATGACGCGATGCCCGCGGGCCTGGAGGAGGTCGGCCGTGGCGCGGCCGATCCCGGACGAGGCCCCGGTGACCAGAACGACTTGCGACCTTGCCATGGCTGTTCCCTCCCGGACTGACGGGGCTCCTTAGCCTGTCGGGAGGGCGCGTGCATCCGTTTCGCGTGCGCAAAAAGCCGGCGGGACCGGAACCCCGCGGCCGTGGTGAGGCCTCAGGCGCAGCGGGCGGTGAAGCCGCCGTCCACCGGCAGGCAGACGGCATTGATGTAGCTGGCCTCGTCGCTGGCGAGGAAGACGGCGGCGTTGGCCACATCCCAGCCGGTGCCCATGCGCCCCATGGGCGTCGCCTCGTGGCGGGCCTTCACCATGTCGTCGGGCGAGGCATACTGGACGGTGATCTGCTGGTAGATCAGCGGCGTGTCCATGAGGCCGGGGAGGATGGCATTGCAGCGGATCCCGTCGCGCGCATATTGCAGCGCCACGCCGACGGTGAACTGGTTCACCGCGCCCTTGGCCGCGTAATAGCTCGTATAGGGATAGCCGACATAGCGGATGCCGGCGGAGGACGAGATGTTGGTGATGACGCCGCTGCGGCGCGCCACCATGGTCGGGATGACGACCTTGCAGGCGAGGAACATGCCGGTGACGTTGAGGTCCATCTCGCGGCGCCACTCGTCCTCGGTGAGGTCCGGCGGGCCGCCCATCTTGGCGTGACCGACATTGTTGTGGAGGATGTCGACCGGACCGAACAGCGCGGTGGTGCGGGCGACGACGTCCTCCACCTCCATCAGCTTGGTGACGTCGCAGGCGAGCGCCTCGGCACTGCCGCCCTCGCCGCGGATGATGCCGACGGTTTCCTCGGCCGCCGAACGGTTGATGTCGACGCAGACGACCTTGGCGCCGGCGCGCGCATAGGCCACCGCCGAGGCCTTGCCATTGCCCCAGCCCGGGCCGACGGAACCGGCGCCGAAAACGAGCGCCACGCGGTCTGCAAGTCTGTTCATGTCGGTTCTCCGGGGCTCAGCCCAGCACAAGTTTCGGGAGCCACAGCACGAGAGCCGGGAAATAGGTGATCAGGATGAGGATGATGATGCCGACGCCGAGGAAGGGCAGTACCTCCCGCACCACGGCCTCGATCCGCACATTGGCGAAATTGCCGCATATGTAGAGGAGGATGCCGACGGGCGGGGTCAGCAGGCCGAGCATCAGGTTGAAGACCATGACCAGGCCGAAATGGACGAGGTCGATGCCGGCCGCCTCGACGATGGGGATCAGCACCGGAAGCAGGATGATCATGGCGGCGATAGCCTCCATGAACAGCCCGACGACCAGCAGCAGGATGTTGATCAGCAGGAGGATGACCAGCGGGTTGTCGGAGATCCCGGTGATGATGCCGGCGATCTGCCGCGGCAGGCCGCTCACCGCCATCAGCCAACCGAAGCCTGAGGCGAAGGCGATGATGATCATCACCACGGCGGTATCCAGCGCCGTCTGGACGAAGATCGGACCGATGTTGCGCCAGGTCAGCTCGCGGTGGATGACCATGCCGACGAAGGCGGCATAGAGCACGGCGATGGCGGCGCTCTCCGTCACGGTGACGATGCCGCCGGTGATGCCGGCGAGGATGAGCACCGGCATGAAAAGGGCCCAGCCGGCCTGTCCGGCGGCCGAGACGAGCTGGGGGAAGGGCACGGCCTCGTGCTTGGGATAGTTCCGCTTCTTGGCGATGATGTAGACGACGATGGACAGGCCGAGGGCCAGCATCAGGCCGGGAATGACGCCGCCGAGAAACAGGGCGGCGACCGAGACGCCCTTGCCGACGGACAGGCCGTAGATCACCAGCGGGATGGAAGGCGGGATGATCGGCCCCATGACCGAGGCCGATGCTGTCACCGCGGCGGCGAAGCCGGGGTCATAGCCCTGCTTCTTCATACCGGGGATCAGCACCTTGCCGAGGGCCGAGGCATCGGCGACCGCCGATCCCGACACGCCGGAAAAGACCATGCAGGACATGACCGTGGTCAGCCCGAGGCCGCCGGTGAAGCGTCCGACGCAGGCATTGGCGAAGGTGATGATGCGCTCGGTGATGCCGCCGACATTCATCAGGTTGCCGGCCAGGATGAAGAAGGGAATGGCCAGAAGCGAATAGGAATCGGCGCCGATCAGCGCCCGCTGGGCGAAGAGCGAATAGGGTAGCGTGCCGTGCCAGGTGATCGCCAGGATGGTGGCGAGACCCATGGCGAAGGCGATCGGCAAGCCAACCGTGAGGAAAACGAGAAACCCGATCATCAGGACGCTGGCCATGGCGACGCTCCGTCAGAGGTGAACGTCGCCCTGGGGGACGCGCTTGGAGGGATCGACGATCTTCTCGACCCAGTAGAGAAGGATGAGCGCCGCCGAGACGGGCGCCGCGGCGTAGAAGCTCGCCGGGGTGATCTCGAGGGCGCCGAAGGTCTGGCCGAGATTGTCGATGGAGAGCTTGCCGCCAAACCACAGGAGCATGGCGGCGAAGACGAAGATCAGTGCCTGATTGGTCCAGTAGACGACGCGCTGCAGCGGCGGCGGCAGCATCATCACCATCATGTCGATGACGATGTGGAGCATCCGCCGGTAGAGCACGGCGGCGCCGAGGAAGGTGACCCAGACGAAAAGGATGCGGCTGACCTGCTCGGTCCAGGACAGCGGCGCACCGAGCACATAGCGATACCAGACGGAGACGACGGTGATCAGAACGATGGCGGCGATGCACCCGCCCGCGGCCACGGCGCTGGCGCGCTCGGTGACATCGCAGACGGCGCGCAGCGGACCTGCCTTTTCGGCTGTCGGCGACATGGCGGCTTCCTGAGGAGAGACATGGAAGCGGGCGGTTGCCGTGGCAGCCGCCCGCTGGCCTGGATCAGCCGTGCATCAGGCGACGGCAGAGATCCGCTGCACCCATTGCTTCACATGGGCGAACTCGTCCTCCATGCCACGCAGGGTGGCGCGGAAGGCGTCCTTGTCGACCGGGTTGATGGCGATGTTCTTCGCCTTGACGAGGTCGAGGATGCGGTTGTCGTCGGCGATGACCTTCGGCCGCATCTCGTTCTCCATGTCGCGGGCGGCCTGATTGACCGCCTTGCGATGGGCTTCGGACAGGCCCGCATAGACCGGCTCGGACAGGACGATCTGGTTGTCCTGCATCATGTGCTCGGTCAGCGCGAGGTTCTTGTTCACGTCGAAGATGCCGCCATTGTAGGTCAGCGCCATCGGGTTCTCCTGGCCCTCGATGATGCCGGACTTCAGGGCCTGGAAAACCTCCGGCCAGGGCAGCGGCGTCGGCGAAGCGCCGAAGCGTTCGAAGGTGCGGCGCCACAGCGTCGTCTCCGGCACGCGGATCTTGAAGCCGCGCAGGTCGGCCGGGGTGCGCACGACGCGGTTGGACGACAGCAGACGCGGCATGCGCGGGATCGACCCGACCGGGCGCAGCCTCGCCGCCTTGGCAACGTCGTCGCCATAGGCGCCGATCACCGAGGTCATCACCCGGTCCTTATGGGCGACGTCCTTGAAGAGATAGGGGAAGGTCCAGACGTCGGCCGGGCGATACCAGCCGGCAAGGATCGAGGCGCCGGGTGAGGCAACCTGGACCGAACCCTGGAGGAGCCCCTCGACATGTTCGCGTTCACCGCCGAGCGAGCCGGCATGGTGCGTCGTGGTGGTGATCTGCCCCTGGGTCAGCTCCCCCAGGCGCTTGGCAAAGAAATCAAGAGACTGGGCGATGAAGTCCGTCGGCGGCGTGGCGCTGGCGCCGATCCAGTTCAGCCGCTGGGCGCGCAGCACGGCCGGCATGGCCACGAGCGCCGTACCGGCGGCGAGGCCGCCGAGCACCAGGCGACGGGATGCACTCTTGGTCTCGAATGTGGTCATGGTGGTCCTCCTCGGGTGGGGTGGGGCCCGTTTTCCGGGCTCTGGCGATCGTTTCCTCGAATGCCGGCCTGAGGCCGGTCTGGTTTTTGCGGACCGGTTGTCCGGTCATCTCTATGTCTGCTTGTCACGCCCGGTGGCCGGGCGCGACGCTGTCGGATGAGCCCTCACGCCACCTTGGCGTTGGGCTTGGCGAAGGCCGCCTCCATCTCCCGCCGGACCTTCACGGCGAGACTGTCGGCGTCATAGGCGACGTCGCTCCACTTCAGCCGCTGGCCGAGCTTCACGTCGGTCTTGAGCTTGACGTTATGCGCAAGTCCGAGCGGCAGATAGCCCTGATCGAGGGAGGCCTCGGCCGGGGTCTGCTTGCCCCAGACGCAGAAGCCGCCCTCGCCGTCGAGCATCTCGCCGGCCTTGAGGTCGCGCTTGGCAGTGGCGACGACATCGGAGTTGAAGCAGATCGGCGCGCCGGTCGGCTCCTTGCGCAGGGCGGCGGAGGCGACGGAATAGCCGAGTTCGAGGCCGATCATGTGGATCGGGCGGTAGAGGCAGGCATACTTGCCCGACGAATCCTGCAGCATGGAATATTCGCGGAAACATTCCTGGCTGTAGGCGCTGTCGCTCTCGAAGACGACATAGGTGCCCATGACCAGGGAGTGCGGCACATCGGTGCCGTCGCGATAGACCGACGAGGTCACCTCGGTGACGCCGGCCTTTTCCAGCACGCCGCCGGCGGAACGCGGCTTGCAGATCTCGGCATGTTCGAAGCGGGTCGCCGGCGGAAAGGACAGGCCTTCCGACTGGGCATGGAGGCCGGTGGCATTGCAGACCGCCGTCATCTCGATGCCGGACTTGGTGCCGTCGACGAAGGAGTTGAACATCTTCGGATTGATGGAGTTCCGGTCCCGGATCTTCATGTATTTGTCGAGGATGTCCCAGACCGTGTCGGGCGTCGACTGGTGGTAGGTCGGATGGTAGCGCGTGCCCTTGCCGGCGGCGACGACGCGGAAGCCGCAGGCGCGGGCCCAGTCGACATGGTCGGCGATGAGGGCGGGCTGGTCGCCCCAGGCGAGCGAATAGACGACGCCGGCAGCCTTGGCCTTGCGGGCGAGGATGGGACCGGCCACGGCATCGGCCTCGACATTGACCATGACGATGTGCTTGCCGTTGTCGATCGCCTTGATGGCGAAGCGGATGCCGGCGCCGGGATCACCCGTCGCCTCGATGATGACCTCGATGGCGGGATGGGTGACCAGAAGGTCGGCATTGTCGAGGATGGCGGTGCGGCCGGTGCGCAGCGCATCGTCGATGGAGGTGGCGGCATATTGCTCCTCCGGCCAGGAGCCGGCCTTCAGCTGGGAGCGGGCGCGGGCCGGGTTCAGGTCGGCGACGCCGACGAGATGCATGCCCTCGGTCAGGCGGCACTGGCTGGCGAACATGGTGCCGAACTTGCCGGCGCCGATGAGACCGACGGTCACGGGCTTGCCGGCCGCCTGCCGTTCGAGAAGCATCCGATGGAGGTTCATGCGACGGTCGTCCTCTGACAGTTTCACGGCGGCGCGCAGGCGCCGGGACCGTCGGGGACTGGCCAGATTGCGGGCAGAAAAAGCCGCGCGGCAGCCTGAAGGCTGCATCCGCGCCGGTGGAGCCGCATCCCGTGCGGCGACCTGATGGCTTCCTCCCCGCGACCCTGTTGACCGGGCCGTCGACGTGTCTTGGGGAAACGCTAACGCGGATATGAATTTCATGGAAACGAAATAAACTGCTGAAATCGATGAGGAGAATTCACCGATGATCCGGGGCATGCCGCCGCTGAAATGCCTGCAGACCTTCGCGGCGGTGATGGAGACCGGCACCTTCTCGCGGGCCGCCGAGCAGCTCAACGTGACGCCCTCGGCGGTCAGCCACCAGATCCGCATGCTCGAGGACATTCTTGGCAAACCGCTGTTCGTGCGGAAGAATCGCTCGGTGCAGCCGACCGAGGACGCGGTGGCCTATGCCGATGCGCTGGGGGAGAGCTTCACCCGCATCGCGGTGGCGACCAGCCGCTTCGCATCGGAAGGATCGGTGCTCCGCCTGATGCTGCATTCGGCGCCGAGCCTCGCCACGCTCTGGCTGGTGCCACGCCTGTCCGCCTTCCGCGCCCGCCATCCCGACATCGACCTGACGCTGTTTGCCGGACACGAGCCGGCCAAGCTCGGCGACGACGGTTTCATGATCGACATCCAGTACAACCGGCCGGTGCCTGAAGCCTGCGAGGGGCTGGTGCTGTGCGAGGAGACGGTGATGCCGCTCGCCAGCCCGGCCTTCGTCGCGCAGCACCGGCTGACGCGGGTCGAGGACATCAGCGCCGTGCCGCTCATCCACTCGGTGCGCAGCGTGGTGCAGTGGGACCAGTGGATCGCCCGCCACGCGCCGCACGTCATGATGGCGCGGCGCGGCATGACCTTCGACCGCGCCTATCTCGGGCTGATGGCGGCCCGCGACGGGCTCGGCCTGATGCTGGAATCGACGCTCCAGGCCGGCGGCATGCTGGCGGCGGGGGAACTCGTGGCGCCATTCGGCCCTCTCGGGGTCACCGCCGTCGCGCACCGGCTCGTCTACCGGCGCGAGGACCGGGCACGGCCGCAGATCGAGGCCTTCGTCGCCTGGATCACCGAGGAGATGGCCGCCGACCGGGCGGTGCCGGACTTCCCCCAGCCTCAGCGGGTCAGAAGGGCGGCGAAGTAGAGCCCGAGCCCGAAGACGGTGTGGCCGAGGATGTTGAGCATGCGGATCTGCACGGCGTTGTCACGCCGCGAGGCGGCGATGCCGGCGCCCATGCCGGGCTGCAGGATGAACCAGCCGCAGCCGATGGTGACATAGCCGACGATGAGCGCGGGAACGAGGGTGGGGACGCGGGCCCAGCCGAGCCCCCAGATGGCCAGCAGGGCGGCGGCGAAGGCAATGCCGACGGCATAGTGGAAGATCCAGCCGACGGCCCTTTCGTTGGCCACCGGCGCGGCCCGGCCGATATCCTCGTGGATGAACCGGCCCTGCGGCAGATGGCCGACCCAGCGGCCGACCATGGCCCAGTTCGGCGGTGCGATGGCGAAGGCGCGCTGCAGGAACAGGGCCCAGAGATCGAGCAGGGCGGTGGCAGCGACGCCGAGCACGATGGACCGCCAGATGAATTCGAACATGGATGAGTTCCCCGTCCCGCGCTCTTGCGGCGCGGCGCAGGCGCCAATCTGGACGATCGTCGCGGCGGCGAGAAGCCGTGTCGGCGTGGATGGCAGGGTTGCATGGGGGCCGGCAGGGCCGTGCTCTCCGTGGACATGCGTGTCACCGGCGCCCCAGGGTGCTGCGCTGCCACAGCAATGATCGCCAACTTGCTGCGACGCACATCAGACAGATCGTCGTCGCCGCGGCTTCTGACCGGCACTTTGACGTAACAAACGCCCGAATTGTATCATACATTTCGTCGATTATTGTGCGACTGCGAAGCGTTCTATTCGCCTGCGGTAGTATCCGCATCTTTGACTCCGCCGAATTTTATCGTTTACTGCCGCCGACGCCCAAGCTGACATGCATGCGGCAGGCCCTGCGGCCGGACCGCTGGATTGGCGAACGAGCTCGGCACGGCGTCCAACAGCGCGGCCATCCGGCCACGACCGTCCTCGGGAGGATCCACCATGCGCAGACAGACCCTGAGCCGCCGCCGGTTCCTGGCAGCGACGGCGATCACCACAGCGGCGCTTTCAGCGCCTTTCGTCCGCGGCGCCCATGCCGCCGGCAAGCTGTCCATCGGGCTCTGGGACCATTGGGTCCCCGGGGCGAACCGGGCCTCCACGGAGGTGGCGCAGGCCTGGGCCGCCAAGGAGAAGGTCGAACTGACGATCGACTACATCCCCTCGCAGGGGAACAAGAACCTGCTGACCATCGCCGCCCAGGCGCAGGCGAAGTCGGGCCACGACATGCTCGCCATGCCGACCTGGTGGCCGCAGGCCCACGCCGACCAGCTGGAATCGTGCAACGACATCATGACCCAGCTCATCGGCCAGAGCGGCCAGGTGAATGGCACGGTGCAGTATCTCGGCCGCGCCGGCGACAAGTGGCTCGGCGTGCCCGCCACCATCGGTTCGCAGATCAAGGGTCCCTGCTCGCGCATCGACCTGCTGAAGCAGCATGCCGGCATCGACATCCAGGCCATGTATCCGGCCGGCTCGGCCCCGAAGGCCGACGCCTGGACCATGGACGCCTATCTCAAGGCGGCCGAAGCCTGCCACAAGGCGGGCGTGCCCTTCGGCGTCGGGCTCGGCGACACCACCGACTCGGTCGATACGGCCGGTGCCTTCTTCCAGTCCTTCGGCGCGGCGCTGGTCGACGCCAAGGGCGACCTGACGGTGAAGTCCGACGCCGTCCGCCAGGCGCTCGAATATTGCGTCAAGGTGGCGAAGTTCTATCCGGCCGATGCGCCGGCCTGGGACGACGGCTCGAACAACCGCTGGCTGGTCTCCGGCCGCGGCGCGCTGATCATGAACCCGCCGAGCGCCTGGGCGGTGGCCAAGCGCGACGCGCCGCAGATCGCGGCCCAGTGCTGGACCCACGGCATGCCGGCGGGACCGCGGGGGCGCTTCTCGCCGTTCCTGCCCTATTTCTGGAACATCTGGTCGTTCTCACCCAACAAGCCGGCCGCCAAGAGCCTGCTCGTCGCGCTGTCGCAGCCGGATGCTGTGGCAAAGTTCGTGGCGGCCTCCGCGGGCTACGACATTCCGTCCTTCGAGAAGCTGACGACGCTGCCGACATGGGCGGAGGAAGGACCGCCGAAGGGCACGCTCTACCACTACCCGAACCCGCACAATCACCAGACCCTCTCCATCGCCGCCGCACCGGCGCCGCCGAAGATCGCCCAGCAGATCTACAGCCAGGGGACGCTGACGAAGATGATTGTCCGGCACCTGCAGGGCGAGCCCATGGAGCGCACGCTGGCCTGGGCCGAGAGCGAGGTGGAAGGCTTCCTGCGCGGCTGATCCGCGCGGGTTTCCCGCACCGGCCGAGGGGGCGCCGGCGGCGCCCCCTGCGACGACGACGGCGGCGCGCCGACGCGTGCCGCCGCGCGGCAGCGTCACCCGATCACCCGGACCGACACCCTCGCGAGGCGGCGACACCTGATGGCAGATGCAGTCCTTTCATCCGATCCCCCGGCGCGCCGCGCCATCACCCGCCCGAGTGCGGTCCGGCGCTTCTTCCAGCGCAAGTCCACCATCGCCTTCCTGATGGCCCTGCCGCTGATCATCCTGATCTTCGGCCTCGTGATCTATCCGGCCTTCTATGCGGTCTATCTGTCGACGCTCCGCAAATCGATGACGAGCGTCGCCTGGATGCGCAACTGCGCCTGGCTGCCCGACGTCATCTGCACCCACCTGCCCTTCGGCAACATGCAGTTCCTGTTCACCCGCGAGACCTTCTGGAAGGTCGTCTACCAGTCCTGCCTCTTCGCCATCACGGCGGTGATCTTCAAGGCGCTGCTGGGCTTCATCCTCGCCCATTTCGTTCACAACATCCCCGCCAAGGGGCAGCGCAAGTGGCGCGGCATGCTGCTGATCCCCTGGGTCATTCCGCCGGCCATGTCGACGCTCGCCTGGCTCTGGCTGTTCGACCCCTCCTACAGCGCCTTCAACTATGTGCTGACCGGCGCCGGCTTCGACCGCATCCCCTGGACGGGCGACGCCAACTGGGCGCGGTTCGCGGTCATTCTGGTCAATATCTGGGTCGGCGCGCCGTTCTTCATGATCATGTATCTGGCGGCGCTGAAATCGGTGCCCGACCAGCTCTACGAGGCGGCCGCCATCGACGGCGCCAACTGGTGGCAGCGCATCTGGTACGTGACGCTGCCGATGATGCGCAACATCATCGCCATCACAGCGCTGTTTTCCACCATCGTCACCTTCGCCAATTTCGACATCGTCCGGGTGCTCACGGCCGGCGGGCCGCTGGATCAGACCCATCTCTTCGCGACCTGGGCCTTCAAGCTCGGCATCGAGGGCGGCGACATCCCGCTCGGCGCCTCGGTGTCGCTGTTCATGGTGCCGATCCTGGCCGTCGCGGCGATCTTCATCCTGCGGGACATCAACCAGCGAGGGAACGAGGCATGACCGCGGCGACCACCACGTCCGACAAGGGCGCTCCGAGGCGCAAGACGGCCTATGGCTCGATGAGCCGCGACCGGACCTGGGCGCTGCGCTGGTCCTACTTCTTCCTCGTCATCTTCGCCGCCTTCTTCCTGCTGCCGCCGATCTACATGTTCATCACGTCGCTGAAGACGAGCGCGGAAATCTCGGCGGCGACCAATCCCTGGTGGATCTACAACCCCACCCTGTCGAACTATGTGGAACTGCTGACGAAGCCGGAATATCTCGTCTTCTTCCGCAATTCGGTGGTCGTTTCGACCTTCGTGGTGACCATCACCATGCTGATCTCGATCCCCGCCGCCTTCGCCCTGTCGCGCATGCGGTTCTGGGGGTCGGCGACGCTGGCGACGGGGGTGTTCCTCACCTATCTCGTCCCGGACACGCTGCTGTTCATCCCGCTGTTCAAGATGTTCGCCGTGTTCCACGAATATACGGGCATCCAGATGCTGAACCGCTGGTGGGTGCTGCTCGTCGTCTATCCGACGCTGACCGTGCCCTTCTGCACCTGGATCATGATCGGCTATTTCGCCTCGATCCCGAAGGAGCTCGACGAGGCGGCGATCATCGACGGGGCCTCGTGGTTCCAGACCCTGACGCGGATCTTCATTCCCGTCGCCCTGCCCGGCATCATCGCCGCCACCATCTTCGCCTTCACGGTGAGCTGGGCGCAGTTCCTCTACCCGCTGGCCTTCACAACTTCCGTCGACCAGCTGGTGCTGCCAGTGGGGATCATCACCACGCTGATCCGCGGTGACGTCTTCGCCTGGGGCCAGATCATGACGGGAGCGCTGCTCGGAGCCCTGCCGCCGCTGATCATCTACGCCTTCCTCATGGACTATTACATCGCAGGCCTGACAGCCGGCGCGACCAAGGGCTGACGGGAGAGCAGACAATGGCAGGAGTAACCCTCAGGAACGTCTTCAAGCGCTATGGAGACGTCGAGGCCGTCCGCGGCATCAACCTGGACATCGCCGATGAGGAATTCGTGGTGCTGGTCGGCCCGTCCGGCTGCGGCAAGTCGACGACGCTGCGGATGATCGCCGGGCTGGAGGACATTTCGGACGGGGACATCGCCATCGACGGCGACGTGGTCAACGATGTGCCGCCGAAGGACCGGGACATCGCCATGGTGTTCCAGAACTATGCCCTCTACCCGCATATGACGGTGGCCGAGAACATGAGTTTCGGCCTCAGGCTGAAGCGCTATCCCAAGGCGGAGATCAAGAGCCGGGTGGACGAGGCGGCGCGCATCCTCGACATCCGGGAACTGCTCGATCGCAAACCCAAGGCGCTGTCCGGCGGCCAGCGCCAGCGGGTCGCCATGGGCCGTGCCATCGTGCGCAATCCCAAGGTCTTCCTCTTCGACGAGCCGCTATCGAATCTCGACGCCAAGCTGCGCGTGCAGATGCGCACCGAGATCAAGAAGGTTCACCTCAAGGTGCGCACCACCACGGTCTACGTGACCCACGACCAGGTCGAGGCGATGACCCTGGCCGACCGCGTGGTGGTGATGAACCACGGCCTGATCGAGCAGATCGGCCCGCCGAACGAGCTCTACCACCACCCGCGGACCCGCTTCGTCGCCGGCTTCATCGGCTCTCCCGCGATGAACTTCATCCCGGTGCAGTTGCGGGCGACGGCTGGCGGCCTCGACCTCGTCATCACCGATTCCATCGTGCTGCCGGTGCCCCCGGCGCGGGTGGAACGCTACAAGGGCTTCGCCGGCCAGGCGGGACTGGTGCTCGGCCTGCGCCCGGAGCACATTACCGAGACCTCGGCGACGATGGATCCGGGCGTCGCGCCCTTCGCCATCACGCTCGACGTCATCGAGCCGATGGGGAACGAGACGCTGGTCTATTTCACCCTGGCGGGAGAGGCGCTGTGCGGGCGCGTCAGTCCCAATGCGGGGGCCGCCGACGGCCAGCCCATGCGGCTCGCCGCCAATCTCAACCACATGCACCTCATCGATGCCGCGGGCATGGTGCTCTGATCAGAAGAACTGGTCGAGCACCATGGCTGCGACGATCGACACGGCCAGCGCCAGGTCGATCAGGCGGCGGCGCGGCGAGTAGCGCATAAGCATGCCCGACAGCGCCACGCAGAAGGCGAGCACGCCACTCAGGCTCGACAGGATGACAAGCCTCAGGTCCAGCACCAGGGCGATGGACAGGAAGGTGGCGATGCCGACCAGGCCGGAAATGACCACGGCGAAGAGGCCATAGGCGCCTGATATGTCGGTAAAGCGCAGCAGGGCGCGCTGCCAGGCCGGGACGGTGCGCGGCGGCACGCTCACGTCGTAGAGCGCGCCGAGCGCCCGGCCGCTGGCAAGGAAGGCCAGTGCCGCCGCCCCGGGCATGAGCGCCAGCAGGGCGAAGCGGCGGTCGGTGGCGATCTTGTCGATGCCAACGACGCGCTCGACGAAGCCGAAGGCGGTGAGCAGCACCGAGCCGATGGTCAGCGCGCTGGCGACGATGACCCGCGTCACGTCGATCAGGGCCCTCTCGCGGTCGAAGGGCGGCGGGACGGCGGGCGATGTCATGCGGGCACTCGGTTCGATGGGCGCCGGAGGAGGCGGGCCGGAGGGCCCGGCCTCATGGTCGCACCGCCCTGTTAATGCCCGGTTGCCCGCCGCCGTGTCAGGCCGGTTCGAAGGTCAGCGCCACGCCGTTGATGCAGTAGCGCAGGCCCGTGGGCGGCGGGCCGTCGGGGAAGACGTGGCCGAGATGGCCGCCGCAGCTGGAACAGTGCACCTCGGTGCGGACCATGCCCCAGGAGCGGTCGACCGTCTCCTCCACCGCGCCCGGAAGGGGCTGGTCGAAGCTCGGCCAGCCGGTCCCGCTCTCGAATTTCTTGGCCGCCACGAAGAGCTTCTGCCCGCAGCCGGCACAGGAGAAGGTGCCGGCACGCTTCTCGTGGTTGAGGGCGCAGCTGCCCGGCCGTTCGGTGCCGTGGCCGCGCAGCACCTGATACTGCTCGGCCGTCAGGATGCGGCGCCATTCCTCCTCCGTCTTGGTGACGGGAAAGGTCTTGGTGGCAACATTCATGGTGTCGTCTCCCTTCGTTCCGAACAGGGCGGCCAGTTGCTGCAACAGTCCCATGGCCTGAGCCCTCTTGTCATCGCGCGCCGGCTGTCGCCCGCCGCGGGGCAGGCGCGTCCCGCCGGGCGCGGGACCGGACGAGACCGACCAGCGCCAGCGCCAGACCCGCCAGGACCACCCAGAGGGCCGGCCTCACCCCGAAGGCGATATCGAGATTGGCGAGGAGGATGCGGGAGGCCATGACGCCGGTCATGGTCGCATACCAAAGCGCCTCGAGCAGGGCCGAGGTGATCCCCGATATGAGGGCGAGGCCGGCGAGTTGCAACGGCCGCGACGCGATCCCCCAGCGCCGCATCAGCCGGAAGCCCATCAGCCAGACGAAGAAGCCGAGCATCAGCACCGGTTGCGATACGTCAATCTTTGTCTGCAGGAAAAAATGCCAGATGGCGATGAAGGTGAGCGGATACGTCAGCAGGTGCAGCCGGTTCCAGGCAGGGCTGCCGAGCCGGCGGATCATCGCGTCGGTCGAGGTCGCGGCGAGGACGAGCAGCCCCACGACGCCGACGAAGCCGATGGTGAGATAGAAGCGCAGGACGATCTCGCTCGCCACCTTCTGCAGGTCGAAGGCCTGCTCGACCACGTAGAAGAGAAGATGGACGAGCGCATAGGCCGCGGCGGCGACGCCAACCATGCGGCGCACGGCGATCAGCTTCGGCCAGTCGGCGATGAAACGCAGCGGCGTCACCAGCAGGGAGACCAGAAGCAGCCGCACGGACCAGTCGCCGGACTGGTGAATCGCCGCGGTGATCGGCTTCGAGCCGAGCGTGCCCGTCACCGCCTGGAAGGCGATCCACGCCCCGGGCGCGAGGATTCCCAGGAAGACGATCAGCTTGAGAACGGAGAGGTTCCCCGCCCGGTCGTTCCACGGCAGCATGCAAGATCCCCTGACGGCCAGATGTCATGCCATACGCGAGAGCGCCGCAACAGGTTACATCGTCGCCCCTCACGTTGCGGTGAGGCGCGGGCCTCGCGGCGGCCCGGCGCCGACGGGATTTACCGCATCTGCGAAAAACATGGATTTTTGTCGCGGATGCGCCTAGGGAGACGGCCAACCTCCGCAGCCGCCATGTCCGCCGATCCCTGACCGGCCCTTCCTTCCGCCGGCTCGGACCATTCAGGACATTCCGCCACGTGACCGAAGCCATCATCCCATCGCAACTGGCCGCGGCCCTCGCCGCCAGGGACTATGTCGACCTCACCCCGGTCCAGAGCGCCGTTCTGGCGCCCGCGGCCGCGGGCCGCGACCTCCTCGTCTCCGCCCAGACGGGATCGGGCAAGACGGTCGCCTATGGTCTGGCCCTCGTCGAGACGCTGATGGGGGATGCCGAGCGCCTGCACCGCACCGCCGCGCCGCTGGCGCTGGTCGTGGCGCCGACGCGCGAACTGGCGCTGCAGGTGCAGCGCGAACTGACCTGGCTCTATGCCGATACCGGGGCGCGCATCATCGCCTGTGTCGGCGGCATGGACGCGCGCCGCGAACGGCGCCTGCTCGAGGACGGCGCCCATATCGTCGTCGGCACGCCGGGCCGGTTGCGCGACCATATCGAACGCGGCGCGCTCGAACCGTTCGAGGCCAAGGCCGTGGTGCTGGACGAGGCCGACGAGATGCTCGATCTCGGCTTCCGCGACGATCTCGAGTTCATCCTCAACGCCACCCCCGAGGATCGCCGCACCCTGCTGTTCTCGGCGACGATCCCCGCCGCCATCGCCACCCTCGCCAAGCGCTACCAGCGCCAGGCCCTGCGCATCGAATCCGGGGCGGGCGAACGCGGCCACCAGGACATCGACTACCGCGTCATCCGGGTGTTCCCGAACGAGGTCGAGCACGCGGTCGTCAACGTGCTGCGCCAGCTTGAGCCGAAGACGGCGATCGTCTTCGCCAATACCCGCAACGCCGTGCGCCACCTTCAGGCGACGCTGGTGGAGCGCGGCTTCTCCGCCGTGTTCCTGTCGGGCGAACTCGGCCAGCACGAGCGCAACCTCGCCCTGCAGTCCCTGCGCGACGGGCGGGCCCGCATCTGCGTCGCCACCGATGTCGCGGCGCGCGGCATCGACCTGCCGAACCTCGCCCTCGTCATCCATGCCGAGTTGCCGCACGACGCCGAGGTGATGCAGCATCGTTCTGGCCGCACGGGCCGCGCCGGCAACAAGGGCGTCAGCGTCCTCCTCGTGCCCACGACGCGGCGTCGCCGCGCCGAAAGCCTGCTCGCCGAGGCCGGCATCCGGGCCGAATGGACCGGCCCGCCGACCGCCGACGACATCCGCGCCCTCGACCGCGAGCGCATCTTCGCTGACCCGCTGCTGACCGAGGAGGCCAGCGAGGAGGACCGTCAGGTCGCCGCGGTGCTGATGGAGCGCAAGTCGGCGGAGGACATTGCAGTCGCCCTGGCACGGGTGCTGCGCTCGCGCCTGCCCGAGCCGGAGGAGGTCTCCGATCCGGGCTTCGCCCGCAGCGCCACCGCCGGGCCGCGCGGTCGGCCCGAGCGCGACCTGAAGATGACCGGCGACATGGCCTGGTTCCGCGCCGATGTCGGCCGGCAGAACCGCGCCGATCCGAAATGGCTGCTGCCGATGATCTGCCGCCGCGGCAAGGTCACGCGCGACGATATCGGTGCCATCCGCATCCACGACACGACGACGGAGTTCCAGGTGTCGGCGGCCCTCGCCGAGACCTTCATCGTCAATGCCCGCAAGGCCAATGCGGACGACGTGTTCATCACCCCGATCCAGGAGGGCGAGGGCGGCGCACCGCCGCCGCGCTTCCGCCAGCGGCCGGACGAGGGGCGCGAGACGCGCGACGCCAAGCCCTATGCCAAGAAGCGCCCGCCGCCGGGTTCGCCCAAGGGCAAGGCCGAGCGCGGCGGCTTCAAGCACCGCAAGAATCGCGAGCGCCAGTGACGCCATGACGGCGGGCGGTCCGATCGTCGTCTATGTCGATGCCGATGCCTGTCCGGTGAAGGACGAGGTCTACCGCGTCGCCCAGCGCTACGGCCTCGCCGTCAAGGTGGTGGCGAACAGCCCGATCGCCGTGCCGCGCGAGCCGTGGATCGAACGCGTCGTGGTGAGCGAGGGTCCCGACGTCGCCGATGACTGGATTGCCGAGCGCGCCGGCGCTGGCGCCATCGTCGTCACCGCCGACATTCCGCTGGCGGCGCGGACGGTGAAGGCAGGCGCCGCCACGCTCGCGCCGAACGGGCGCGTTTTCGACGCCGGCTCGATCGGCATGGCGCTGGCCACCCGCAATCTCATGGACGACATCCGCTCGGCGGGCGGCCAGACCCGCGGTCCGCCGGCCTTTTCCGCCCGCGACCGCTCGGCCTTCCTCTCGGCCATGGACCTGACGGTGAACCGGCTGAAGCGGGCGGGATACGGCGGTTAGACGAAGCTCTAGCCCATGCCGATCCGGCCGATGGCCGGCAGCTTGATGGCCGGGCGGCGGATGTCGAGGCCGAGAACCGCGCCGAAGAGACTGATCTCAAGTCCCTCGTACCAGCCGAGGGTGAGGCCGAGATAGCCGCCGAGCGTGGCGCGGAAGCCGAGGCCGGCGGCCGCGGGAGCGAGCCAACGGCCATCATGGGGGAAATCCTTGCCGATGGCGGTCGGCGGCAGGCTCGCCTCCAGATCGGCGGCGGCGAGAACCGCGGCGACGAAAGTGTTGGAATTCGGCCCCGGCCAGGCGCGGTAGTCGCCGCGATTGGCATGGACATAGCCGGCGATGGCGGCGCGGATCCTGGGAATGGCGGCGGCGGCCGTCGCGCCGTCGGCGGCGAAGACCAGTTCCGGCTCGCGCCCGAACCAGCGTCCGTCGGCGACGAAGCCGTTGATGCGAATGGGTTCGCCCCAGGCGGTGTAGTCGAACCGGTCGTAGCGGGCGGCACCCGCCTCCTTGACCACGATCCAGGTATGGGTGGCGAAGATGCCGCGCCAGCGTATCGTGCGGGCGGCATAGACGCGGATCACCGCCTCGGGCATCGCTCCGGCCGGCGCCAGGAGACCGGCGCTGGCCCGGCCCGCTGCCGACCAGTCGGGGCCTTGGCCACCCGCCGCGTATTGGCCGGCGGACCAGCCGATGGGCAGCAGGAACAGCAGCAGGAAGGCCAGGGCCATCCGCCGGCCCCGGCCGGGCCTAGAACTCGACATCCAGTTCCTCGATCTCCTCGGGCTCGGCCTTGGCGGCCGTGATCCATTCCTTCAGTGGCGCCCAGTCCATGATGGTCCGGCAATAGGCGGCGGCTGTGGCATCCAGAGGAACGTCATAGGTGTAGAAGCGCATGCAGACCGGCGCATACATGGCGTCGGCGACCGTCGGCGTCGCCCCGAAGAGCCAGGGACCGCCATAGGTGGCGAGGCACTCCTCCCAGATGGCGAGGATGCGGTCGATGTCGGGCTGGGCGCCGGCCCAGATCTTGAAGCCGGCATGGCGGGCCTTGAGATTCATCGGCAGGGCCGAGCGCAGGTTCTGGAAACCCGAATGCATCTCGGCCGAGATCGAACGGCAATGGGCCCGCGCCACGCGGTCCGCGGGCAGCAGCCCCGCCTTCGGGAAGCTCTCGTGCAGATATTCGGCGATCGACCAGGTGCCCCAGATCTTGGCGCCCTCGTCGGTCAGCGCCGGAACGAGGAACGACGGCGACAGCAACAGGAGTTCGGCCCGCTGCCCCGGATCGTCGAGGGAGATCGCCACCTCGTCGAAGGCGATGCCCGACATCTTGCACAGGAGCCAGCCGCGCAGCGACCAGGACGAATAGTTCTTGCTCGAAATGGTGAGCTTGGCCTTGGCCATCCCGAACCTCCCCCGGTGACGGCTGCTATGATGCACAGACCCGGCGCAAAGAATACTCTCGCAGTGCAACAGAAAGTGCACTAGCTTTTTTTGGATCGATGCCAAGGTGGCATCTCGACCCACCCCGGACGACCCATGCTGTACCACGCGTTCGAATTCCAGAACCGGATGTTCGAGCCCGTACGTGACGCTGCCCGCATGGCCGGGGCCCTCTTCGGTCCCGCCCTCTCGGCATCGCAGGGCCGGCTGGGCCGCGAGATCATGGCGTCGTGGGAAATGGTCGGCCGCACCGGCTTCACCCATACCCGTCCGGATTACGGCATCGCCAGCGTCAGGGTGGGCAACCGCGATGCGGCGGTGACGGAGGTTCCCGTCCACGTCACGCCCTTCGGGACGCTGCTCAATTTCCGCAAGGATGTCGCCGTCACGCAGCCGAAAGTGCTGCTGGTGGCGCCGCTGTCCGGCCATTTCGCGACATTGCTGCGCAGCACGGCGCGGACGATGCTGCAGGACCATGACGTTTTCATCACCGACTGGCACAGCGCCCGCGACATTCCATGGACGGCAGGGCGTTTCGGCTTCGACGAATATGTCGAGCACATCATCGACTTCCTGCATGTCATGGGGCCGGGATCGCATGTGGTCGCGGTCTGCCAGCCCTGCGTGCAGGCGCTCGCCGCCGCCGCGGTGATGGCGCAGGCCGGCGATCCGGACCAGCCGAGCAGCATGACGCTGATGGCCGGCCCCGTCGACGTGCGGATCAACCCGACCAAGGTCAACGATCTCGCCACCAGCCATCCCTACGAGTGGTTCGAGAGGAACCTGATCTCGACGGTGCCCCTGCCCTGCGCCGGCGCCGGCCGGCGCGTCTATCCGGGCTTTCTCCAGCTCATCGCCTTCCTGTCGATGAACAAGGAACGGCATATCAAGGCGCATCTCGACCTGCACGGCCACCTCGCCCGTGGCGAGACGGAGAAGGCCGAGGCGATCAAGACCTTCTACGACGAATATTTCGCGGTGCTCGACCTGACGGCGGAATTCTATCTCGAGACCATCGACAAGGTCTTCCAGAGGGCGCTGCTGCCGAAGGGCGAACTGACCTACAAGGGCCGCCCCGTCGATCCCTCCGCCATCCGCCGGACCGCCCTGCTCACCGTCGAGGGCGAGCGTGACGACATCTGCTCGCTCGGCCAGACGGTCGCCGCCCACGATCTCGCCTCGAAGCTGAAGCCCTTCCGCAAGCGCCACCACATGCAGGCGGGCGTCGGCCATTACGGCGTCTTCAGCGGCCGGAAATGGGAAGGCCAGGTCTATCCCATCGTCCGCAACATGATCCTCGCGAGCGAATAGCAGCAGCGTCCCCGAGCAAGGGGCGGAGCCGCCGCCCTTTCGGGGGGCGTGTCAATCGGCCGTCGACCCGCTATAGGCGGTGGCGGGGACGACTGACGATTCCGGCACGGCGCCGGACGACGCCGATGAGGACCAACCCGCCATGACGCTGACCCGCCTGCTGCGCGCCGCCGCCATTGCCGCGACGCTCGCCATCGCCTCGCCCGCCTTCGCCGACGATATCCGCGATGCGATCGAGGAGGCCCGCAAGGCCTATCAGGCCAATGACCTCGTCGCCGCCAAGGCGGCCCTCGACGTCGCCTCGCAGCTTCTGGCGCAGCGCAGCGCCACCGGCCTGTCGCGCTTCCTGCCCGCCCCGCCGCGCGGCTGGACCGCCGACGAGGCCGAGACCGACGCCAGCGCCGCAGCCATGTTCGGCGGCGGCCTCATCGCCAAACGGCGCTATTCGATCGGCGAGCGCCACGTCACCCTGCAGGTGCTCGCCAACTCCCCGATGATCGCCCAGCTGTCGCCGCTGTTCTCCAACGCACAGCTCCTTGGCGCCATGGGCCGCGTCTTCCGCTTCAAGGGCAAGACCGCCGTCCATTCGCGCGACGGCAATATCCAGGTGCTGCTGGGGCGGACGCTGATCATTCTCGAGGGATCCGGGACGGAAGCCGAGAAGCGCGCCCTTCTGGACCTGCTCGACATCGCCGCCATCGAATCCTTCAACGGCTGACAGGTCTCCCGCCATGTCCCTCGGTTTCCAGATCCTGCCCAAGCCCCATGCCAACGATCCCGCGCTGACGGCGCTGCTCGCCGGCATCCCGACGGCGCTGCTCAGCGACAATATGGGCCGGCTCTTCGCCGCAGGCCCGGCGCTGCGGCCGATGCATGACGGCACGCCGATGCTCGGCTTCGCGCTGACGGTCAGGACCCGGCCCGGCGACAACCTCCTGGTCCACAAGGCCATCGACATGGCCGGTCCGGGCGATGTGGTGGTGGTGGAGGCCGGCGGCGTGCTGACCAATGCCATCATCGGCGAGATCATGGCGACGATCGCGCTGAAGAACGGTGTCGCCGGCATCGTCATCGACGGCGCCATCCGCGATTCCGACGCCATCGCGGCGATGAGCCTGCCCATCTTCGCCGCCGGTGTGACCCATCGCGGCCCCTACAAGGACGGCCCCGGCGAGATCAATACGGGTGCGGTGATCGGCGGCCAGCATGTCGCGCCCGGCGACCTCGTCGTCGGCGATGCCGACGGGGTTCTCGCCGTGCCGCGGGCGGAGGTGGCCGCCGTCGCGGCGCTCGCCCGCGCCCAGCTCGCCGCCGAGGATGCGACGATGAAGGCCATCGCCGCCGGCACGCTCGACCGCAACTGGGTCGATGCGACGCTCGCCGCCAAAGGCGCCGCGCTCGGCAAGGCCTCGGTCTACTGAACCCGTGAAATCAGCTGCGCCGCGCCGGCGTCCACCAGG
Organism: Archangium gephyra; assembly: GCA_943368975.1. Classification (GTDB taxonomy): domain Bacteria; phylum Pseudomonadota; class Alphaproteobacteria; order Rhizobiales; family Phreatobacteraceae; genus Phreatobacter. The sequence goes on from CALRLZ020000023.1 coordinate 47,656, forward strand.
ACCTCGGCGGGCGCGGGATGGCTGAGGAAGCCGACCGGACTGGCGGTCGGCCCATAGGCGCCCGACTGCAGCACGGCGACGAGATCGCCCTCGGCCATGGCCGGCATCTCGACCTTGCGGGCCAGGGTGTCGAGCGGCGTGCAGAGCGGCCCGACGACGCTGGCCTGACCGACCAGCGGTTCGCCCATGCGCGAGGCGGCGGCGACCGGATAATCGCGCTTGATGACCTGTCCGAGATTGCCGGAGGCGGCGAGATGGTGGTGCATGCCGCCGTCAACCACGAGGAAGCGCTGGCCTCGCGAGATCTTGGCGGCGAGAACGGCCGAGAGATAGACGCCGCTCGCACCGACGAGATAGCGGCCGGGCTCGACCAGCACATGGGCGTCGCGGATGAGCGGATCGGCGTCGCGCAGGGCGATCAGTTCCGGCAGGCCGGCCCGGACCGCGGCGAGGTCGAGGGATCCGTCACCGGCGAAATAGGGGATGCCGAGCCCGCCACCGAGGTCGATGGTGCGCAGCGGGCGGCCGAGACGCGCGGCGGCGCGGCCGGCGACGGCGAGGCCGTGGCGCCACTGGCCGATCAGCACAGCGGCATCGAGGATCTGCGTCCCCGCGAAGAGATGGATGCCGGTGAGATCGAGATGGGCATGGCCTGCCACGGCATCAACGACCGCGTCGAGATCCTCCTCGTCGAAGCCGAAGGGGGCGGCCATGCCGCCCATGCGCATGGCGCCGCCTTGGGCCTCGGCGACGGGATTGACGCGGATGGCGACGCAGACCCGCCGGCCAAGGGACGCGCCGATGGCCGCGACATGGGCCATTTCCTCGTGGCTTTCGAGATGGATCTCGCCGATACCGGCTGATATCACGGCCGCGAGTTCCGAGCGGCGCTTGCCCGGGCCGGCGAAGAGGATCTGTGCGGGATCGACGCCCGCTTCCATCGCCGCGTGGAACTCGCCGAGCGAGGCGATTTCGATTCCGGCACCTGCTGCATGGAGCACCCGCACCACGGCCGGGTTGGGATTGGCCTTGATCGAGTAATGGATGGTGGCGAAGCCTTCGAGGGCGGCCGCCAGAGCGTGATAGGAGCGCCGGATGAGGCCGGCATCATAGGCGAAGAGCGGCGTACCGAAGCGTTCGGCGAGGGCGCGGGCCGGGATACCGCCGATCAGGAGGTCGGCACCGGCGACGCCGAACTGGTCGGCGACGAGCCTGTCGGCGAGAGTCGCGTCAGGCGCCATGGCTGCGCTCGCGGACGAGGCCGACATAGTCGACCTTGCCATTGGGGGTGACGGGCAGGCGCGCGACCAGCTCGAGCTCGCGCGGCACCATGTAGGGCGGCAGTTCGGCCGCGGCGGCCTGCAGCACCGCAGCGCCGTCGACCGGGCCGAGGGCCACCGCCACGGCATGGACCTTCTGCCCGGCGAAGGGGTCGGGCAGGCCGATCACCGCGACCTGCTGGAAATGGCCCATGGCCATCAGGCATTCCTCGACCTCGGTCGGGCTGATGCGATGGCCGGAGGATTTGATCATGGCGTCGTTGCGGGCGACGAAATAGAGGAAACCGTCCGCATCCTCCGTCACCAGGTCACCCGACCAGCAGACGGTCTCGCCGCCCTCGACGGCCGGTCGGAACGGATGGGGCCTGAGGACCTCGGCCGTCGCATCCGGCCGGTTCCAGTAGCCGAGCGACACGGTGGGGCCGCGGTGGACGAGGATTCCCGGCTCCCCGGGCGCGGCCCGGCGGCCGTCGGCCGTCACCACCAGCATCTCGCATTCGGGGATGGCCTTGCCGATGGAGGTCGGTCGGCGCTCCACCTCCTCGGGCGGCAGGAAGGTGGAGCGGAAGGCCTCGGTGAGGCCATACATCAGGAAGATCCGCGTGCCAGGCAGCTTCTCGCGCAGCCGCGCCACGGTCTCGGACGGCACGGCACCACCGGAATTGGTGATGTAGCGCAGGGTCGGGAGCGGCGTCTTCGCCAGAACCGGCGTCGCCCGGGTGAGGATGGCCCAGATGGTGGGAACGCCGGCGAGCCCGGTGATGCCGTGCGTGGCGATCGCCTTCACGATGTCGGCGCCGAACTGGAAGGTCAGCAGCACGATGCGCGCCCGCTGTTCCACCGCCGTCAGCAACTGGTTGAGGCCGTAGTCGAAGCTGAAGGGCAGCACCGAGAGGATGCGCTCGTCCTCGGTGATGCCGAGATAGGTGCGCACGATGCGCGTGCCCGCCAGCAGGTTGCGGTGGCTCAGCATCACGCCCTTGGGCCGCCCGGTCGAGCCTGAGGTGTAAAGGATGGCGGCGAGATCCTCGCCGATGCCGGCGACCGGCGGCAATGCGCCCGTCTCGCCGGCCGGCATGGCATCGACGGCGATGATCCGGATGTCATCGAGGCCGGCGAAGGCCTCGGCGAGGGCGCCGACCTGGTCGCTGAGGGTCAGCACGATCCGGGCGCCGCAATCGGCGACGATGTGGCGGACCTGGGCGGGCTTCAGCAGGGAATTGACGGGGACGAAGACGCCGCCGGCCATGGCGATGCCGAAGATCGCCCAGCATTCCTCGAGGCTCTTCGGCAGAAAGATCGCGACGCGGTCGCCTCGGGCCAGGCCCTGGTCGCGGCAGAGCCGGGCGCAGCGGCCGGCGGCGGCGAGAAGGTCGGCATAGGTCGCCTGCCGCTCGCCATCAACCACGGCGATGCGCTCTGCCCCGGACGCGGCGGCCTGTTCGAGAAGGTGGTGGAGGAGATAGGGCGGAGCCGTCACGCGCGCTGGCGCTCCGCGAAGGCGACCAGATGGCCGAAGGTCTCGAAATTGGCCGGGTCGAAGTCGTCGTCCATCAGCTGGATGCCGAAGCGCTCGTCGAGGAAGGTGACGAGTTCGAGAATGCCGAGGGAATCGATGGCCCCGCTGGCGAGGAGCTGCGTCTCGGCCGCGAGCGGCTGATGGGCGAGCGCCGGGAACCGGCCCTTGAGGAAGGCCCTGATGTCCTCGGCAATATCGATCGTCTCGCTGCTCACGGTTCTCTCCCACACAGGTCCAAGGCCATTGTCAGATGCGAAGGAAAACAAATTCCGAATAGGCGTGGTCGATCGCGGCCGCCGGGCTCACGCCCCGGACGAAACTCGGCCGGGACCGGGTCGAGAACCAGGCTCCGGGCGGGGTGTCGGCCCGGTCGGCGGGCATTTCGAGGCAGATCATGCCTCGCGACAGCAGGAAACGCGCGATGGGCCCCATGTTGCGGCGAACTGACGCAACGTCGTCGGCATAGACGAGCCGGGCTGCCGGCAGGCCCTTGCGCCGGCCGAGGCTGAAGACCAGCGGGCGGCTCCCGTCCGGCTCGACCAGGGCGCAGGCGAGGCAGCCGAGGCCCAGGTGATCCTCGACAATGCAGCCGACAGCCGCGTCGACCGCGATCGCGTCGACGGGCCCGATCTGCCCGGGTCCGCCCTGCAGGGCCTGGACCGGGAGGGCGAAGATGGCGCCGCCGTCATGACAGCGGACGAAGCCGAAGCGGCCGATCATGTCGGTGACGGGAGGGCTCGGGGTCAGGTCGGTGAAGCTGTCGACCGCCTCGGCGAGGACTTTCTGCAGCATGCGCGGGGCCATCAGGCGAAAACGCTCGTCGACATACCAGCTCGACAGATTGACGACAGTGTGGGGCGGCGCGTCATCGGCCTGCTCGCGACGGCTGCGCATCGTCAGGATCACGCCGACGGCCTCACCCTTGACCCGCATGATCTGGCCGATGGGGCCGAGGTCCCGGGCGTCGTGAAAGGCGGACAGCCGGTCGAGCCCGGCCGCCCAGAAGGGCTCCGCGCGCATCGGAAAGCCGCGCGCCAAAAGCGCCCGCGCCTCCCCCATCGTGTCTCGTCCGATCGCCTCCAGCATTGCTACGACACTAGCAGCGAACGGGCTGGCCGGCCGGACAATATGGACGCGTCCTTAATCGTCATGGTGAACCGCCATCGTCGTCGCATCGCGGCCTCGAAGCTTGGCAAACAGCCGGTTCTGCCGAGAAAACGCCTGATCGGACCGATCCCTACGAGAAAACCGCTACGGAAGGGTTATGGTCCGGTGGTCCGGGACTGCGACGGATTGCCTCGATCCCAGGGTAAAGACCACCCGTCCGTCCATGCGCGCATCGGTCGCAATCTCAGCCATGGGCGCGCCAGGGTCGCTGTGCGACGCACAATATTCGCTTGGTGCAATGCAATATAAATCCATTTAAATTCGCGCCGCAACATAGGCTTTTGCAATTGTCCGGGCCCGGATCGTTCTGACATACTCCTAGGCTGACCCAGGACAACATGGGCGCACCGCAAGAGTGCATGACAACTCTGGAGGAAACGCAATGAGCATTCGCAAGGACACCCACGCGCGCGGCGGCGTGGAACGCAGGCAGGTCATCCTCGGTCTTGGCGCCGTCTCCGCCGCGGCCCTGGTCACCAGCCCGGCCGTGCTGCGCGCCCAGGCCCCGATCACGCTGAACGGCGCCGTCCAGTTCAACGACGACCACGCCTTCACCAAGGCGCTGGTGCGGTTCGAGGAGCGGGTCAAGGCGCTCTACGGCAAGCCGGTGAATTTCAACCTGCACAAGAACTCCTCGCTGGGCCTCGAGAAGCAGTATTTCGAGTACATGGCCCAGGGCCGTGCGGTGGACTATGCCATCGTCTCGCCGGCGCACATGTCGACCTTCGCCCGCGCCGCGCCCTTCATCGATGCGCCCTTCGTGTTCCGCGACGTGGCTCATATGGGCAACGTGATCAAGGCGAAAGTGCTGAAGCCCATCGAGGACGAAGTGGAACGGCGGGCGGGCGTGCGTCTCATCGGCCATGCCGGCGGCGGTACCCGCAACATCTTCGCCAACAAGCCCTTCAAGAACCTCGCCGAGATGCGCGGCCTGAAGATCCGCGTCCAGGGCGCGCCGATCTGGTCGCGCACCTTCGCCGCGGCTGGCATGTCGCCGACCGTCATCGCCTATAACGAGGTCTACAACGCCATCCAGAACGGCGTCATCCAGGCCGGCGAGAACGAGGCGGCCGGCGTCGAGGCGATGAAGTTCTTCGAAGTGGCGCCGAACCTCGTGCTGACCCAGCACGCCGTGTCGATCCGTCCGATCTGCTTCTCCATGAAGATGCTGACCTCGCTGCCGAAGGACCTGCAGGACGCCATCGTGGCGGCCGGTTCCGAGGCCGGCGAATTCGGCCGCCAGGTGGAATCCAGCGAGGACAGCGCCAAGCTGGAAGCGCTGGAGAAGGCCGGCCGCCTGAAGCGCATCGTGTTCGAGGAACGCGACGCGATGAAGAAGCTGACCGATCCGGTCATGGCCGCCTATGCCAAGGAGATCGGCGCCGAAGCGATCTTCGGACAGGTCAGCGGCGTCTGATGAAACCGTCGGGCCGGCCCGCTGCCATGGCGCGGCGGGCCGGCCCGTTCCGGCGCGAGGCGCCGTTCCATCGTCCATCGAAAGCGCATCATGACCCCGTCCGACAGTCCTGCCGTGGGGGAGGCACCGAGCCTCTGGCGGCGGTTTACGGCCGCCTATGCGAGCCTCCTGTCCCATCTTGTCGTGGCCTCGGTCGCCGTCCTGATCATCCCGGTGAGCCTGCAGATCTTCTCGCGCCATACCGCGCTGATCCCGAGCTATATCTGGACCGAGGAGATGGCCCGCTTCCTGTTCATCTGGACCATCTCGATCGGCGCCATGATCGGCGTCCGTGAATCGACCCATTTCGAGGTCGACGTCATGCCGGAACTGCCGCCCCGCGCCGAGGCGGTGGCCCGCCTGATCGGTCGCATCGGCACGCTGGTGCTGGCCTGCGTCTTCGTCTTCGCCGGCACGAAGTTCGTCGAGTTCGCGTGGTTCAGGACCTCCGAACTTGCCGACCTGCCGCTCTGGCTCATCCACCTGCCCTGGCCGATGATGGGCGTCACCTGGATCATCTTCCTCGGCGAGCAGATGTGGGACGACGTGCTGATCGCCGCCGGCCGCAAGGCAGCGCCGGTGAAGCCCGCGATCAACGATATCGAAGCCGGGACGCTCAACCTATGACCGGAGCCGTGCTGACCTCGGGCCAGGCGGCCTTCGTGCTGTTCGGGGCCTTCTTCGGGCTGCTCGCGCTGCGCGTGCCGGTGGCCTTCGCCCTCGGCCTCGCCTGCCTGCCGATCCTCATGATCGAGCCGCGTCTCGACACCGTCACGCTCATGTCGGAGAGCTTCAACGCCTTCAATTCCTTCATCCTGCTGGCGGTGCCCTTCTTCCTGCTCACCGCCAACCTGATGAATATCGGCGGCATCACCGATCGCCTCTTGAAGCTGTCGCGCAGCATGGTCGGCCATTGGCCGGGAGGCCTGGCGCAGATCAACGTCCTCTTGTCGCTGTTCTTCGCCGGAATCTCAGGCTCGTCGACGGCGGATGCCGCCAGCCAGTCGAAGATCTTCATCGAAGCCCAGCGCCGCGCCGGCTACGACGATTCCTTCTCGGTCGCCATCACCGCGGTGTCCGCCGTGCTCGCGGTCATTGTCCCGCCCTCGATCCTGATGATCGTCTGGGGCGGCATCCTCACGACCTCGATCGGCGCCCTGTTCCTCGCGGGTATCATCCCCGGCATCCTCATCGCCGGGGCGCAGATGGCGACCGTCCACATCTATGCGGTGAAGCGGGGCTACCCGACCTATCCGCGCGAGACCTGGCGGGCGCTGCTCTGCGCCTGCGCCCATTCCTTCCTGGCCCTGCTCACTCCCGGCATCATCATCGGCGGCAAGATCTTCGGCTGGTTCACGGCGACCGAATCGGCCGCCATCGCGGTGCTCTATGCCGGCGTCCTGTCCTTCGTCGTCTATCGCGAGATGAACCTGAAGGGGCTCTACAATGCGCTGCTCGATACCGGCCGGCTCACCGGCGTGATCCTGTTCTGCGTGGGTACAGCGAGCTGTTTCGGCTGGCTGCTGGCCTATTACAAGATCCCCGAAGCCATCCTGACCGGCGTCTCGGCCTGGCAGATGGGCTTCATCGCCACCGGCTTCTTCATCGCCGCCGTCTTCCTCATCGTCGGCTGTTTCCTCGATGCCATCCCCGCCATCATCATCTGCGGGCCGATCCTGCAGCCGCTGGCGAAGGCGGTGGAGATGGATCCGGTCCATTTCGCCATGATCGGCATCGTCTCACTCGCCTTCGGCCTCGTCACGCCACCCTACGGGCTCTGTCTAATGATCGCCTGCGCGGTGGCGGGCCTGCGCATGCGTGCGGTGATCAAGGATACGGCGATCATGCTGATCCCGCTGTTCATGGTGCTGGCGCTGGTCATCGTCTGGCCGAAGGTGACGCTGTTCCTGCCGAGCCTCATTTCGCCAGAATTTCTGAACTGACGCGGCCGGCGCGGCCGTTCATCGCCATCCGAGGGAGTGCATGATGGATTTCACGGGCAAGGTCGCGCTGGTTACCGGCGGCGCATCGGGCATCGGTGCGGCAGCGACGCGCGGCTTCGCCAGAGCCGGCGCCAAGGTCGCCTTCACCTATATTTCCAGCGGCGCCGAGGCGAACGCGCTGGAGAAGGAGATCGCCGCGGCCGGCGGCGAGGCCCTCGCCATCAAGGCGGACATGACGAAACAGGACGAGACGGATGCCGCCTTCGCAGCGGTGCTGCGCGCCTTCGGCACGCTCGACATCGTCTTCACCAATGCCGGCGGCATCCTGCAGCGGGTCGGCACGGCCGCGTCCTCGCTCGACCTGTGGCAGCGCACCTTCGACCTCAACGTCATGTCGACCTATCTCACCTGCCAGGCGGCGGTGAAGATCATGACGGAGAAGAAATCCGGCACCATCGTCACCATGTCGTCGCTGGCGGCGATGGATGGCGGCGGGCCTGGCGCGCTGCACTATGCCTCGTCGAAAGGGGCCATCGTCACCTATACCCGCGCGCTGGCGAAGGAACTCGGGCCGCTTGGCATCCGGGTCAACGGCGTGGCGCCGGGGCTCATCGACACGCGCTTCCACGTGCAGTTCAACACGCCGGAGGGGCGGAAGTCGGCGGTGGAGGGCACGCCGCTCAGGCGGGAGGGGACGGCGGAGGATGTCGCCAATCTCGTACTCTTCCTCGCCTCGGACATGGCGGCCTTCATCACCGGCGAAACGGTGCAGATCAACGGCGGCCGCGGGCTCTACTGAGACGATCGGCAATCGGACGACTGCCGACCGCCTGATCTCCCGCTCAGATCGTGACGCCTCCATCCACCACCAGGCACTGCCCGGTCATGTAGGTCGAGGCCTTCGAGCCGAGATAGACGGCGGCGCCGGCGATCTCGTCGGGGTCGCCGATGCGGCGCAGCGGCGTCTCGCGCTCGCGGGCCTCGCGGGCTTCCTTGTCCTCCCACAGCGCCTTGGCGAAGTCGGTCTTGATCAGGCCGGGGGCGATGCAATTGACGCGGATGTTGTGGCGGCCGTGCTCGTGGGCGAGGTTGCGGGCGAGCTGCATGTCGGCGGCCTTGGAGATGCAGTAGGCGCCGATGACCTCCGAGCCGCGCAACCCGCCGATGGAGGAGACGATGATGATGGAGCCCTCCTTCCGCGCGATCATCTCCGGCACGACCATGGAGATCAGCCAGTTGTTGGCGACGATGTTGTTGGTGAGGATCTTGCCGAAGGCGTCGTCGGTGATGCCGGCCATCGGTCCGTAATAGGGGTTTGAGGCGGCGTTGCAGACGAGCACGTCGATCTTGCCGAGCTGGGCCCGCGTCTGGTCGACCAGGCGCTGCAGGTCTTCCTTCGAGGAGATGTTGGCGGGCACGACGATGGCGGTGCCGGCGCCGTGCCGCGCGTTGATGGCATTCGCCACCTCCTCGCAGGGGCCGGCCTTGCGCGAGGAGATGACGACCTTGGCGCCGTGCTCGGCCATGCGCTCGGCGATGGCGCGACCGATGCCGCGCGAGGACCCGGTGATGACGGCGACCTTGCCGGTCATGTCGAAGAGATTCATGGCGTGTTCTTCCCTGTTCGTTGCGAGCGCCTCGTCGGGCGCCTCATCCCTGCTCAATCTCAAGAATATTGCCTTCGGGATCGCGCATGTAGACGATCCGATAGGGTGCTTCCGGCGTTCCGAAATTGGTGATCTCGCCGAGCGCCGCACCACCGTTCGCGATGATCCCGGCATAGGTTGCTTCGATGTCATCGACCGCGAAGGCCATATGCCCATAGCCCGGCTCGTTGACGGCGGGCATGGCACGGTCCTGCCAGACATCGTACTGCAGAAGTTCCAGGAACGGCGCCTCTGCGCCGAGCGACAGCCAGATCGATTCAATGCTCACGCCAGCCAAGCCGTTGCCGCGCCAGACGCGCTCACCTGTCAGTGTCCTTCGCGGGCGGATGACGGCACATCCGAAAGCCTCGCAATAGAAGGCCGCCAGCCGATCGACGCTTCTGGCCGCGATGCTCACATGTTTGAGCTTCATCGACTTTCCTCCGACCGGGACGCTCCACCTGCCGTCATGCCCGGGCTTGTCCCGGGCATCCACGACTTCCTTGATAGTGCAGTGTTCAAGTCGTGGATGGCCGGGACAAGCCCGGCCATGACGGGTCAGGACGGAGCCTTGAGGCCGATTGCCCTCAATGGCTGGCGTATTTGCCCATCTCCATCCGGGCGATGGAGCGGTTGTGTACCTCGTCCGGGCCGTCGGCGAGACGCAGCGTGCGGATCTGCGCATAGGCCTTGGCGAGACCGAAATCGGTGGTGACACCGCCACCGCCATGGGCCTGGATGGCGTTGTCGATGATCTTCAGGGCCATGCGCGGCGCCGCCACCTTGATCATGGCGATCTCGAGCTTGGCGACCTTGTTGCCGACCTTGTCCATCATATCCGCCGCCTTGAGGCAGAGGAGCCGCGTCATCTCGATGTCGATGCGGGCCTCGGCGATGCGCTGCTCCCACACCGATTGCTCGGAGACGCGCTTGCCGAAGGCGACGCGCGACTGGATGCGCTTGATCAGCTTCTCCAGCGCCATCTCCGCGACGCCGATGGTGCGCATGCAGTGATGGATGCGGCCCGGTCCGAGGCGACCCTGGGCGATCTCGAAGCCGCGGCCCTCGCCGAGCAGCAGATTGCTGGCGGGAACGCGGACATTCTCCAGCAGCACCTCGGAATGGCCGTGCGGCGCATCGTCAAAGCCGAAGACCGGCAGGTGGCGCAGGATCTTCACGCCGGGCGTGTCGAGCGGCACGAGGATCTGCGACTGCTGCATGTGCTTGGCCGCACCCGTATCGGTCTTGCCCATGACGATGGCGATCTTGCAGCGGGGATCACCGACGCCCGAGGACCACCACTTGCGGCCGTTGATGACGTAATGGTCGCCATCACGGCGGATCGAGGTCTCGATGTTGGTGGCGTCAGACGAGGCCACCGCCGGCTCGGTCATCAGGAAGGCCGAGCGGATCTGGCCGGCCATGAGCGGGCGCAGCCACTGCTGCTTCTGCTCCCTGGTGCCGTAGCGATGCAGCACTTCCATATTGCCGGTATCGGGCGCCGAGCAGTTGAAGACTTCGGAGCCGAAGCCGACGCGGCCCATCTGTTCCGAGCAGAGGGCATATTCGAGATTGGTCAGGCCGGCGCCGTGAAACTCGTCGTCGTCATGGGCCTCGGAAGGCGGCAGGAAGAGGTTCCAAAGGCCTTCCGCCTTTGCCTTGGCCTTGAGCTCCTCCAGGACGGGTACGACCTGCCAGCGGTTGGCGCCGAAGCCTTCCATCTGGGCGTCGTAGGTGGCCATCGCCGGGTAGACGTTGGCGTTCATGAAAGCGATCACGCGGTCGCGCCAGTAGCGCTGGCGTTCGGACATCGAGAAATCCATGGACTTCCTCTCCTCTTGGGTCTTGTGGATCAGCTTGGGGATGTGGTGAGGCTGCGAGCGACGAGCGCGATGAACTCCTCGCGGATGCGCACGAGATCGACGCCCTCGGGGTCGAGCACCCACTGGGCCATGATGCCGCGCAGGGCGGCGGACAGGATGAGCGCCTGGGTGCGCGCATCGATGTCGGGACGGATCTCCCCCGCCTCCATGGCGCTGCCGATCAGGCGACCGAATTCGGTGGCCGATTCCCGGTTGAAGGTGGCGACTGCCTCGGCGAGGGCAGGCTTGTGGGCAGCGCCCATCAGCACGGCGATATAGGCGCGCATCTTGACCATGCCGACCGCCGGGCGCTCGAAGGACGCGTCGAGCGTCGCCATCAGCCGGGCAAGCCCGGATGTGCCGCGCAGGCGCTCGCGGCGCTGCTGGCTGAACTCGTCGTGGATGGCCTCGGCCATGGCAGCGAGCAATTCGTCCCGGGAGCCGAAATAGTGGGCGGCGAGACCGCGGCTGTAACCGGCGCGCTCGCCGGCCTCGGCCAGGGTGACGCCGTCGATGCCCTTCTCGGCGACCAGTTCGGCAGTGGCGGCGAGGACGCGGGATTCAGCCTCGGCCCGTCGTTCGGCCTGGGTGCGGCGACGCCGGATGGCGACATCGGCTCCCGCCTCCATCACCGCTCGCTTCTGCGCACCCGCCGCGCCCATCGCCTCATCCCGCCATTATTTTATTTGCTTGCTTGCAAACAAATAACATCGACAACCACCGGTCAAGGGCGAAGAGCCTGTCGGGCCGGATGGGGGATGGTCAGCCGAAGCGGCGCGGCCTCAGCCCGGCATGGAACCAGGTGATCATCGAATAGATGTCGTAGACCGGCAGTCCGACGGCCTCGGCCAGCGCGGCGGCATAGGGCGGCATATTGGTGCATTCCAGCACGATGGCGCCGACCTCCGGATGGCGGGCGACGAGATCGCGACCGGCGGCGACGATGTCGGCCTCGGCCAGGGCGATGTCCATGTCGGTCTTCTCGGCCTTGATCAGCACGCGGAAGAATTCGCGGCCGGTCTCGGTTCCCGCCATCGGCACGTCGCGCGGCACGCCGGCGGCATCGAGATGGGCGGCGGTGAGCGAGCCCCGGCTGACCGTGATCACGCCGACGCGCTGGCCCGGCGGCAGGGTCGCCTGCACCCAGGGCACCTGCATGAGGGAGGAGGTTGCGACCGGCACGTTCACGGCTTCCGCCAGTTCGCGCTGGAACAGCGACAGGAACCCGCAATTGGTGGTGATGGCCTCGGCGCCGAGGTCGACGAGGTCGCGGGCCGCGGCGATGAAATCCGGCAGCAGGCCGCGCGCGCCCTGCAGTACGACGCGTTCGGGATCGGCCCCGCGCACCACCCGGAACAGCACAGGGAACGGCCAGGTCGTGCCGTTGCCCATGTCGCCGGGAATGCGCGGAAAGCGCGCCTCCAGCATGAGGATGCCGAGAGGCGCGCCGTAGATCGCCTTGCCGCCGGGCGCGATGCGCGGTGCCGTCACAGCGCGTCGAAGCGGATCGGGTGGGCGCCCTTCAGGAGGACGAGCCGGCCGAGCGGATGGACGTTCTCCAGGCCCTCGACGATGGTCAGGAAATGGTTGCCGGCGAGCTGGCCGGCCTTGGAGGCGAAGCAGACCGGTCCGTAGGAAAGGAGGATCTCGGTCTCCGAGACGCCGCCGGGATAGAGGATGATCTGGCCAGGCGCCGGGTAGGAGGTGGCGTTCTCGTAGTCGACGCCGAAATTCAGGTCGCCGAGAGGCATCCAGACGCCCTCCCCGCTCCAGCGCACATGGATGATCTCCGAGATGAAGGGCAGCGCCTTCTCGAAGGCGGCGCAGGTCTTCGGCGCGGCCTCGGTCTCGAGCTTCGCGACGAAGGTGTAGGGGCCGGCGGTGATCTTGATCTTTTTCATGGGAGGCTCCGAAAGAGGCGGCGAAGGTGCATTGCGGCCAGCGCGGAGGCAAGAGGCAAAGCGGACGGTTGTGCAGGAACGGCGAATGGCCACAGAATAGGGGAAGCCGCACAGCAGATGTGGCACGGGAGAAGCATCGGGGGCAGGGCATGGCACGGATCCGCGTGGGGATCATCGGGCTCGGCAATGCGGTGGAGCCGCACGCCAGGAGCCTACTGGATCTGGACAATCGGGTGGAGGTCGTGGTTGCGGCCTCCCGCAGCGAGGACCGGCTCAAGGCCTTCGCGCAGCGGTTCAGCTTTCCCATGACCACCGATATCGACGGCCTCCTCGCCAGCCGCGACATCGATGCGGTGTGGATCCTGACGCCGCCCCATTCCCATCTCGAACTGGTCAAGCAGGCGGCCAAGGGCCGCAAGCACGTCCTGCTCGAAAAGCCGCTGGACATCACGCTCGACCGGGCCGCGGCGATCGTTTCGGGCATGCGCGGGTCTGGCCTCACCCTCGGCGTGACACTGCAGCACCGGTTCCGGCCGGCGGCGCTGCGGCTGAAGGCGATCATGGCGGAGGACGGGCTCGGCACGATCGGGGCAGCGTCCTGCACCGTGCCCTGGTGGCGGCCGCAGGCCTATTACGACCAGCCCGGCCGCTGCACCCTGGCGCGCGATGGCGGCGGCGTGCTGCTGACGCAGGCCATCCATACGCTCGACCTGTTCCGCTCGCTGGTCGGGGACATGACGGTGACGGCGGCAACTGCCGCGACCACCCCCGTGCACCGCATGGAGACCGAGGATTTCGCCGCGGCGCTGGTGCTGCTCGCCAACGGCGCACCCGGCGTCATCCAGGCCACCACCGCCGCCTATCCCGGCGGCGAGGAGCGGATCGAGATCATGGGAAGCCTCGGCACGGCCTGGCTCGCCGGTGGCAATCTCAAGGTCGCCTGGCTGGACGGGCGCGAAGAGGTGTTGCGGCAGGAGGGCCCGACCGGCGGCGGCGCCAATGTCATGGACTTTCCCCACGACTGGCACCGGCTGCTGATCACCGACTTCCTCGATGCGATCAAGGAGGGCCGGGACCCCGTGGTCTCCGGCGAGGAGGCGCTGAAGAGCCAGGAGCTCATCGGCGAGATCCTGGAGAAGGCGGGCTGGTAGCATGTAGGTTGAGGGGCCGGCCGCATGCGCCGGCCCTCATCCTTGCCCTCAAAGGTCCTTGAAGCCCTTGCCCTCGGCCACCAGTTTCTCCATCAGCGCCGATGGCTTGAAGTCGGCGCCGTGGCGGCCCTCGAACTCCCTCATCACCGTCAGCACCTCGGAGAGGCCCACCGTGTCGCCGTAGAACATGGGGCCGCCGCGATAGACCGGCCAGCCATAGCCGTTGATCCAGACGACATCGATGTCGGAGGCGCGGATCGCCTTGCCCTCCTCGAGGATCTTCGCGCCCTCGTTGATCATCGGATAGATGCAGCGCTGCAGGATCTCCTCGTCGGAAATGGCGCGCCGGTTGATGCCCTTCTTCGCGGCAAGGTCGAGAATGATCGTCTCGGTCACCGGCGAGGGCTTCGCCACACGGTTCTCGTCATAGTCGTAGAAGCCGGCGCCGGTCTTCTGGCCGCGGCGGTCCATCTCGCAGAGGATCTCACGCACCGTCTCGCCCTTCGAGGTCTCGCGCGACCAGCCGATGTCGAGGCCGGCGAGGTCGCTCATGGCGAAGGGTCCCATGGGCAGGCCGAATTCGTAGAGCACGCGGTCGACGTCCCAGGGCATGGCCCCCTCGAGGATCAGCTTGGTCGCCTCGCGCTGGCGCTGGGCGAGCATGCGGTTGCCGACGAAGCCGTGGCAGACGCCGACGAGGACGCCGACCTTGCCGATCGTCTTGGCGAGGCCCATGGCGGTGGCGACGACGTCCTTCGCGGTCTTCGCGCCGCGCACCATCTCGAGCAGGCGCATGACATTGGCCGGCGAGAAAAAATGCATGCCGATGACATCCTCGGGACGCGTCGTCATGGCGGCGATCTGGTCGACGTCGAGATAGGAGGTATTGGTGGCGAGGATGGCGCCGGGCCTGGCAATGGCGTCAAGCTTGCCGAAGACCTCCTTCTTGATGTCCATGTTCTCGAAGACCGCCTCGATGATGAGGTCGCAATCGGCCAGCGCCGAGAGATCGAGTGTCGGCGTGAAGAGCGCCATGCGGGTCTCGACATCGGCCATCGTAAGGCGGCCGCGCTTGGCGGTGTTCTCGTAGTTCTTGCGGATCACCGACAAGCCGCGGTCGAGGGCCTCCTGCCTGGTCTCGACGATGGTGACGGGAAGGCCGACATTGACGAAGTTCATGGCGATGCCGCCGCCCATCGTGCCGGCGCCGATGATGCCGACCCTGGCGATCTTGCGCGTCGGCGTGGTCTCGGGAACGTCGGGGATCTTGGCGGCCTGACGCTCGGCGAAGAAGACGTAGCGCTGGGCCAGGGACTGGGTGCCGACCATCAGGCGCATGATGGTGTCGCGCTCGTATTTCAGGCCCTGGTCGAAGGGCATGGACACCGCCGCCTCGACACACTGGATACAGGCTTCCGGCGCCTCGAAACCGCGGAAACGGCGGGCGTTGGCCTTGCGGAAGGTGGCGAAGACGGCGGGATCGGCGACGAGTTTCTCCGCGCGGTCACGCACCTTGGCCAGCGGCGCGGCCTCGGCGACGAGCCTGGCGGCGAAGGCGAGCGCATCCGCCCTCAGGGTCGCTTCGCCGGCGACGGCATCGACGAGGCCGTGGGTCGCGGCTTCGGCCGCCTTCATCGGCTCGCCGAAGGCGATGACCTCGAGCGCCCGCTCGATGCCGACGAGGCGCGGCAGGCGCTGGGTGCCGCCCGCCCCGGGCACGAGCCCGAGCTTCACCTCGGGAAGGCCGAGCTTCGCCGAGGGCACGGCGACGCGGTAGTGGCAGGACAGCGCCAGTTCGAGCCCGCCACCGAGCGCCGTGCCGTGAATGGCCGCGACGACCGGCTTCGGGCAGCCCTCGATGATCGCATTGACCTCGCTGAGCGGCACGCCCTTCGGCGGCTTGCCGAATTCGGTGATGTCGGCCCCGGCGATGAAGGTGCGGCCGGCACAGTGGATGACGACGGCCTTCACGGCGGGGTCGGCGCCGGCCTTCTGCACGGCCTCGGCGATGCCGGTGCGGACATTGGCCGAGAGCGCATTCACCGGCGGGGAGGCGACGGTGACGACGGCCACGGCCCCTTCGGTTGCGAGATCGACGACGTCGTTGATGGCGGTCACGGGCAAACTCCTTGGGTGCAATGGCTGGGTGGTCGGGGGGTCAGCGCGGGCGCTGACCGGCAAAGGGCAGGGTCGAGGACAGGCCACCATCGACGGGGAAGGCCTGACCGTTGACGTAGCTCGCCTCGTCGCTGGCGAGGAAACAGGCCATGGCTGCGATCTCCTCGGGCTGGCCGGGGCGGTTCAGGGGGTTGAGCTGGCCGAGCTTGCCCTCGCTGCCGCGCTTGCGGGCGTGGTCGAAGATCGGGACGGTCATCCCGGTCTCGATCAGGCCGGGGCAGACAGCGTTGACGCGGACTCCGGTGCCGTAGAAGGCATTGGCGGCGGTCTGCACGAGGCTGACGACGCCGGCCTTGGAGGCGGAATAGGGGGCACCGCCGGCATTGGCCTTCAGGCCGGCCACCGAGGCGGTGCAGACGATGGCCCCTCCCCCCTGGGCGATCATCAGCGGGGCGACCTCGCGAATGGCGAGGAAGGGGCCGATCAGGTTGACGCGCAGGATCTCCTGCCAGTTGTCCACGGTGAGATCGAAGAACGGCGTCAGGCCGCCGGAAACGCCGGCATTGGCATAGATGGCGTCGATGCCGCCGAATGCGGCGACAGCGCGGGCCACATAGGCCTTCACATCCGTCTCCGACCCTGCATCGGCGGCGATGGCGAGAGCCGTGGCACCGGTGGCGCGGATTTCGGCGGCCACAGCCTCCACCGCTTCCGCCGAGCGGTCGACGAGAAGGACGGCGGCGCCCTCGCGCGCGAAGAGACGCGCGCTCGCCCGGCCGATGCCGCTCGCCGCACCGGTGACGATGGTGCGCTTAGCCATAAGCCTGCCCATGCGGTCCTCCCGAGACCTGTCGCCCGTTTACGGGGCCTTGTCGTCAGCGTCCCAGGCCGACAGCACCGTCCGCATCACCGTGACGAGGGCGAGCGGCTGGTCTATCAGCACGTGATGCTGGGCCTCGGGGATCTCGACAAAGAAGCTCCCGGGCGGCGCCTGCCGGCGAACGTAGGCCTTCACCTCGTCGGGAAACAGCACCGAATCCGAGCCCCAGGTGATGGCGAGGCGGCAGGTCGCGGCCGCGAGGTCCTCGGCCGGCTCGCGCCTGGTCATCCGCGACCACATGAAGGGATCGAAGCGCCAGGTCCAGCCCGAGGAGCCGTCCGCCCTCCTCACCTCGCGCAGGGAATGGCGGGCGATATTGTCGACGATGTAGAGGTTGTCCACGGTCTGGGCCGGCATCAGGCGGAAGCGGGCCAGCGCCTGGTCG
>CALRLZ020000024.1:0-62838 GCA_943368975.1 Archangium gephyra
CGCGCCAGGTCGGCGGTCTTCGCCCCCGCCTCGTGCTCGCGCAGAACCGCGATGATCTGCTCCTCGGTGAACCTTGCTCGCTTCATCTGTCCGTCCTCGTCAGGGCCGGACTCTAACTCCGTGTGGAGGAAAAACTCAGTGGCAGGTCAGCAAGGGTAGTGCAAAAATCTTGAATTTTGCAAAAGTATATCAACTCGCGCTTCTTGACGCATTCGATATTCGCACGGCAAAATATTCGGATCGGAAGGATGCTGTCATGACTACAAGGTCGCCGAGCAAGCCAAAACGGTACCTTGGTGGATGCCTATGTGGTGCGACTAGGTTCGAAGCCGTAGGTTTCCCGGAAAAGCCGCATACCTGTTCATGCCGAATGTGCCAACAGCATACAGGAAGCCTAACAGCCGCATGGGTTGAGTTTCCAAGGGAATCTGTCACTTGGAATGGGTCTGCTGGCGCACCTGCACTATTCCGCTCGTCCGATTTCTCCAGCCGAGCGTTCTGCTCCACATGCGGTAGCAGCCTTGGGGCTATGGACGACAAACCTGTGATTGCTCTGCTCGTGGGCACTTTCGACAGCCCCAACAAGCGCGAGTTGATGCCGACATATCATGCCTATCGCGGGCCACGCCCAAAATGGTGGCATGTTGAAATTGATGCGCCAGCCCCGAAGTCCTGACGCCCTTGGCGCATTGATCCTGAATTTTGCACGACTGTGCGGCCGCCTCCGAGCGTCAAACCCAAATCGTCCGGCCCGACCCGCACCGGTCACCCGACCGAACTCACACCCCTAACTCAAAGAACAGCCGCCGCGCCGTCGCCTCCATCGTGGCGATGGTCGCCCCATCCAGACCAAGCGCGGCAGGCAGCAGCGACACCGTCTTCGCCGCCTCCTCGTGCTGGGTCCAGGGCCAGTCGCTGCCCCACATCAGCCGCTCCGGCCCATAGGCCTCGACGATCCGGCCGGCGAGGCCATGGATGTCGGGATGTCGCACGCGATAGGGCGCCGAGAGCTTCATGTGGACGCGCGGGTCAGCCGCCCAACTCGTGACGAGCGCGGCATCGTCCGGGCCCGGCCGGCCGAAATGGTCGAGGACGATGGGTCCGTCGAAGCCGGGCAGGAAGGACAGCGCGGCGGCAAGGTCCGGCGCATCGGCATGGAGCTCGACATGCCAGCCGAGCGGCGCGGCGATAGCGAGCATGGCCCTGGCATCGGCCGAGGCGAGAACCTCCGGCGAGCGACCGACCAGATTGTAGCGCAGGCCGCGGATGCCGGCCGCCGCCATGGCCTCGGCCGCTTCCGGCGCGATGCGCTCCTCGACCACCGCGACGCCGGCCAGGCGCCCCTCTGCCGCCTTGAGGGCCGCGAGCAGGAAGCTGTTGTCGCTGCCGAGGAAGGAGGGCTGCACCAGCACGCCCTTCTCCGCGCCGATCCCGTCGAGAAAAGCGAGATAGGCGGAAAGCGGCGCGTCGTAGTCCGGCACGTAGCGGGCGGTGGCGATCGCCGGCAGACCACGCGCGAAGACATGGGCGTGGGTGTCGATGGTGGTCATGCTTGCGCGTCGCTCCTCATTGCTCTAGTCCTGTATAGGAATAGAGATCTCCATGACAACCATTCTCCCGCCCCTGCTCGACGACCGGCTGCCGCGCTACCAGCAGTTGCGCGACCTGTTCGCCGCTGCCGTCGCCGACGGTCGCTGGCGACCGGGCGAGGCCATCCCGCCCGAGGACAGCCTTGCTGCCACCCATGAGGTCGCCGTCGGCACGGTGCGCAAGGCCCTTGCGGTGCTCGTGGCGGAAGGCATGCTGGAGCGCCGGCAGGGTCGAGGCACCTTCGTGCGGCGGGGGAGTTTCGGCAATGCGCTGGCCCGCTTCTTCCGCATGACCGATGCGAAGGGCCGACCGATGCGTCCGGTCTCCCGCATCCTGTCGCGCCAGATCCTGCCCGCCAGTGCCGAGGTGGCAGAGCATCTCGGCGTCGCCGATGGCGCCGACATCATCGCGCTGACGCGCCTGCGCCTGGTCGACGGCGCGCCGCTGCTGTTCGAGGAGGTCCATCTGCCGCGCGATCCTTTCGCACCTTTGCTGGACCTGCCTTTCGCCGAGTTCGGCGACCTCCTCTATCCGCTCTACGAGACAGCCTGCGGCAAGGTCGTGGCCTCCGCCCGCGAGACCATCCGCTTCGGACTGCCGCCGGCCCCGGCCGCCGCAGGGCTCGGCATCGATACGGGGACACCCGCCGCCATCATCGACCGCGTCGCTTTCGGCTTCGACCAGGCGCCGCTGGAATTCCGCCGCTCCTACGGGCCGGCGGAGCGCTTTTCCTATTCCATCGACATCCGCTGAGGAGCACGCCCATGACCGGACGGTCCCCTGCCCTGATCGACCGCCGCGCCGCGCTCGCCGGCGGCCTTGCCGCGCTTGCGGCCCCCGGCATCGCCCGCGCCCAGGCCTGGCCCGCCCGCCCAGTGCGCGTCGTCGTGCCCTATTCGGCCGGCGGCGGTGCCGACACGGTGAGCCGCATTCTCTTCCAGAAGCTGGCGACCCAG
The DNA here is from genome assembly GCA_943368975.1 of Archangium gephyra. Lineage (GTDB taxonomy): Bacteria > Pseudomonadota > Alphaproteobacteria > Rhizobiales > Phreatobacteraceae > Phreatobacter. Next base: position 2,547 of record CALRLZ020000024.1, read on the forward strand.
CTCGGCGGCAGCTTCGTCATCGAGAACCGCGGCGGCGCCGGCGGCACGATCGGCACCAATGCGGTGGCTACCGCCGAGGCCGATGGCTACACGATCCTCTACGATGCAAGCGCCCACGCGGCCAATCCGAGCCTGTTCCCGCGCCTGCCCTATGACACGCTGAAGGCCTTCCGGCCGGTCTTCCTCGCCGCCATCGTGCCCAATGTGCTGGTGGTCCATCCGAGCGTCCAGGAGCGCACCGTCGCCGACATCATCGCCGCGGCGAAGCGCGCGCCCGGCAAGATCGACTGGGCCTCCTCGGGCAACGGCTCGGCCCAGCACCTGGCGCTGGAACTGTTCAAGAGCATGGCGCAGGTGGAGATCACCCATGTGCCCTATCGCGGTGGCGGCCCGGCCCTGAACGACCTCGTGGCGGGACAGGTGAAGTACTTCTTTTCGAACCTGTCCTCGTCCATCGAACACATCCGCGGTGGGCTACTCAGGGCCGTGGCGCACACGGCCAACACGCCGGTGGAGATCCTGCCGGGAGTCCCCGCCATGAGCGACACGCTGCCGGGCTACCAGGCGCTGGAATGGAACGGCGTCTTCGTCCCGGCGGGAACGCCCGACGCCATCGTCGCGCGCCTCAACAGCGCCCTGAACCAGGCAATTGCCGACCCGGCGATCAGCGCCCGCCTGACCTCACTGTCGGTCACCAGCCGGCCGAACACGCCGGAGGAATTCGGCGCCTTCGTGCGGGCCGAAATGGACAGGTGGGGGCCGATCATCCGCGCCGCCAACATCCGCCTCTAGACACCGGCGCCCTCGGCGGACTCATCCTCCCGCGACACCCTCGGCGTCATGGCGCGCCGGAGGCCATCGGGAATGCGCACCGGCTTGCCGCCGGCAAGGAAGGCGACGCGTACCTTCGCCTCCACCAGCACCTCCGTTCCGCGCAGGACGCGCTGTGCGAGATTGAGCGTTGCGCCCTTCACCGCCTCGGTGCGGGTCTCGATGGTCAGCACGTCGTCGATCCGCGCTGGCCGCAGGAACTCGATGCCCATCGAGCGGACGACGAAGAAAAAGCCGGCGCCGGCGTCCTCCTTCGCCTGGTCGAACAGGTCACCCTGGGCCACCCCGAGCAATCGCAGGAAATCGGTCCGACCGCGCTCCATGAAGCGCAGGTAGCTCGCATGATAGACGACCCCGGAAAAATCGGTGTCCTCGTAATAGACGCGGACAGCGAGGTGATGGGTCTCGCCGTCGATGCGGCCGGCCAGATGGTGGCCATCGGTCATGCCGGATGCCTTTCTGCGCAGATCATGGCCCCCTCTGGGAACCCGTTGGGGCGGAAGCGAGACGTCAGACCTCCTCGTCCCCCTTGAACAGCGTGAATTGTGCCCCTTCGCGGGCCGGCTCGGCGAGGCCGAGATGGCGGAAGGCGCCTGAGGTGAGCAGGCGTCCACGCGGCGTGCGCTGCAGGAAGCCCTGCTGGATCAGAAACGGCTCGATGATCTCCTCGATGGCGTCGCGCGGCTCGGAGAGCGCCGCCGCCATGGTCTCGATGCCGACGGGCCCGCCGCCATAATTCAGCGCAATGGCCTTCAGATAGCGCCGGTCCATGGCGTCGAGCCCGGCATCGTCCACCTCGAGCCGGGTCAGCGCCTCGTCGGCGATGGTCCGCGTGATCGTGTCGGAATCCCGGTAGATGGCGAAGTCGCGCACGCGCCGGAGCAGGCGGCCGGCGATGCGCGGCGTCCCGCGCGCGCGCCGCGCGATCTCGTTCGCCCCGTCGGCCGTCATGCCGACACCGAGCACCCTGGCACCGCGGGTGACGATCAGTTCCAGCTCTTCGACCGTGTAGAAAGCGAGACGGATGGGGATGCCGAAACGGTCGCGCAGCGGCGTGGTGAGAAGGCCGGCGCGGGTGGTGGCGCCGACGAGGGTGAACTTGGCGAGATCGATCTTCACCGAGCGCGCCGCCGGTCCCTCGCCGATGATCAGGTCGAGCTGGAAATCCTCCATGGCGGGATAGAGGATTTCCTCCACCGCCGGATTGAGCCGGTGGATCTCGTCGATGAATAGCACGTCGCGCTCTTCGAGATTGGTCAGCTGTGCCGCGAGGTCGCCGGCCTTGGCGATGACCGGGCCGGAGGTGGCGCGAAAACCCACCCCGAGCTCCTTCGACAGGATCTGGGCCAGCGTCGTCTTGCCGAGGCCCGGCGGACCGACGAAGAGGACATGGTCCAGCGCCTCGCCGCGCGAGCGCGCCGCCGAGATGAAGACCTCGAGGTTGGAACGCGCCTGTGCCTGGCCGATGAACTCGGCGAGCCGCTGTGGCCGCAGATGCGTGTCGGCATCGTCGTCGCGGCGCTCGGCGGAGAGGATGCGGTCGGGATCGCTCACGAACTCAGTTCCTTCAGGCCGAGGCGGATGAGCGTCTGGGTATTGGCCTCATCCCCGGCCTTCTTCGCCGCGGCGGCAATGGCGGCGGCGGCCTGCGGCGGACCATAGCCGAGATTGGTCAGTGCCGAGATGGCGTCGGCGACGGGGCCTGCGACGCGTTTCTCGTCAACGTCATCGGCGAGCCTGGCGAGCGTCGGGTCGATGTCGGTGAAGCCCGGCGCCTTGTCCTTGAGCTCGGTGATGATGCGCTCGGCGACCTTCGGGCCGACGCCGTTGGCCCGGCCGATCGCCGCCTTGTCGCGCAGCGCGATGGCAGTGGCGAGGTCCGAGGCCTTGAGCGTGGAGAGCACCGAGAGCGCCACCTTGGCGCCCACCCCCTGCACGGCCAGCAGGAGGCGGAACCACTCGCGCTCGAGATCGTTGGCGAAACCGTAGAGGCGGATCATGTCCTCGCGCACCATGGTCTCGATGGAGAGCACCGCCGCCTCGCCGGCCGCCGGCAGCGCCTGCAGGGTCCGCGCCGAGCAATGGACAACGTAGCCGACACCGTGGACGTCAACGATCACCCAATCGGGTCCGTAGCTGTCGATGGTGCCCTTGAGCTTGCCGATCATGTGAGGTCCGCCGGTTGAGAAGGTGCTTATAGCGGATTCGGCCGTGGCGCGTTCTCCCTGCGGCAGCGCCATGATGCCGGCCTTCCCTTCGCGCTGAATCGGCACGTGAAGGACTTGAATCGGATTGTCGCAGACGGAATCTGCACATCAGAACCACATGCTACAACTCTGATATCGCGCGCATTTTTTCATCGACCTGAATCAGAAAGAAAGCTGAGGAACCGTCCTGGATGGCCACCGTGGCTTGCCGTCGCCGGCTAATTTGGCGAGACAGGTTCATGGCTGGACCGATTCCCTCCTTCCGCCTCGAGGCGCATGCGCTGGCGCAGGGATTTGCCCCCGTTGCCGGCGTGGATGAGGCCGGTCGTGGCCCCCTGGCCGGCCCTGTGGTGGCCGCCGCGGTGATCCTTGATCCCGATTCTATCCCGGCCGGCCTTGCCGATTCCAAGGTGCTCGACGAAGCCAGCCGCGAAGCGCTCTACGAGACGATCACCGCCTCCGCCATCGCCTGCGCCATCGCCTCGTCGGGCCCTGGACGCATCGATGCAACCGACATCCGCAAGGCGACCCTGCACGCCATGGCGCGGGCGGTCGCCGCCCTCGCCCTTCCAGCGCGCCACGTCCTCGTCGACGGTCGCGACGTTCCGCCCCTGCCGCTCGGGGTCTCGGGCGAGGCGATCGTCGACGGCGACGCGCTGGTGCTGTCGATCGCCGCAGCCTCCATTCTCGCCAAGGTCCACCGCGACCGGCTGATGCGCCACGTCAGTCTCGTCCACCCGGCCTATGGCTTCGCGGTCCACAAGGGCTACGGCACGAAAGCGCATCGCCAGGCGATCGCCCACCATGGCCCCACCCCTCATCACCGCATGACCTTCGGTTCGCTGAAGGCTCTGTTGGAATGACCGGGCTTGCCGTTCCCCGCCGGGAAATCGTGAACGGGCGGCTGCGACGCCTGCAATCTCCCCTGCGCCGGTGAGAGGCGCGGCCCCCTTCCATCGCAGGGCCAAAGGGCGGTTCATAGCCCCAGCGTCTTGCGGATGGTCAGCATGTCGCGCCAGGCCTGGCGCTTGGCGATGGGGCTGCGCAGCAGATAGGCCGGATGCAGCGTGGCGATCGCCCGGATGGTCCGGCCGCCGGCCTCGAAGCCCATCAGTCGGCCGCGCACCTTCATGATGCCCTTGAGGCCGAGCAGCGTCTCGGTCGAGGGCGCGCCGACACAAACCAGCAGCTCCGGCGCCTTGAGTTCGATCTGGCGGCGGACGAAGGGCTCGCAGATGGCGATCTCCTGCGGCGTCGGCGTGCGGTTGCCGGGGGGGCGCCAGGGGATGATGTTGGCGATATAGGCATTGGTCCGGCGGTCGAGGCCGACCGAGGCCAGCATGCGGTCGAGCAACTGGCCGGACTTGCCGACGAAGGGCCGCCCCTCCATGTCCTCCTCGCGGCCCGGCGCCTCGCCGACGAACATGACGCGGGCATCGCGCGCCCCGTCCTCGAAGACCGTGCGCGACGCCGTCGCCTTCAACGCGCAGCCCTCGAAGCTCTCGACGATGGCGCGCAAGTCATCGAGGCTCGCCGCCGAACGGGCCGCCTCGCGGGCGGCGGCAACGGCCGAATCCGGGGCGGGCGGCGCCCCGGCAGCGCTGACTGTCTGCGGCCGCGCGACGGCGGGCGTACGGACCGCCTCCTGCCGGGCCGCCAGCGCTTCGCGGCGGCGCGCAAGCTCGGCATCGGCCTCGGCGAAACGGTCGGCTGCCTCCTCGCCCACCGCCACGTCGACGCCCGCATCGCGGTAGAAGACGAGCAGCGCCTCGAGGGCATCGGGGGTCAGCGACAGGGTCATGGACCCATCATAAGCGAAAGGCCGGAGCGCTGCGACCCGCTCCGGCCTTCGGTCTCCACCCGCTGCGACCGCCGGGGAGACGCTAGGAGATGAAAGGGCTCAGCGGCGCGGATTGGCCACGAGCTGCGGGCCGGCAGCACCGCCATTCAGCGAGACCCACTGGTTCGGGTCGGTCTGCGACTGGCGCTTGATGAAGCGGTAGCCGGTCTCGTGCCACAGCTTCACCTCGTTGGTGAAGTTGTCGAGCACATAGTCGCCGCGGTCGGTGACGATGGTCAGGATGGCATGGCCGTCGCCGTTGAGGTCGCGGACCACGGTGATGAGCATGGCCTCGCGCGGTACACCGAGAGCGATGAGGCGGCGCTTTTTCTCCAGCACCAGGTCCTCGCAGTCGCCTTTGCCGGCGACCGGATAGGTCCAGTATTCCTCGACGCCGAAGTGATCCATGTCGGTCACCTGCTCGATCTCCCGGTTGACCTGGAGATTGACCCGGGCGAGTTGCGCGAAGGCGGCGGAGGTGAGATTGACCGTGCGGGCCGCCGGCGAGCGCGCGGCGCAGTCCACCGGGTTTTCCCCGCAGAACTGGACCCATCCGATGGGCGCCGACGTGGCCGCCCCCGCCGGCAACGATGCCAGACGACGGGCGCCCTGCTGGGCGAGGGCACCTTCGGACAGGCCGACGATGCCGAGAGCTGCGAACAAAAACCAGGACGCAAAGCGAAACATGGGTGGAAACCCCTGAACCAACGATGACTGCCCTGCGACCCGGGGCCATTAATCTCCTGTTAATGATTGCGGCTCAAGTGAGATGTTAAGACATCGTTAACGGACCTTACCAAAGGGTTAACGGGCAGGGTGCCGGCGCGGGGGGCGCTGGCGGCGACGCCTCTACAGGTCGACGCGTTGTCATCGACGGTAAGCCGTGCTTTAGAAATCGACCAAAGTTGCATGGGGCGTCCCGGACCCCGAATGACGAGGGATCTCAATGGCCGAAGCGATGGACCTGCCCGAGCGCGAGGGCATGGACTATGACGTCGTCATCGTGGGTGCCGGCCCGGCCGGCCTTTCCGCGGCCATTCGCCTCAAACAATTGGACGAGAACTGCTCCGTCGTCGTGGTGGAGAAGGGGTCCGAGGTCGGCGCCCATATCCTGTCGGGCGCCGTCATCGACCCGGCCGGCCTCGATGCCCTGCTGCCCGACTGGCGCAAGGATCCCGACCGCCCGCTGAAACAGGCGGTCACCGACGACCGGTTCTACTTCCTCGGCCCTGCCGGCGCCCTTCGCCTGCCGAATTTCGGCATGCCGAAACTCATGAACAACCACGGCAATTTCATCGGCTCGCTGGGCAATGTGACGAAGTGGCTGGCAGCGCACGCCGAGGCCCTGGGAGTCGAGATCTATCCCGGCTTCGCCGCCGCCGAAGTGCTCTTCGACGACAAGGGCGCGGTGACCGGCGTCGCCACCGGCGACATGGGCATCGCCCGCAACAGCGAGATCACCGACCGTTTCACCCGCGGCATGGAGCTGCGCGGCAAATACACGCTCTTTGCCGAGGGCGCCCGCGGCCACCTCACCAAGCAGTTGATCAAGCGCTTCAAGCTCGACGAGGGCCGCGAACCCGGCAAATACGGCATCGGCCTGAAGGAGATCTGGCAGGTCAAGCCGGAGAACCACCAGCCCGGCCTGGTCCAGCACTCTTTCGGCTGGCCGCTCGACATGAAGACCGGCGGCGGCTCCTTCCTCTATCACGCCGAGGACAACCTCGTTTACGTCGGCTTCGTGGTGCACCTGAACTATGAGAACCCGACTCTCTCGCCCTTCGACGAGTTTCAGCGCTTCAAGCAGCACCCGATGGTCCGCCCGGTCCTCGAAGGCGGCAAGCGCCTGTCCTACGGCGCCCGCGCCATCACCGAGGGCGGCTGGCAATCGGTGCCGAAACTGTCCTTCCCCGGCGGTGCGCTCCTCGGCTGCGCGGCGGGCCTCGTCAACGTGCCGCGCATCAAGGGCTCCCATAACGCCGTCCATTCCGGCATGCTGGCAGCCGAGCACCTGACCGAGGCGCTGAAGGCCGGCAGGGCCCATGACGAGCTCGCCTCCTACGAGGAAAGCTGGCGCTCCAGCGCCATCGGCAAGGACCTCTGGACCGTGCGCAACGTCAAGCCGCTCTGGTCGAAACTCGGCACGATCGGCGGCGTCGTGCTCGGCGGCATCGATATGTGGATCAACGCGATCTTCGGAACCTCGCCCTTCGGCACGCTGAAGCACGGCAAGGCGGATTTCGAGACCCTGAAGCCCATCGATCAGGTGCAGCCCATCGTCTATCCCAAGCCCGACGGCGTCATTTCCTTCGACAAGCTGTCGAGCGTCTTCATATCGAACACCAATCACGAGGAGGACCAGCCGGTCCACCTCACGCTGAAGGACGCCTCGGTCCCGATCGCCCAGAACCTGCCGAAATATGGCGAGCCGGCGCGCCTCTACTGCCCGGCCGGCGTCTACGAGGTGGTCTATGCGGACCCGGAAGCGAAGACCGATCCGAAATTCGTCATCAACGCGCAGAACTGCGTCCACTGCAAAACCTGCGACATCAAGGACCCTGCCCAGAACATCAACTGGGTGACCCCCGAAGGTGGCGGCGGACCGAACTATCCCGGAATGTGAGGACGCGTCCTCCGCGCACCCACCGCGGGTGCTTTCCGCCCTCTCTCGTCATGGCCGGGCTTGCCCCGGCCATCCACGACTTGAAAACCGCCCTGTGAGAATTCGTGGATGCCCGGGACAAGCCCGGGCATGACGGGGTGCGGCGGCTGAGCCTCCCCTCACCGCGGCGGCGGGAACTTATCGAAGGCCGGCACCCCCTCGGGGAAATGGTGGAACGGCGGCGCCTCGGACGTGTAGAACACCACCTCCGGCCCGCCATAGACGGACGGATCGTCCAGCCCGCCGACCTTGAGGATCACCGCGTTCTTCCGGCGCGGCGACCGCGTCGCCAGATGAGTCCCGCAGGTGGCGCAGAACTCGCGCGTCACGGGGTTGTCGAGGTCCGGCCGGGCAAAGCGGGCCGGCTCGCCCTTCACATAGCGATAGCCGTCCACCGGCACCGCCATGAAATAGTTCTCGGCCCCGCCGGAGATTTTCTGGCATTCCCGGCAATGGCATTCGCCGCGGAACAGCGGCGCGCCCTCGGCCTCGTAGCGCAGCGCGCCGCAATAGCATCCGCCCGTCAGCATGGCCCTCTCCCCCGCGTCGCGCCTCGGCGCAACGGAGGCTAGAGCGGCCGCGCGCCTCTGGCGAGGCCGGCCGATCGGCGGAGGCTATCCCCTGACGCGATGCAGCGTCGTCCGGTGGCCGTTGCCGCAGCGCGACGCAATGCGGTCGCGGGTCTCCAGCGTCACCGAGCACCAGGTCTCGGAGGTCCGGCTGCCGTCGGCGCAGCGGCCACGGAAATTCAGCCGCGAGGTGAAACCGGTCAGCCGTCCGCGCCCCTCGGTGCCGCAGCGCCCGGCGGCCTGGGTGTTGAACAGTTCGCGGGCAACGATGGTCGCGCCGCTGACCCGGATCTCGACGCCAGCACGGCCGCCCGGCTGCGAGGCCCAGAAACCTGCAAAATCGGCGCCGCGCAGGCGCTGGCCCTGTCCCTGGCCCTGGCCCTGGCCGGAGGCCTGCGCCACCGCCCCTGTCGGGATCGCGAGAAAAGCCGTCAGGGCGAGGAGCAGCGCGCGCATGATCATGGGTCCAGTGTGCCGCGGGGCTTGCGGCGAATCCGTGGCGCAGCCTAGCGCCAATGCCGCCGGACCGCGACGGGCTGCCGCCGGTTCCCGTCATCACCGTCGCCCGCGGGAACCGCGCCACCGTCATCGGGGTTTGACGACGGGATGGCAGGCTGGCGACACTGGCCTGTCCTGGCCGGCGCCCGCGCCCCATCTCTGCCGGCAGGCCGTTGCGGCCCCCGCCCCCCCAAGTCCGAGGAGATTTCCGATGAACCGATCCGCAAGCGCCGTCTGGCACGGCACGGGCCGCAACGGCAAAGGCATGCTCACCAGCCAGTCGGGCGTGCTGGACAGCACGGCCTATTCCTTCACCACCCGTTTCGAGGACGAGAAGGGGACCAATCCGGAGGAACTGATCGCCGCGGCCCATGCCGGCTGCTTCACCATGGCGCTTGCCTTCGCCCTGCAGGCCAAGGACCTGACGCCGACGGAACTGAAGACCGAGGCCGTCGTGTCGCTCGAAAAGGACGGTGCCGGCTTCAAGGTGGCGAAATCCGCCCTGACCCTCACCGCCCATGTCCCCGGCGTCTCGCGGGAGGATTTTGCCGCGATCGCCAAGGGCGCCAAGGAGGGCTGCCCGATCTCGAAGCTGCTCAACACCGAGATCACGCTCGACTGGTCCCTGGTCTGACCGGGCCCGGCCACGATGCTTGCGTCCCGGTTAACCGGACCGGGACGCTTTTTCGTCAAAGGCCACGCCGACATTAAGCGGGCCCTCACACCTCGTCGGTAACGATACGGTTTGTTTCGCTCCCCCAAGCGAGGGTCCATGGCCGACGACGTGGCAATGAACTTCCGCAAGAATCGCGGGCGCCCTGCCGGTCGTGAGCCCGAGCAGGCCTCTGGCGGCGTGTCCACATTACTCCTGGTGGTCTGCGCAGCAGCCTTCGGCTTCACTGCCTTCGCCATCGGCTCGGGGACGATGCCCTTGCCCGGCCTTCCCTCCGTCTCGGCGCTGTGGCGGTCACCGGCGCCTGCCGCACCCGCCGCGGCCGCCGAATCCGGACCGCGCGTCATGTCGCTTGTTCAGGGCGTGCGCGAAACCACGACAGCGACGACGGGCATGCCGCTGATGGGCACCGCTGCGGTGTCCCTCACCTACACGCCGGTTGGACCCGTCGTCTTCCGCAAGCGCGACGGTTATGTCGAGGTCGACGGCCCGCGCCTGACGCCGCCGCCGATCGGCCCGCGCCGCAGCGGACAGGCCGTGCTCGACCATGCGGCAAGGGTGGCCAACGATCTTCGCGCACTCGCCTACACGCCCTGCGACAGCCACCTGCGCCATCTCGCCGCCGCCAACATCACCCTCTTCGTCGCCGGCTTCATGCCGCCGCGGACAGCGGTGGACCCCGGCGCTGCCGCCGATCCTGCCTTCTGGCGTCGGCCGGAGGCGAGCATCCTGCGCCGCGCAGTCGTCCCCCTGGCCGAACGCGGCGCCCTGGCCCCGGCCGATTTCGGCCTGGACCTTTCGCCCCAGGCCCGCGGACTGTTCGAGGGCGTCACCATCGGCCGGATTTCCTGCAATTGAGGAATGCCACGATGGTCGCCGCGATTCCGCCTGAATCAGCCTGTGTCATAGTGCGTCGCATCATTGAGGCCCGCGGGAGAGAATCATGCCGCCAGTCCTGATGGGGGCCGCGGTCGCGGTCGTCATGGTCGCCACCTACGTCCTCGTGCGCAGGTCCCTGCAGGCGCAGCTCAAGCCTGTCCGCGCCCAGCAGCCGGGCCGCCGCCTGCGGCGCGATCCCGCCACGGGCGAATACCGCCCCTTCTGACGGCGGTTGACCCCCTCGCACCCGGTCATTAAGGGTCGGCTCCGCTCGTCCCGACAGGCCGCACCGCGATGTCCTCTTCCCACCTGCCTCCGCACATGCGGCCCGAACGCTCGTTCCAGGGCCTGATTCTGGCGCTCCAGACCTTCTGGGCGGAGAAGGGCTGCGTCATTCTCCAGCCCTATGACATGGAGGTCGGTGCCGGCACCTCCCATCCCGGCACCATGCTGCGCTCGCTCGGCCCCCGGCCCTGGAACGCCGCCTATGTTCAGCCGTCACGCCGGCCCAAGGACGGGCGCTACGGCGAGAACCCCAATCGCCTCCAGCATTATTACCAGTTCCAGGTGATCCTGAAGCCGAACCCGCCCAACCTGCAGGAGCTCTATCTCGGCTCGCTGGAGGCGATCGGCCTCGACCCGAAGCTGCACGACATCCGCTTCGTCGAGGACGACTGGGAGAACCCGACTCTGGGCGCCTGGGGCCTCGGATGGGAATGCTGGTGTGACGGGATGGAAGTCTCGCAGTTCACCTACTTTCAGCAGGTCGCCGGCATTGAATGCGCGCCCGTCTCGGGCGAGCTCACCTACGGCCTCGAGCGCCTCGCCTGCTACCTGCAGAATGTCGAGAGCATCATGGAGCTGAACTTCAACGGCCGCGAAGGGGCCGAGAAGGTCACCTACCGCGAGGTCTTCCTGCAGGCCGAGCAGGAATATTCCCGCTACAATTTCGAACATGCCGACACCGCGGCGCTGTTCCGCCGTTTCGCCGAAGCCGAGACCGAATGCCGGTCGCTGCTGGGCAAGGGCGAGAGCGGCGAGCGCCACCTGATGGTCCAGCCCGCCTATGACCAGTGCCTGAAAGCCGGCCACGCCTTCAACCTGCTCGACGCCCGCGGCGTCATCTCGGTCACCGAGCGGCAGAGCTACATCCTCAGGGTGCGCGAACTGGCCAAGGCCTGCGGCGCCGCCTGGCTGAAGACCGAAGCGGGTGGAGCCGTCTGATGATCCTGATGAACCGCCGCCTGCTCGCCGCCGGCCTCGTGCTGTCGGCCCTGCCCGCCATGGCCCAGACGCCCGCCGATCCCGTCGCGGCGCTGCGCACCTTCTACGCCAAGCCCGGCCGCGCCTCGGTGAACCCCTTCCTGACGCCGCGCCTGCGCCGTCTCTACACCGAGCAGCAAGCCCGCAGCCGCAGGGCGAACGAGGTCATGCCGGGCCTCGACTTCGTTTTCGCCTGCGGTTGCCAGGACAGCGACGACGACTACCACACCCGCAACGTCTACCGGGTCGTCAGCCGCGACGAGCGCCGGGCGAAGGTTGCCGTCACCCTGAAGCTCTTCGCCGACCAACCGGAAACGCAGGTCATCACCTTCGACATGGCTCTGGAGAACGGCCGCTGGCTGATCGACGACGTCTCGGGGGCGAGCGGCGACATCTCCTGGATCCTGTCGCGCCTTCTCCTGATGCGTGAGTGACATGCCCGATCTTCTCCTCGAACTCCTCTCCGAAGAGATCCCCGCCCGCATGCAGGCGGATGCCGCGGCGCATCTGAAGAAGGCGGTGACCGATGCGCTGGTGGCGCGCGGCTGTCTCTACGAGGGTGCCCGTGCCGTCGTCACGCCGCGCCGCATCGCCCTCTCCGTCCACGGCCTGCCCGTCGCCTCGCCGGATGTCCGGGAAGAGCGCAAGGGCCCGCGCGTCGGCGCGCCCGAGGCCGCCATCCAGGGCTTCCTCAAGAGCGCCGGCCTCACCTCGATCGATGAGGCGACCATCCAGTCCGATCCCAAAAAGGGCGACAGCTACATCGCCGTCATCGCCAAACCCGGCCGCCCGGTGCCCGAGGTGATCGCCGACATCGTGCCGGAGATCATCCGCACCTTCCCCTGGCCGAAATCCATGCGCTGGGGCGCGGCCTCGGTCTCGTCATCCTCGCTGCGCTGGGTGCGCCCGCTGCAATCCATCCTCTGCACCTTCGGCCCGGAGACGGAGGACCCCGAGGTCATCCGCTTCGCCATCGACGGCATCACCGCCGGCGACGTGACGCGCGGCCATCGCTTCATGGCGCCCGGCGACATCCGCGTGCGGCGCATGGACGATTATCTGACGAGCCTGGAAAAGGCCTTCGTCGTCGCCGACCCGGAGGAGCGCAAGCGCCGCATCCTCACGGACGCCCGCAATCTCTGCTTCGCCCAGGGGCTGGAACTGGTCGAGGACGAGGGCCTGCTGAACGAGGTCGCCGGCCTCGTCGAATGGCCGGTCGTGCTGATGGGGGCCTTCGAGGAGAGCTTCCTCGCGATCCCCGACGAGGTCATCCGCGCCACCATCCGGGCGAACCAGAAGTGCTTCGTCGTCCGCGACCCCAGGACGGGGCGCCTCGCCAACCGCTTCGTGCTCACCGCCAATCTCGAGGCGAGCGACGGCGGCCGCGCCATCGTCGCCGGCAACGAGCGCGTCATCCGCGCCCGCCTCTCCGACGCGCTCTATTTCTGGCAGACCGACCAGAAGCCGCTGCCGGACTTCGAGAACGCAGCAGCCAAGCCGCTGGACCAGCGCATGGCGAAGCTGCGGGCGCTGAACGTCGTCTTTCACGAGAAGCTGGGCACGCAAGGCGAGCGCGTCGACCGCATCAAGGCGCTCGCCCGCCACATCGCGCCCCTCGTCGGCGCCGATCCGGACCTTGCCGAGCGCGCTGCGGAACTCGCCAAGGCCGACCTCATGACCGAGGTGGTCGGCGAATTCCCGGAGGTCCAGGGCCTGATGGGGCGGAAATACGCCCTGCTCCAGGGCGAGCACGCGAGCGTCGCCGCCGCCATCGAGGACCATTACAAGCCGCAGGGACCCTCCGACCGCGTGCCGACCGACAAGGTGGCCGTGGCGGTAGCGCTGGCCGACAAGCTGGACACGCTGGTGGGCTTCTGGGCGATCGATGAGAAGCCGACGGGGTCGAAAGACCCCTTCGCGCTGCGGCGGGCGGCGCTGGGCGTGATTAGGTTGATCGAAGGTTCCCAAGCTAACTTGACCTTGTCCGGTTTGATAAATAACGCAATGGCTTCTATTGCCGTTGAATTAATCGATAAATTTATGGACACAAAGAAGGTCTATAAATTTATCGAGGACCAAGCATTTGATGAAAAAACTCGCCAATTGAGCACCAGAGAAAAGATTGCCGCCATGTTGTTGCGCAAGCGACCCGACATGGATATGCCGTTCGACTTTCTGGGCGCAAGGCAAGACCTCCTCTCCTTCTTCCACGACCGGCTCAAAGTCCTCCTGCGCGACCAGGGCCAGCGCCACGACCTCGTCGATGCCGTGCTGGCCTCCGGCGAGGGCAATGACGACCTGCTGCTCGTCGTCCGCCGCGTCGAGGCGCTCGCCGCCCTGCTCGGCACCGAGGACGGCAAGAACCTCCTCGCCGGCACCAAACGCGCCATCAACATCCTGCGAATCGAGGAGAAGAAGGACGGCCGCGCCTATGACGGCGCGCCGGACGCCACCCTCGTCCATGCGCAGGGCGAGCCGGAGGAGCGGGCGCTCTTTTCGCTGCTTCAGTCGGCGAGCGCCCATGCCCGCGACCACGTCGCGCGAGAGGACTATGCCGGCGCGATGAAGGCCCTTGCGGAACTGCGGCCGGCGGTCGATGCCTTCTTCGACAAGGTGACGGTCAATGCCGCCGATCCCGCCCTGCGCGAGAACCGGCTGAAGATCCTTGCGGAGCTGCGCGCCGCCACGGCTACCGTCGCCGATTTCTCGAAGATCGAGGGCTGAGGCAAGGCTTCGGCGCCGGTCCTCCCCCTCCCTTAAGGGCAGGTCGGGACAGACCGTCCTACCGCCCCGCCACCTCGACGAGCAGCGCCCGCATGGCAGGCGTCGGCTGGCCGTAGGTCAGCGCGAGATCCCGGCCCACCCAGCGTGCCCAGGCCTGGCTGCCATCCTCGCGGAACAGCACGAACAGCCTGTTGTCCTCGCAGGCCTGAGGCCGGCAGACGAGGCCGACGAGATAGCTGACGCCGTCGCGGGCCAGGGCGCGGGTCGGCTGCACGGTGCCATCCCCGCCACCGCCGAACACATGCACCCAGCGGTCGATATTCCGCTCGCGGCGGAAGACCTTGTCCCACGCCTCCTTGAAGGCGGGGCGCTTCAGCAGTTCGTCGAGGCCGGGCAGCGGCTGCTGGGCCTGTGTCGCGGGAATGGAAACGAGCAGCACGAGACAGGCAAGCAGCGCGCGAACCAGGCCGATCACAAGGCCTTGCCTTCCCGTAGCACCGCCTCGGCCTCCGCCGTCGGTCGTCCGAGGCAATCCTGCAGGATCAGGCCGGGCAGGATGGAGACCGGTGCCCGCGAGCCCTTGGTGCCGGTGATGATGAGGCGGGCGGCAGGGGCTTCGGGCTTCGGGTGGATCGGCCGGATGGTGAGGCCACCGAAACGCCCCTTCATCGCTGCGAGCAGCGCCTCCGGCCGGTCAGCGCGGTGAATGAGCGTCACGGTTCCGCCGGGGCGCAGCACACACACGGCCTTGCGCAGGAAGCCGGCGAGCAGTTCGTCGCCGCCGGAATGGGCAAGCCGCTTGGCGGCGCTCGGCGAGGAGCGGTGGCGCGGGGCGTCGTGAAAGGGCGGATTGGTGATGACCCGGTCGATCTCGCCGACGAGCAGCCCGGCCTTCTCGCGCGGCGCCCCGCGTGCCAGCGCGTCCATGACGATGACACGGGTGCGGTTGCCGAAGCCGTTGGCCGCGGCGTTCTGCTCGGCGAGGGCCGCCAGCGCCGGATCGATCTCCACCAGGGTGAGGAAGCATTGCGGCACGCGGGCGGCAACGCAGAAGGCAGCAGCGCCCACGCCGGCGCCGAGATCGAGGATGCGGTCTCCCGGCACGGCCGGCACGGCCGCCGCCAGAAGGACGGCATCGTGCCCCGCCCGATGACCGACGCGCGGCTGCGTGATCTCCACGCGCCCGCCGAGGATCCGGTCGGCCGTAGGTTCGAAGAGCGGGTCGACGAGCAGAGTCATATATTCCTTATTGCATACATGTGCACTTATTAGAATCTTTCAATTCTGATGTGCGGTATGCATAAAAAGATCTGCGGCGGCCCTTGATCAAGGCTCCCCCTGCCTCAACGTCTCGCCCCAGCCGGCCTGGGCAATGGCCGTCCGGGCGCGGGCGACATCTGCGGCAGGGACGAGAATCCGCAGCGGAAAGGCGGCGATCCGCGCCTCGATGGCCGAGATGTGCCGGTCGGCGACGAAGACGATGATCCCCTCGCCCGCGAGCAGCGCTTCCACGGCGCTGACGAGAACCGGATCGGCGGTGCGGATGATTTCTTCCAAGACGTCCTCCGCTTCGCCGCGTGCGACTTTTCGTGAAGGGGGCGCCGCTTGAGAAGACCACGCCGCGACCCTATTGTCCGTCACGAAATTGCCCGCATCCTGCGGGCCGGCAGTGGAGCATGGCGTGGCAGTCGTTGTCCCCTTCGAAAAGGACAGGGCCTCCATCGAGGCATTGGTGGGCGCCACGCGGGCGGACATGGAACGGGTCAATGCGATGATCCTGTCGCGGACCGGGTCCGAGGTCACCATGATCCCGGAAGTGGCGAATCACCTGATTTCCTCCGGAGGCAAACGCCTGAGGCCCATGCTGACGCTCGCGACCGCAGCCCTCGCCGGCTACCAGGGCGACGGCCATGTCAAACTCGCCGCCGCGGTCGAGTTCATGCACACCGCGACACTCCTGCACGATGACGTCGTCGATGAGAGCGACATGCGGCGCGGCCGACCGGCGGCGCGCATGGTCTGGGGCAACGAGGCCTCGGTGCTGGTCGGCGATTTCCTGCTCGGCCAGGCCTTCAAGATGATGGTGGAGGTCGGCTCGCTGCGTGCCCTCGACATCCTGTCCACCGCCGCCGCCGTCATCGCCGAGGGTGAGGTGATGCAGCTCGCCGCTGCCAAGAACACCTCGACCACCGAGGACGAATATCTCGCCGTCATACGCGGCAAGACGGCCGAACTCTTCGCCGCCGCCTGCGAGGTCGGCCCGGTTATCGCCGGCAAGCCCAAGGCCGAACAGGCCGCCGCTCGCGCCTATGGCATGAATCTCGGCATCGCCTTCCAGCTCGTCGACGACGCCCTCGACTACGGCGGCAAGGCGCAGAAGCTCGGCAAGAACACCGGCGACGATTTCCGCGAGGGCAAGATCACCCTGCCGGTCGTCCTCGCCTTCCGGCGCGGCTCCGAACAGGAGCGGGCCTTCTGGAAGAAGGTTCTGGTGGACGGCGACATCGCCGACGGCGACCTCGAGACCGCCACCGGCTTCATGGCCCGCCACGGCGCGCTGGCCGACACGATCGAACGCGCCCGCCACTATGGCGACATGGCCAAGGATGCCCTCGCCCTGTTCCCGGACAGCGCCATGAAGGACGCCCTCGTCCAGGCGGTCGATTTCTGCATCTCCCGCGCCCATTGATGGCGGCCACTGACGAACCGGCTCCCATGACCGGCGACGGCGCCCTCGTCCTCTTCTCCGGCGGCCAGGATTCTGCCACCTGCCTCGCCTGGGCCCTCGACCGCTTCGCCCATGTCGAGACGCTCGGCTTCGACTATGGCCAGCGCCATCAGGTCGAGCTCGCCTGCCGCGCGACGATCCGCGACGGGCTCCCCGCGGTGAACGCCGCCTGGGCGGCGCGCCTCGGGCCGGACCACACCCTGGGCCTTGCGGCGCTCGGCGAGGTCTCCGATACCGCCCTGACGCGATCGGTCGCCATCGCCATGACCGACCAGGGCCTGCCCAACACCTTCGTGCCTGGCCGCAATCTCGTCTTCCTCACCTTCGCCGCAGCCCTCGCCTATCGCCGCGGCCTCAAACACATCGTCACCGGCGTCTGCGAGACCGACTATTCCGGCTATCCAGACTGCCGCGACGACACGATCAAGGCGCTGCAGGTGGCGCTGAACCTCGGCATGGAAAAGCGCTTCGTGCTGCACACGCCGCTGATGTTCATCGACAAGGCCGAGACATGGCGGCTGGCGGAGCGGCTCGGCGGGCAACCGCTGGTCGAGCTGATCCGGACAGAATCCCATTCCTGCTACCTCGGCGACCGCTCGCAGGTGCATGACTGGGGCCATGGCTGCGGTGCCTGCCCGGCCTGCGAGCTCCGGGCCGCCGGCTGGCGGCGCTATCGGGACGGACAGGGGCGATAGCGCCCGCGCGACCGCCAAGCGTCCGGCCCTCACCCCAGCATCGTCGGTTTCACCCACCAGTCCGGATGGGCGGCGCTGATCGCCTTGCCGGCGGCCGCCGCGGCGCGGCAGGTGTCGTAGAGCCCGAAGACGGTCGCACCGGACCCCGACATGCGCGCCAGCCGGCATGCGGGGTCGGTACCGAGCAGCGCCAGCGCCTTGCCGATCACCGGCGCCAGCGCCCGGGCCGGCGCCTCCAGATCGTTGCGCGAAGCGGCGAGGAGAGCCACGAGAGCCGCTTTCTCCGGTCGCAGGCCGGTCTCGATGACCGTCGCCGGATCCGCGCCCTGAACCGCCCCCGGCGCGAGACCGAGCCGGGCGAAAACGGCAGGGGTCGGCACCGCCACCTGCGGGTTGACGAGCAGGGCGGCGAGCCGCGGCAGGACCAGCGGCGGGCCGAGATCGTGGCCGATGCCGCGCATGAAACGGGCGGCGGGAACGAGACAGACCGACACGTCGGACCCGGTCAGCCGGGCGGCCTCCAGGAGGCGCGGATCGTCGAGGCCAAGACCTGCGGCGCGGGCGAGGAGGCGCAGGGCGGCGGCGGCATCCGACGAGCCACCGCCGAGGCCGGCGGCAACCGGCAACCGCTTTACCAGCGTGAAACGTCCGGTGGGCAGGCGGTCGACGCGCTCGGCCAGCAGCCGCGCCGCCTTGAGCACGAGATTGTCCGCGCCAGGTCCCGAGGCCTGCGCCGTCCTGCCGCGCACCACCAGTCCGAACGCGTCCCCGCCAGGCATGAAGCGGAGTTCATCGCCCGTCCGGGCGAAGACCACCAGGCTTTCGAGGTCGTGATAGCCGTCCGCCCTCCGTCCCCTGACGGCGAGCGTCAGGTTCACCTTGGCGGGCGCGCGCGCGACGAGGGCGGGCGGCATGAAGCCGGCACCGGTCCGGTCAGTTGGGCTTCGGCGCCGGCGCCTCGCCGGTATTGCGGCTGGTCTGCACCGGGTTGTCGGTGAGGCCGTTGGCGATCTTGTCGAGAATCCGCGGCAGGTCGTCCGGCTCCGGCTTCAGGTCGCGGGCGTGGTTCCACTGGAACCTTGCCTCCAGTTCGCGACCGGCCTTCCAGTAGGCATCGCCCAGGTGATCGTTGATCACCGGGTCTTCAGGCTTCAGCTCGATCGCCCGCTCCAGTTCGGCCACCGCCTCCTCGTAGCGGCCCATGCGGTAATAGGCCCAGCCGAGGCTGTCGACGATATAGCCGTCCTCGGGTGTCAGCTCGACAGCCTTGCGGACGAGTTCAAGGCCCTCCTGGAGATTGATGCCCTGGTCGACCCAGGAATAGCCGAGGTAATTCAGCACCTGCGCGCGGCCGCGCACATTGTTTTCGGGGATCAGCGCCAGCGCCCGCTTCAGATCGGCCTCGGCCTTGGCCCATTGCTTGGTGCGCTCATAGGCGATGCCGCGGAAATAGAAATAGATCCAGTGCTGCGGGCCGGGATCGGTGATCAGGGCCAGCGCACGGGAATAGGTCTCGGCCGCCTCGCCGAACATCTTCCGCGCCCGCTGGATATTGCCGAGCGCCTGCAGGGCCTCGAGGTCCTGCGGGTTGCGGGCGATGAGTTCGGACAGCGCCTTGCGCGCCTCGTCGGTGCGGTCGAGCTGCTCGAGGTTCAGCGCGCGCTGGATCTGGGCGTTTCGGTAGAGCGGCGAACTCTCCGGCATGGCCTCGAACACCGCGATGGCGCGGCGGGGCAGCTTCATGAACTCGTAGAGATCGGCCAGCGACAGGATGGCCATGTCCTGCTGCGGCTCCAGCCAGCGGGCGAGTTGCAGATAGATCAGGGCAAGGTCCTCGCCGCCCTGGCGCGACAGGGCCGAGCCGAGACCGTAGAGGACCTCGGCGGCGCCCGCCTGGCTGGTGCGGACGAGCATGGGCAGGGTGCCGCCCGGCGCGTTCAGCCGCTCCTGGGCGGCGGCGATGACCGGGTGGTTGGGAATGACCTTGTCATAGGCGGCGAAGATCTGCCGCGCCTCGTCCGCCGACTTGGCGCGCGACGCCCAGCGGCCATAGGCGTCGACGATGCGCAGGATGGTCGGATCCTGCTTGTAAGCCTCCTCCAGGCGCCGGCCCGCTTCCACGCGGCGCCCCGCGGCATCGAGAATGAGGCCGGCATGGAAATTCTTGAAGAGGTTGTACCAGTCGGCGCCGGTGAGGCGGTCGAGCACCGCGACCCCGGCCTGCGCGTCGCCCGACCCCAGATGGGTCCAGCCGATGAGCAGCGCCGAGGTCAGGTCGGCATTGGCCCGCGGGGCGGCCGTCAGGTGCATCCGCGCTGTCTGGAACTGCTTGGCCTTCAGCGCGCGCATGGCGAGGGTCAGCCGCGCCAGGCGGTGGCCGCGATCGATCTGGATCAGCCTTTCGGCGAGCGGGCTGGCCTCGTCGACATTGCCGTCGGCAAGCGTCGTGACGAAGGCGCGTTCGAGAATCTCGTTGTTGCGGGGATCCTGCCGGAGCGCGGCCCGCCAAAAGACGGAAGCCGCCGCAGTATCACGGACGTTTGATGCGAGACGCGCCGCCAGCACGTTTCCGTAGACCGAGACCCGCAGGGCATCACGGAACGCCGGTGTCGCCCCCAGCGGTTCGAAGGTCTGGTTGCGCACCTGGGCATGGCCCGCGGAGACAGCGGTGGTGGCGATGGCAACCGCCAGCGCGAGGACGCGAAAAGGGGTCTTGATCGTCACAATCGCTCTCTCGTCATCCCTCGGGGAAGATCGGCGCCGCGCGCGAAAACAGCGCCTGTCGGGTCGGGGTGCACCGCGGCAGAATGCCTCCGAAGCGGGTGATCCGCAAGGAGACCTTCGCCCCGGTCGCAACACCCTCCGCCCGGACTTGGGCGATGCGATGGCAGATGGCGGTTTCGTGATCGCCGCGCGCCACTCTGTCACGGGAGCGACGAGGCTTGAAGCCGGACCGGCGAGCCTTTAGCAGGGCGGCAGGGCGAGGCTGTCGCCCGTTTCGGAACGTCTCCAATGCCCAGCGCCCCGGCCCTCTCTCCCGCCGATGAACTCCTGACGCTGCGCGACCTCGTGCGCTACGCGGTGACGCGCTTCTCCCAGTCGCGGCTCACCTACGGCCACGGCACGACCACGGCCCTGGACGAGGCCGCCTTCATGATGCTCGAGGGCCTGTCACTGCCGGTGGACGAGCTCGGCCCCTGGCTGGACGCCCGTCTGACACGGCCCGAGCGCGAAAGGCTGATCGGGCTTATCGAGGCCCGCATCGCCACCCGCAAGCCGGCGCCCTATCTCGTCGGCCGCGCCTATATCCAGGGCATACCCTTCCGGGTGGACGAGCGGGTCATTGTGCCGCGCTCCTATCTCGGCGAGATGATGATGACCGGCGCCCTGACGCAGGACGGCGCCGGACCAATCCCCGATCCTTTCGAGGTCACCCGCGTGCTCGACCTGTGCACCGGCTCGGGCTACCTCGCTATCCTCGCCGCCATGGCCTATCCGAATGCTGCTGTCGACGCCGTCGACCTGTCGCAGGATGCGCTCGCCGTGGCGAGGCTCAATGTGACCGACCACGAGATGGAGGACCGCGTCCGCCTCGTTGCCGGCGACCTGTTCAGGCCGCTCGCCGGCCGCCGCTACGACCTCATCGTCGCCAATCCGCCCTATGTCGCACAGGCGGAAGTCGACGCCTTCCCGGCCGAATACCGGGCCGAGCCGGTCATGGCCCATCTCGGCGGCGCCGACGGGCTCGACATCGTCCGCCGCATTCTGGCGGCGGCCGGCGACCACCTGACGCCCGAGGGCGGGCTCCTCTGCGAGATCGGAACGGGGCGCGACATCCTCGAGGCGGAATACGACCTGCCCTTCCTCTGGCTTGATTCGGCCGAGAGCGAGGGAGAGGTTTTCTGGATCGGCGCTGCGGATCTGGCGGACTGAAGGGTACCGCTTCGCGCCGACGCCCCATTTTGCCGCCGGCGGAGGCAATCAGCCCGCCTGCGCCCCCGGGGCTCATCTTGGTCCCTCCCTCCCCGCTAGCGGGGAAAGGAAGAACCCATTGCTGGCACCAATGGTGCTGCGGGTACCGAAAAAATCCTGCCATTCCCCAACCGGCTGAGCGGGCGGCGGGTCAGGGACTGAAGGCAGCGAATGGACAGCCTCCGTCGCCGAACCCCGCGACGTCAGCGCGCGAATTTCTTGTACTGGATCCGCTTCGGAATGGTCGAATCCGTGCCGAGGCGGCGCTTCTTGTCCTCCTCGTAGTCCTGGAAATTGCCCTCGAACCACTCGACGTGGCTGTCGCCCTCGAAGGCGAGGATATGGGTCGCGATGCGGTCGAGGAACATGCGGTCATGGCTGATGATGACAGCGCAGCCGGCATAGTCCTCCAGCGCCTCCTCCAGCGCCCTGAGCGTATCGACGTCGAGGTCGTTGGTGGGCTCGTCGAGTAGCAGGACATTGGCGCCACGCTGCAGGATCTTGGCGAGGTGGACGCGGTTGCGCTCACCGCCGGAGAGCTGGCCGACCTTCTTCTGCTGGTCGCCGCCCTTGAAGTTGAAGGCGCCGCAATAGGCGCGGGCATTGATCTCGCGCTTGCCGAGATAGAGGATCTCGTTGCCGCCGGAGATTTCCTCATAGACTGTCTTGCCGTCGGCGAGCGCGTCGCGCGACTGGTCGACATAGCCGAGCTTGACGTTGTCGGCGACGATGATCTCGCCGCCATCCGGCTTCTCCTGTCCCGCGATCATGCGGAACAGGGTGGTCTTGCCGGCGCCGTTGGGGCCGATCACGCCGACGATGCCGCCCGGCGGCAACCGGAACGACAGGTTGTCGATCAGCAGCTTGTCGCCGAAGGCCTTCGACAGCTCCTTGAACTCGATGACATTGTTGCCGAGCCGCTCGGCGATGGGAATGATGATCTGCGCCGTGGTCGGGCCGGCCTCGGCCGCCTTCTTGACCAGTTCGTCATAGCGCTGGATGCGCGCCTTGTTCTTGGCCTGCCGCGCCTTCGGCGACGAGCCCATCCATTCGGCCTCGCGCTGCAGGGCCTTCAGCCGCGTTTCCTCCTCGCGGCCCTCCTGGACCAGGCGCTTCTGCTTCTGCTGCAGCCAGGAGGAGTAGTTGCCCTCGTAGGGAATGCCCTTGCCGCGGTCGAGCTCAAGGATCCAGCCGGTGACATTGTCGAGGAAGTAGCGGTCATGGGTGACGATCAG
The DNA here is from genome assembly GCA_943368975.1 of Archangium gephyra. Taxonomy (GTDB): domain Bacteria; phylum Pseudomonadota; class Alphaproteobacteria; order Rhizobiales; family Phreatobacteraceae; genus Phreatobacter. Next base: position 25,323 of record CALRLZ020000024.1, read on the forward strand.
GATGGCGCCGGGATAGCTGCGCAGGTGGCCTTCCAGCCATGCGGTCGTCTCGGCGTCGAGATGGTTGGTCGGCTCGTCGAGGAGCAGCACTTCCGGCTGGTCGAGCAGCAGGCGGCAGAGCGCGACGCGGCGCTTCTCGCCGCCCGACAGCTTGTCCACCGCCCAGTCGTCCGGCGGACAGATCAGCGCGTCCATGGCCTGGTCGACCTGGCTGTCGAGGTCCCACAGGCCCTGCGCCTCGATCTCGTCCTGGAGCCGCGCCATCTCGTCGGCCGTCTCGTCGGAATAGTTCATGGCGAGGTCGTTGTAGCGGTCGAGGATCGCCTTCTTCTTGGCGACGCCGAGCATGACGTTCTCGCGCACCGTGAGGCTGGTATCGAGCTGGGGCTCCTGCGGCAGATAGCCGACGCGCACGCCCTCGGCGGCCCAGGCCTCGCCGGTATACTCCTTGTCCATGCCGGCCATGATGCGCAGCAGGGTCGACTTTCCGGCGCCGTTGACGCCGAGCACGCCGATCTTGGCGTCCGGATAGAAGGACAGGTGGACGTTCTCCAGGACCTTCTTGCCGTTCGGATAGGCCTTGGTCAGGCCGGACATGTGGTAGGCGAACTGGCGAGCCATGGCGTCGGGCGTCCTTGCAGTGCCGCGTGCACCGGCGGTGCCGCGCCGCGTCGAGGGGATGTCGCGTGATCAGCGCGAGATAGCGGGCGGCGGGGAAAGCCGCAAGCCGCACGCACCGAAAATTCCGCCCGCTCCCCTGTGACAGGCCGACGAAACCATGCTCATCATATTGCCGGAGCGGCAGCAGCCGCCGGAAACTCCGGGAGAGACCATGTTCAGGAAGGCACTGGCCGCAACGGCGGTGATCATGATGGCGACCATTGGCACCGCGGCCGCCCAGCAATTGACCGGCCGCTATCAGGTCATCGGCGACAACGGCGACGGCAGCCGCTACAGCGGCGTCGCTGTGATCAGTGGCACGGCAGGTGGCAATTGCGGCATCCGCTGGACCATCACCAACACACCGCCGACGCAGGGCTTCTGCATGCGCCAGGGCAATGTGCTCTCCGCCGCCTACAAGCTCGGCGAATCCGTCGGATTGGTCGTCTATCGGATCAACGACGACGGCACCCTCGATGGCACCTGGACCATCGCCGGCCAGGAAGGCGTCGGCAAGGAGCGCCTCGTCCCCGCTCGGTGAGATGGCGTTTGGCAAACAGGCTCCGATAGAGCGGGACGAGCCCGGGCATGACGGATGGGGAGCGCCGGCACGGTGTCGCCGATTTATTGACGCGCCGTCCTGCCCGCGTCATGGCTGGGCTCGTCTCGGCCATCCACGACTTGAACACCGAATCTGCCGGCAAGCGTCGCCGCCCGTGACGCGGCTTCACGAACGCCTACATCGCGAGCCCTGCGGCGTTCACCCCTCCAACCCCTTCAGGAAACCCGTCAGCAGCGAGCTCACCTCCCCGGCCCGCTCCTGCTGTATCCAGTGGCCCGCGCCCTCGATGAGATGGACGCCGCGGCAGCCCGGAAGGGTCGTCGGATAGGACTCGATCTGCGCCTTCGACGCCGGGAAATGCATGACCCCGTCATTCGTTCCGGCGATGAACAGCGACGGCTGCCGGATCGGCTGCCCGCGCCAAGGCGCCGTCAGCGCCGCGTTGCGCTTGAGGTTGCGATACCAGTTGAGACCGCCGCGAAAGCCGGAATGGGCGAACTGGCCGGCCATATAGGCCATGTGCGAGGACGGCAGCCAGTCCGGCAGGTCACCCGGCGCATCGGTATTGGCGATGAGGCCGCCGGGCGTCTTCAGCCGGATCATCGATTTGCGGCGGCCGGCGCGCTCGCCGAACCCGTCGAAATAGATGCGCTTGAGGCTGTCCTCCGGGTCACGATCAAGCTCGGCCTCTGCAACGCCCGGCGCCTGGAAATACTGCATGTAGAAATCGCGGATGCCGAGCTTTTCCAGTGCGGTCAGAAGATCCGTATAGCCCGGCGGCGTCCACGGCACGCTCATGCCGACGACGGCCCGGAACAGGTCGGGGCGCAGCAGCGCCGCGTGCCAGGCGACAGGCGCGCCCCAGTCATGGCCGACAATCACCGCGCTGTCCGCGCCCAGCACCTTCACCAGGTCCACCTGATCTGCGACGAGGTCGAGGAGGGAATAGCGCTCGATCTCCGGCGGCGCGTCGCTATGGCCATAGCCGCGCATATCCGGTGCGACCGCCCGGTAGCCGGCGGCGGCCACCGCCCGCATCTGGTGGCGCCAGGAGGCCCAACCCTCCGGCCAGCCATGGCAGAAGAGGACGAGAGGCCCCTCGCCGATCTCGGCGATCCGCATGGCGATGCCGTTGGCTTTTACCATCCTGAGCGGAATGGCACCGTCTTCCGTGGCGGACATGAAAACTCCGGGGGTGGCAGGGACCTGGAGCCTGCCCCAGAGGTCGGCTCTTGAACATTCCCCCGAACGGAGGCGACATGGCGGGCCCGGCCACTCTCACCGACAGGCGGATACCCCCTGTTCGGCTGATCTTGAGCGTGCCGGACAACTGGTTTTCACTGATCGTCCGATCAGGAGCGCCAGGGCGCCATGACCCCTTCCCGCCCGCCCGCCAGAAGCTCGTCGCGCGAGGACATTCTCGACGCCGCGGAAACCGTCTTCGCCGCCCGGGGGTTCGAGGGCGCCTCGATGCGCGCCATTGCCGAGGCGGCGAAAGTCGCCCAGGCGCTGCTGCACTACCACTACAAGACCAAGGAAGGTCTGTTCGAGGCGATGTTCGCCCGACGCTCCGGTGCCATCAACCGCATCCGTCTGGCCCGCCTCGACGTCATGCTCGCCCGTGGACGGGTTTCGGTCGAGGACATCGTCGAGGCCCTGCTGCGCCCGACCATCGAGGCCGGGCATGATCCGAGCCTTGGCGGGGGACGATTCGCCAGCCTCATCCTCGCGGTCAGCACGGCCGAGGGCGACTGGCAGAAGGGCCTCGTCGCCCGCAGCTACGACCCCATGGCCGAACGATTCATTGCCGCGCTGATGGGCGCCCTGCCCGGTCTCGACCGCGCCAATGCCACCTGGGGCTATCTCTTCATCGTCGGCGCCGCCCTCACCCAGATGGCGCCGACCGGCCGCGCCGACCGCCTGTCGGCGGGCGCAGCCAGCGACGACGACACCGACGCCATGCTGGCGCGGGCCGTCATCTTCGCCGCGGCGGGCCTGCGCGCCCTGGCAGCCGACAACGCCGCAGAGCACGGCCACTCAAGTTGACCGAATGACCAGCCCTGGAGGAGTTTCATCTTGCCCCGCCGCATCATCGACCTCTCGGTGGCCCTGCGCGCCGATATCGCCTCCGACCCGCCCTCGGCCCTGCCCGCCATCACCTATATCGACCACACGCAGTCGGTCGCGCAGATCCTGCCCTTCTTCCCCGGCCTGACCCGCGACGACCTGCCGGGCGGCGAGGGCTGGGCGGTGGAGCAGCTGAACGTCTCCACCCATAACGGCACCCACCTCGACGCGCCCTACCATTTCCACTCGACCACCGACGGCGGCAAACCCGCCTGGACCATCGACGAAATGCCGTTGGACTGGTGTTTCCAGCGCGGCGTGAAGCTCGACTTCCGCCATTTTCCCGACGGCTATGTGGCCACTGCGAACGATGTCGAACAGGAACTGGCCCGCACCGGCGTGACGCTGCAACCGCTCGACATCGTGGTGGTGAACACCGCCGCGGGCGCCCGCTATGGCGAGCCGGACTATGTCGGCCGCGGCTGCGGGATGGGCCGCGAGGCGACGCTCTGGCTGACCGAAAGCGGCGTCAGGATCACCGGCACCGATGCCTGGAGCTGGGACGCGCCCTTCGTCCACACGGCGCGCAAATATGCCGAGACGGGCGATGCCGGCCTCATCTGGGAAGGCCACCGGGCCGGCATGGTGCGCGCCTATGGCCATATCGAGAAGATGACCAATCTCGACCGGCTGCCGGCTACCGGCTTCACCATCGCCTGCTTCCCGTTCAAGATCCACAAGGCCTCGGCCGGATTCTGCCGGGCCGTCGCCATCTTCGAGGACTGAAACGCCATGAAGCTCGTCACCTTCGTCGGTTCCCATGGCCGTGACCGCCTCGGCGCCATCATCGGGCCGGAGGGCGACGAGCACGTGCTCGACCTCGCCACGGCGGCCCATCGCGACCACGTCCCGGCCACCGCCTTCCGCTCCATGCTGGCGCTGATCGAGGCGGGGCCGCGCGCCCTCGAAAAGGCCCGCCATCTCGCAGCCACACACAAGATCGACGAGGACATCGCCCGGCCGCTGTCGCGGGTGCGGCTGCTGGCGCCGATCCCCGTGCCGCCGCAGGTGCGCGACTTCTCCGTCTTCCCCCGCCACATCCTCGACGCGCCGGTGGGGATGCGCCGCATCATCGCGCGCGCGAGGGGCGACGAGGCCGCCGCGCAGGCGCTGAAGCCCGATGCGGAGGTGCCGAAGGTCTATCGCGAGCGGCCGATCTACTATTTCACCAACCGGTTCTCGATCGTCGGCCCGGACACCGACATCGTCTGGCCCGACTATTCGACGCTCATGGACTACGAGCTGGAATTCGCCGCGATCCTGTGGGGCGGCGGCTCCAATATCCCGGTCGGCGAGGCCGGCGGGCACATTTTCGGCTACACAATCTTCAACGACTTCTCGGCCCGCGACGCGCAGCTCGCCGAGATGGCAGGCATGCTCGGCCCCGCCAAGGGCAAGAGCTTCGATGCCGGCAACGCCCTTGGCCCCTATATCCTCACTGCCGACGAGGTCGCCGACCCCTACAGTCTCGCCGCCACCGCGCGGGTCAACGGCGCCCTCTGGACCGACAGCAGCACGGCCGGAATGCTGCATTCCTTCGAGGACATGATCGCCTATGTCTCGCGATCGGAAACGCTGCGGCCGGGCGAGGTCTTCGGCTCGGGAACGGTGAACGGCGGCTGCGGCCTCGAACACGATCGGTTCCTCGCCGACGGCGACGTCATCGAACTGTCGGTGGCCGGGCTCGGCACGCTGCGCAACCGGATTCTGGTCGCCGACGGCTGACGCAAGCCGCCCTCAGGTCCCGCAAAGTCCACGAATTTGCCTCCGTCTTTGGAAAGAGGGTGGCACCGTGAACGGGCCTGTCGATTTCAGCTAACGGAATGATATTTCAGTATTTTCGTGTCGTGTGGCTTTGCGTTGCACTGCAACGCAAAACTCCGTGTCGCACTGCGGCACGGCGACAAACCGTCGCGGCAGGCATTGCAGCCACGGCGCAGATCTGCCCACACTGCCTCCGTCGATCAGGGTCCCGCCGAAAACGGCAGCGCAGAAAGCGCAGGGCTTCCAGGGAGGGTCGCGGCCCATGACATCCGTTGGCTTTGCCGACGCCCATCCGGATTCCATCAGGACGCCACTTCTGGCCGTCCGTGACATTTCCGTCCGCTTCGGCGGCATCATCGCCCTGAACGGCATCTCGTTCGACGTGGAGGCCGGCCATGTGGTCGGTCTCATCGGCCCGAACGGCGCCGGCAAGACGACGCTCTTCAACTGCCTGAGCCGCCTCTACATCCCCAACGAGGGCGACATCCTCTTCCAGGGGCGTTCGATCATGAAGTCCCCGCGCCACGCCATCGCGGCGATCGGCATGGGACGCACCTTCCAGAACGTGGCGCTCTTCGACCGCATGTCGGTCCTCGACAACGTCAAGGTCGGTTGCCACAGCCAGACCCATGCGGGCTTTCTGCGCTCCGTGCTGCGGGCGAGCGGCGTCGCGGCCGAGGAGAAGGCGATCGAGGACCGCGCCCGCGAGCTGGTCGCCTTCATGGGGCTCGAGGCCTTCGCCGCCCTGCCGGCAGGACCCCTGCCCTTCCCCATCCGCAAGCGCGTCGAACTCGCACGCGCCCTCGCGGCGAAGCCCAAGCTTCTGCTCCTCGACGAACCCGCGGCCGGCCTCAACCACGAGGAGATCGAGGTCCTCAAGGAGCAGATCCGCCGCGTCGTCGAGATCCAGAAGGTCACCACGCTGCTGGTCGAGCATCACATGAGCCTGGTCATGTCGGTCTCCGACAAGGTGGTGGCCATCGACTTCGGCAAGAAGATTGCCGACGGGACGCCGGCCGAGGTGCAGCGCGACCCCGAGGTGATCCGCGCCTATCTCGGGACGGGGGCCTGAACCATGGCGCCTCTCCTCGAGATCAGTGGCCTCAGGGCCTATTACGGAGCGACGGAAGCCCTGCACGGGCTGAGCTTCTCGATCGCCCAGGGCGGCATCACCACCCTGCTGGGGGCCAACGGTGCCGGCAAGACGACGACGTTGCGGGCGATCAGCGGCCTCGTCCGCCGCGAGGGGAGCATCGTCTTCGACGGCCGCCCCATCGACAAGATGGCGACCGAGGACATCACCCGCCTCGGCGTCGCCCATGTTCCCGAGGGGCGCGGCACCTTCGTCGGCCTGTCGGTCGAGGAAAACCTCAAGATCGCCAGCTACGGCCGGCGCGACAAGTCCGGGGTCAGGCGCGATCTCGACCTCGTCTTCACTTACTTTCCCCGCCTGAAGGAGCGCATCGCCCAACAGGCCGGCACGCTCTCCGGCGGCGAGCAGCAGATGCTCGCCATCTCCCGCGCCCTCATGCTGGGCCCGCGCCTGATGCTGCTGGACGAACCCTCCTTCGGCCTCGCGCCGCTCATCGTCCAGGAAATCTTCCAGATCATGCGGCGGATCAATGAGGAGGCCGGCGTCTCCATGCTGCTCGTCGAGCAGAATGCGGCACTGGCGCTGAACCTCGCCGAGAACGCCTACGTGCTGGAAACCGGCAATGTCGTGATGGCGGGACCCTCGGCCGAACTGAAGAACGACGAGGGCATCCGCAAATCCTATCTCGGCTACTGAGCCGGGCGCTGGAAGGCACAGAGGACGACGCATGGAACAGTTGATCCAGCAGATCGCATCGGGGCTCGCATCAGGCGCCATCTACGCGCTCGTCGCCCTGGCCCTGGTGATGATCTTCACCGCGACGGATCACCTGAACTTCGCCCAGGGCGAGATGGCGATGTTCTCGACCTATATCTGCTGGCAGCTCATCCAGTGGGGCTTCCCGTTCTGGCCGGCCCTCGGCTTCACCATCCTCTTCTCCTTCCTCCTCGGCGTCGCCATCGAACGCGTCATCCTGCGGCCGCTGCACAATGCCTCGGTGCTCTCCATCGTCGTCGTCTTCATCGGCCTCCTGGCCATCTTCCATTCCCTGGCCGGCGGCATCTGGAGCCACACGATCAAGAACTTCCCCTCGCCCTTCCCGAACGTGACCTTTGCCGGTTCCGGCTATATCGGCGCCCACCAGATCGGGATGATCCTCGTCTCGCTGCTGATGCTCTTCGCCCTCTTCGCCTTCTTCCGCTTCACGCCCCTCGGCCTTGCCATGCGCGCGGCGGCGCAGAACCCGGTCTCGGCCCGGCTCGTCGGCGTCAAGGTGGACTGGATGCTGGCGCTGGGCTGGGGCCTGGCCGCGGCGGTCGGCGCCGTGGCCGGCGCCATGGTCGCCCCGGTCGTCTATCTCGAGCCCAACATGATGGCCTCCATCCTGCTCTACGGCTTCGCCGGCGCGCTGGTCGGCGGCATCTCCAATCCGGCCGGCGCGGTCTTCGGCGGGTTCCTTGTCGGCGTACTCGAAAACCTCGTCGCCTATTTCGGCAACCTCACCGAGAAGACCTTCGGCATCTACATCGTCGGCAATGGCGAGAAGCTCACGGTGGCGCTGATCATCGTCATCACCATCCTCACCCTGAAGCCAGCCGGCCTGTTCGGCCGCACCACCGTCAGGAGGGTGTAGCCATGACCGCCATCACCACGGCCGCGCCCGTCGCCGCGGAGACCTCCCGCAACCTGACGCGCACCCTGCTCATCGGTCTCCTGCTGCTCGCCGCCGCCCTGCCATTCCTGGTCGGCAAATCCGGCTTCGTCTCGAACTTCACCTTCCTGCAGCTCAGCCTGATGATCGTCTATGCGATCGCGGTGCTCGGCCTGAACCTGCTGACCGGCTTCAACGGCCAGATCTCCCTCGGCCACGGCGCCTTCTTCGCGGTCGGGGCCTATACCGCGGCGATCCTGATCGAACACTACAGCGTCAACTACTGGCTGACCCTGCCCGCTGCGGCGCTGATCTGTTTCGTGATCGGCTATCTCTTCGGTCTGCCGGCCCTCAGGCTCGAGGGCCATTATCTGGCGCTGGCGACCTTCGGCCTCGCCATCGCCGTTCCGCAGATGCTGAAATACAAGCACCTCGAGCCGCTGACCAACGGCGTCATGGGCATCAACCTGCTGAAGCCGGACGCGCCTTTCGGGCTGCCATTGTCGGGCGACCAGTGGATGTATCTGGTGGTGCTGGTCGTCGCCGTCGCCATGTTCTGGATGGCCCGCAACCTGCTGAACTCGCGGCCCGGCCGGGCCATGGTGGCGATCCGCGACCATACGCTCGCCGCCGGCACGATGGGCATCGACACGTCGCGCTACAAGGCGACGGTCTTCGGCATCTCGGCCCTCTATGTCGGCGTCGCCGGCGCCCTGCACGCCATCATCTTCGAGTTCGTGTCGCCCGACAGTTTCCGCTTCGAACTGTCCATCGCCATCCTCGTCGGCGCGGTGGTGGGCGGCGTCGCCTCCCTTCCCGGAGCCGTCATCGGCGGGATCTTCGTCCAGTTCATCGAAAAATATGCCGATGCCATGACGAAGAAGCTGACGCAGGCCATCCACCTGCCGCTCGAGCTGCAGCCGTGGACGCTCTACGGCATCACCCTCATCGTCCTGATCTACGTCATGCCCGGCGGCATTGCCGGAGGCCTCGGTGCCCTGTGGGCGCGGCTCAGACGACACAAGGGCGGGTGACCCCCGCCCTGATCCCACCGCAGTGCATTCGCAGACGCTGTCCAAGCCAAGCGGCCCAGAAGACCGCACAATCACCGGAGGACTAACCCATGACTGACTTGAAACGCAGAACGGTCATCGCCGGCATCGGCGCCCTCGCCGTCACGCCGGTCTTCGCCCCCGCCATCGCCCAGAAGCGCTACGACGAGGGCGCCAATGATCGCGAGATCAAGATCGGCAACATCATGCCCTATTCGGGCAATGCGTCCGCCTATGGCGTCATCGGCCGCACCTCCGAAGCCGTCATGAAGATGGTCAACGACGCCGGCGGCCTCAATGGCCGCAAGATCACCTTCATCACCTATGACGACGGCTATTCGCCGCCGAAAGCGGTGGAGATGGTCCGCAAGCTGGTCGAAGAGGACAAGGTCCTGCTCGTCTTCAACCCGCTCGGCACCCCCTCCAACACGGCGATCCAGCGCTATCTCAACCAGCGCAAGGTGCCCCAGCTCTTCGTCGCCACCGGCGCCTCCAAATGGGGCAATCCTCGCCAGTTCCCCTGGACCATGGGTTGGCAGCCGGACTACGTCACCGAGGGCGCCATCTACGCCAAGCACATCCTGTCGACCAAGCCCGACGCCAAGATCGGCGTGCTGATGCAGAACGACGACTACGGGAAGGACTATTTCAACGGCTTCAAGCAGGGCCTCGGCCCCGCCAACGAGCGCCGGATCGTTCAGCTCTCGACCTATGAGGTCACCGACCCGACAGTCGACAGCCAGATGATCCAGCTGAAGAATTCCGGCGCCGACGTGTTCTTCAACATCACCACGCCGAAATTCGCAGCGCAGGCGATCAAGAAGGCGGCGGAGATCGCCTGGAAGCCAGTCCACTATCTCAACAACGTGTCGTCCTCCTTCGGCTCGGTCCTCAAGCCGGCCGGTATCGACAATGCCCAGGGCATCATTGTCGCCCTCTACCGCAAGGACGCCAGCGATCCGCAATGGGTGAACTCGCCCGATGTCGTCGCCTGGAAGGCCTTCATGGCCAGGTACATGCCCAATGGCGATGTGCGCGACGACGGCCACAATTACGGCTTCAGCGTCGCCCACACGCTGCTGCAGGCGCTGCGCCAGGCCGGCGACAACCTGACGCGCGAGAATGTCATGAAGGAAGCCGCCAACATCAGGGGCTTCGAGGCCCCCCTGCTGCTGCCCGGCATCAAGATCAACACCAGCCCGACCGACTTCTATCCGATCCAGTCGGTGCAGCTCGCCCGGGTCAAGGGCGAGAGCTTCGAGCTCTTCGGCAGCGTGCTGTCCAACGAGAGCACCTCCTGAGGAGAGACCTGGCGGCGCGGGTCACCGCGCCGCCTCTTCCCCCGTCGATCAGGCCCCTGCCAGAGAGCGAACAGATGTATCCCGGGCATCATGCCAAGGCCCATCCGGAGCGCGCCGCCTTCGTCATGGCCGGCTCCGGCGAGAGCGTCACCTACCGCGCGTTCGAGGAGCGGGCCAACCGCCTCGCCCATCTGTTCCGCGCCCACGGCCTGCAGCGCCTCGACCACTACGCCATCTTCATGGAGAACAACGCCCGCTATCTCGAGGCCTGCAGTGCCGGCGAAAGGGCCGGTCTCTATTACACCTGCATCAATTCCTACCTGCTGGCGGACGAACTCGCCTACATCCTGAACAACAGCGAATCGAAGCTGCTGATCACCTCCCGCGCCAAGAAGGACGTCGCGCTGCAGGCGCTGAAACAGTGCCCGAACGTGACGCTCTGCCTCATCGTCGACGGCGACCCCGCGGATAAGGCCCATCCCGACTTCGCCAGCGCCGTGGCGGGTCATCCCGCGACGCCGATCGCCGACGAATGGCTCGGCACGCCCATGCTCTACTCTTCCGGCACCACCGGCCGGCCCAAGGGCATCCTGCGCCCGCTGCCCGAAAATCCGCCGTCCGAGCCGCTGCCGCTCTACGGCTTCCTCGACAAGCTCTGGCGCTACCGCGACGGCATGATCTACCTGTCGCCGGCCCCGCTTTATCATTCCGCGCCCCAGGCTGCCGTCGGCCTCGCCATCCGCCGCGGCGGCACCGTCATCGTCATGGAGCATTTCGATCCGGAGGCCTATCTGGCGCTGGTCGAGAAATACCGCGTCACGCACAGCCAGCTCGTGCCGACCATGTTCTCGCGCATGCTGAAACTGCCGATCGCGGTGCGCGCCCGCTACGATCTCTCCTCGCTGGAGATCGCCGTTCATGCCGCCGCTCCCTGCCCGCCGCAGGTCAAGGAGGAGATGATCGGCTGGTGGGGACCGATCATCCACGAATATTACGGAGCGACCGAGGCCATGGGCTTCACCGCCTGTGACAGCGCCCAATGGCTGAGCCATCGCGGCACGGTCGGCAAGGTGCTCCTCGGCGACCTCCACATTCTCGATGCCGACATGAACCCGGCGCCGAAGGGCGAGCCGGGCGAGATCTGGTTCAAGACGGCCAATCCCTTCGTCTATTTCAACGATCCCGAGCGCACCGCCGCCTCGCGCTCGCCCGACGGCACCATGTCCACGGTCGGCGACGTCGGCTATGTCGACGACGAGGGCTATCTCTACCTCACCGACCGCTCGACCTTCATGATCATTTCGGGCGGGGTGAACATCTATCCGCAGGAATGCGAGAACCTGCTCATCACCCATCCCAAGGTCGCCGACGCCGCCGTGTTCGGCGTGCCCAACGAGGATTTCGGCGAGGAGGTGAAGGCGGTGATCCAGCCGATGCCGGGCCACGAGCCCGGCGAGACGCTCGCCGCCGAGCTCATGGCCTTCTGCCGCGACCACCTCTCGGCGCAGAAATGCCCGCGCTCCTTCGATTTCATGGATGCGCTGCCGCGGCTGCCGACGGGCAAGCTCTACAAGAAGGCGCTGCGCGACCGCTACTGGGGCGACCGCAAGCTGCGCATCATCTGAACCATCGCGCTTGCCAAGAGAGCCGGCCGGGGTTTCTCTGCCTGTTCCAGGGTTCGGACAATTGCCATGCAGCGTCAGGTCATCGAGGTCCCCGTCATTTCCGAGGCGATCCGCCGCCTTGGCGCCCCGACCTCCGCCCTCGTGCGCGCCGGGGACCTGCTTTTCACCTGCGGCATGCCGCCTGTCGACATCCGGACCGGCGACATCGTCCAGGGTGATATCGCCACCCAGACGCATGCCGCGCTCGATGCCCTCGAGGCCACCCTCGCCTTTGCCGGCTCCTCCCTCGCCCAAGCGGTCAAGACCACGGTCTTCATCACCGACCCGGCCCTGATGGGCACGGTCAATGCGATCTATCGCGAGCGCTTTCCCGCGGGGTTCCCGGCCCGTACCAGCGCCGGAATCAATCCCTGGCCGGCGCCATTCAACATCGAGATCGAATGCGTTGCGGTCATTCCGTGACGCCATCTTGCATCGGTGTATAAAATATGCGCCGATGCGCCACGAGAGAATGCTGGTGCTGCGGCACTGGCTGAAACTAGGATAAGCCGGTCGCTCCCGCCGCAGGCAGCAGAGATTGCACCTGCGGACCGGAACGTCCCAAGGACAGCCTGCCGCGTGAGGACCGCACCATGAGCCTGACCCTGTTCCGCAATTTCCGCCTCCTTGATCCGGCCATCGCCGACGACCTCGTCGAGGGCTACGAACTGCTGGTGGAGGGCGACAGGATCAAGGAACTGTCCGACAAGCCGATCAAGGCCGCGAAGGCCCAGGTGGTGAATTGCGGCAAGCGCACACTGATGCCCGGCCTCATCGACTGCCACGTCCATGTCATCGCCACCATGGTCAATATCGGCCAGAATGCGCTGGTGCCTGACGCCCTCATCGCCTATCGCGCCGCCCGTATCATGAAGGGCATGCTCGACCGCGGCTTCACCACGGTCCGCGACCTCGGCGGCGCCACCTATCCGCTGGTCGAGGCCCAGGAGCAGGGCCTGATCGAGGCCCCCCGCCTTATCATTCCCGGCAAGGCCCTGTCGCAGACCGGGGGCCACGGCGACTCGCGCTCGCGCTACGACCGCCGCGACCCCGAGACCTGGACGCGCACCCTCGGCTCCCTCGGCCGCCTCGCCGACGGCGTCGACGCCGTGCGCCAGGCCTGCCGCGAGGAGATCAAGCAGGGCGCCCATTTCATCAAGATCATGGCCAATGGCGGCGTCGCCTCGCCGAACGATCCGATCCACTTCCTCGGCTATTCCCGCGACGAGATCCTCGCAGCGGTCGAGGAGGCGAGCAATGCCGGCACCTATGTCGCCGCCCACCTCTACACCGACGAGGCCATCCGCCGCGCCGTCGAGTGCGGTGTCCACAGCCTCGAACATTGCAACCTGATCCAGTCCAAGACCGCGAAATTCGCTGCCGAAAACGGCGCCATCGCCTGCCCGACACTGGTCACCTATGAATATCTCGGCGTCGAGGGACCGGCTCTCGGTCTCGATCCGATCTCCGTCAGCAAGGTCGACACGGTGAAGGTCGCCGGCATGAAGTCGCTCGAGATCATGCACAAGGCCAAGCTCACCATGGCCTATGGTTCCGATCTCCTCGGTGAGATGCACCGCCACCAGTCCGAGGAATTCGTCATCCGCGGCCGCGTCCTGCCGGCCATCGAGGTGATCCGCTCGACCACCATGCACGCCGCCAAGCTGTGCCGGCGTGAGGGCAAGATCGGCACGCTGCGGGCCGGCGCCTATGCCGACGCCGTGCTCGTCGACGGCAACCCGCTGAAGGACCTGTCGCTGCTCACCAAGCAGGGCGCGCATCTGGCCCTGATCATGCAGGGCGGGCGCATGCACAAGAACCAGCTCTCCTGATCGGCAGGCGTGATGACGGAGCAGGCGGCATGATGGCGGACGGGCGGCTGCTGGGGCGGGTGGCACTCTACGGAGTCGCCTGGCTCACGCTCGCCTTCATCCTGATGCCGCTGGTCTTCGTCACCTGGCTCGCCTTTTTCGCCCAGGAAATCCCCTCCTTTCCGCCGGAGGGCTATTCTCTGAAATGGTTCGGCGCCATCGCCGGCAACCGCAACTTCGTCACCGGCTTCACCACGAGCCTGCAGGTGGCCGTCGCGGCGACGCTGATCGGCCTGCTGATCGCGGTTCCGGCGAGCCTCATCCTGGCCCGGCGGCAGTTCACCGGCAGCGCCGTGCTCAACCAGTTCCTGCTGCTGCCGCTGGTGGTGCCGGGCGTCGTGATGGGCACCTCGATCTATGTCTTCCAGATCGAGACCGAGATCGCCACCGGCCTTCCCATTCTCGGTTCGCTCGGCGGCCTCGTCGCCGGCCACACCCTGCTGGTCATTCCTTGGACGGTGCGGCTCGTCACCGCGAGCCTGACGGGCCTCGATCGGGCGGCGGAAGAAGCTGCCCAGAGCCTCGGCGCCAACCAGTGGACCACCTTCTTCCGGGTCACCCTGCCGGCCATCCGGCCGGGGGTCGTGGCGGGCGCCCTGTTCGGCTTCGTCACCTCCTTTGGCAATCTGGAGATGAGCCTCTTCCTCGTCGGTCCGGGGCGCGTCACCCTGCCGATCGCCATTCTCCAGTATCTCGAATGGAAGATCGACCCGACAGTCGCCGCCGTCTCCGTCCTGCAGATCCTCCTCATCGCGGTCGCCATGATCATCACCGACCGCTACGTCAAGCTTGCCCGAGTCGTCTGATCCATGGCCTCCCTCACCCTCGACGCCCTGACCAAGCGCTATGGCGACAATGTCGTCGTCAAATCGGTCTCGCTCGACGTCAGGGACGGCGAATTCCTGGTCCTGCTCGGCCCTTCCGGCTGCGGCAAGACGACGACCCTGCGGATGATCGCCGGTTTCGTGCCGCCGAGCGGCGGGTCGATGCGGATCGGCGACAAGGACATCACCACCCTGCCGCCGTGGAAACGCAATGCCGGGCTCGTGTTCCAGAGCTATGCGCTGTTCCCGCACATGACCGTCAACGAGAATGTCGGCTTCGGCCTCGACATGCGCAAGGTCGACCGGGCCGAGATCACGGGCCGTGTCGCCGAGGCCCTGCGCCTTGTCCGCCTCGAAGGCTATGGCGAGCGCTATCCGCGCCAGCTCTCCGGCGGCCAGCAACAGCGCGTGGCGCTGGCCCGCGCCCTCGTCATCCGGCCCGACGTGCTCCTGCTCGACGAGCCGCTCTCCAACCTCGACGCCAAGCTCCGTCTTGAGGTGCGTCTGGAGATCCGCGCGCTGCAGCAGCAACTCGGCCTGACCACGGTCATGGTCACCCACGACCAGGAGGAGGCGCTCACCATGGCCGACCGCCTCGTCGTCATGTCGGACGGCGCCGTGCGCCAGGTCGGGACCCAGTCCGATCTCTACGAGCGCCCCGCCGACCTCTTCGTTGCCGATTTCGTCGGCCGCTCGACCATGATCTCCGGCGCCGTCACGGCGCCCGGCGCCTTCCGCTCCGACGGCGGCCTGTCGCTGTCCTGCCAACCGTCAGCGGCCGCCGGCCCGGCCACCATCGCCCTGCGCCCCGAGCGCCTGACGCTCGGCGCGGCGGCGCAGGGCCTCGCCAACCACGCGACGGGAAAGGTGACCTTCGTCTCCTATCTCGGCGCCCTGCTGGACGTGCATGTGCGCCTCAACGACACCGACCATGTCGTCGTCCAGATCCCCAACCGCTCCGACGGGCATGTTCCGGCCGTCGGCGACACGATCGAGGTCGGCTGGCCGGCCTCGGCCTGCCTCGTCTTTCCGCGCGAGGCTGCCTGAACCACGCGGCACACCGCCGCCAACTGGGAAATCCAGAAGGGAGAAGTCGACATGTCAAAACTTACCAAGGGAATTGACCGCCGCACTACGCTGAAGGGCCTCGGCCTCGCTACCGCCGGCAGCCTCCTGCCGGGTGCCGTCTCCACCCCGGCCTCGGCGCAGGCCGCCGGCCGCATCGTCGTCGGCACCTGGGGTGGCGACTATGCGCGCCTCCTCGCCAAGAACGTCGAGGAACCCTTCCTCAAGTCGAAGGGCTTCGAGGTTGTCCAGGACCAGGCCTCCGACGCCCCGCGCCGCGCCAAGATGGTCGCCGAGCGCCGCCTGCCGCGCGGCACGACGGACATCCAGGGCCTTTCCGCTGCGCAGATGTTCGAGATGAACGCGGCCGGCGTCGCTGACCCGATCGACTATTCCCGGCTGAAGAATGCCGGCAACCTCATTCCGATCGCCAAATATCCCTACGGCGTCGGCCACATCATCTCGGGCAAGGTCATCGTCTACAATCCCAAGATGGTGACCCCGGCGCCGACCGCCTACAAGGATTGCTTCGATCCGAAATACGGCAACAAGCTCGGCTTCATCGACATCCAGTACCAGTTCGTGATGCTCGCCGCCGGCCTCGCCGCCGCCGGTGACATGACTGCGCTGGAAAAGGGCAAGGAGCTTCTCCTCGCCGCCAAGCGTGGTGGTGCCCGCATCTATCCGACCAACGAGGCCTTCGCCCAGGCGCTGAAGACCGAGGAAATCTCCATCGGCATGATGTGGAAGGCCCGTGCGGTGCAGTGGCAGAATGCCGGCATCACCGTCGAGGCCGCGGCGCCCAGCGAGGGCACCATGGCCTATGTCTCCGGCTTCATGATCCCCAAGAACGCCCCGAACAAGGCCGGCGCCTATGCCTATATGGACGCCATGCTGGAAAAGGCCGCGCAGGAGAACTTCGCCATCGACATGGGCTTCGGCCCGACGGTGACCAACGCCGCCGTGGCCCCGGACCTGCAGAAGCGCATCGGCTTCACCGAGGAGGAGAACAAGAAGATGCGCGATCTCGACTACGACTTCCTCGCCAAGAACGACGCGGCGATGAAGGAGTGGTGGGACAAGGTCTTCAAGGCCTGATCGGAGGCACGGCTCGCCATGGCGGCAGTTTCATCGCGTCCGGTCGGCGAGCCCGGCAATCTCACGGCGGCGGGCCTCCTCGTGCCCGCCACCATCTTCGTCGCGATCGGCCTCATGGTGCCGATCGCGATCCTCTTCCGCTACAGCCTGAACGCCTTCGTGCCGGGCCAGTTGATGGTCGACGCCCTGACCATCGACAATTACGTCAAGTTCTTCACCGACCCGTTCTACCTGCAGGTGCTCTGGCGCACGGTGCGGGTCGCCGTCGCCTGCACGGTCTTCTGCCTGCTCTTCGGCTTCCCGCTTGCCTATGTGCTGGCGCGGACGCAGTCGCCCTACAAGAACCTGCTGGTCATGGCGATCGTCCTGCCGCTCTTCGTCGGCAATGCCGTCCGCGCTGCCGGCTGGATGGTGGCCTTCGGCTCCAAGGGCTTCGTGAACTCGACGCTGATGGGCATGGGTCTGATCTCCCAGCCTATCGAGATCATGTATACCGAGCTCGCCGTCGTCATCGGCATCATCGCGGTCAACCTGCCCTTCATGGTGCTGACCCTGCAGAGCGTCATCGAAGGCATTGACCGCAATGTCGAGGAAGCCGCCTTCTCGTTGGGCGCCCCGCCCATGACCATGGCGACGCGGGTGCTCTTCCCGCTCGCCCTCCCCGGCATCCTCGCCGGCGTCATCCTCACCTTCATCCTGGCGATGAACGCCTATGCCACGCCCGTCCTGCTCGGCGGCCCGAAGTTCCAGACCATGGGACCGCTGGTTTTCTCCACCTTCGCCCAGCAGAACAACTGGCCCTTCGGTGGCGCAGTCTCCTTCATCCTGATGACGGCGACGCTGATCCTCACCATCGCCTCGAGCCTGTTGATCCGCCGCCGCTACGCCTGAGCCAGGGTCACGATTGCTGCCGCCAGCTCATCCTGCGTCCGCGCCGCATCGCACCTGTGCCAGCCGACGGCCCCGAGATCGTAGCCGAGCTGCGCCTCGACGGTCGCGACCGTCGCGTCGGAGGGGTCGCCGCGGCGCGTCGACACCCGCGCCTTCAACCGCTCGGGCGGCACGTCGAGCCAGATGCCGGTGAAGCGGCAGCCCGCTGCCTGCGCCACCGCCGCCAGCGCTTCGCGTTCCCCCTGTCGCGCATGGACCGCATCGGCAATGACCGCGTGGCCGGCCGCAATGACCGCCGCCGCACCCTCCCGCATCGTGGAATAGACGGCCTCCGACACCTCCGGCCGATAGGCCTCCGCCGCGAGGCGCTGCGTCGCCGCCATGCCGAACCGGGCCTTGCGCAGCCGGTCGCTCGACAGGATCCGCGCGCCCGGCAGGGGGCCGAGTCGGGGCGCCACCAGCGCCGCCAGTGTCGACTTGCCGGATCCGCTGAGGCCGCCGATACCGACGAGGACCGCCAGCCCGGGAGCCAGCGCGGCGCGGGCGAGCGCCAGATAGCTGTCCGCCTCGGCTGCGGCCCCCGCCGAAGCCGTCACATGGGCCCGCACCGCCGCCCGGACAGCCACGAGGAAGGGGATCAGGGCCAGCCCCGCCGCCTCGCCTGTCGCATCGCAATAGCGGTTCATCAGCCGGTTCGCCGCCGCCCTCTGCTCCCGGTGCCAGAGGTCCATGATCAGGAAGGCGAGGTCGTAGAGCACGTCGGTCGTGGCGAGATCCTCGTCGAACTCAAGGCAGTCGAAGATCACCGGGCGCCCGTCGATCAGGCAGATGTTGCGCAGGTGCAGATCACCGTGGCAGCGACGCACCAGGCCCGCGGCTGCACGGCTGTCGAACAGAGCCGCATGCCGGGCCAGCGCCGCCCGGAACTGCCGGTCGAGGGCCTCGGCGGCGTCCTGGTCCATCAGGCCGCTGGCGACGAAGGCGGCGGCATTGACGTCGAGCACGCGCCCCATACGCCGGGCGCCGTCGCGGTCGGAGGACACCGCCGCGGAGCCGTGCAGCGCGGCGATTCCGGCGGCGAGATCCTCCACGAGGGCGACCGTGAGCGGGCCCTCCGACGCCATGCGGTCGAGGAGGCCCGCCTGGTCGAAGGGTGTCATCCGCACCACCGCATCCACCAGCACGCCCGGGCCATCGAAGGCGAGGCCGCCATCGGCCGCGCGGGTGATCAGGTTGACGCCCCGGTAGATCAGCCCTTCGGGATCCGTGCGCCGGTTGAGCGCGAACTCGCGGGTGCAGAAGGCGAGCCGCCGCTCGGCCGTCGAGAAGTCGAGATAGGGCAGCCGCACCGGCTTCTTCAGCTTGAAGACCACGTCCCGGCCGATCACCACGTGCGAGATATGTGTCGTCACCTCAGCCGACCCGGCACCGGCCGCGCGGGACAGGAAGGCGAGCACCTCCGCGGTCGCATCGCCTCCCGCCATGGCGTCCTCGTCCGTCATGCCCGCCGCCTCCGAAGCCCCGCCCCGCGTCTCCCTCGATAGCCGAGATGACGGCGAGGCTCTATGACGAGGATCAGGCGGAGGGCACAGCATGTATGACGTGATCGTGGTCGGTGCGGGTTCGGCGGGCGCCGCCCTCGCGGCACGGCTTTCGGAGGACCCGGCCCGGCGCGTCCTGCTGCTCGAGGCCGGCCGCGACTGGCGGACGGCCGAGGCGCCGCATGCCCTGCGCAGCGCCAACATCATCCCCTTCATGCACGACCCGCGACACCAGGCGGAATGGCAATGGCCGGGCCTCATGACCCGCCGCACGCGCGCCCAGGAGCCGAAATTCTACTGGCGCGGCAAGGCCATGGGCGGCAGTTCCACGGTCAATGCGCAGATCGCCATCCGCGGCGTGCCGGAGGCCTTCGATACCTGGGCGGCGCTCGGCTGCACCGGCTGGTCGGCGGCCGAGGTCCTGCCGCTCTTCGACGCCATCGAGGACGACCCCATCACCGGCACGGACCCCGGCATCCGCCGCGGCGGCCCGCTCCCCGTCCACCGCACCCCCTTCGAGGAGTGGGGCAGCGTCGACCGGGCGCTGCGCGCCGCCGCCCTCGCGGCCGGCCATCCCTGGAAGGATGACCTCAACGCCCCGGCCGGCGAGGGCGTCTCCTGCTACCCGATCAACAGCCGCGACGGCCGGCGCGTCACCACCAATGACGGCTATCTCGAACCCGCCCGCGGCCGACCGAACCTCGTCATCCGCGGCGATGCACTGGTCGAGCGCATCCTCTTCGACGGCCGCCGCGCCACCGGCGTGCGGCTCCGCTCGGGCGACGGCAGCGTCGAGGACATCGCGGCGCGCGAGGTGGTGCTCTCGGCGGGCGCCATCCACAGCCCGGCCATCCTCATGCGGTCCGGCATCGGGCCGGCGGCGGACCTCGCCGCCCTCGGCATCGCCGTCCTCGCCGATCTCCCGGTCGGGCGCGGCTTCATGGACCATCCGATCCTGCGCGCCAGCCTCGCCCTCACCCCCGCGGCGGCGGCGCAGCACCCCGATGCCCGCCACACCAATTGCTGCGTCACCTATTCCTCCGGTCTCGCCGGCGGCGGCGAGCGCGACATGATCCTGATCGGCTTCAACCACCGCGGCCTCGGCGACGGCCGCCCCGCCCCGCAGGGCGCCATCGGCATCGCCCTCTACGACGCCTTCTCCCGCGGCGAGGTGCGCCTCGTCTCTGCCGACCCCGACGCCAACCCCGTGGTCGAGGAGAACATGCTGGACGACGAACGCGACCGGCTGCGCATGCGCGACGGCATCCGCCGCCTCGCCGCCCTCACCGCCCATCCCGCCGTCACCGGCATCGCCTCCGCCATCACTTTCGGCGAGAGCGGGATGGCCTTCGCCGCCGCCGCCGCCCTGCCCGATGCCGAACTCGACGCCCTGATGCTGCAGGAAGCCTGGGACATCCAGCACGCTGCCGGCACCTGCCGCATGGGCGCGGCTGGCGACCCCGCCGCCGTAGTCAACCCCGACCTCATGGTTCACGGCCTCGAGGCCCTGCGCGTCGCCGACGCCGCGATCATGCCCACCGACTGCCGCGCCAACCTGCACTTCACCTGCGTGATGATCGGGGAAATGGCGGCGAAGCGGATGAGGGCGGGACGGTGAAGGGAGTGGGGCTTTCGGCGGACGCGACCCTGATGTTCGATTCCCCATCGCGTGATGCAACGCCGGGCTCACAAAATGAAAGCCGACTTCAATAGTCGGGCCCAACCCAACGCATATATCCCGCTAGAGTTGCGCCCTCAGGGGCAATCTGATTTGCTAATGGTCGCCATTACTTGGGAGGCTCTCATTTCCTTCGGCGACATCGGCTCGTGGCCCTTGTGGACCTTATGGGGCCAACGCACTGCAATCTCTGAATGGGCGGGAATTCTCGGCCTTGCGGTGACGATAAGTGTTGCTTGGGGCGTCAGGCGCTTCCGCCGGCAGATCCAGGGCATTCAAAGAATCCCAGATATAAAGGACGGTCTCCAAAAGCTAGCTAGTCAACTCGTGAAAGTACTAGGAGATTTCCCTGATTCGGAGCGACAAGTGAATGTTTGCCTGTCCCAGATACTGGCCAACTTGAAAATATTATCAGATACAAGCACTACTCCTGACATTAAAAGAACAGCCCGGCAGATCGTTAAAAAGATCGGAAATATTGATAGATCTAGTATATTCATTAAAGACAAAAAAGCAAAGGACGAAAAAGCTTGGGAAATATATGCTCACGTCAATGGGCTTCTTGAAAAACTTCGACACCTTGAAGCAGAGCAAAAGAAAGGGCTTGTACAATGAACGATGAGATCTCGACCGCAAAATTTATCGCTCAACTGGTGAAGCTCACCAAGCGCAGGTCGCTACAATGGGAGCTGCAACGGGCCAATCCGTTTTCTACAACGCAGTCTGACGAAGCTGCGTTTATCGCTCAGGTTGAGGATCGTACTCTCCGTCTGAGCCGTGCGCCCAAGGGTAGTATTGCACTGAGCGAGTTGTTCGGAAAATCGCAGGATGGTAGCGTTAGCGTGTCAGATGGCAGCTATCGATTGGAAATTCTGGGCGAGGGCTCAGTTCCAATTTATCAAATAAGAACAGTGTCAGGACTCAATGATCTGTATGAATCGGTATCTGCTCAAGTGGCAAAGGTTGATTTGGTTGTAAACCGCATAATGAGCATGGAATAACCTTTATTGACTTACCTTTCCTGGGGCGGGCGCCAATGCTGCTTTGGCGCACGCCATGCGGGCCACCCTAACAAGACATTGGCAGTGAATAAAAATGGTGGGCCCGGAGGTTGTCAAATAAAAACGCATTAACAACCGCTTATGGTGCCCACCTCTGCAAAAGGTTCCTTTGAATGCGTTTGGGAAGTTTCAGCGCGGGACGCACCTAGAAGGGATGGGAGGCCGCTTCATCCCGAAGAAGCTCCATGGACATCCTGCGTCACTCCGGGGAGCGCCGGGTCATTTGCGGGTTATGGATTCCAGAAGCCGTGTCACCTCAGTGGACCTGCCAGCCCCTCGGCAGTGGCGATAAGGATATCGCGTCCGTTCCGCTGCAATCTCCCAAAGTGACGACAGGGTCGAACCCGTGGCCTTCTGAGCCACCGGGGCGAGGTCCGACGCCCCCAAAAAAGACCGGACAAGGCAACAGATGCTCTATTTGCCCCCTCGCATTGTGGTGGCGGCAATGAAGCGGCTTGACGTGCCGAGGACCTTCCAGACATCGGCTTTTGGGCCCATAGCCGACGCACTGGATGTCTGCTGTCGGATAGGCTTTTGCCCTCATCGAAACGTCTAAAATGGCTCCGAGAGCGGACAGAACCGCTGATATCGGACTATGCGTGAGGTAGTGTCACCGCCGGCCAAGTCCTCATTGGCCCTGTAGGCTCAATTCAGACAGGCTGCTCGGAGCGTCCCTCGATCCATGTCCAGTGGCCCGGTGGCGGTTCTGTGGCATTCTGGTCGCGGCAGCCGCTGACGAACGCATGCTTGGCCGTGTGTCGCCACCTTTTCGCCCGCTCGATCTGCCGAGCCACGCAAGCCGCCCTCAGGCATCAGACGCGTGCACGGGTCGCCAGACACCGCGCCTGGTCCATCTGCAGGACTGCCTTGGCGCACCCATGACCGCATTTGCCTCTCGATTCACCAGCGTCCAACGGACGAGGCCGCGCGACGTGCGAGGTCGCCGCCCCATGCCAACTCCGCGGCGACCCAGAGCGAGAGCGATTCGGTGAAGGCCGGCGTGAGAGCTGGCTTGTCCTGGGAGGCGCGCGCTAGCCAGCCCCGCTTCTGACCCGTCGTCATGACGTGACGCACCTGCGAGCGCGAAATGTGCAGCCGGTTCGCGAGTTCCGCGGTCGACGGCATCGAAGCATTCGGGTCGCCGTTGGAGGCGGCGCGCAGCAATTCGATCATCAGCGCGTAGCCGCCAGTGCGCTGCATGACCGCTTCCATGTCCGAAAAGTCGTCATAGAGGATGAAACCTGCAGCGAGATAAGGCGCGATCATGTCCTGCAAGAAGCGTTCGACGAACGACTGTTCGGCAGCGAGTTGCTCCGCTGGCGCCGGAAGCTGGGTGACGAGAGCAACAGGAGGCAGACTGTTGGCCAGCCAGCTTGCGGCCTGGCGGATCAACAGCTCTGTGGGCTTGACTGGCCGCATGCGCAGGTCGCCGACGCCGGAGCCGCCGTCAATGGCGATCGCACCGGTGTCGTGCAGAAAGGCGGCCATGGCGTAGGTGCGATTGCGGCTCGCGAGCCGGCGACGACCGAGGATGCGCGCGAGCCTCGCGACAGTGACCGGCTCGGGGTCGAGCCCGTCGCGATGGCGGGCGCCGAGCGCGATGACGAGGCTCATCATGGCGAAGCGCCCGGCTTGCCCCATCAACCGGTTCGCCGCAGCCCCGGCCGCGAAGCTCGACGGCACCAGTGCGCAGAATTGAGCCAGCGCGACCGGAAAAGCCTCATGCGCGCGCACCTGGCGCGTCGCCGCTCGTAATCGCTCTCGGTTGAAGTCGGCACCGGTGAACGATGTGATAACCATGCTGCTCAAGACGTAAGAAGACTGTGTGAACCTCAGTGGCCGCGAGCGAACATCCTGTCAACTCGTGGATCGGTAACTCTTGGGCCAGTCGCCACAATCGTACCAAATTTGGCCGTAGACGAGACTTGCCGCGCTTGTTAGCGTCGTACCGTAACAATGCGTGAACAATGCGTGACTAGGGTCCGCGTCGTGTCGGAATTAACATGAGTTTGATGGCTGGCGACGCCACGGACAGGAAAACGCGGGCGCGATTGCGACCAGCGCTTCTCGCCAGCGCGTCTTGCGTGGCGCTCCTGGTGGCGCAGCTGCTGCTCGTGCGGTCGGCGGCGGCGCAAGTCCTGCCGACGGGCGGTGCCCTTGCGTCGGGTTCGGCCAGCATCGGGCCGGCGGCGAACGGTTCGCTGACGATCAGGCAAGGCTCTGACCGGGCGATCGTCCACTGGCAGGGCTTCTCGATCGGCCAGGGCGGCTCGGTGACCATCCAGCAGCCCGGCCCCAACGCCGCAATCCTCAACCGCGTGACCGGATCGGCGGGATCCGACATCGCAGGCTCGTTGAGCGCCAACGGGCGCGTCTACCTCGTCAACCCGAACGGCATCGAGATCACGTCATCAGGGCGGGTCTCGGCCCAGAGCTTCACGGCCTCCACGCTTGGCATCTCTGATGACGACTTCAATCGCGGCAACCTCAGCTTCCAGGGCCAAGGTGCGTCCGCCACCGTCCGCAACGCTGGCACGATTAGGGTCAGCCGCGGCGGCGACGCGGTGCTCATCGGCGGCCGGGTAGAGAACACGGGCGTGATCGTCGCGCCCGGCGGCCGGGTCGGGCTCGCGGCCAGCGAGCGGGTGCGGGTCGATGTCGAGGGCGACGGCTTCCTCACGGTCGAGTCGCCGTCGAATGACCCCGACAAGGCTCGCGCGCTCATCAATCATGCGGGCCGCATCCGGGCCAATGGCGGGCGCGTGGAGATGCGGGCGGCGACCTCCGCCGACGTGGCGCGCGCGGCGATCCGCGTCACCGGCGCGGTCGAGGCGAGCGCGGTCTCGCGCGGGCCGGGCGGGGCCGTCACTTTCGGAGCCGGGGGCGCGGCCACGAAGCCGCGCGCTGCGACGCAGACCGCGGCGGGCACGAGGAGCGCGGCGCGCCAGACGACTGTGGCGCGCACAACGTCCCGCGGCGCCGGCGCGGTCGTCGTCGCCGGCGGGCCCGGTGGGCAGGTCGCGATCACAGGTCGCATCGCGGCAAACGGCGCGACATCTGCGCGCGGCGGCTCGGTCACGATCACCGGCCGCGACATCGCGCTCTCCGGCGCGCGCGTTAGCGCTGATGGCGGCGTGGGCGGCGGCGCGATCCGCATCGGCGGCGAACTGCAGGGCGGGGCTGGTCTGCCCACCGCCCGCACGCTGACTGTCGACGCCGCGACCCTAATCACGGCCGACGCCGCCGCGCGGGGTGATGGCGGCCGAGTCATCCTGTGGTCGGACGGCGAGACGAGCTTCTCCGGGAACATCGGCGCCCGCGGTGGGCCGCGGGGAGGGAATGGCGGTTTCGTCGAGGTCTCTGGCAAGGCGCTTTTGAGCTATCAAGGCTTCGCCGACTTGCGCGCGCCCTTGGGCCGCACCGGCGATCTGCTGCTCGATCCTTACGACATCACGATCTCGGCGGGCGCGCAGACCACCGGCGCCGGCTTCACAGCCAATGGCAACGATTCCGTCATCAACGCCACGACGCTGCTGGCGGCGCTGTCAGCCGCGAACGTCACGGTTTCGACGGGCTCCTCGGGCACGCAGCCGGGCGACATCACGGTCGCGTCGCCGCTCAGCTGGACCGCGAACACGATGCTGACGCTGAACGCGGCCCGCGACATCCGCGTCAACGCGGCCATCACCCATGGCGGCGCGAGCGGCGGCCTGAGCCTCGCGGCGGCCGGGGCGATTGTGATCGACGCGCCGATCACCGTCACGGGCGGCGGCGCCGTGTCGCTCGCGGCGCGCAACGACTTCACCACGATTGACGGCTTCTTCACCGTCCCGGCGATCACCTTCGGGGGCTCGCGGCCGGGCGGGTCCGGCTCGATCGTCTTCCAGCCGAACGCCGCGCAGGCGAGCCAGGCGCTGACCATCAACGGCGAGAGCTACACGCTGCTCCGCTCGATGGCCGACGTGCAGGCGATCGGCGACGGCGACCCGAGCTTCTCCGGCCGCTACGCGCTAGCCGGGCCGCTTGACGCGAGCGGAACGATCTATGCGGGGCCGGTGTTTGGGCCGACCGGCTTCTTCGGCATCGTCACGGGCCTTGGCAACGCGATCTCCAACCTGACGATCACCGGCGGCGGTTCCGTCGGCCTCGTGGGCGTCAACGGCGGCGTGGTGCGCGACATTGCGCTCGCCGGCGGCCGCATTGAGGCGACCGGCGGCGGCTCGAGCGCGGGCGCGCTCGCAGGGACGAACTGGGGCGTCGTGCTCAACGCGAGATCGAGCGCGACCGTGGTCGGCTCGGCGGACGCGGGCGGACTGGTCGGCACGAATGACGGCTCGAACGGGACCGATGCGCTGGTGCGCAATGTGTGGGCGTCGGGCGACGTGAGCGCGGCGTCGGCCGGCGGCGTCGTTGGCCGCAACATGGTCGGCGTGGTGGATGTCGCCCGCGCCTCGGGCGCGGTCATCGGCGGGAACGCCGGCGGAGCGGTCGGCGTCAACAGCGGCTCCGCGATCGTCAGGGCCTCCGAGGCGACGGGCGCCGTCCAGGGGGCAACCGTTGGGGGCCTCGTCGGCCTCAATGACTTCGGCGGGCGGATCGAACTCTCCAGGGCGAGTGGCGATGTTACGGGCACGTCCGCCAGTTGGGGCGCCGGCGGCCTCGTCGGCCGCAACACCGGAGCGGCCAACGCCGCCAACACGACGACCGTCATCACCCAGTCCTACGCCACGGGCGCCGTGACCGGGCTCGGCCCGCTCGGCGGCCTCGTCGGCGAGAACGCGGGCTATGTCGGCGACAGCTACGCCATGGGCTCGGTCACAGTTCCGGACTTGAGAGGCTACGTCGTCATGGGCGGGCTCGTCGGTGACAACACCGGCGGATCGGTCGAGCGGTCCTTCGCGACGGGCCTGGTGTCGGCGCCGAGAGGCTTTTCGTTCGGGTACATGGTTGGGGGGCTCATCGGCTTTGGCGGAGGCACGGCCGCCGCCTATTTCGACCCCGCGATTAGCGGCCAGGGCGGCGGGGGTACGTCGGTGACGACACGCCAGCTCCAGGGCCTCGACCCGCTGCCGGGCGGTGGCTCGATCACCGACGCCGGGCGCCTCGGCCCGGCCTTCGCTGGCGGCGCGAACGGGTTCTATCCCTATCTCGCCTGGTTCTTCCCCAACGGCGTGCAGGCCATCTCGGGCACGGTCCAGCGCGACGCGACCGAGATCGGGTCGCCGACGAACGGCACGATCACGGGCTTGCCGGGACAGGGCATGCGTTTCTCGCCGGCCCCGATCACCATCGGCGTGGCGTCCGGCGCGACGAGCCTGCCCAGCGTCACAGCCGGGGCGAACGGCTATTTCTACACGCTCGTCCCGGCAGGGACTCTCGCAACCGGCGCGCCCTTCGTCGCCTATGTCGCGCAAGGCTCGAGCGCCGCGGTCGCGCGCGGGACCGTGGCGGGCGTCGCGACGGGCGGCGTCGACATCCTGAGCCGCAGCGTCACGGTCTCGACATCCGCCACGTCGCTCGCGGACCCCACGATCCCGACGCTCGCCGCTGCGCGCGCGGACGCGCTGGCGGCGACCACCGTGCCCGCCGCAGCGGCGGCGATCGGGGCGGCGCAGGGCCTCGGCCTGCGCGCGGCGGGAGCCTTCACCATCGACCAGCCGCTGACGCTGGCCGGCGGCGCGGCGCTCGCCGTCAGCACGCCGGCCGGGCGGCCTCTCACCATCTCGGCCCCGCTCGCTGTGCGCGACGCTGGCGCACTGGCGCTCTCCGCCGGCGGCAGCCTGAGCCTGAACGCACCCCTCGCGGTGGACAGCGGCGGGGTCTTCACCGCTCGCTCCGACCAGTTCCAGCCGATCACTGTCGGCGGGGCGGTGACCGTCTCCGGCGGGGGAGCAGCGGGATTTTTCGCGTCCGGGGCGCTCACGGTCGACGCCGACATGCGCGTGACGGGGGCAGGCCAGGTCTCGCTCGCCTATAACGCCGCCAACCCCACCGATCTGAGCTTCGGCGCCGGCCGCTCGCTGCGCTTCCTCGCCGACACGGGCGGATCGACGGCCAACCAGCGCCTGACCATCAACGGCGAGGATTACCGGCTGCTGCGGAGCTACGCCGAGATGGCGTCGTGGATGGGCGGCGGGCAAGGCTCTCCCGTCCTCGACGGCAATCCACCGAACCTTCGGGAAGGCAGCGCGCGCCGTATCGCGCTCGCGCAGCCGGTCGACGCCGCCGGCGGCGGCGAGCAGCTGATCATCGCCGGCATCTTTAACGGGCTCGGGAATACAATCTCGAACGTCTCGATGACCGGCGGGAGCAGCTTCTACCAAAACACGGGTCCCGGCCTCTTCGACGTTTGGAGCGGCGGAAGCTACGCAACCGCCACGCTCCGCGATGTCGGCCTGATCAATCCGACAATCAATGCCCAGACAGTCAACGTCGTTCTGGGGGCCGGCACGCTCGTCGCTATTAACCGGGGCGGCCTGATCGTGAATGCTTCCTCGACGGGCGGCGCCATTACCAACGCCGTCGACAACCGGTCGGCGGCGGTCGGCGGTCTGGTCGGAGTCAACGACGGCACAATCCTTCGGTCGTGGGCCGACACTTCGGCGATGGGCGCGGCCGGGGGCGACCGCGTCGGCGGTCTCGTCGGTCTCAATCGCGGCACGATCAGCCAGTCCTATGCGACGGGCCTCGTCCGCGCGGGCGACGGGAGCACGGTCGGCGGACTCGTCGGCACCAGCGGCGGCTTGGTCACACAGTCCTACGCCACCGGCGCGGCACTCGTCGGCGGCAGCGGCGGCTCGGCCGGCGGTCTGGTCGGCGGCAATACGGGCACGATATCCTTGTCCTACGCCACGGGCATGACGCTCACGGAAGCCAATGGCATTTCCGGCGGGCTGGTCGGCTCCAACGGCGGCCAGGTCAACCAGTCCTACGCGACCGGGGTCGCGGTCGCTGGCGCCGGTGGGTTCGCCGGGGGGCTCGTCGGCGCGTCCTTCAACGGCGCCCTGAACAACTCCTTCTGGGACATAGGGACCAGCGGCCGCACGCAAGCGCTTGGGTCGGGCACCGCGGGCGTCAACGTCGTCGGGCTGACCACCGCCCAACTGCAAGGCGCCGCGCTCACCGGAACGGGCGTGACCGGCGCGCTGACGGACGCGGGCAATCTCAGCGCGGCGTTCGCCGGCGGAACGGGCGGGCTCTACCCCTATCTCGCCTGGCGCTTCCCCGGCGGCGTGCAGGCGGTGTCGGGCACGGCCTACACCGACGCCGGCGCGACGCCGGCCGCGTCGGGCGCCAATGGCCCGGTGACCGTCTCCGTCGTCTCCGGCGGGAGCCTGTTCGGCCGTGCGGCCACCGGCGCGAACGGCGCCTGGTACGTGTTCGGCGCGGCCGGGTCCGTGCCGAACGGGACGAACCTCGTCGCATTCACGACCGCCAACGCTCAGACCGGCGCGGCGAGCTCGGCGACATTCCTGCCCTCCACCTACACGGCCGCCGCGCCCAACCAGACGGGCGTCAACCTCTCCGGCGGCTGGCGGATCGATCGGCCTGGGACGGGGATCGCCACGCTGTCGGCGCTCGACACGGCCTATGGCGCGACCGTCACGGGGACAGGGGCCGCCGCGCTGACGTTCGCCAATCGGCAGATCACCTCGTCCGCCGCGAGCTTCGATTTCAACCAGGCGCTGACGATCACCGGGACGCTCGCGCTATCGGGCGCAAGCGTGACCCAGAGCGCGGCGCTCGGGGCCTCCGCCCTTGTCGCCACCGGCGGCGACGTCACGCTGACCAACGCGGGCAATACGATCGGCGCGGCGGCGGCCAACGCCGGGTCGCTGTCGCTCGCCACGTCGGGCGCGCTCACGATCGGCTCCGTGTCTAACGCCGCTGGCTCCGCGACCATGGGCGTGACCGCCATCGGCGCGGTCTCGCTCTCGGCGGGCGGCGCGCTGACCTTGAACGCAGCCGTCTCCGGCGCAAGCCCCGTGCTCGCCAGCGCGGCCGGCTTCACCAACACCGCCGGCGCGTCCGCGGTGACGGCGACGGATCAGGGTGGGCGCTGGCTCGTCTACGCGTCGAGCCCGGCCGTTAGCTCGTTCGGCGGACTGGACAGCGGGAACACGGCCATCTGGAACACGGCGGCGGGCGCGAGCGTCTCGGCCACAGGCAACCGCTATGTCTTCGCGCTGCAGCCGACGCTGACCCTCGCGGCGGGCAGTACTTCCAAGACCTATGGCGACGACGGCTCTGCCGCGGTAGCGGCCGCCTACACGATCACCGGCCTCCAGGCGGGCGTGGCCGGGGCATTTCTGGGCGACACGCTGGCCAATGTGCTGACGGGCACGCCGAGCATGACGTCGACCGGGACGGCCGTCGGCGCGGGCGTGGCGGGCTCGCCATACGCCATAACGGCGGCGCTCGGCACGCTCTCGGCGAGCGGCGGCTACGCGCTCGCAGTTTCGCCGACGGCCGGCGCGCTGACGGTCACGGCGCGTCCGATCACCATCACGGCGGATGCGCAGAGCCGCGTCTACGGCGACGCCAACCCGGTGCTGAGCTGGCAGGTCGGCGGCCGCGGGCTCGTGGGGAGCGACGCGCTGAGCGGGGCGTTGGCGACCTCCGCCACGACGGCCTCCGGGGTCGGGACCTACGCCATCACGCAGGGCACGCTGGCCGCATCGGGCAACTATGCGGTGACCTATCAGGGCGCGAACCTCGCCGTGACGGCCCGCTCGATCACGATCGCCGCCACCGACGTCGTGAAGGTTGTGGGCGCACCCGATCCTACCTTGACCTTCTCAATTGTGGCTGGCCGGCTGGTTGACGGCGACGCGTTTGCGGGAGTTCCATCGAGGCAGCCCGGAGAGACCGTAGGCGTCTATGCAATCGGTCGCGGCTCGCTGGAATTCGGACCAAACTACGTTGTGACCTTCGTGAACGGCCGCTTCACGATTGCGCCTACACCGACGGGTCCAGCGCTCGGCATGCCCTCTCCGAACATTTTCGTTTCGTGGCCCTTGGCCCCGTCGCGCCTTTTCGCGACGGACGTGCTCGACGGCCTCATGGATAGTCCGCCTCGGTTCGACGCTAGCGGCCGATCACTTCACGCTTCATCACCTCTTCGCAGTGGAGGTGGAACGTCTTGTTTCCTCGATTCCCGCGGCATCCTGGTTTGCGAGGCCAGCCCATGAGGCTGCAGCTGCCGCTCGCGGCGTTCGTGGCTGTCGTGGGCTCCGCTCTTCCCACTCACGCGCAGCAGGCGTCCACCTCTCCAGGTCTGCTGGCGCCGGCGAGCCCCGCGCCGTCCATTTCGCGCACGCCGATGGGCGTGGCGCTGCCGGCGCCCACGGCCGCCGCATCTGGTGCTCCGGCTGGCGCCGACGCCATCAATCTGCGCTTGGGCGACGTGGTGCTTACCAATGGCGACCCTGAAATCGCCGAGGCAGCCGAGCGCGAGATTGTTCCGCTCCGGGGACGAACGGTCAAGGTTAGCGAGGTCTACGAAGCCGCCGCCCGCATTGAGGCTGCCTATGCAAAGCGCGGCTTTTTCCTGACCCGCGTGGTGGTTCCGCCCCAGACGGTGCGGCCCGGCGGCCAACTCATCATGCGGGTCGTTCATGGCTACGTCGAAGCGGTCGATACTTCGGGCCTGCCGCCGCATGTCGCAGCCCGCGTCGCGCAACTGACGACGTCCGTCGTTGGGCAACGGCGGCTTTTGCTAAGCTCGTTCGAGCGTCGGCTCTTGCTGGCGGCTGAGGTTCCAGGGCTGACATTGCGCACCGTGCTTACGCCCGGCACTGAACCCGGCGCTGTCAGGCTCGCTTTCACGGGCGACCACCGCGTGTTGACCGGCGACCTCACTGGCGACAACGCAGCAAGCCGCGTGCTCGGCACGTCCAGCATCACGGCCAGCGCGCGCCTTAACTCTGCTTTCGGTTATGGCGAGCAATTCTATGCGCAGGTTGGTGGTGCTCCAGGCTTCGGCTTTGTAACGAAAGACAGCCCGCGCCGCGTTTTTGGCGGCGGCTTCGCGATGCCAATCGGAATCGAGGGCCTCGTGCTCAATGCCGATGCGCTCTACTCCGACACGGTTCCGCGCGTTAGCCCGTCGCAGCTGCCAACACGGGCAAGTTTCACCCGGCTCTCGCTCAGGCTAAGCCAGCCGCTCGTGCGGACGCGGCTGAACACGCTGGTCGCGCGCTTGAGCTTCGACGCGACCGAGGAGCGGCAAGTCGCGCCCACGTTCGACAACGCGCCGCTGTACACTGATCGCACGCGGGCGCTGCGGCTGGGGCTCGATTGGACCCGGGTAGTCGTCGATACGGGCACGCTGATTGCGGTCGGCGCGGACCTGTCGCGCGGGATCGGCGGACTAGGAAGCCGTTCGCCTGCCTCGGCGCCGGCGCTCAATCCGCTATCCCGTCTCGGCGCGCGCGATGATTTCGCCAAGCTCGAGCTGCGGCTGCGACTTGTGCAGCAGCTTGGCCGGGGCTTCGGCCTCGAGCTGTCGGGGCGCGCGCAACGGGCCTTGTCGGGGCCCTTGCTCAACGCCGAACGCTTTTCACTGGGCGGGCCCCGCGCGCTCTCAGCTTTCGACACCGGCGCCTTTGTCGGCGACCATGGCTGGCTGGCGCGCGCGGAGATGTTCTACGACGCCGGCGCGCTGTTCGCGGGGGTCGTGACCACGCCCTACCTCTTTGCGGCGCGAGGTCAGGTAATCAACGTGCGCCCGACCGCAGCTGAAGCGAAGGTCTTGAGCGCAAATGCGATTGGGCTCGGTGCCCGCTTCGCAGTGCCGATCGAAGCCGCGCGCTCGGCCGAAATAGGCGTTGAAGCCGCACGGCAGTTCGACGACAACCGCCTGAGGCCCGACGAATGGCGCATCAACGTCAATGCCTCGCTTCGTTTCTGAAATCGTGATAGCCGCCACCCTCCCGCGGCTCCATAGCTCCGTCTTGGCGATCAGGCCAGCCGAGACACTTTCGACCCTCGCACCCACCGAAAACCCCTCAACGCTGATCCGATGCTGACCAGACCGAACCCGCTCCTGATAACGGCCGCAGCCGTTGTGTTGTTCTCCGTTGCGGCCACCGCGCAGGGACGCCCACCGCAGCCGGCTCCACAGCCCTCCGCTCCTTCAACGCCTGCGCCAGTCGCCGCCGAGCCTCAGCAAACCATAGCCACGTTCGGCGACTGGTCGCTGCGCTGCGTACGGCACGGAGAGGGTGCCCAGGCGCGCCGATCCTGCGAGGTCCTGCAAACCATTCAGGCACAGGGCCAAGCTCAGCCATTGGCCCAGATCGCGATCGGCCGACCCGAGCAAGGCCGGACCCTGCGCCTTGTGGTCGTGTTGCCGCCAAATGCGAGCTTCCCGTCTACGGTTAAGCTCCTCGCTGCGGAGAACGAGCCGCCGGTGCTGGAGTTGCCGTGGCGCCGCTGCTTGCCCGGAGCCTGCTTGGCCGATCTGGATATTCCCGCTCCTGTCCTGAATCAATTGCGCGCGCGGACCGAAGGCGGCCGCATTATCTTCCAGGAGGGAGCGGGCCGCGACGTAACGGTGCCGTTCTCTCTCCGCGGACTCGCCCAAGCGATCGACGCGCTGGCCCGAGAAAGCTGACGCGGTTTTCCAAACGCGGTGGAAGCTCTCCAGGAGCAACGGCTTTCGGGCAGCTATATCTGAGGTCGGGCTAAGCCGGCATGGGCGAAAATCCTGCAAGGAATGCCCGGTTCCGGGAAGCGCGCCGGTCTGATGTTATGTCGGCTTCAGAGGCGCGAAGCCGACGTTAACTCCGACAGCTCATTTTCGGGTCATCGCGTCCATAAGGCGTCGGACCTGGGTCGCTTGCCACACCCCGCGACCAGTGGCGGTGGGAACACCACGGGCATTGAGCCCTGCCGCAATCTCGCGCAGCGACGAAAGGCCCGAAGACATCAATTCCTCAATGACTGGCGCGAGGTCCGCAGCACGCCCCCTCACCGCGGCATTCTTGGCAATCAAGGCCTTCTCGCGGGTCTCTGCGGCAATGACGGTGCCCCTGTAGCCGCCTAGTTGACGGCCGCGCGCTTTCGCAGCCGCAAGAGCTGCCTTGGTGCGCTCCGAGATGACCCTGCGCTCCTCGTCAGCGATGACGGCCATGATGCCGATGGTGAGCCGGTTCGCGTGAGGATTGTCCACCGCGATGAAATCCACGCCGGCCTTTTCAAGCCCGAACAGGAAATGGGCATCCCTTGAAAGCCGGTCCAGCTTGGAAATCACGAGGGTAGCTCGATGCACTCGGCAGGCCCGCATCGCCTCCCTCAGCATCGGACGGTCACTCTTGCCGCCGCTTTCCACCTCCGTGAACTCTCCGGCGAGGCTCCAGTCCCCGCCATTGAGGAACCTGTGGACACTCGCTCGTTGAGCTTCGAGCCCCAATCCGGATCGGCCTTGATCCTCGGTGCTGACCCGGTAGTAGGCGACGAATAGACCGTTAGCCATGCTGTGACATTTCTTACATCGAACGTTGATTGATATGTAACACTCTATTTCGACACGATCAAGGGCCGTGACCCTGCCGCTCACCCTCCTTCCACTAATGCTCGCTCGGTCTCCGTCAGCCGATATAGCTGGTATACGGCAGCGTTCATGGCCGCTTCCTGAGCCCGGATGGACCCATCGAGAATCGTGAGTTCGGCCTGGTAGGTCATCAGCTGGGCCGCCGCATTGGACGCTTCCGCGTCGGCCAGCTTTCGAAGCGCGTCGCATAGGGACTTACCCGTAGACTTCTCCGTCACGGTGAACGAGGCTGACAGAACCCGCCATTGAGCGAGGACGAAAGAACCCGCCGCGTCGTCGAGGAAGATGCCGGAGATCACTGGCACCCCATCGACCGTGAGGGTCAGTTCCCCCTCGGCAAAAGTGGCCTCGAGTGTCACGCCCGGCTTAAGGCGTTCCCCGACGGCCTCTTCCGCCGCAGCGACGGCGTCGGCGAAGCGCTTGTCGGCGAAGGCGGCTCGCTCGACCGCGTCGAGGCCTTTTGGCGCGTCCTTCTCCCACTCTAACTTGGTCTTGATGGTCGGGAAGAGCCAGGTCG
Source organism: Archangium gephyra (assembly GCA_943368975.1). Lineage (GTDB taxonomy): Bacteria > Pseudomonadota > Alphaproteobacteria > Rhizobiales > Phreatobacteraceae > Phreatobacter. Next base: position 60,299 of record CALRLZ020000024.1, read on the forward strand.
CAGGCTTGGCGCGCGGGCGCAGAGATTTCAGCCGAGCGGCGATCAACCCAAGCAGGTCGCGCCGACGCGTATGCGCCTGCTGGAGCGCGCACGCCTTGGTGGCAACATCCGCCTTCACCGCGTCGGAGGCTTCGGGGATCGGAAGCGGTTCGATGAACTGTCTGTTCGCCTCGTAGAAGCCACCATCCTTCACCTTCGCGATCCGGCGGAAGACAAAGTCCGCAACCTTCGTATTGAGAACGCCTAGAAGAAACCACGCGTCCACACCTTTGGCAGGCAGAATGCCGTTCACACGGACATTGTTGAGGTAGACAGACCCCGTGTCATCAAAGCACACGCGAAGGCTTGGAACAGTCTGCCCAACGATCAGCTTCGGCGTTTGCTGCTTGTCGAGGTTCTGATGACGACCGAAGCGATACCAATCGTTATCGTTGAAGGGCGCATGGACGGGTACCCCCTTGTCGTCGAGCTCGAAGTCGCCCGTCTTTTTGTCGAGCTTCGCCTCCCGCCGGCGCAGCATCGCTTCGTAGGTTCGCAAATAGGCCCACGCATTGGGATATTGCCGCGCCATTTTCTCCGCCTCGATCAACGTGACGTCTTCGCCGAGGCTGTACGCGAACAAAATGTATGTGTTGGTAGTCGGCGTCTGGTAGCGTTTCGCCTCCACCCCGGAGACAAGCGGCTTCATCAACGCGTCTTCGATTGCTACCTCGTAGCCTTTCTTGCGGTCAGGGTCGGCGAAGGAACGGAACCGGCCAGGTCCGATGCGCTCCATGTGGTAAATTGAGTCAGCGCTCGTCTGGAGGCCAACAAACACGTTCGCGGTCACCATCGGGTCGCCAAGTGAACGGCAGGTAGCAGCGAGCCGGTCAATCAGATCCCTCTCCGGGCCGGTCACCATCAGCCAGCGGTTGTGATAGGACAGCCGCGCATAAGGCAGCGCCGCGTTGTTGTTAGCGAACGCGTCCGCAGGGATGACGCCGTCGGGCGCGGTCACGATCCGAACTGCGTCGTTCGCCCGCTTGGTAAAGAACATTAGTGCCGTGTAGGTCGTCGCCTCGTCGAATATCTGGTGCGCACGGAAGTCGATCCAGCGATCAAGGGTCCGGTTCTTCGCCACAAAGGCGCGCAGTCCCGCCCCATTTTCCGTCACGGTCCAAAGACTAGGCGCGATGTAGCCGAGCCGCCCGTTATCATTCAGGAGCGCCACGCCGCGTTCGATGAAGGCCAGGTAGAGATCGAAGTTTCCGGTCCGCGTGCTGACGTAAGGCGGTGCGTCAAGCCCCTTCGGCCCGGCCCGCAGGTATTGCGCCATGTCCGGATGAACCCGCTTAAAGTTCTGAAGCTTCACATAGGGCGGGTTGCCAACCACCGCGTCGAACCCGCCTTGCCCCTCTACCTCCGGGAATGCGGCCCACCAGTCGAATGCGTTCACCCGCTCCCGCGCTTCCGCGTCATAGAGGGCAAGGTCGATTTGGCCGTTGAAGAAGCCGTCGTCGATCAGGCTGTTGCCGTCGCGCACCGACGCGTCAAGCGTCGAGAGCGGACGGTCACCACTGGCGGTGTGGAGCCAAAGCGCAAGGCGCGCGATCTCCACGGAGGCCGGATTGATATCGACGCCATAGATATTGTTTGCGATGACGCTCCGGATCAATCGGTCATCGTCCATGTCCGGCATCACCTTCGACGGCGCCTTGGACCGCCCGTCGGCGACGCGAGAGAGTTGCGCCCGTATATCGCGAACCACGCGCCAACTATCGACCAGATACCTCAGGGTAGTTATCAGGAACGCGCCCGAGCCGCAGGCCGGATCGACGACCTTGAAGGCCTTCAAACGGGCTTCATAAGCGTCTAGCGCGTCAAGGTTTGGCAACTCGCCAGCCGCCCACCCGCACTCGCGTTTGATCTCGTCGAGTCTAGGAGTAAGCGTCTCATCGATGATGCGCTCCACCACCCATTCGGGCGTGTAGTACACGCCATCTCGCTTGCGCTTCGAGATATCATTGACGGACAGGCGACCATCGGCCTCCGCCTCAAGGATTTCCAGTTCGGTAATGGACTGCTCGAAGATGCGCCCCAGCGTGTAGAGGCCGAGGCTACTCTTCGCCAAACCCTCCCCGCCGGACTGATCCTTCAGCGGCGCGCGCTTCAGGCCCGGCGCCCAGGACGACGCGTAGTTGTAGGAAGCGCAGAGGTAGAGGAGGGTGTCGGTATGTGAAAACAGGCTCGCCTCGTTCTGCCCCTGCCCAGGCCGGTAGAAGATGCTGTTGGGTATCTTGAGGGCATCGAGTGCAGGATCGGGCGCGAACAGGCCGCCATTGAACTTGTTGACCTTCGCTGGTCTGAACCGCCCCGGTTTTGCCGGAGGCTCCAACTTCCAAGTAGGATGGAGCTGACCTGCCACTGAGATTTTCCTCCACGCGGAGTTAGAGTCCGGCCCTGACGAGGACGGACTGATGAAGCGAGCAAGGTTCACTGAGGAACAGATCATCGCGGTGCTGAAGGAGCATGAGGCCGGGGCGAAGACCGCCGACCTCGCC
>CALRLZ020000025.1:0-61213 GCA_943368975.1 Archangium gephyra
CTCTTCCGCGCCCCCGCCGCCACCAGCCTCGCCCGCGCCCGCGGCCTGCCGCGCGCCGCCTGGGGCGCCGCCATCGCCCATGCCGGCGTCGGCGTCATGCTGCTCGGCATCGTCGGCGAGACCGCCTACAAGCAGGAGACCATCGTGCAGATGCGGCCCGGCGAGAGCATCGCCGTCGCCGGCTACGACATCACGCTGCAGGGTCTCGTCCCGGTCGAGGGGCCGAACTACCGCGACCTCGTCGCCCGGCTGACGGTCCGCGAGGGCGGCGTCGATGCCGGCACGCTGGAACCGGCCAAGCGCGTCTATACGGCGCGGGCCATGCCGACCACCGAGGCGGCGCTGAAGACGCGCGGCATGTCGCAGCTCTATGTCTCGCCCGGCGATCCCGGCACGGATGGCTCGATCGCCCTGCGCTTCTTCTACAAGCCCATGGTCCTGCTCATCTGGATCGGCACCCTGGTGATGATGTTCGGCGGCCTGCTCTCGCTGTCCGACCGGCGCCTGCGGGTCGGCGCGCCCAAGCCCTCGGCCCGCCGCGTCGCCGCCACCGTCCAGCCGGCGGAGTAGGGGCGATGCGTCTCCCGGCCCTCGCTCTCGCCGTCCTGATGGCCGCGACCCCGGCCCTCGCGGTCATGCCCGGCGAGCGGCTGTCCGACCCCCGGCTGGAGGAGCGCGCCCGGGCCCTGAGCAAGGACCTGCGCTGCATGGTCTGCCAGAATCAGGCCATCGACGATTCCGACGCGCCGCTGGCGCGCGACCTCAGGGTCCTTGTTCGGGAGCGCCTGACGGCGGGTGACAGCGACCGCCAGGTGATCGATTTCCTCGTCGCCCGCTACGGCGAGTTCGTGCTGCTGCGCCCGCGCTTCGGCTGGCACACGGCGGTGCTGTGGATTGCGCCTCTGGCGTTTCTCCTCGCCGGCATCGCCTATCTCCTCGTCGCGGTCCGTCGCCGGCGGGTCGCGGTGGTCACCGCGCCGCTGCCGCTCACCGACGAGGAAAAGGCCCGGCTCGAGGCGGCCCTCAAGCCCTGAGCGGGCAGCCGTCGGGCGCGGCCGCCCGGGCCGCCGCGGACCTTACGAAGATGTAATGTTCCCGTCAGGATCGCGTAATCCGGCCTGCGTCATGGTCACCTCCATAGGCGGCACCACCCCCGTGTGCCGCGATCCCTTGGAGATCCCCCATGACGTCCCGCATGCGCGCCGCCCTTCTTGGCACCGTCGCCGTTCTCGCCGTCGGTGCCGGCGCCCTCTCCCTGCAGCCCACCCGCGCGCCCTTCGTCGCCAGCGCCACCGCCCAGGGCGTCCAGTCCGCCCCCATGTCCTTCGCCGACGTCGTCGAGCGGGTGAAGCCCGCCGTCGTCTCGGTCCGCGTCACCCAGGCCGCGCCGCAGGCCACGAGCTACCGCGAGCAGCCGGGCCTCGACGAGGACGAGAACGGCCAGATGGAGCGCTTCATGCGCCGCTTCGGCGAGCAGTTCCGCGGTGACCCGCGCTTCGGCGGTCCCGGCGGTCCCGGCGGTCCCCGCGGCCCGGGTGGTCCCGGCGGTCCGCGCGGCATGTCGCAGGGCTCCGGCTTCTTCATCTCGGCCGACGGCTACATCGTCACCAACAACCACGTGGTGCGCGGCGCCACCGAGGCCGACATCGTCATGGACAGCGGCCGGACCATCAAGGCCAAGGTGGTCGGCACCGACCCGCGCACCGACCTTGCCCTCCTGAAGGCCGAGGGCACGAGTTTCCCCTTCGTGCGCTTCGCCGCCAATGCCCCGCGCATCGGCGACTGGGTGCTCGCCGTCGGCAATCCCTTCGGTCTCGGCGGCACGGTCACGGCCGGCATCGTTTCGGCCCGCGGCCGCGACATCGGCTCGGGCCCCTATGACGACTTCCTGCAGATCGACGCGGCGGTGAACCGCGGCAATTCCGGCGGCCCGACCTTCAACGCCAACGGCGAGGTCATCGGCGTCAACACCGCGATCTTCTCGCCCTCCGGCGGCAATGTCGGCATCGCCTTCGCCATCCCCTCCGAGACGACGCAGACCGTCGTCGCGGCGCTGCGCGAGGGCGGCTCCGTCGCCCGCGGCTGGATCGGCGTGCAGATCCAGGCGATCACGCCCGAGATCGCCGAGAGCCTCAAGCTGCCCAAGGCCGAGGGCGCCCTCGTCGCCGGCGTCCAGGCGGGCAGCCCCGCGGCGAGCGCGGACATCAAGCCGTCCGACGTCATCGTCGCCGTCGACGGCCAGCCGGTCCGCGATGCCCGCGAACTCACCCGCCGCATCGGCGCGGTCCGTCCCGGCACCACGGTGCGTCTGACCGTCCTGCGTGACGGTGCCGAACGCGCCCTGCCGCTGACCCTCGGCCGCCTGCCGGGCGATGACCAGGCGGCGCTGGCCAACCCCCGCCGCGGCTCCCGCGGCGAGGCGGCGCCCGAGACGGCACCGACCTCTCCGCGCCTCGGCATGTCGGTCGAACCGGCCGGCCGCGGCGAGGGCATGGTCGTCACCGAGGTCGACCCCGCCGGGCCCGCCGCCCAGCGCGGCATCCGCCCCGGCGACGTCATCCTTGACGTGGCCGGCCGCTCGGTCGCCTCGCTGCGCGACATGCGCGATGCCCTCACCGCCGCACGGGCCGATGGCCGCCGCTCGGCGCTGATCCGGCTCCGCTCGGGCGAGGGACAGCGCTTCGTCGCCATCCCGCTCAACCCGAGCTGACGAAAATCGTCGCCGGCGTCGAACCTTTCCGGCGCCGGCAGCTACTCACGAGTGATCCCGCGCCGGCAACCCCAGTCGCCCCCCGCCGGACGGGGTCATCTCGCGCGGGGCGGTCGGAACTCCATGTCCGGCCGCCCCGTTTTTCGTGGGGTTTCGACGGCCGCCGTCTCGCAAAGTCCCCGAGAGCCCGTGTACCATGACCACCATGCGGATTCTGATCATCGAGGACGACCGCGAGGCGGCGTCCTATCTCGTCAAGGCCTTCCGGGAGGCGGGGCATGTCGCCGACCACGCCGCCGACGGCGAGGACGGCCTCGCCATGGCGTCCGACGGCCCCTATGACGTGCTCATCATCGACCGCATGCTGCCGAAGAAGGACGGCCTGTCGGTCATCGCCGACCTGCGCGCCGCCGGCCGCCAGACGCCCGCCCTGATCCTCTCCGCCCTCGGCCAGGTCGACGACCGCGTCAAGGGCCTGCGGGCTGGCGGTGACGACTACCTGCCCAAGCCCTATTCCTTCTCGGAACTGCTGGCCCGCGTCGAGGTGCTCTCCCGTCGCCGGGCGGCAGGCGCGCCCGAGACGGTCTACCGGGTCGGCGACCTCGAGCTTGACCGCCTGTCCCACCGCGTCAGCCGCGGCGGCGAGGAACTGATCCTCCAGCCGCGGGAATTCCGCCTGCTCGAATATCTGATGAAGAATGCCGGCCAGGTCGTCACCCGCACCATGCTGCTCGAACATGTCTGGGACTATCACTTCGACCCGCAGACCAATGTCATCGACGTGCATGTCTCGCGGCTGCGCGCCAAGATCGACAAGGGTTTCGACAGGCCGCTGATCCATACGATCCGCGGCGCGGGATATACGGTGCGCCCGTGACGCCCGTTCCTGCGTCGGCGGCTCCTGCGACCGGGGGAACGGCGGCCAAGCCGGCGCGACCGCTCTCGCGTTTCCGGTCGCTGCTGTCGACCACGGCCTTCAAGATCATCGCCGCCTACCTCTTCATCTTCATCCTCTTCGCCGGCTTCGTCATCGGCTGGCTGGGATTTGCCACCCAGCGCCAGCTCACCGGCCAGTTGACCGAGACGATCACCGCCGAGGTGCGCGGGCTCGCCGAGCAATATGCGATCGGCGGCATCCGCCGCCTCGTCGAGGTGGTCGAGGAGCGCGGCAACCGTCCCGGCGCCTCGCTCTATCTGGTCACCACCTTCACCGGCCTGCCGCTGGCCGGCAATATCGGCGAACTGCCCCCCGGGACGCTCACTCGCCAGGGCTGGATCGAGACGGATTATCGCCGCGCCGGCGAGGACATGAGCGAGGGGCCGCACCGCGCCATCGCCCAGGTCTACGGCCTTCCCGGCAATTTCCGCCTGCTCGTCGGCCGCGACCTCGAGGAGCGCGACCGCATGCGCGAGATCTTCGGCCGCGGCTTCCGCCTGTCGGTGGTCGTGGCGCTCGTGCTCGGCCTGCTCGGCGCCTATTTCGTCACGCGGCGGGTGCTGAAGCGCGTCGACGCCATGACCGACATGTCCCGCCGCATCATGGAAGGCGATCTCACCGGCCGCCTGCCGACCGCCGGCTCGCGCGACGAACTCGACCGCCTCGCCGGCAGCGTCAACGACATGCTGGGCCGCATCGAGGCACTGATGGCCGGCATGAAGGAGGTCTCCGACAATATCGCCCACGACCTCAAGACACCGCTGACGCGGCTGCGCAACAAGGCCGAGGAGGCGTTGCGGGTCGGCGGCTCCGACGCGGCCTATCGCGCCGCGCTGACCGGTATCATCGAGGAATCCGACGGCCTCATCCGCACCTTCAACGCGCTCCTGATGATCGCCCGCGCCGAGGCCGGCAACCAGCGCGAGGGCATGGTGCCGCTCGACCTCGCGGAGATCGCCCGCGGCGTCGCCGAGCTCTACGAGCCGGTGGCGGAGGAGGCGGGGGTGGCGTTGACCGTGACGACCGCGCCGGTGGGTGTCACCGGCAACCGCGAACTTCTCGGCCAGGTGGTCGCCAACCTCCTCGACAACGCGCTGAAATACGGTGCGGCCGGCGGTGCCGGCGCGGTGGCGGTGACGGTTGCCGCCGAGGATGGCGAAGCCGTCGTCACCATTGCCGACCGCGGGCCGGGCATTGCCGATGCCGACCGCGGCCGGGTTCTCGACCGGTTCGTGCGGCTGGAGACCAGCCGCTCGCGTCCCGGCTCGGGCCTTGGCCTCAGCCTCGCCGCGGCGGTGGCGCGGCTCCATGGCGGGCGGCTGGTCCTCGACGACAACCGGCCGGGTTTAAAGGTGGCGCTGCGTCTGCCACGATCGGCCCATGCCCCGAGCATCCAGGATCGCCCCGTCTGATTCGTCCCCGAGCCTGGCCGCCAGGCTCGCCGCGGCGCCCGTCCTGCCGAAAGGCGCGACGGCGGCGAAGCGCGTCGGCGACTATCTCGGCGGCATTGAGGACGCCGATCTCGGCGCGGCGCTCGGCCTGGCGCTGAAACCGCCGAAGGCGCGGGCGCTGGTCGCCGGCATCCTCGCCCATTCGCCCTTCCTCGGCGCCATCGCCTCCCAGGACCCGGCCCATCTCCTCGCCTGCCTGGCGGAGGCCCCCGAGGCGTGCTTCTCCCGTCTCAAGGCCGAGGCCGTGGCCGCCTGCCGCAAGGCGCGCAGCGACGAGGGCGTCGGGCGGGCGCTCCGCCGCTTCCGCGCCCAGGTCGCCCTGCTCGTGGCGCTCGCCGATATCGGCGACGTCTGGCCGCTGGAACAGGTGACGCGCGCCCTCACCGAGACCGCCGACCTCGCCGTCTCGGAGGCGGTGGCGCATCTGATGCGCGATCTCGCCGACCAGGGCATCCTCGCCCCCGCCGATGCGAAACAGGCGGAGGTCGGTTCCGGCTACATCGTGCTCGCCATGGGCAAGCACGGCGCCTTCGAGCTGAACTATTCCAGCGACATCGACCTCATCGTCTTCTTCGATCCGGAGACGGCGCCGATGAAGCCGGGAAGGGACGCCCAGCCCGCCTATGTGCGTCTCACCCAGCGCCTGGTGAAGATCCTGCAGGAGCGCACCGCCGACGGCTATGTCTTCCGCACCGACCTGCGGCTGCGCCCCGATCCCGGCGCGACGGCGGTGGCGATCTCGACGCCCGCGGCGCTCCACTATTACGAGACGATCGGCCAGACCTGGGAGCGCTCCGCCTTCATCAAGGCGCGGCCCTGCGCCGGCGACATGACGGCGGGCGAGGCCTTCCTGAGGGAGATGCAGCCCTTCATCTGGCGCAAATATCTCGACTATGCGGCGGTCGCCGATGTCCATGCGATGAAGCGGCAGATCCACGCCTTCCGCGGCCACGACGCCCTCGCCGTCGAGGGCCACAACATCAAGCTCGGCCGCGGCGGCATCCGCGAGATCGAGTTCTTCGTGCAGACCCAGCAGCTCATCGCCGGCGGTCGCAACCCGGCGCTCAGGGTACGCGACACGGTCACCGGCCTGCATCGCCTGCGCGAGGCCGGCTGGGTGACGGAGGAGACGCGCGGGGCCCTCGAACGCGCCTATCGTTTCCTGCGGCGCGTCGAGCACCGGTTGCAGATGGTCGCCGACGAGCAGACCCACAGCCTGCCCGAGACCACCGAGGCGGTCACCGGCATCGCCCAGTTCCTCGGCTACCGTGACTATGCCGCCTTCGCCGCGGCGCTGACGGCTGAACTGCGCCCGGTCGAGGCGGCCTATGCCAAGCTGTTCGAGACCCTGCCGCCGCTCGCCGAGGTCAAGGGCACCCTCGACCTCGCGGCGGATCCACCGAAGCGGACGACGCTGGCGGCGCTGTCCGATCTCGGCTTCGCCGATCCCGGCGCGGTGGTGGCGACCGTCCAGGCCTGGCAGCAGCCGAAATCCGGGGGCCTCAGGGCGAGGGACGCGCGCGAGCGCGTTGCCGAACTGGCGCCAGCCCTGCTCGATGCCCTGTCGCGCACCGGCGATGCCGATCTCGGCCTGCGCGCCTTCGACCGGCTGCTGACGCGCCATTCCCAGCCGATCGAGCTCCTCGCCATCCTGCGCACCCACCCCGATCTCCTCGAGCTCATCTCGCAGATCCTTGGCTCGGCGCCGCGCCTCGCCGATCTCCTCGGCCGCCGCGCCCATGTGCTCGACGCGCTGCTGGAGCCTGCCTTCTTCGGCGAGCTGCCCTCCGACGCCGATCTGGCGGCGCGCCTCGCCGAGACGCTCGACATGGCCCGCGACGCCGAGGACGTGCTCGACCGGGCCCGTGTCTTCGGCCAGGAACAGCTCTTCCTCACCGGCGTGCGGGTGCTGGCCGGCACGGTCTCGGCCGAGGCGGCGGGACAGGCCTTCGCGCGGCTCGCCGAACAGCTCATCAAGGCCCTGCACAAGGCGGTGACGGACTGGATCACCGCCTCGCACGGGCCGATCCGCGGCATGCGCACGGCGGTCATCGCCATGGGCAAGCTCGGCGGGCGCGAGATGACGGCGGGCTCGGACCTCGACCTCATCCTGCTCTATGACCACGACCCCAGGGAGAGCGCCTCGAAGGGGCCGCGCCCGCTCAGCGGCGGCCATTATTTCGCGCGGCTGACCCAGCGCCTCATCAGCGCCCTGTCGGCACCGACGAGCGAGGGCGTGCTCTTCGACGTCGATCTCCGGCTGCGGCCCTCGGGGCGCTCCGGGCCGGTCGCCACCCATATCGACGGCTTCCGCGCCTATCAGGTGAAGGAGGCCTGGACCTGGGAGCATATGGCGCTGACCCGCGCCCGCGTCGTCGCCGCGACGCCCGGCTTCGAGACCGAGGTGATGGAGGCGATCCGCCGCGTCCTCACCACCAAAAGGGCGGCCAAGGCGACCCTCGCCGACATCGTCGACATGCGGCGGGCCATCGCCGAGGACAAGGGCGACGACAACCGCTGGGACCTCAAATATGCCCGTGGCGGGCTCATCGACATCGAGTTCATCGCCCAGGCGCTGCAACTCGTCCACGCCGCGCGCCATCCCGACATTCTCGATACCAACACCATCCGCGTCATCGAGAAGGCGGCGGCGGCCGGGCTGCTGAAGCCGACCGAGGGCGATGTGCTGCGCGCGGCCTGCCGTCTCTACCAGCGGCTGACACAGATCATCCGGCTCTGCCTCGTCGACGGCTTCGACCCGCAAACCGCCGCCCCCGGCCTGAAGCGCCTGCTGGCGCGGGCCGGCGAGCTCCCCGATTTCGCCACGGTGGATGCCCATCTGGCCGAGGTGCAGAAACAGGTGCGCAAGGCCTTCGTCGCCATCGTCGGACCGGTCTGACGGAGGGGCGTAAGGCCCTCCTCATCGGCGCCTCAGGCCTCGGCCTCGGCCGTTGGCCCGGCGACCGGCAGGCGCACGACCACGGTGGTGCCGCGGCCGACGGTGGAGCGGATACGCAGCGATCCGCCATGCAGTTCGGCCAGCGACTTGGCGATGGCGAGGCCAAGGCCCGACCCCTGGTGATTGCGCGAGAACTGGCTCTCGACCTGTTCGAAGGGCTTGCCGAGCTTGGTGATGGCATGGCGGGGAATGCCGATGCCGGTATCCTCGATGGCGATGGCGATGACGTTGCGGGCCTTGCGCGCGCGCACCGAGATCATGCCGCCGCGCGGCGTGAACTTGACCGCATTGGACAGCAGATTGAGCATGATCTGCTTGATGGCCCGGCGGTCGGCGACGAGGTCCATCCCGTCCGGCACCTCGGCCTCCATCAGGATCTCCTTGTCCGCCGCCATTTTGGAGACGACGCGCATGGTGTCGTCCAGCGTCTCCTCAAGGCATGTCGGGGCGAGTTCAAGCCCCAGGCGCCCGGCCTCGATGCGGGCCATGTCGAGGATGTCGTCGATGACGGAGAGGAGGAAATGGCCGCTGGAATGGATGTCGCGGACATATTCCAGGTATTTGGTCGTGCCGAGCGGCCCGAAATGGCCGTCCCGCATCACTTCCGAGAAGCCGATGATGGCGTTCAGCGGCGTGCGCAGTTCGTGGCTCATATGGGCGAGGAATTCCGACTTGGCGCGGTTCGCCTCCTCGGCCTGGGTCTTCTGCTCGGAATATTTCTCGGCGAGTTCGGCGAGCTGCTGGGTCTGCATTTCCAGCGTGTACTGGCTCTTCTGCAGCTCGGCGACGCTGGTGCGGAGCCGCTGCTCGCTGGCGGTGACATGGGATTCGTGGCGCTTCAGGGCGGTGATGTCGGTGCCGACCGAGACGAAGCCGCCGCAATGGGTGCGCCGCTCGCTGATCTGCAGCCAGCGTCCGTCGGCCAGCTCGACCTCGAAGTCGCGGGAACCGTCGGCGCCGCGGTCGGGCAGGATATGGCCCTGCTTCACCTTGGCGCCGCCACCGGCCGCAGCCAGCGTCTCGCGATAGCAGGCGCCTGGCCGGGCCTGTTCGTCGGCGAGGCCGTTCAGCTCGCGGAATTTCGAGTTGCAAACCACGATGCGGTCCTGGTCGTCGCAGACGACGAAGGCCTCCGAGATCGTCTCGATCGCTTCGCGGATGCGGTGGTCGGCGGCGGCGTTGCGGGCGGCGAGTTCGAGCTGCTCGGTGATGTCGACGACGATGCCGACGAAACGGGGATGGTCGACACCGGCCAGCGTCAGGCCGCGCCCGCGCGCCCTGAGCCACACCCAGCGGCCGTCGGCGTGGCGCATGCGGAACTGGAAGTCGACGGCATTGCGCGGGTCGAGATCGGTCAACTGCGCGATGCCGCCGAGATAGCCGTCATCGGGGTGCAGCACCGGGTAGAGTTCGTCGAAGGTGACCAGGCCCTCGCGCCCCTTGATGCCCAGGATCTCGAACATCGAGGCCGACCAGTACATCTGGCTGGTGCCGATCTCCCAGTCCCAGAGTCCGCAGCCGCCGCTCTCCAGCGCCGCATCGATGGTGGCGCGGGCGTTCTGGTTGATGATGTCGGCGGTGGCGGCGCGCATCGTCTGGATATGGAAGGCGAGGCCAATGACGAGGAGCAGGAGGCCGGTGGTCGCGAACAGCGTGCCGGTCAGCAGCGAATTGCGGGCCCACAGGTTCAGGGCATCGTCGGTTTCGCGCAGCAGGTGGAACTGGGCGAGGGGAGCCGCCAGCGGGCGTACCACGGTGACGGCGTCCGCCCCGGTGACAAGGCGCACCGGCGTGGCGCTGCTCGCCGTCGGCGGCGCCGCGGCGAAGACGTCGCGCAGCGGTTTGCCCAGCCAGCGCGCCCGGGCCTCGACCGGGGACGCGGCGACGATGAGGCCGGCGGCATCCGTCGCCAGCATGAGGCGGCCGTGTGGGGCGCCGATCCGCGGCGCGGTATAGTCGAAGGCGGCCTGGACGGCGGCGCCGACATTGCCGCCGCTGGCCGCAACACGATGGTTGAGGTCGATCTCGATGGCCGCCGCCGCCGTGTCGAGATCGGCCTGGACAGCGGCGATGGCCTCGGTCCGGCTGTTGAGGATCTGCTGCAGCGCGCCGGCGCCCATGACCACGAGAAAGGCGACGATCAGGGCCGGCACCAGGCGGCGCAGCGCCGGCTCGTAGGGCGCCAGCCACGACTCGAACGAAGCATCGACGGATTGCGCGAACCCGTTCGGTTTCGTGGCATGAATCAGCGCGTCCGCGCTGGGCGCAAAATTGCGCTCCATCGCCGGTACCCCCGTCGAATCTCTGAATTTGCGTCCGGAGTTCGAGCCCCAGCCCCTCCGAATCGCGGTCATAAGAATCGATTTGAACGAGGGCTGTCTAGAGTCGGGGAATCACACCATCGGAAATATTTGGTTAACGCCGCTAGGAAGATTTCCCCGGCTCACCCCAGCGACCGGGCGACGATGTCCCGCACATCGGCGGACAATGTCGCGGCCGCCGCGACACGTTCCAGGGCGGCGCGGGCGAGGTCCCGCCGCCCGGGCTCGAGCGCCCGCCAGCTGCGGAAGGCGGAGAGGAGCCGGGCCGCGACCTGCGGATTGCGCGGATCGGTGGCGATGACGACATTGGCGAGGAAGGCGTAGCCCGTCCCGTCCGGCCGGTTGAACTGGGTCTGGTTGCCGCTGGCGAAACTGCCGACCAGGGCGCGCAGCCGGTTGGGGTTGGTCATGGCGAAGGCCGGGTCGGCGAGCAGGGCCTCGACCCGCGCCAGCGTTCCCGCCTCGGGGATCGCCGCCTGCAGGGCGAGCCACTTGTCGAGGATCAGCGCATCGGCGCGGTAGCGCTCGCGGAAGGCCGCCAGCGCCGCCTCGCGCGCCGCCCCCGGATGCTGGGCGAGCACCGCCAGGGCGGCGAAACGGTCGGTCATGTTGTCGGCGTCGCGGTGGCGCGCCGCCACCGTCGCGATCCGCTCCGCCTCGCCGCCCGAGGCCCAGAGGTCGAGGGCGACATTGCAGAGCGCCCGCCGGCCGGCCGCGCGCGCATCGGGACTGTAGGCACCGGGCGTGGCGAAACGTGTCAGAACCGTGCCGAGCGCCGGTTCGAGCCGCGTCCTGACCGCCTGCCGCAGGGCCTTGCGGGCACTGAAGACCGCGTCCGGGTCGACATCGGAACCGAGTTCGCGGGCGATGTCGGCTTCGGAGGGCAGCGTCAGCGCCTGGGCGGCGAAGGCCGGGTCGCGGTCGGCATCGGCGAGGACGCCGGCGAGGGCCTCGGCCAGGGTCTGGGCCCCGGTGCCGCCGGCCGCCGCATCGCCCTTGCGGCTGACGGCCACCAGATGCTCGGTCGCCAGCGTCTGGATCGCCTGCCAGCGGTTATAGGCGTCGCTGTCGTGGCGGGCGATGAAACCGAGATCGGCGGCGGTCAGGTCGGTCTTCAGCACGACAGGCGCCGAGAAGCCGCGGTTGATCGACAGGACGGGCCGCGTCGGGTGCCCGCTGAAGGTGATGCTGCGCTGGGCGGTGTCCAGGGCGATGACGCCGGGCACGGCCTCCCCCTCCTCGGTGAAGAGCGGGCGTTCGACGCCGTCCGGGCCGATGAGGCCGAAGGCCAGCGGAATGACCATCGGCTGCTTGTCGGACTGGCCGGGGGTCGGCAGGTGGCTCTGGGCGAGGTCGAGCGTGAAGGTGCCGGCGACCGGGTCGTGACGGGTCCTGACGCCGACCTGCGGCGTTCCCGACTGGCGATACCAGAGGAAGAACTGTGTCAGGTCGCGGCCGCTCGCCGCGGCGAAGCAGGCGACGAAATCCTCCACCGTCGCTGCGTCGCCGTCATGGCGGGCGAGATAGAGATCCATGCCGGCGCGGAACGCCTCGGGGCCGATCAGCACCTTCAGCGCGCGGATGATCTCCGCCCCCTTCTCGTAGACGGTCGCCGTGTAGAAGTTGTTGATCTCGTGATAGATCTCGGGCCGGACCGGGTGCGACAGCGGCCCCGCGTCCTCGGCGAACTGATGGCTTTTGAGGAGGCGCACATCGGCGATGCGCTTCACCGCCCGCGAGCGCATGTCGCCGGTGAATTCCTGGTCGCGGAAGACGGTGAGGCCCTCCTTCAGGCAGAGCTGGAACCAGTCGCGGCAGGTGATGCGGTTGCCCGTCCAGTTGTGGAAATATTCGTGGGCGATGATGGCCTCGATCGCCGCATAGTCCTGGTCGGTCGCCGTATCCGGCAGGGCGAGGACATATTTGTCGTTGAAGATGTTGAGGCCCTTGTTCTCCATCGCGCCCATGTTGAAGTCCGACACGGCGACGATGTTGAAGACGTCGAGGTCATATTCGCAGCCGAAGGCCTCCTCGTCCCAGCGCATCGAGCGCTTCAGCGCGTCCATGGCATAGGCGCAGCGGTCCTCCTTGCCGTGCTCGACGAAGATGCCGAGCCGGACGACGCGGCCCGAGCGCGTGGTGAAACTGTCGGTCACCTCGGCGAGGTCGCCGCCGACCAGGGCGAAGAGATAGCTCGGCTTGGGATGGGGATCGTGCCAGACGGCATAGTGCCGCCCGTCGGCCAGGCCGCCGGCCTCGACCAGGTTGCCGTTGCCGAGCAGGACCGGCGCCGTCTTCCTCTCCGCCTCGATCCGGGTCGTGTAGACGGCCAGCACGTCCGGCCGGTCGGGAAAATAGGTGATGCGGCGGAAACCCTCGGCCTCGCACTGGGTGCACCAGGTGCCCGACGAGCGGTAGAGGCCCATCAACTGGGTATTGGCCTGCGGGTCGATGACGGTCTCGACGGTGAGGCGGAAGGCGCCGGCCGGCGTGCGGTGGATGACCAGGCGCTCCGCCGTCGCCTCAAAGGCCCCCAGTGCCAGCGGCTGTCCGTCGACGGCGATGGCGGTGAGCGTCAGGCCGTCGCCGTCGAAGACCAGCGGGGCATCGGCCGCGCCCTGGGGGTGGCGCGCGACGGCGAGATCGGCGGTCACGCGCGTCGCGGTCGGATGCAGCACGATGGCCAGGTTGACGGTCGTCACCACGTGGTCGGCGACGCGGTAGTCGGAGAGCCTCACCGGCTTGGCCTGTTCGCTGCGCATGCCCTGATCCTTGAATGCCGTCTGCCGGAGCGCCGGGACACTAGGGTGCCGGGGCCGGGGTTGAAAGGGACTTCACCGGCTCGGTATGGCCGATCACGCGGATGATCCGCGGCTGGCTGCGACGGAAGCCGCGCTCGATCGCGTCGACCGCCTCGTGCACCGCCTCGACGGTGAGGGCAGGGTCGGCACGGCAATGATAGGTCACGACGAGGCCTTGCGTCGTGTCGCGCACCCTGACGCTGTGGACATCGGTGATCTTGCCGGTGGCGGCGGCGAGTTCCGCCAGCGCCGCGCCCATCTGCGCGACCTGCACCGGCGCGGCATCGCTGCCGACCAGCATTTCCACCTGCAGCGGTTCGATATGGGTCTCGACCTCCACATCGGTGCCGAGTTCGCCGGCAATGGCCGCTTCCAGCCGGCTGGCGATGTCATGCGCCTCGCCGAGGGTCAGGGCGCCATCGACCTCCAGGTCGAGGCCGACGCAGAGCCGTTCGCCGAGATGCTGCACCGTGACGTGGTGGACGGCGAGCGCATGGCGCCGCGCCGTCAGGTGGACGCGTTCCATCACCGTCTCGTCGTCGAGGGCGACGGGTTCGGTGGTCACCGTCGGCACCGTTCCGGCATGGGCGCCGGCCGCCGCCATCCCGATGGCGGTCTTGATCTCGGCCACCCGTTCCAGCGGCAGCGTGCGGTTCACCTTGACGGTGATCTCGGCGAGGGTGTCGGTGCCGACCTCGCGCAGCCGCACGCTCTCCACCCCGACGACGCCGGGAACCGCCTCGACTGCCTCGATAACGGCCGAGGTGGCGCCCTTCGGGGCCCGGTCCATCAGCGTGTCGATGGTGCGGCGGCCGAGATTCCAGCTCATCACGCAGATGAGGACCGCCACCCCGATGGCGGCGACGGCGTCGGCCTGGGGATAGCCGATCCAGACGAAGAACAGGCCAGCCAGCACGACGGCGGAGCCCGCCATGTCGGCGGCAAAGTGCAGCGCGCCGGATTCGAGCGCATGGCTGCCGGTTTCCCGGGCGAGGCGGCCGAGGATCCGCACGCGCCAGTAGTCCACGGCGATGACGGCGACCATCAGCCCTGCCATGACCGGGGTGACCTCGACGGGATGGCCGTCACCGGTCAGCCGCCTCACGGCTTCGGTGACGACGATGCCGGAGACGAGGAAGAGGAAGGCGGTCTCGGCCAGGGCGGCGATCGATTCGACCTTGCCGTGGCCGTACTGGTGGTCGTCGTCGGCCGGCTTGTCGGCGAGACGCAAGGCATAGAAGGTCAGCACGGTGGCGGCGGTGTCCACCAGTCCGTGGGCCGCTTCGGCGAGAATCGCGATCGAACCGCTGGCGAGACCGACCGCAGCCTTGGCCGCCGTCAGCACGACCGTGACCAGGATCGAGATCAGCGCCGCCTTCTGCTTGATGGAGACCATGGCCGGCACCTCTGAGTCTGAGAGGGAGGCCTAGTCCCTGCTCCGCGGCGGGTCAATCGCCCCGCGCCGACCGGCCGGCCTTGACGCTGGCCGGCGGGCAGGGTCCGTTGGGCGCCCCAGCCGGACCCGCAGCCATGCCCGCCATCGATCTCGACGCCCAGTACAACAACCGCGCCATGGTGCCGGACCATCCCGTCCTCATGGCCGGCTGGGCCGCCGATGCTGCAGCCTTCCGGGCAGCGCGGCCCGATGCCGCCCTCGACCAGGCCTATGGCAGCGGCGCCCGTCACCGCTACGACCTGTTTCCGGCCGCCGCCCCGCGCTCCGGCGCGCCGGTGGCCCTGTTCATCCATGGCGGCTACTGGCAGGCGCTCGACAAGACCGCCTTCAGCCACATGGCGGCGGGGGCCAATGCCCATGGCCTCGACGTCGCGGTGATGAGCTACGACCTCTGCCCCGAGGTGAAGCTCGCCGTCATCGTCGACAATGTCATCGCCTGCATCCGGCAGTTGCACCAGCGCACCGGCCGCCGCGTGCTGCCCTTCGGCCATTCCGCCGGCGGTCACCTCACCGCCTGCATGGCCGCCGCCGACTGGGCCCGCATCGGCGAGGCTGCCGAGATCATTGCCGGTGCCATGCCGGTCTCTGGCCTCTTCCATCTGGCGCCGCTGGTGCCGACCTTCGTCAACCGGGCCATGGGCATGGATGCGGGCGAGGCGGCGGCGCTGTCGCCGCTGGTCTGGACACCGCCGAAGGGCCTGAAGGTCACCGCCGTCGTCGGCGGCGACGAATCGGGCGAGTATCACCGCCAGACCCGCATGCTGGTGGAATGCTGGGGCGCGCTCGGCGCCGCGGCGCGGGAGATCGTGGTGCCCGGCGCCAACCATTTCACCGTCATCGCCCCCTTCGCCGATCCCGCCTCGGCGCTGACGGCGGAACTCCTGCGCCTCGCGGCTTGATCGACCGCAAGGCCGCGCGGCGGCGCACATGAGACCCTGACGGCATCCCCGATCCCGTGAGGCCGCCATGTTCCGCCGCGCTACGCCGACCCTTCTTGTCGCCGCCCTGGCCGGCCTCGTCGCCACCGCCGCGGCGGCGCAGAGCCAGCGCGTTCTCGTCCAGCGCGGCGAGACCCTGGTGCGCCAGCATTGCGCCCTGTGCCACGCCGTCGGGCGAGACGGTGTCAGCCCCTATCCCGGGGCGCCGCTCTTCCGCGACCTGTCGAAGCGCTATCCGGTCGACGTGCTGGAGGAGGCGCTGGCGGAGGGTTTCACGGCCGGCCATCCCGCCATGCCGGAATTCACCTTCTCCGCCGACCGGGCGGCGGCCATCGTCGCCTATCTCTCGTCGATCCAGACGGAACCCAACGCCCGCCCGCAGCGGCGATGAGGGGTGATGGCTGGTCATCGCCGCGAACCTCCACATGAGGCGCCCCTTGTTCTCCGCATGAGGCGCCCCTTCACCTCTCCCCGGCGGGGAGAGGTGAAGGGGGCGCCCGTCGCTCCCGGGCTCCTTCCTCTGGCACCCGGATCGCCGGATGTGGCGGGTGTGCGTGCACCACTGCCCCAAAAAGCAAAAGCCCGGCACGACGGCCGGGCTCTGCCTGAACGAAACGGTCGCCCAGGGCTCAGAAGAACGCCTGGATGCCGGTCTGGGCGCGGCCGAGGATCAGCGCGTGCACGTCATGGGCGCCCTCATAGGTGTTGACCGTCTCGAGGTTCACCATGTGCCGGATGACGTGGTACTCGGCCGAGATGCCGTTGCCGCCGTGCATGTCGCGGGCCATGCGGGCGATGTCGAGCGCCTTGCCGCAATTGTTGCGCTTCATCAGCGAGATGGCCTGGGGCGCGAAATTGTGGTCGTCCATCAGCCGGCCGAGGCGCAGGACGCCGTGCAGTCCGAGGGTGATCTCGGTCTGCATGTCGGCGAGCTTCTTCTGCACGAGCTGGGTGGCGGCCAGCGGCCGGCCGAACTGCTTGCGGTCGAGCGTGTACTGGCGGGCGCGGTGCCAGCAATCCTCCGCCGCACCCATCGTGCCCCAGGCGATGCCGTAGCGGGCGCGGTTGAGGCAGCCGAACGGGCCGGACAGGCCCTTGGCGTTGGGCAGCATGTTCTCGGCCGGGACGAAGACGTCGTCGAGCACGATCTCGCCGGTGACCGAGGCGCGCAGGCTGACCTTGCCCTCGATCTTCGGCGTGGTGAAGCCCTTCATGCCGCGCTCGACGATGAAGCCGCGGATGGCCTCGTCGGTCTTGGCCCAGACCACCGCCACATCCGAGATGGGCGAATTGGTGATCCACATCTTCGAGCCCTTGAGCACGTAGCCGCCATCGACCTTCACGGCGCGGGTTTTCATGCCGGCAGGATCGGAACCGGCATCGGGCTCGGTCAGGCCGAAGCAGCCGACCCACTCACCCGAGGCGAGCTTCGGCAGATACTTGCGGCGCTGCTCTTCCGAGCCATAGGCATAGATCGGGTACATGACGAGCGAGGACTGCACCGAACAGGCCGAGCGATAGCCGGAATCGACGCGCTCCACCTCGCGGGCGATGAGGCCATAGGAGACATAGCCGAGGTCGGCGCCACCATATTCGGAGGGCAGCGTCGAGCCGAGCAGGCCGAGCTCGCCCATCTCGCTCATGATCTCCCGGTCGAAGCGCTCGTCAAGGAAGGCCGAGGTGACGCGCGGCAGGAGCTTCTCCTGGCAATAGGTGCGGGCCGTCTCCTGCACCATGCGTTCTTCTTCCGTCAGCAGGGCGTCGAGGTTCAGCGGGTCTTCCCAGTTGAAGTCCTCGTTGTCCTTCACATAGGAGCCCGAAACGGGGGTGAGCGCGGCGACGGCCATGGCAATGATCCTTCAAGCGAATGATGGCGATGTCTTAGGGTATAGGGTCGGCACCGCCAAGCGCCAGATGGTCATAGCCCGCTTGCCGCGGGCGCGCGATCTGGCATGGCCACCAGCCGCGCCAGTGGAGAGGCGAGGGAGACGATGGCCGATGCGGCGAAGGCGGCGGCCACGAGGCCGAGCGCTGCCTCGAGGCCGAAAACATGCGCCATGCCGCCCCCGGCGAGAGCCCCGAGCGGGCGGATGCCGTAGATCGCCACCTGGAGGGTCGCCGTGACCCGGCCCATCAGCGCCGGCGGCGTCACGATCTGCCGGACCGAGGTCTGCATCACCAGCCAGAGCATGGGGCCGAAGCCGATGAGGCCGAAGGCGAGGGCGGCCATGGCGAGCCCGCCGGAGACCGGCGACAGCATCATCAGGACCGCGCCGAGCGCCGACGAGATCGGGCCGAACAGCAGCACGGCGCGCGGTTGCACCCGGGCGACGATGAAGGGGGCCGCGGCTGCGCCGGCGATCATGCCGAGGCCGTTGATCCCCTGGGCCAGGCCCGCCCCTGCCGCATCCGTGCCAAGCCGGGCGAGGGCGAAGGGGACGAAGACGGCGATGAGGGCGACGAAGGCGAAGTTCCAGAAGACGGCACAAAGGCCGATAGCCCTCAGCAGCGGATCGGCGACGACGAAACGCGCCCCCTCGGCGATGGCTGCGAGGACGGGGGGCCTTGCGGCCGGCGCCGGCATGGCTTCGAAACGCAGCGTCGCGGCGCAGGACAGGGCGGCCATGGCCAGAAGCGCCGCCAGGGGATAGCCGGCAAGGGGCGAGACGCGGGTCGCCAGGAAGCCGACGAGGAAGGGCGCGGCCGTGCCGGCCAGTGCCCGCATCAGCTCAATCCGCGCATTCGCCCGCGGCAGCGCCGCGATGGGGACGACCTGCGGCACCAGCCCGATCTGGACGAGGACGAAGGTCACCGTGCCGGAGGCGGCGAGGAAGGCGGCAGCGGCCAGCAGGATCACCTGATCGAAGGCGGCGGCGGCGAGGGCCACCAGCGCTCCGGCAAGGCTGAGCGCCAGCGCTCCGAGCAGAACCGGCCGGCGCGGCAGGCGGTCGACGAGCACCCCGGCCGGCAGGGACACGAGCAGCCAGGCAGCCGTCTGCGCCGCCACCAGCGCGCCGACGAGGCCCGGCCCTGCGCCAAGCACGAGGACGGCGGTGACGGGCAGGGCGGCGAGAGCGATCTGGTCGGCGGCCTGGACGAGGCCGGCCGTGGCGAGGAGGCGGGCGAAGGCGGAGGGCGGCGGCGCTGGTCGGCTATCGGTCATGACAGGGTCTCCTGCCACGAGCCCTCTCACGGCCGGTCGCCGGCCGACACCCGTTCTCTCCGCCCGATACCTGAGGCGCCGCGCCGGCGCTTCGACCTTGCCCTATGGAAAGGCGCCTCGGCCATCGGGCCGAGGCGATGCGATGGGGACGCAGGCCGAAGCGGTGTCGACGCGACCGGCGTCAGGCCACCCGTGCGAACTGGAAATTGCGGCCTGGCGCCGCCTCGAACAGCGCCCGCGTATATTCGTGCTGGGGCGCGGCGAAGATCTCGGCGGTCTTGCCGTGTTCGACCACGACGCCGTTCTGCATCACCGCGATCCGGTCGCAGATCTGCGCCGCGACCCTGAGGTCATGGGTGATGAAGAGCACGGCGAGGTCGAACTTCTTGCGCACGTCGTCGAGGAGGTCGAGCACCTGGGCCTGGACCGAGACATCGAGGGCCGAGACGGCCTCGTCGGCGATCAGGATTTCCGGCTCCATGGCCAGCGCCCGGGCGATGCAGATGCGCTGGCGCTGGCCGCCCGAGAACTGGTGCGGATAGCGGTCGAGCGCATCGGGCGACAGGCCCACCAGGTTCATCAGGTCGCGCGACTTGGCGATGGCCGCGGCTTCGCTCATGCCGAAATTCATCGGCCCCTCGATGATCGAGGCACCGACCGAGCGGCGCGGGTTGAGCGACCGGTAGGGGTCCTGGAAGACGATCTGGCAGTGCTTGCGATGCGGCCGGAGCTGGCGCTCGGGGAGATTGGCGATGTCGATATTGCTGACGACAATGCCTCCGGAGGTCGGCTGGATCAGCCGGGCGATGCAGCGGGCGACCGTCGACTTGCCCGATCCCGATTCGCCGACGATGCCGAGGGTCTCGCCGCGCCGGACGCGGATCTCGACGTCGGAAGCGGCGCGCACCTCGCGCTTCTTCTGGAAAAAGCCGCCGCCGCCATAGACCTTGCAGAGCTTCACCGTTTCCAGCGCCAGTTCGCCCGTCCGCTCCTCGCGCACCGGCGGGGTCAGGGTGGGCACCGCGTTGATCAGCATCTTGGTATAGGGATGCTGCGGGTTCTTAAGCACTTCCATCGCCGTGCCGGTCTCGACCACCCGGCCGCGCTGCATCACCACGACGCGGTGGGCGATCTCCGCGACGACGCCGAAATCATGGGTGATGAAAAGCACGCCGGTGCCGCGGCGCTCCTGCATTTCGGCGATGAGCTTGAGGATCTGCGCCTGGGTGGTGACGTCGAGGGCGGTGGTCGGCTCGTCGGCGATCAGCAGGACGGGATCGAGCACCAGGGCCTGGGCGATCATGATGCGCTGGCGCTGGCCGCCCGAGAGCTGGTGCGGATAGGCATCGAACAACTTGGCCGGATCGGGCAGGCGCACCGATTCCATCACCGCCAGCACCTTTTCCTTGCGCTCGCTGGCGCCGAGTGAGGTGTGGATCTGCAGCACCTCGTCGATCTGCTCGCCGCAGGTGACGACCGGATTGAGCGCCGTCATCGGCTCCTGGAAGATCATCGACATGCGCGTGCCGCGCAGCGCCCTGAGGCGGCTCGATGTCGCCTGGAGGACGTCCTCGCCCTCCAGCATGATTTCGCCGTCGGTCGCCTTCAGCTGGCCCTTGGGCAGCAGGCCCATCACCGCATGGGAGGAGACCGACTTGCCCGAGCCGGATTCGCCGACCACGCAGACGATCTCGCCGGGATAGACGGCGAAGGAGACGTTCTCCACCGCGTTGCGGCGGTCGGCACCCTTGGGCAGTTCGACCGTGAGATTGCGGATGTCGAGGATAGGGGCGCTCATCCGCGCTTCTCCATTTTCGGATCGAGCGTGTCGCGAAGCCCGTCGCCGAGCATGTTCACGGCGAGCACCGTGAGGGCGAGGAAGATGCCCGGATAGAGGATGTTGTGGGGGAAGATGCGGAAGAGCTGGCGCCCCTCGGCCATGATGTTGCCCCAGGTCGGGATATCCGGCGGGATGCCGATGCCGAGGAAGGACAGGATGGCCTCGACCAGGATGGCGGAGGCGCAGATGAAGGTGCCCTGGACGATCAGCGGCGCCACGGTGTTCGGCAGGATGTGGCGCAGGACGAGCTTCACCGTCGGCGTGCCGGAGACCACCGCCGCCTCGACATAGGGCTCCTCGCGCACCGAGAGCACGACCGAGCGCACCAGGCGCACGACGCGCGGCACCTCCGGCACGACGATGGCGATGATGACTGATACGATGCCGGCCCGCGACAGCGAGACCACGGCGATGGCAAGCAGGATGGCCGGAATGGCCATCAACCCGTCCATGATCCGCATGATGATGCCGTCGAGCCAGCGGATGTAGCCGGCGATCATGCCGATGACGAGGCCGATGCTGATCGACAGCAGCGCCACGGCGACGCCGATGAAGATGGAGACCCGGGCGCCATAGACGACGCGCGAGAACACGTCGCGGCCGAGCGTGTCGGTGCCCATGTAATGGGTCACGGTTGCGCGGGTGCCGTCATCGAGGCGCATGGTGCTGGTTGCCATCGGCACGCGGTTGCGGGCGCCGGGATTGATGGCGGTCGGGTCGGCGGTGGCGATCAGCGGCGCGATCAGGCCGATGAACACCATGACCAGGACGATCGCGAGGCCGATGACCACGCTGGGGCTGCGGAACAGCTTGCGCCAGACGGTCGGCTTGGCGGGGGCGGCGATCGGCGCGTCGGCGCTCGCGACCGGCTCGGAGGAGGCGGGGGCGGTCAATAGCGGATCCTCGGATCGAAGATCGTATAGGACAGGTCAACCAGCAGGTTGATCATGACATAGACGAAGGAAAAGGCGAGGATGATCGCCTGGATGACGGGGAAGTCGCGGGCGAGCACCGCGTCGACCGTCAGGCGTCCGAGCCCGGGAATGGAATAGACGCTCTCGGTGACCACCACGCCGCCGATCAGCAGCGCGACGCCGATGCCGACCACCGTGACGATCGGCACGGCGGCGTTCTTCAGCGCATGCTGGAACAGCACCTTCATTTCCGTCTGCCCCTTGGCGCGGGCGGTGCGGATGTAATCCTCCGAAAGGACCTCCAGCACGCTGGTGCGGGTCATGCGGGCGATCAGCGCCACATAGATGACCGAGAGGGTGCAGGCGGGCAGGACCAGGCTGCGGAACCAAGGCCCGAGGCCGTTGCCGATGCGCTGATAGCCCTGCACCGGGAACCAGCCGAGCTTGATGGCGAAGATATAGACCAGCAGGTAGCCGATGACGAAGACCGGTACGGAAAAGCCGATCACCGAGAATCCCATGACGATCCGGTCGATCCAGGTGCCCTGCTTGTAGGCGGCGAGCACGCCGAGCGGAATGGCGACGGCGACAGCCAGGACGATCGTCAGGAAGGCGAGCGACAGGGTCGGCTCGATGCGCTCCGAGATCAGTTCGAACACGGTCTTGCGGAAGAAGAAGCTCTCGCCGAGATCGCCGCGCGCCAGGCCGCCGAGCCAGATGAAGAACTGCTGGACGATGGGCTGCTCAAGGCCAAGCTTGGTGCGGATGTCGAGGATCTGCTGCGTGGTGGCATTGTCGCCGGCGATGATCGCGGCGGGATCGCCCGGCGTCAGGCGCAGCATCAGGAACACCATCACGGCGACGGTGAACAGTACGGGCACGGTCGCCGCAAGGCGTCGGAGAATATAGGAAATCATTGGACCTTAGGCCTGACTGCGATGAGAAGGCGGCGGCCGGAACAGGTCCGGCCGCCGATCGTCAGAATCTCACGCGCCGCGGCCCTTCTCCATGTTCCAGAACACCGGAGCCGGTGCCTCGAGCCAGCCGGAGATGTTGCCGCGATGGGCGCCCGGCGAATACCACTGACCCAGATGGACGTGGGTCGGGGCTTCCGACACGCGGCGCTGGATCGCCTCGGCGATCTGCTTCTGCTCGGCCACCGTGTTGGCACGGGCGAAGCGGGCGCGCAGGGTCTCGATCTCCGGATCGGTCGGCCAGCCGAAGGCCGCCCGGTCGCCGGAGGCGTTGAAGAAGCCGGCCATGACCGGGTTGAGGATGTCGGCGGCCACCCACGAGGTGAGCATGGCGCTCCAGCCACCCTGGGTCGGCGGATCGCGCTTCACGCGGCGGGCGACGACCGTCTGCCAGTCCATGGACTGCATGTCGACGACGAAGCCGGCGCGCTCGAGCAGCGACTTGGCGACGGGGGCGAGGTTGGTGAGCACCTGCAGGTCGGTGGAGTGCAGGAGCACCACCGGCTCGCGGTTGTAGCCGGCTTCCTGGAGGAGCTGGCGCGCCTTGGCGAAGTTCGATTCCAGCTTGTCTTCCATGCCGGCCATGGTCTCCAGCGGCGAGCCGCAGACGAACATGGCCTTGCAGACCTTGTAATATTCGGGGTCGCCGATGGTGGCCTTCAGGAAGTCCTCCTGGTTCAGCGCATAGAGCACCGCCTGGCGGATCTTCGGGTTGTTGAAGGGCGCAACCGTGTGGTTGAAGCGCATCGTGTACTGGTTGCCCAGCACGTTCCAGTTGAACAGCTTGATGTTCCGGTCCGCCTTGAGGAGCGGCAGCAGGTCGTGGCTCGGGGCCTCGATGAGGTCGATCTCGCCGGCCTGCAGGGCGTTGACCGCCTGCTGCTGGTCGGTGATGACGCGCCACTCGACGCGGTCGACCTTGGCGACCTTGCCACCGGCGAGGCCGGAGGCCGGCTCGGAGCGCGGCTTGTAGCCGGCGAACTTGACGTAGACGGCCCGGTCGCCCGGCTTCCACTCGTCACGGACGAACATGAACGGGCCGGAACCGATGAATTCGGTGATCTGGGTGTTCGGATCGGTCTCGGCGACGCGCTTCGGCATCATGAAGGGCACGTTCGACGACGGCTTGCCGAGGGCGAAGATGAGGAGGCCGGTGGCTTCCTTCAGCTTGATCTCGAAGGTCTTGGGGTCCTTGGCCTCCATCGAGCCGATGAAGCCCATGACGGTCTGGCCGAGCGGGTCGCGGGCGGCCCAGCGGCGGATCGAGGGAATGATGTCGGCGCTCGTCACCGGCTGGTTGTCATGCCACATCAGGCCGTCGCGCAGCGTGAACGTATAGGTGAGCTTGTCGTCGCTGACGGTGTACTTGTCGACCATCTGCGGCTGCACCTCGCCCTTGGCGTCGAGGGCGAACAGCGTGTCGTAGATCATGTAGCCGTAGTTGCGGACGATATAGGCAGTCGTCCAGATCGGGTCGATGATGCGCAGATCCGAGTGCATCACGACGCGCAGGACATTCTGAGCGCCCTGGGCGGAGGCGCCCGTGGAACTCGCCAGCGCACCGGCGGCGGCGGCGCCGGCCATCACGGTGCGGCGGGACAATTTGACGGATTTCATGACCACTCTCCCCTGGAACGTCGCAGCCGGGTTCGACCCCTGGTCGACCCCTGGCCGCGAGAAGACCGGATCAGACGACGCTTGATCCGAGGGTGTCAATCCCGAAGCGCAGGCAACTGTCGCGCAAATTCCGGGCAGCCGGCTGAGACTTAGGCGCGGACATGCGACATCGGGACGCGTGCCGGGGGGCGTTCCGACTCGAAGGCCCGCATGGCCCGGAGCACAAGCGCCTCCTGGCGCTTCCAGCCGACGATCTGCAGGCCGATCGGCAGCCCGTCGCCGTCGAGGCCGCAGGGCACCGTTCCCGCCGGCTGCTGCGTGACATTGAACGGCGGCGTATAGGGGCACCAGTCCGTCCAGAGCGGTCCCCACTGGTCCTGGCCGGCGAACCCGCCCGGCGGCAGGTCGGCGCCGAGCGGGATGGCGCCGGTCGGCATGGTCGGCGTGATCAACAGGTCGTAGCGGCTGAAGAACTCCGCCATGGCGATGACCGTCTTGGTCCGCCGGTAGAGCAGGGCGTCGATGAGCTGGGCCGCCGAGAAGCGCGCCCCCGTTTCGGCGCAGCCGACGAGGCCGGGGTCCATTGCCTGGCGCTGCGCCTCGGTGAAGGGGGAGAGCGCCAGCGCCGCGCCGGCGTTCCAGATGTCCCAGGCGATGGGCGCGGGGTCCTCGATCGGCGGATCGACCTCCTCGACGATGGCGCCCATGGCGGCGAAGGTCGCGGCGGCGGCGGCCACCGCGCGCTCCACCTGCGGATCGAGCTTCGTCACGAATCCGAGGCGCGGCGAATAAGCGATGCGCAGGCCGCGTACGCCCTCGTCGATGCCGATCCGGTAGTCCGGCGCCGGAATGTTCCAGGCCATGGGATCGCGCGCATCGGGACCGGAAAGAATGGTGAGGAGGGCCGCGACCTCGCGGACGTCGCGGGCAATCGGCCCGAGATGGGCGAGCTCGCCCATGACCGAGATCGGATAGGCCGGCACCCGCCCATAGGTCGCCTTGATACCGGAGACGCCGCAGAAGGCGGCGGGAATGCGGATGGAGCCGAGGCCGTCGGAGCCGAGATGGAAGCGGCCGATGCCGAGGGCCGCCGCGGCGGCGCCGCCGGAGGTCGAGCCGCCGGCAGTGCGGTCGCGGTTCCAGGGATTGCGCGTATGGCCGGTCAGCGGCGAGGTGGACAGGCCTATCCAGCCGAATTCCGGCATGGTGGTGGTGCCGAGGATGACGAGGCCAGCCTCCTTGCAGCGCGCCGTGACCGGTGCGTCGAAGGTCACGGGATCGCGCGAGACGACCTTCGAGCCCTTGAGGGATGGCCAGCCGGCCACCGCCATATTGTCCTTCACGGTCACGCCGACCCCGTCCACCGCGCTCAGCGGTATGCCCTTCGCCCAGCGGGCTTCTGATTCGCGGGCCCAAGCGAGCGTCCGCTCGCGGTCGATCAGGGCGAAGGCGTTGATGCTTGCCTGGCTCGCCTCGGCGCGGTCGAGGGCGTCTTTGGCGGCCTCGACGGGTGACAGGGTCCGGCGCCGGAAGGCATCGGCGAGGGCGAAGGCATCGAGTTCCGAGATGGCGGTGGAATAGACGGTCATGAAAGCACTCCCGCCGACGAGGCTGCCACGACCGCCCCCGTCACGGTAAGGGGGGGAAGAGGCCATGTGGCATGCAGACCGTCATGCCGGCCGCCGCCGCCGCCTGCGCAACGCCTTGATCTCGGCGATCCGCGCCGTGTCCTCCACCTGCAGGTAGCGCCCGCGCTCCAGGATCTCGAGCGTGTATTCCTGATAGGTCAGCCCCAGCCTGTCGGCCTTCTACATGCGGAACAGCATCACTTCCCGCGGCACGCTCTTCCAGGCAGCCCGGTGCGCGCGCTGCCAGTGCAGGAACAGATGCGGGTCGCCCTTGCCCCAGGGTGGGCCTTTATAATCCTCGATGGGCGGGCCGCCATTGTGCCGGGGCGCGAGGTCCGGCGGAGCGGCAGCGCCGCCATGGACGGAAGTCCTCCTGAGACGCATGGTGATCATCCATTCTCACGTGATGGATGATAATTCCATCATCATGGAAAACGCGCAACCCTCCCTCCGCCGGAGAAGGTCGGCCTTCGATCCGGCCGGCGCGATGGTGTAGTCAGGGATGATGGGCCAGCCGCGGGCATGCCGGCCCCGCGGAGGGCAGGGTGTCATGGCAGCGGACAATTGGGGCGACCGCGCCCGTATCGGCCTCTTCGTGGTCGGCCGCGAGGTGGTGCCCGAGGCCGAATGGTGGGCCATGCGGCCCGAAGGCGTGTCGGTCCATGCCGCGCGCGTCACGGCGGCCTCGCCCTGGGCACCATGGAACGCCGATCGCAGCGCTGCGACGCTCGCCCCCGACCTCGCCCGCGGCTGCCGTGATTTTGCGGCCATGGCCGTCGACGTCGCGGTCCTCGCCCATTCCTCCAGCAGCTTCGCCGGCGGACCCGGCTGGGACGAGGCGGCGGTGGCGGCCCTCGCCGCCGAACTCCCGGCGGCAACCACCGCCACGACCAATGGGCTCGACATCCGCCTGGCGCTGGCGGCTCTCGGCGCGAAACGTCCCTTCCTGGTGATGCCGGCCTGGATGAGCGACGGCATCATCACGGCCGCCATCGGCTATTACGCGGCCTTCGGGCTGGCGGTTCCGCATGCCTGGCGCTACCGCCCCCTGCCGCGATGGCAGGCCATTCCCCCCGACGGGCTCTATGCCGCCGGCATGGCGACCGACCAGGAAACGGAGGGGCTCTTCGCGCAGATCGTCGCCGAATGCCCGCCGGAGGCCGATTCCATCCTGCTCGCCGGCACCGGGTTGCGCTGCGTCGGCATCATCGCGTCACTGGAGCGCGCCCTCGGCCGGCCGGTCGTCACCGCCAACCAGGCGAGCCTGTGGCGCGCCCTGCAGGTGGCCGGCATGGAGGCCCGTCGCGACGGCTACGGGATCCTCCTGCGCGGCTGATGGGCGGCTGCCTCAGGCGGCGCGGCGCGCCGTCCCGGTATCGGTGGTCAGCGCCGAGACGAAGCGTTCGACCTCGTCGGCGAGGCGGCGGGACTGCAGTGACAGTTCGTCCGTGCGTTCCCGCACCGCGGCCGCGGTGGTCGAGGTCTGCTGGATGACGGTCGCGACCTCCACCACGGTCTCGGTCAGCGCTCCTGTCCCGTCCGAGGCAACCTGGGCGCTCTGGGAGATTTCACTGGTCGCCACCGACTGCGCCTGCACCGCGACGGAAATGGTGCGGATGATCCGCTCCACGTCCTCCATCGTGCCGGCGATGCTGCCGATCATCTGGGCGGCTTTCTGGGTCGAGGCCTGGATGGCGGTCACCTGGCCGGCGATCTCCGCCGTGGCGCTGGCGGTCTGGCCGGCGAGCTGCTTCACCTCGGAGGCGACGACCGCGAAGCCCTTGCCGGCCTCGCCCGCCCGTGCCGCCTCGATCGTGGCATTGAGGGCGAGGAGGTTGGTCTGGGCGGCGATGGCCTCGATCAGGCCGATCACGGCGCCGATCTTCTGGCCGGTATCGGCGAGGGTGCTGATCTGCGCCACCGACTCGTCGGTGACGGTGCGCGCCTGGCCGACAGCCCCGGTGGCGGTCGACACCTGGCCGGCGATCTCGGCGATGGAGGCGGACATCTCCTCCGAGGCAGCGGCGACATTCTGGATGCTCGCGGCGGTCTGGGAGGTGGAATCCTTGGCCCGCTCGGACCGGTTCGCGGCATGGGCGGCCCGGTCGGCGAGCGACTTGGAGGAGCCCTCGAGCTCCGAAACGGCGGAGCGCGTGCCCGTCAGCACCTGCTCGACCGAGGACCGGAACTGCGCGATCTGCGTCATCATGTGGGCGGTGCGCGCCTCCTGGCTGGCGGCGGCGGCCTGGGCATCGCTCTCAAGCCGCTGACGTTCGATGGCGTTGTCCTTGAACACCTGCACGGCCATGGCCATGTCGCCGATCTCGTCGCGGCGGCCGATACCTGGCACATCGACCCCGACATTGCCCTGGGCGAGCGATTGCATGGAACCGGTGATGGCGTTGATGCCGCCGGAGACCGACCGCGCGGTGCGCCAGAACAGGATGGAGGCGAGCACCAGGACGATCGCGATGACCGCGAGGCTCGTCTGCATGGCGCGCCACTGCGCAGCCTCGAGATCGTCGATATAGACGCCCGTGCCGATCACCCATCCCCAGGGCGCGAAGCCGGCCACATAGGAGAGCTTTGGCTCGGGCGCGGTGGCGCCGGGACGCGGCCAGAGGTAGTCCACCATGCCCTGACCATGGGCCTGGACCACCCTGACGAACTCGACGAACAGGAACTTGCCGTTGGGGTCCTTGTTCTGGGTCAGGTCCTGACCGTTCAGACGCGGATTGATCGGATGCATGATCATGCGGGGATGCATGTCGTTGATCCAGTAATAGTCCCCGGGCCCGTAGCGGAGCTGGCCGATCCGGGTGGCCGCGCTGCGCTTCGCCTCCTCCTCGGTGCGCTCGCCGCGTTGCGCCGCCGCATGCTCCTCGCGGGCGATCGACAGGCCGATCTCGACGAGATGCTTCAGCTCGGTCTTTTTCTGCTCGACGAGGCTTGAATGCAGACTGAGCTTGTTGGCGCCGGCGACGATTACCAGGGCAACGACGAAAAGGCTGAGAAGCAGATACAGTTTTCCGCTGACGCGGCCGAGGGCGGCGAACCGTTTCATGGGGGCTCCGAAAGATCAGTCTTTGGCAAAACAGATGGCGAAGCCTGGGCTTTCAGCGTTAATGATGCGTTGCGGAATACCACCGCAAACCCGTAAAATTATCACAAATGGGCACTTTGTCGCACATTCCCCAACGGAATTGCGCCTACTGCTGGTTAATGCCGCGCGCCTCCGGACAACTCATGGTGTCCTGCAATATGACGCTGAGCGTCGTGCCAGCGACTGATCGTCGGTCCGCCTTCCGTCGTAGAATCATACCGGTTTCGACAACAGGGCAGGCATATGACGCAACGATGGGCCGTGATCGGCAACGGGATGGCCGGCCTGGCCGCGGCCCGACGGATCGTGGCCGCCGGCCACGATGTCACTGTCCTCGACAAGAGCCGCGGCATCGGCGGGCGCATGGCGACGCGCCGCGCCGGTGACCTCCGGTTCGACCACGGCGCGCAGTTCTTCACCGCCCGCGGTGCGCGCTTCTCCGAGGTCGTCGCCGCGCTGGTGACGAACGGGCAGGCGGCCCCCTGGGGCGACCAGGGCTATGTCGGCACGCCTGGGATGAGCTCCGTCGCCAAGGGCCTGGCCGCCGGCCTGACGCTGGTCGGCAGCCAGGAGATCACGGCGCTGCGCCGGGGTCCGCGGGGCTGGACCCTGGCGACGGCGGAGGGGCCGGCCGCCGTCGATGGCAATGGCGCCTTCGATGGCGTCATCATTGCCGTGCCGGCGCCGCAGGCCGTGCCGCTGGCGGCGAGCGCCGGCATCATCTGGCCGGGCCTCGCCCGCATCCGCTATGCGCCCTGCTGCGCTGTGATGCTGGCCTTTGCGGCGGGGGCGGTGGCGATGGGCGCGAGCCTGCGTCCGGCTGGCGACGGACCCATCGGCTGGATCGCCTGCGACGGCACCAAGCCCGGCC
Source organism: Archangium gephyra (assembly GCA_943368975.1). Classification (GTDB taxonomy): domain Bacteria; phylum Pseudomonadota; class Alphaproteobacteria; order Rhizobiales; family Phreatobacteraceae; genus Phreatobacter. The sequence continues at coordinate 29,684 of CALRLZ020000025.1, forward strand.
GCCCCGCCGGCTGGGACACGGTCGTCGTCCACGCGACGCCGGATTGGTCACGGGCCCATCTGGAGACGCCGCCGGAGGCGATCGCCGTCCTGCTGCTCGCGGCCTTCCGCGCCCTCACGGGCACCACCGCCGAGCCCGTCCATGCTGTCGCCCACCGCTGGCGCTACGCCCTCGTCGAGGAGGCCCTGGGCGAGCCCTTCCTGTGGGACGCGGCCCAGCGCATCGGCGCCTGCGGCGACTGGTGCATCGGCGCACGGGTCGAGGCGGCCTTCGACAGCGGCGACCAGCTCGGCGCCGCCATCGTGGCGATCGGGGAATGAGCGCCGCGCCGGGTCATTGACCGGCAGGTCCCGGCGCCGGATGCTTCCGGTCCGCTGCCTGTCGACCGGCAGCGGGCAGGGAGACGCTGATCATCATGGCCGGACTGGAACGGGCTTTCACGATCACCGCCGCGGTGGAGCCCGCGATCGAGGTCGGGCCGACCCCTCGTGGCGAGCGCCGCCTCATCCCGATCACCGGCGGCACGGTCGCCGGGCCACGCCTGTCGGGGATCATCTTGCCGGGCGGTACCGACTACCAGCTGGTCCGCGATGCCGGCCTCGCCGAAATCCATGCGCGCTATGTCATCGAGACCCCGAACGGGGCGCGCATCTATGTCGAGAACACCGGGATCCGCCGCGGACCGCCCGACCTCGTCGCCCGGCTGCGGCGCGGCGAGGCGGTGGATGCGGCGCAGATCTATTTCCGCACCGTGCCGCGCTTCGAGGCTTCGGCGCCCGAACATGCCTGGCTGATGCGCTCGCTCTTCCTCTGCACGGGGACGCGGCATCCCGACCGCGTCGTCCTCGATGTCTACGAGGTGACCTGACGAGCGCCCTTCCCGCGGCGCCGGCAGGGCGGCCTTGCCGCTGGCGCACTGTTCCTCGGCGCGGCGATCGGCATGATGCCCGCTTCATCCCACGGCAGGCCAGACCGACATGATCACCCACGATTCCCAAGCCGCGCTCGACCGCCTGATGCGTTTCCTCGCCGTCGAGGGCGTGACAGGCCAGGAAAAGGCCATTGCCGAGGATGTCGCCCGTGCGCTGGTGGAGGCCGGCGTGCCGGCCGAGGCCATCGCCTATGACGATGCCAACACGCGCATTCCCGTCCCCACCGAGACCGGCAACCTGATCGTCAAGATCCCCGGCCGTGGCAGCCTCAGCAACGGCGAGCCGCTCCTGTTCTCGACCCATCTCGACACGGTGCCGCTCTGTGCCGGCGCCAAGGCGCGCATCGTCGGCGACAGGATCGTCTCCGGCGGCGACACCGCGCTCGGCGGCGATAACCGAACCGGCTGCGCCGTGCTCGTCTCGCTGGCGGCCGAACTCGCCCGGCAGAACCTCGACCATCCGCCGCTGGTGCTGGTCTTCTGCGTCCGCGAGGAGAGTGGCCTGTGGGGCGCCCGCTACATCGATCTCGCCATGGTCGGCCCCGTCGCCATGGGCTTCAACTATGACGGCTCGCGCCCGGCCGACGTCGTCACCGGCGCGGTCGGCGGCGACGGCTGGTCGGTGGAGATCTTCGGCCGCGCCTCCCATGCCGGCGTCGCGCCGGAGCGCGGCATCTCCGCCAGCATGATCGCCGCCATGGCGCTCGCCGACGCCCAGGCCGGCGGCTGGTTCGGCAAGGTGGTGAAGGGCGACAAGGCCGGCACCAGCAATATCGGCACCATTGCCGGCCGTGACGGCCGCGGCGCCGGCGACGCCACCAATGTCGTCACCGACTATTGCTATGTCGAGGGCGAGAGCCGCAGCCACGACATGGCCTTCGTCGACGCCATCACCGATGCCTTCGAGGCCGCCTTCCACAAGGCAGCCGCGACCCTCATCAGCAGCGAGGGCAAGACCGGGCGTGTGTCGTTCAGCCGGCAGCGCAAGTACCATTCCTTCGCCATCGACCGGAATGCGCCCGTCGTGCAGCGCGGCATCCAGGCGGTCGAGGCCATCGGCCTCACCCCCAATCCGCGCCTCGTCAACGGCGGCCTCGACGCCAATTACCTGACGCTGCACGGCATCCAGACCGTGACCTTCGGCGCCGGGCAGAACGAGGCCCATACCGTCGACGAATGGGTCGACATCCCCGCCTTCCAGAACGCCTGCCGGCTGGCCGTCGCGCTGGCGACGGCGCGCTGACGTCCTGAGGAGCGGTGCCGCCGGCCTCGCCGGCGGGCACGCCACAACCACAACAGAGCCGCCGGATGCGCGGCCGTGAGGGAGACCGTCCATGCCCGATCCGCGCCCCTATCGCGGTGTCTTTCCCGTCGTGCCCACCATCTTCCACGGCGACGGGAGGCTAGACCTCGACGGCCAGCGCCGTTGCGTCGACTTCATGATCGATGCGGGCTCGCAGGGCCTGTGCATCCTCGCCAATTTCTCCGAGCAGTTCGTCCTGACCGACGATGAGCGCGAGACGGTGATGCAGGCCGTGCTCGCCCATGTGGCGGGCCGCGTGCCGGTCATCGTCACGACGACGCATTTCGCCAGCCATATCTGCGCCGAGCGTTCGCGCCGGGCCCAGGATCTCGGCGCCGCCATGGTGATGATCATGCCGCCCTATCACGGCGCGACATTCCGCGTCGGCGAACCGGGCATCGAGGCCTTCTTCCGCACCGTGTCCGACGCGATATCGATCCCGATCATGATTCAGGATGCGCCGGTGGCCGGCACGCCGCTATCGCCCGCCTTCCTGGCAAAACTGGCCCGGGAGGTCGAGAACGTTGCCTATTTCAAGATCGAGGTGGCCCAGGCCGCCGCCAAGCTGCGGACGATCCTCGAACTCGGCGGCGACGCCATCGAGGGGCCGTGGGACGGCGAGGAGGCGATCACGCTGATGGCCGATCTCGATGCCGGCGCCACCGGCTCGATGACGGGGGGCGGCTATCCCGACGGGATCCGCACCATCATCGATCCCTATCTCGCCGGAGACCGCGCCGCGGCCAAGGCCGCCTATGAGCGCTGGCTGCCGCTGATCAACTACGAGAACCGGCAATGCGGGCTCGCGGCCGCCAAGATCCTGATGCAGGAGGGCGGCGTGATCGCGTCGGCCGCGCTGCGCCATCCCCTGACCCTGCCGCATCCGGCGGCACAGGAGGGGCTGATCGAACTGGCGCGGGAGCGGGGCGCGATGGTCCTCACCTGGGGGCGGTAGCCCCACGCGGTTCCGTGTGGCCTCCCCATTGGGGCCTGCCTCGCCCCTTCCACGCTAGCGGGCGAGGAAGGGGAAGGTCACCGCGATGGCCCAGGCGAAGGCCACCGCATTGGCACTGCCGGCGACGAAGGGATGCCCCGTCGCGCGATAGGCCCAGGCGCTGAACAGCCCGTAGACGACGAAGAACACGACGATGACGGGAATGATGATGAGCAGGAAGAACAGCCGCTCGAAATCGAGGGCGACGGCAATGCCGAGCGACAGGAGAGACGCGATCTTCGATGCGACATAGGCGCCGCGGGCAGCACCGACGCCACGCGTCAGCCATTCGTCGCTGAGGAAGAAGCAGAGGGTCCCCGCGAGCATCGCCAGGAACAGGACGAGGCGGCTGGCATTGGGCACGAAGGACGTCACATAGCTGTCGATGGGCCAGACGATGGCGATGAAGCCGAAGGCGATCGCCGCGCCCGCCGCGCTCGTCAGGCGACGGAGCGGCAGGCTCGGCGCGGGCAGGGGGCGGCCGGACATGACGACCGCCGTGGCGAGCGCCGTGGTCAGCCCGTAGACAGCGAAATGCATGGCCAGATAGTCACCGACGATGACCGGCAGGAAGTCCGTCGGGGCAAGGCGCAGCACGAACGGCGTGACGATGGCCGGAGCCATGATCGGCAGCCAGATGCGCCGCCAGCCGAGCCCGGCGCCGGCGGGCGGGTCCGCCACGACGGGCAGTAGGGCGGCGAGCGGCCAGGCGAGCAGGACGACCCCGGCGAGCAGGAGAAGGATCGCAGGTCCCCGCCTGTCGAGGTCCGGCGCGGCGGCCGACGGCCTGCCGAAGGTCATGTCGAGCCAGGCCAGTGCCTCGCGCAGGCTCGTCTCGCTGTAGAGAACGCTGACATGCTCCGTGTGCGGGCTGATCGCGACCCGCCGCGCGCCGCCTGTCGCGATATCGCCATAGGTCACGCCGGGCACGGGAGTGACGGCTGCCGAGACGAGCCCGGTGACGCGCAGGGCTTCCGCCTTCAGCCCACCCTCCCAGGCGCCGACGATGACGAGCAGGTTGCGCGGCATTGTCGCGGTCACGGCGGGGGAAAACATCGACACGGCGACGGTCACCGCCACGGCCGGATCGCGCCGGGCGTGGCGGACGATGATGTCGGTCGCCATGGAATGGCCGAGCAGGGCCAGCCGCCCGTCGCCGAGCGCCTTGGCCCGCGCCGCCACCCGTGCCGTCTCGTCGAGGAGCGTCCGCGTCGCGCCATCCTCGCGGGTGATGCTGCCGGTGAGCGGGTTCGGGTTGCGCCCGTGCCCGGCGAAATCGAAGGTGACGGCAGTGTAGCCCTGGCGCGCCAGAGTCACGGCAAAGGGCTGCATGAGCTGCTGCGAGCCGGCGAAGCCATGGGCGATCAGGACCGCCGGTCCCGGCCCGCCCGCCAGTGGACGATAGACGGTCATCGGTGTGCCGTTGGCACCCGTCGTCTCCGTCCGGATGCCACTGCCGGTCCCCTGCAGGTCGACCAGCGCGACGCCGATGGCAACCAGTGCCGCGCCACCGACTGCCCAGCGTTGCCACGCCAGGCGGAACATGGTCAGAGCCCGCCCGGCAGACTGCGTACGGCGACGGCGGCCGCCATCATGCCCATGACGAAAAGCGGCACGCCGAAGCCGCTGTACCAGAGCGCCTTGCCGACCGGATCCTTGAGGAAGCGGGTCATCATCAGGAGCTGGCCGGCGAGGAAGGCGGCGATGATCGCGGCCTCGACCGGCCGCTGCCAGTGGACCAGCAGCGCGATGACGGCGACCTGCGGCAGGGCCATGATGGCGGCGGCCATGCGCGCCGCCCCGGCAGGGCCGAGCCGCACCGGCAGCGATCCGATGCCCATCATCCGGTCGCCCCTGATCGACTTGAAATCGTTGAGCGTCATGATGCCGTGGGCGCCGACGCTGTAGAGGACGGCGAGCGCCAGGATCGGCCAGGAGGGCAGCGCGCCACCCAGCATCGCCGCCGCGCCCGTGACCCAGGCGAGGCCCTCGTAGGAGAAACCGCAGGCGGCATTGCCGAGCCAGCCGTTGCGCTTCAGCCGGAATGGCGGGGCGCTGTAGGCCCAGGCGAGGACGAGGCCGATCGCCGTCGCGATCGCCACCCAGGTGCCGAGCAGGCTGGCAACCGCTAGTGACAACAGGCTCCAGAGGCCGGCGATATAGAGGCCCCAGCGGCCCGGAATCCGGCCGGAGGGGATGGGGCGATGGGGCTCGTTGATGGCGTCGACGTCGCGGTCGTACCAGTCGTTGATGGCCTGGCTCATGGCGCAGACCAGCGGCCCGGCGAGAAGGATGCCGAGCAGAGCGATGGTCCAATGCGCCGTGATCGACACGCCGGAGGAAACCACGCCGCAGGCGAAGGCCCACATGGGCGGAAACCAGGTTACCGGCTTGAGCAGTTCAAGCACCGCCGCGGGGGCCGGGTAGCCCGCGCGCTGCCGTCCTGCCGGGGCCGCCGGGTCACCGTCCCGGCTGCCGGGACGGGGCGCTTCGCTGCCGGGCACGGTCCAGCCGGCCATGGCCATGTCAGGCCGCCACCTCGAGGCCGATCCCCTCGAGACGGTCCTCCAGTTCGTCGCCCGCCTGCTGCAGCGCCGCGAGCGTCGCCGCATCGGGCTGCCAGTACTGGCGCTGCTGGGCCTCGATCAGGCGGTTGGCGAGCTTGGCCGAGGCGGTCGGATTGAGCGCCGCGAGGCGCTCGCGCATGGCCGGGTCGAGGAGATAGGTCTCGGTGAGCTTCTGGTAGACCCAGGGCTCGACCTGTCCGGTCGTCGCCGACCAGCCCATCGTGTTGGTGACATGGGTCTCGATCTGCCGCACGCCCTCATAGCCGTGCTTGAGCATGCCCTCGTACCATTTCGGATTGAGCATGCGCGTCCGCGTCTCCAGCGAGACCTGTTCGGACAAGGTGCGGATCGTGCCTTCGCCGCGCGTCTGGTCGCCGATATAGACCGGCGTGGCGGCGCCGCCCTTGGCGCGCTTGACGGCCCGGCTGATGCCGCCAAGCGTGTCGAAGTAATTGTCCACCGTGGTGACGCCGAGCTCGACCGAATCGAGGTTCTGATAGGCGAGATCGACACCGCCGAGAACGGTCCGCAGGAGGTCTGGCTGCTCGACCGCCCGGCCGCCGCGGCCATAGGCGAAGCCCTTCCGCCGGGTATAGGTCTCGGCCAGTTCGTCCTCGTCCTGCCAGCGCCCGCTCTCGATCAGGTTGTTGACGTTGGAGCCATAGGCGCCCTCGGCATTGCCGAAGACCCGCAGCGCCGCCGTCTCGAGGTCGCCGCCATGCTCGGCCTGGTAGGCCAGTGCATGTTTGCGGATGAAGTTGCGCTCGCTGGGCTCGTCGGCGGAGGCAGCGAGGAAGGCCGCCTCCGCCAGCAGCCTGATCTGCAGCGGCAGCAGGTCGCGGAAGATGCCCGACAGCGAGATCACCACGTCGATGCGCGGCCGCGTCATTTCCTCGAGCGGCAGGAGCCGGGCCCCCGCCAGGCGGCCATAGCCGTCGAAGCGCGGGGCCGCCCCCATGAGCGCCAGCGCCTGGGCGATCGGCGCGCCTTCCGTCTTGAGGTTGTCGGTGCCCCAGAGCACCAGGGCGACCGTCTCCGGCAGGGGATTGCCGTCGGCACTATGCCGGTCGAGCAGCCGCGCCGCCTGTTTTGTACCGTCCTGGACGGCGAAGGAGCTGGGGATGCGGAAGGGGTCGAAGCCATGCAGGTTTCGCCCCGTCGGCAAAACCGCGGGCGTACGCAGGAGATCGCCGCCGGGTGCGGGGCGGATGAAGCGGCCGTCGAGCCCGCGGATCAGCCCGTAGATCTCGTGGTCCTCGGCCAGCAGGGCATCGGCCGCCGCCAGCGTCTTGAGCGCGGCCAGAAGGGCCGCGTCCTGGCCGAGGCCATGGGCCTTCAATGCCTGTTCGGCGGTGGCGCCGGCGACGAGGGTGGCGACCAGTGCCCGCTCCGGCCGGGCGCCCTCGCCCGATTCCGCCATGGCCAGCAGCATGTCGATGCGCTCTTCGAGCGAGAGCGGTTCGCCGACGACGTGGAGGCCGTGCGGGATCAGCGTGTATTCCAGTTCGAGAACGGTCTCACGCAGCCGGGAAATGCGGCTTTCGGCACCGTCCGACCAGGCCGGCTCGGGCGCCGCCAGGTCGAGCGCCGCCGCCTGCGCCTGGATCAGGACGGCGAGTTCGTCGCGCTCGCGCGCATCTTCGGGCGGCAACTGGCGCCAGCGGTCGAGCGAGACCTTGAGGTCGAGCAGTCCGCGATAGAGGCCCGCCGAGGCGACCGGGGGCGTCAGATAGCTGACCGTCGTCGCCGCACCGCGCCGCTTGGCGATGGCGCCTTCCGACGGGTTGTTCGAGGCGTAGAGATAGATGTTGGGCAGGTCGCCGATCAGGCGGTCGGGCCAGCACTGGCCGGAGAGACCCGCCTGCTTGCCGGGCATGAATTCAAGCGCCCCGTGCGTGCCGAAATGCAGCACCGCATGGGCCGCGAAATCCTCGCGCAGCCAGCGGTAGAAGGCGGAGAAGGCGTGGGTCGGCGCGAAGCCCTTCTCGAAGAGCAGCCGCATCGGATCGCCCTCATAGCCGAAACTCGGCTGGATGCCGACGAAGACATTGCCGAAGCGCTCGCCGAGCACGAAGATCGACGCGCCGTCGCTCTGCTGGCGGCCCGGCGCTGGGCCCCATTGCGCCTCGATCTCGCCGAGCCAGCGCTCGCGACGGATATGGTCGCCGGTGGGGATGCGGGCATGGACATTGGCCATGGCGCCGGTGCGGCCGGCATTGCCCTCGACGATGGCCCGCCTGAGGTCGTCGACGCTCGCCGGCACGTCGATGGAATAGCCCTCGCGCTGCATCGCCGCCATGGTGCGGTGGAGCGATTCGAAGACCGACAGATAGGCGGCCGTGCCGGTATTGCCGGCATTGGGCGGGAAGTTGAACAGCACGATGGCGACCTTGCGCGCCGCGCGCGCGGAGCGGCGCAGCGCCACCAGCCTCTCGGTCCGTGCGACCAGCACCTCCGCCCGCTCGGCGCAGACATGCATGTCGCGTTCGGTCTCGCCGGCCGGGAAGGTGCAGCCGCGCGCACAGCCGGAGCAGGACCCTGCCTTGTCGGTGCGCCCGCCGAAGATGATCGGGCCGGTGGCACCGTCGAGCTCGGGAATGGCGACCATGATGGTCGATTCGACCGGCAGCAGACCGCGATCCGACGCCCCCCACTGGTCGAGCGTCTGGAACTCCGCCGGATGGGCGGCGATATAGGGCACGTCGAGCCGCGCGAGCACCTCCTCGGCGGCCTTCGAGTCGTTGTAGGCCGGCCCGCCGACCAGCGAGAAACCGGTCAGCGAGACCATTGCGTCGATCAGCGGACGGCCGTCCCGGAAGAAGAAGGCGTCGATCGCCTCGCGCGCGTCGAGCCCGGTGGCGAAGACCGGGATGACGTTGAGGCCGCGGGCCTCGAAGGTCCGGATGACGCCGTCGTAGTGGCCGGCATTGCCGGCCAGCACGTAGGAGCGCAGCACCAGGAGCCCGACCGTTCCCTTGGCGCCGGCACGGGCCGGGAGGTTGCGGGCATCGCTCGCCACGCGACCGGGCATGTCGGGGTGGTAGACGCCGGTGTCGGGATAATCGACGGGCTTGCCGACCTTCAGGGTTCCACGCAGGCCGCGCCGCGGGCCATCGGCATAGCGGTCGATGAGGAAGCGGACGAGATTGGCGATATTGTCTTCCGAACCGGCCAGCCAATATTGCATCGTCAGGAAATAGGCGCGCACGTCCTGCGCCGTGCCGGGAATGAAACGCAGGATCTGCGGCAGGCGGCGCAGCATCTTCACCTGGCCGGCGCCGGCGCCGCCGGGCTTGCCCTTGTTGCCGCGCAGGCGCTTCAGCAGGGCCATCGGCCCGCTCGGCGGACCGTCCATCCGGAACCGCCCGAGGCGCGTCAGTTTGGTGACCTCCCCCGCCGACATGATGCTCACCATCGCGTCGCAGCTCTCGCGCCGCGCCTGCAACGCGTCGATCAGCGGCAGGAAATGGTCCTCCATGAACAGCATCGTGTTGATGATGATGTCGGCGGTGCCGATCGCCGTGCGGCAGGCCGCCAGCGCCTGCGGATGGGCCGACCATTCCGAGGCGGCGTGGACGGTCAGTTCCAGCCCGGGAAGATCACGCAGGAGCTTCGCGCGGGCACGGTCGGTGGCGCTCGCGACATGGGTGTCCATGGTGACGATGACGACGCGGACCGGTGTCTCGCTTCCCGCGTGCGGGGATCTTGCCATCTCAATGCGCCTCCGCCGTCAATCGTTGAGGACCTGCTGCGCCGGCTGCCGTCTCGGCCATCTCCCTGGGGCCGTGGATTCCGCGCGCTGGCTGCGGGCGATCGGCCAAAAGAATGCGTGCGGTCGGGCATCGGGGAAGGTTCAGCCACGACGCCTGCCGCATGGCCGGACTGGAACGGCCGAGCCCCTCGGGCAGGCGGACCCCTTCAAGATCTGTCCGAATGGGCACCGGACGCCTCCTGGTCAGCGCCGCCCACCGGACTGCGGTGACGCTCGCGACACCATGAAACTGCCGGCAACACTGCGAGGTGTCAAGTAAGATTGACACATTATGGCGGCATACTTCGTAAAATCCATTTTACGCCCTGGAGTCGCTCCAAAACGGCCATTGCCGAGGATCGCAAGTCGTGTTTCAATCTTTTTGACAGGGTGGGAAGAAAGGTTTTCCGGACAATCGGCCGCTATCCCGCTGCCGTTGACCACAAGGGCCTGAAGAACGCCTATGCCGGAGAGCTACCTGCCTTGGGAGGGTTCCCCCCATGGCGAGCTTGGACGATCGCATCACGGGGGAGAGCCCCCGCTCTCACGATGACAGCAGGGATGGCTTAAGGGTCGCCGCGCGCGTCTGGTATCCGAATGCGGATCTCCTGACCGCCGACATGCGCCGCGATCTGGCGCAGACAATCGAGACCCAGGTCATTCCCCGCCTGCTGATGGGGCACCGGACCGCCGGTCTCGACGTCTATGACGCCGAGTCGCCGGTTCAGGCGCCCGAGTCCTTCTCCTATGCCGATGTGGAAGCCTTCTGCGAGCTGATCGTACGCCATCCTCTGTCCGCGGCGCGCCGGCACATCGACGGCCTCATCGCCGGCGGCATGTCGCTCGAGGGCGTCATCACCTCGATCCTGTGCAGCGCCGCCCGTCATCTCGGCCTTCTGTGGGACGGCGACCGGCTCAGCTTCGTCGACGTCACTGTCGGGCTTTCGCGCATCCAGCAATTGCTGCGCAGCTATGGCCCCGCCTTCAGCGCCGACGTCGTGCCCAAGGGGCCGGGCTACCGCATCCTGCTCGCTATGGTGCCCGGCGGCCAGCACACTTTGGGCCTGTCCGTCGTCGAGGAGTTCTTTCGCCGCGCCGGCTGGGATGTCGAGAACGAGGGTGCGGCCACCCGCCAGCAGATCCTCGACCGCGTTCACGATGAATGGTTCGATGCCGTGGGCCTGTCGGCGAGTGGCGAGACCTCGCGCGACGAGATCGCCGCGATCATCGCACTGGTCCGCGACGCCTCGGCCAATCCCCGTATCCAGGTCGTCGTCGGCGGCTATCACTTTGTCGACCAGCCCCAGCTCGCGGTCGAACTCGGGGCCGATTTCGGCGCCCGCGATCCGACCCATGCCATCGAAACCTTCGCCCGCGAAACGCTGAGCGCCAGGATCGAGGGGTAAGTCCCGCGCCGCCGGCGCGATCCACCCGGCACCGCCGTGACTGCGCTCAAGCCGGCATCCGGCCGAGACATTCCCATCCGCCGTCTGCAAGCTTGGCCGTCGGCGCCCGTCCGCCGGGCCGACGCGGAAGCGGCCCGCTCAGCGCGGCGCGATGACCCCGACCATCAACCCGTTTCCATGACCCGGTGTCCAAGACAAAGGGGCGGGCCTCGGCCCACCCCTCGCATTGGCCTCGCCAGGTCCTGGGACCCGCAGCCCCGTCACGGGGCCGGCCGCGGCGCCCCCAGTTCCGGATAGTCGCGCAGCATCGGTGCACCGCCCATCGGCTTCGGCTGGGCCTGATGGCAGGTGGCGCAGAACACCTTGGCATTGTCGCCTTCCGGCCCGAGCCGTTCCGGCGGCAGGATCGCCGCCAGCGGCTGGACATGGCGCGTGTTGATATCGCGCACCATGCGGATGCCGTGGAAGGCCGTCGCCCGCTGCGGCGGACCGTTCCAGGCGCCGAAGTTCTGCGAGTTGTGGCAGAACGTGCAATTGACCCCGAGGCCTTCCGACATGTGGATCATCAGGCTGTAGGTGAGCTCGGCGTCCTGGATGGTGCGTGGATTGCCCGCCGCCAGCGCCGTCGGCGTATTCACCCGGATCTCTCCGGCATAGGAGAGGAGCTGGGTAAAGGGATCGTTCGGCAGCGAGGTCGAGCCGACCGCCCGGGCCGCGAAGTTCTGGCCCTGGCGACTGGCGGTGAAGCCTCCCGCGCCGCGCGGACCGGGATCGAGCTTGAACGTCGCCTGCGGCTGGGCATTGCCGCGGTGACAGGTGTAGCAGGTCACGCCGGTCTCGCCGACATGGGACTTCCAGTCGGTGTTCAGCGAGCGCGTCATGATCAGCATCTGCCGGGCGACGCGGTACTGGTACTTCGACTCGTCGGCCATGTTCTCGACATTGTGGCAATAGGCGCAGCTCTGGTCGGGCGGCGCGATCCATTCGGTCATCGAGGCCATGAGCCGGATGAACTCGCCCTCGCTCAGGTCACCGAGCACCTTGACGTTCTGATAGATCGTCGAGGCGCGCGGGCCCGTCGGGTCGGCCGCGGGCTGGGCCTCGGGGGGCTGGTTGGCAGCCTCCCGCATTTCCAGGGTCCGCGGACTGGTGACCGAGCCCATGGACGTGCCGCGGTAGCCGATCTGGTCGGCGGCCGGGGGCGGCCTTTCGCAGCCGGCGAGGAACAGGGCCGAACCCAGAACCAGGGCTGTCAGGCAGGTGCTGGCGGATCTCATCGCGTGGCTCCCGGCAGTGTCAGGGGATCGACGGCAGGCGTGTAGGGCGTCGGATAGACCGGTGCGAAATCGTGCTTGACCGCCCAGAGGTACCAGTTGTCGACCACGGTGCCGGTCAGCAGGATCCCGATGCCGCCGGTCAGCGGGGTGAGGACGGCGAACCACCAGGCCCAGCGGTGGATCGATTCCATGGTGGCGTTGAAGCCCATGGTCCAGCGCCAGAACAGGGCCGCGCGCTCCGAGGCCGTGCCGCGATCGACGATCTGCTCGATCTCGCGCTCGCCGCCATAGCGGGACACGGCCAGGATCGTGCCGCCATGCATGGCGAAGAGCAGCGCCGATCCGTAGAGGAAGGCGATCGAGAGCGCATGGAAGGGGTTGTAGAAGAGGTTGCCGTAGCGGATCGAGAAGGCCGCCGTCCAGTCCAGATGGGGGAATATGCCGAAGGGGACGCCCTCGCTCCACGAGCCCATCAGCAGCGGTCGGAAGAAGCCGAGGACCAGCATCAGCCAGATCGCCGCGGCGAAGGCCCAAGCGACATGGGTGCCCATGCCGAGGGCTCGTGCCCGCCGGTAGGTGCGCACCCACCACAGGATGAGCGACAACGTCATGAAGAACCCGGCCAGCAGCCACCATCCGCCTTCGGCGAGCGGCGGGAAGGACAGGCCGTATTTCGGCGCCGGCGGCTCGAGCGCCAGCCAGAACAGCTGGCGCACGAACTGGATGGGGTCCCAGTTCACCGAGGCCCACATGTTGAGGCCGATGATCTCGAAGGCGATGATGCCGCAGAGCAGCGAGGCGCTGCCGAACCAGCCCAGATAGATGGGACCGATCTGCGCGTCGCCGATCTTGCCCAGCCAGTAATTGTGCTTGATCGTCTTGCCGCGGCTGTACAGGTCGGTTTCGATCGGAGGCCCGGTATCATCCGGCCCGCGGACCTGAACGCGTGTGAAGATGTTCTGGTAGTCGATCGCGAAACTCACGATAGCCTCCTCAGCGCCAGATCGGCAGTTCGAGCCACCAGTTCCACCACTCGGGCCAGCCGAGGGTCCAGAACGGGCCGGAGATGACAATGCAGACCGCGCTCCAGAAGACCGCGGACAGGGCCAGGAACAGGCCGAGGCGATGGATGCCGATCGTGCCGATCGAATAGCCGATGATGTCGCGGAAGAAGGCGTTCTCGTGCTCCGGCGTCTTCACCACCTCGCCCTTCGGCGGGTTGGTCGCCGACAGGACGAGCGCCCCATGCAGCGAGAGGGCCAGCGTCGTGGTGAAGAAGAACGTCACCGCGATCATGTGGGCCGGATTGTAGTGGAAGTGCAGGTACTGGTAGCCGACGTTCGACACCCAATCGAGATGGCTGAAGATCCCGTAGGGAAAGCCGTGGCCCCAGGCGCCCATCAGGAGGGGCCGGATCACCACCAGGGTGACATAGGCGAAGACGGCGAAGCTGAACGCCACCGGGATATGGAGCCCCATGCCGAGCTTGCGGGAGATCTCGACCTGGCGCAGTGCCCAGGACGCGAAGGCCCCGATCGCGCAGATGGTGATGATCTGCCACAGGCCGCCCTCGGCGAGCGGCGCGAAGCCGAGGCCGTATTTCAGGTCGGGAGGGGCGATGTTGATCTTCCAGATGTTCCAGGTGTCGCCAAGCGACGCGCCCCAGAAGATCAGGCCGGTGCCGAGGAACGCGAAGAAGATCGTCGTCACCCCGAAGAAGCCCACATAGAAGGGCCCGACCCAGAAGTCGAAGAGATCGCCCCCGACCAGGGTGCCCCCGCGGACCCGATATTTCGCCTCGAAGCTCAGCATGGCCATGATCGGCCTCCCATCGGCTGTGCACGTCAAATTCACGGATGCATGGTGACCGGGGTCACCGGCGGCTCGAACGGCCGTCGGTGGCCCCGGGTCTTTCGCGTCAAGTGCCGGTGATCGTGAAGGGCAGGCCGGCGACCGTGGTCGTCGGAACCGAAATCACGTCTGCACGCGGCGCAGGGCGGGCACGCGGTCCCTCGATCCAGTTGTAGCGATCGGTGCTGAGCAGGATGAAGTGAATCAGCAGAGCGAGCGCGAAAAGGAACGTGAACAGCGCGACGAGGACCCGCCGTGGATCGAAGATGAGCCAGATTTTCCACATGAGTTCGTCCTCCGGTCAGCCGATGAGCGTCTGGATCGTGACCGTCGCGCCGTCGATCATCGACTGCGCATAGCCACGGGGCCCGGGGAACCACGGACGCCATTGCCACGCCAGGAAATGGGCGATGATCGCGACAACCGTGAATCCAGCAAAACCCTGGATGAAGTACTTGTGGAACTCTTGGGCCTCCTCCTCAGTGAGCCCCGAGAGGGTCTCTTTGTCAGCCATGATGGACTACTCCTCGTTTCGGCCTTGAAGGCCGTCGCCGTACCTTCCGGCACGGCAAGGTTGACGCCTGCGCCGGAGCGCAGGCGGCTTTTCGCCCGGTGACCCGGACGACTCGGACCGTCAGCCCATGAAGGCGAACGGAATGGTGGATGCTGCTGCCGCGCGGGCCTCGGCGAAGACGGAGCCTTCGCTGCGGGCACCGACCTCGGCGGTGCGGTCCCGCTTCAGGCGGGATACGCAGGCGACGACGAGAAAGATGGGAAAGGACAGGAGCATCAGCAGCCGGAATTCGAGCCGATCCATCCGGCGGGAGCGGGGCTGCGCGTGGCTGCGAACGACGTCGGTCATGATCATCTCTCCCTGACGGGACGGCGCCAGGCCATCCTTCGGCTTCGGCTGCACTGTGTCGCTGCCGCTGGTGGCGGCAGTCCCTGCTGGAGGCACTCAGGTCGGCGGCCGCCCCAGATTGCCGGCGGCGCGTGTGACGGATTCAGGCTTGACCTCGCCCTCGCCGGTGCTGCGGGCATCGCGTTCGGCGACGTCGCGCAGGCGCTTGGCGGCGGAGATGCGGACCAGGACGGGATGGGTTTCGACGACGGCGTCGAGCAGGGCCTTGGCCTCGTTGCTCCACGGCAATTCATCCTCGATGCGAGACGGCGTCGCCTCGATCTTGTCGAGTTCGCTGGCCAGCGGCAGGATGTGGAAGAGCGCGTCGAACAGCGCGTTGCACACCTCCTGGAGGAGGTAGGTGGCACCCGCATAGCCCATGAACGGCGTGCCGGTATGGCGCCGGATGATCGCGCCGGGGAACGAGGCGGGAATATAGACCGCCCGCGCGCCGATCTCGGCGAGATACATGCGCTCGTTGTAGCTGCCGAACATGATCAGCGGGGTCTTGTCGCGGATCGCCTGGCGCACCGCCTGGTTGTCCGGCTTGACGCCGGCCTTGCGCGAGAAGGCGAAGGTGCAGGGCAGGCCGAGTTCCTCGCCGAGGAAATGGTGCAGGCCGCGCGCATAGGTATCGGTGGCCACCACGGCGAAACTCGCCGTGCCGAAGAAGTCCTGCGTCACCGACCGCCACAGATCCCACAGCGGCTTGATGGTCGTGTGCTTTTCCTTCTCGATGAAGGGCAGGGGGTCGACCCCCGTCAGTTCGCCGAGCTTGGTGAGGAACCTGGTGGTCGAATGCAGGCCGATCGGCGCCTGGAGATAGGGCCGCTCGAGCTGCTCGCAGAGCAGGCGCCCGAACTCGCGGTAGAGGCAGATATTGACGTCGGCATCGGCCAGCCTGGCGATATCGGCGAGATGGCTTCCCAGCGGGAAGACCATGTTGACCTCGCAGCCGATGCCCTCGACCAGACGGCGGATCTCGGCGGTGTCTGACGGCATGTTGAAGGTGCCGTAGGCCGGGCCGATGATGTTGACGCGCGGCTTGGTGCCGGGCTCGCGCTTGCGGGCCGGAACCTTGCGCGGGCCAAATTCGGTCCACAGCCAGTTGAGGGCGCGGTCGGCGCTCTGCCACTGGTCCTCGTCGATGGTCCGCGGCAGGAACCGCTTGATATTGGTGCCTTCCGGCGTCACGCCGCCGCCGATCATCTCGGCGATCGAGCCGGTCACGACGACGGCCGGCAGGTCGGGATCGAGCGAGCGATAGGCCCGCCGCATGGCCTCTTCCGTGCCCTTCTGGCCGAGCTCTTCCTCGGCGAGGCCGGTGACGACGATCGGCAGTTCGTGGGGCGGCAGGGCGTCGGTGTAGTGCAGGACGGAGGTCACCGGCAGGTTTTCGCAGCCCACAGGTCCGTCGATCACGACCTGCATGCCCTTCACTGCGGTGAAGACATAGACGGCGCCCCAGTAGCCACCTGCACGGTCATGATCGAGGACGAGCATCAGATCATCTCCTCCGACTTGCGCTTCTTGGCGAGAGCCTCGGTCTGCCGGCGGTACTTGGCGCGGAATTCCGGCCGCGGCGCCGGTGTCTCGCTCCAGATGCCGGCGGAATCGCCCGTTCCGACGCCCTCGAAGAAGGTCGTCATCCGGTCGAACCGCGCCTTGTTGCCGAGCGCGGCATTGACGACCGTCGCCAGCGAGCCGGCGCCGGCGAGGCCGAACAGCGGCCGGGCCGAGATGAGATTGGTGAAATAGAGCGCGGGGATCCGCCGCTCCTTGGCCTTCTGCACCACCGGCGTCGTGCCGATCGCCAGATCCGGCGCGAAGGCGTCGAGCGCGGCGATGTCCTGCTCCAGCGAGGCGCGGTACTGCACTTCGACGCCGCGCGCGGCGAGCCATTCGCGGTCGGGCTCCGACCAGGGTGTGCGCGGGCAGGCCGTGCCGACATATTTCAGGTCGGCGCCGCTCTCCACCAACAGGCGGCCGACCAGCAGTTCCGATCCCTCGTAGCCCGACAGGGTGATGCGGCCCCGGATCGGATTGCGCGCGAGCGCGGCCTTGATCATCGGCAGGATCTGGTTCTGCGCCTCGGCGATCCGGGAGGCGTCGACCCCCGCCGCCCGTCCGACGGCGGCGAGCCAGTCGGCGGTGCCGTCATGGCCCACCGGGCCCGAGGCGACGATGGGCCGCCCGGCGGCTTCGAACTCGCGGATCGAGGCGGTGTAGAAGGGATGCACCGCAGCCACGGCGACACAGTCGAGGGCGCCGTAGAGTTCGCGCCATTCGCGCGTCGGCACCACCGGTCCCGCGGCGAGGCCGAGCGGTTCGAGCAGCGCGCCGATGCCGATGGGATCGGCGGGGAACATCTCGCCGAGCAGCGCGATGGTCGGCCGCGCCGCCTTGGCGACGCGCGGGGCCTGGACCGGGCCCTTCTCGGCTTCGGTGCGGGCATAGCGCAGCATGGCGCCGGCCAGCACGTCCTTGGCCTCGGCATGGGTCGGCACACCGAAGCCCGGCACATCGATGCCGATGATGCGCACACCGTCGATCGCCTTCGGCAGCAGCTTCAGCGGCACGCCCGAGGCGGTCGGGACGCAGAGGTTGATGATGACGATCGTGTCGTAGAGCTGCGGATCGGCGAGGTCGTGGACCGCATCGCGGATATCCTCGAACAGCTTGCCGGTGACCAGCGATTCCGAGTTGAAGGGGACATAGCCGACCGTGCGGCGGGCCCCGTAGAAATGCGAGGTGAAGGTCAGGCCGTAGACGCAGCAGGCCGAGCCCGACAGGATCGTTGCGGTGCGGCGCATCCTCAGGCCCACCCGGAGCGAGCCGAAGGCCGGGCACATGCTCTGCGGCTGGTCATGGGGCCCGCGCGGATAGTCCGCGGCATATTGGTCGAGGGTTTCGCTCTTTCCCGCGGCCCGCGCCGCCTTGTTCATCTCGTCGCGACCGGCGTGGCAGGACGTGCCGCCCTCCGCCGCCGCCGGGAGCGTTTCCGTCCCGGTGCGCGATGCCGCCAGCTTGTCGATGAGCGTGACCATGGCCTCACACCGTCTCGTAGATCACTTCGAGGGAGGCGCGCTCGACGACGATGCCGCCGCGCAGGTCGGCCTGCGAGGCCGGCTGCAGCACGACGCCGCGGCCGACTGCGTCGCCCTTGAACAGGCCCAGCAGATCGTCCTGGGACAGCGGCTTCGGCCGCACTGGCGGCGCCGCGCCGACATTCAGCGCGAGCGCCTCGAACAGCGTCGCCCACTGGCTGTCGGGATGGCCGACGATCTCGTAATTGGCGCTCTTGCGCCGGAGGTCGTCGTCCTGGGGAATGGCGGCGAGGATCGGAATGCCCGCCTCGGCGGCGAAGGCCGCGGCCTCGCCAGTGCCGTCATCCTTGTTGATCACCATGCCGGCGACGCCGACATTGCCGCCGAGCTTGCGGAAATACTCCACCGCCGAGCAGACATTGTTGGCGACATAGAGCGACTGCAGGTCGTTCGACCCGACGACGATGACCTTCTGGCACATGTCGCGGGCGATCGGCAGGCCGAATCCGCCGCAGACCACGTCGCCGAGGAAGTCGAGCAGGACATAGTCGAAGTCCCATTCGTGGAAGCCCAGCTTCTCGAGCAGCTCGAAGCCGTGGATGATGCCGCGTCCGCCGCAGCCGCGCCCGACCTCCGGGCCGCCGAGCTCCATCGCGAAGACACCGTCGCGCTTGAAGCAGACGTCCTCGATCTTCACCTCCTCGCCGGCGAGCTTCTTGCGCGACGAGGTCTCGATGATGGTCGGGCAGGCGCGCCCGCCGAACAGGAGCGAGGTGGTGTCGCTCTTCGGATCGCAGCCGATCAGCAGCACGCGCTGGCCCTGCTGCGCCATCATGTAGGACAGGTTGGCGAGGGTGAAGCTCTTGCCGATACCGCCCTTGCCATAGATGGCGATGATCTGCGTGTTGCGTGTTCCAGGTGCCGCGGCGGTCGATTCCGCGTCCTGGATCATGGCCTCAAGGCCGGGGCCGAAGGTCTCGCGCGTGGCGAGGGCCGAAACGGGGGAGTTCATGCGAGGGCCCTCCAGTTGATCAAAGCCTTGACGCAAGCCGTGTCCTCGAAGGCCGTGCGATAGGCCTCGTTGGCGGATTGCGGCGGAAAACGATGGGTGATGAGGTCGTCGAGGGATAACAGGCCCTCGCTGACCAGGGCGCGGGCCCTGGCGAGATCGGGGTCCCGGAATTCCGCGGCGATGCGGATCGAGGCCTCCCGCATGAAGGCGGGAGGGAAGGCGAAGGAGAGCGGCTTCTCGTAGAAGCCGGCGAGGACGATCTCGCCGCCGCGTCCGAGCCGCGCGACCAGCGTGTCGAGCAGGCCGGCATCACCGCTGGCATCGGTGATGGCCTGATAGTCGCAGCGCGAATCCGTCGCCGGGTCGATGACCGGATAGGCGAACGTGCCGGTGCGGCGCTCGGGCCGGGTTTCCCACACCACCGGCGGCGCCTGGCCGTCCGTCATGGCGATCCGGGCGATGAGGCGGCCGAGAACGCCGTGGCCGATGATGAGGTCGGGCCTGCGGCCGACCGCGAGGGCCCTGCAGGCCGTCGCTGCGAGGGCGAAGAGCACAGCCGTCTCGCCGAGGGCGGGGTCGACGCCATAGGCCTTGTCGGCCGGAACGATCAGCCGGTGGGCGGCACCGCCGAACAGGCCGCGCACGTCCTTGAAGCCGCGGGAACCGGGAACGAAGACCTGTTCGCCGATGCGGTGCGCGGCCTTGGCGCCGGAGCCGGTGATACGGCCGACGGTCTCGTAACCAGGAATGAGAGGATAGCCGAGGCCGGGAAAGGGAGGCATCCGGCCCGACCAGAGAAGACGCTCCGTGCCGCTGCTGATGCCCGACCACAGGACGTCGACGATCACGTCGGTGTCGGTCAGGGAAACGAGATCGACGTGATCCAGATCCAGATGGTGCGGCTCGCGCAGGATGACTGCCAGGGTCTTCACGTTCGACCTCCGGGGTCGGTGCGCACCTCAGGGTGAGCAAGTGTCATTCTAGAATGACGTTGTAGGGTGTCAAATTCTTTTTACATGTCTTTTCGCCGACGGGCGGTCATCAGACCTGTGAACAGCGGCCGACGGGTCCTGTGGTGTCGGATGTCGTCGAAACCGCTGTCGCGGAGCATGGCCTCGAGGGTCTGTGGCGAACGCGCCTGCCCGCTGCCCATCGCCATGAGATAGAAGCCGAAATAGGCGTCGGCCATCGGCGCGACCGCCGCCGATTGGGCCATCGGCTCGGCGATCATCAGCGTGCCGCCGGGTGAAAGGGCCCTGTGGATGCGGGCCAGCAACGGCCGGACGACATGGTCGTCGTGATCATGGGCCACCCGGATCAGCGTGATCAGGTCGGCCCCGACGGGGAGCTCCTCTTCCCTGAAGCTGCCCGGATGGATGGTGAGGGAATCGGGGCGGTCGGGCTTCGCGGCGGCGAGCGCGGCGACGGCCGGCAGGTCGAACAGCATCAGCCGCGCGTCGGGAGCGCGGCGATGGACGGCCCTGAGGAATGTCCCGTCGCCGCCGCCGACATCGAGAATGACGCGGTGGTTCGAGACCGGATAGGCGTCGAGAATGTCTTCGGCGATGAGCGACTGTGAGGTCGCCATCAGCGCGGTATAGGCGGCGGCCTCCGCGGTGGCGCCCGGATCGGTCGCGCCGGCATAGGCCCAGAAGCGGCTGAGCTGTGCCGGGTCGGTCTCGCCGCGCAACAGCGCCACGGGGTCGGCGAGATCGCGGTAGAGCATGCCGTGATGTTCGATCATCGCCAGGGCACCGGGATTGCCGCGCAGGGCCGCCCCGCGCATGCCGAGCCCGACATGCCCGCCCCGCCATTCCACGAGGTCGAGCGCCGCGGCCGCGCGGACCAGGCGCAGGCCGGCGGCCGGCGGCAATCCCAGCCGTCGCGACAGGTCGTCGGGGAGAAGCGGGCCCGCCGCGAGGTGATCGAGAAGGCGCAGCCGGACGCAGGCGAAGAGCACCTGCGAATAGACGAAGCCGGCGCAGAGATCGAACAGCGCTGCCGCCTCGCGGCGCGCGACGGGGCGCGTCAGCGGAAAGGCAGCGGCGAAGCGCTGGAACCCAGGATCGCCGACGAGACGGTTGCGCAGGTCCCGCCAGCGGCTCAGCAGCCGGGCCGCCCAGGGGACCGGCCGCTGCTGTTCGCGGGGCGCGATGGCCGTCATGCCGCGTGGCGGACGAGTCCCGCCGGCAGGAAGCGCTTCGTCTCGAGGAGGATGGCGGCGCGCAGCTGGGCCTGGCCCGGGCAGGGCGGTACCGAGGCGATCGCCTCGACGATCATGCGCTCGAGCAGGGCGATCGCCGGGGCGAGGCCGAGTTCGCGCGCCGCGTTCGGGCGTCCGAGCGCGATATCGCGACCGCACGGCTTGCCGATCTGTTCGGGCGAGGCGGCGACGTCGCTGATGTCGTCCGCCACCTGATAGGCCTCGCCGAGCCTTTCGCCGAGGGCGCGCCATTGCAGCGGCTCGGCACCGGCGGCGAGCGCCCCGGCTGCGGTGGCGCCGGCGAAGAGGGATGCCGTCTTGGCCCGGTGATAGGCAGCGAAGGAGACATCCGCCTCGCTTTCCCAGGCCTGGCCGGCGCAGATGCCGCCGGGCGCGCCGACTGCCTGCCCCGCCAGCCTGATCAGGCCGCCGAGTTTGAGCGGGTCGGCCAGCACGCCGCGGGCGAGCGTTTCGAAGGCGAGGACGATGAGGGCGTCCCCGGCGAGCACCGCCACCGGTTCGCCGTAGGCCTTGTGCACCGAGGCCTTGCCACGCCTCTCGTCGGCGTCGTCGAAACACGGCAGGTCGTCGTGGATCAGCGAGGCGCAGTGCAGGAACTCGATGGCCGCCGCCGCCGCGTCGGCGGCATCGGGGTCTGAGCCGCCGCAGGCTTCCGACACAGCGAGAACGAGGCGCGGCCTGATCCTGTGACCGGCGGGAAAGACGGCGTAGCGCAGGGCCGCGGCGAGCTTGGGCGGGCAATCCACCCCTTCCGCCTTGGCCAGGGCGATATCGAGGGCCTTTTCGATCCGAATGCCGAGATCCATGGCTCATCCCCTCATGTCAAATTGAGTTGACACATTAGACTGTCAAGTAAACTGTATCTGACAGCCGGCACTGTCAACGGCAAATCGCGAGGACCGGCGTGAAGGCGGACAGGGTGGTCATCGTTGGTGCGGGTATGGCCGGTCTGGCGGCCGCGCTCGAACTCGCTCATCGCGGTTGTGCGGTGACCGTCGTGGAAGCCACGGCGGCACCCGGCGGCAAGATGCGCCGGGTCGAAACCGATCTCGGTCCCATCGATGCCGGGCCGACCGTCTTCACGATGCGCGGCATCTTCGACGCGCTGTTCGCGACCGTCGGCGAGAGCCTCGATGCGGCCGTCAGCCTCACTCCGCTCGCCGTGCTCGCCCGCCATGCCTGGGGGGAGGGGCCCTCGCTCGACCTCTACGCCGATGTGGAGCGGTCCGCCGACGCCATCGGCAGTTTCGCCGGCGCGGCTGGTGCCCGCGGCTACCGCCGCTTCGCCGCCGATTCGCACCGCATCTTCGATCTTCTCGACGCGCGCTTCATGCAGGCGCCGCGCCCGAGCCTCGTCGGCCTGGCCTCAGGCCTCGGCCTGTCAGGGCTGGCCATCCGGCCTTTCGAGACGTTGTGGCGGGCGCTCGGAAGCTATTTCGAAGATCCGCGGCTGCATCAGCTGTTCGGCCGCTATGCCACCTATTGCGGCTCGTCTCCGTTCATGGCGCCCGCGACCCTGATGCTCGTCGCCCATGCCGAACAGGCGGGGGTCTGGACCATCAGGGGCGGCATGCAGGAACTGGCGCGGGCCGTCGCGCGACTGGCCGCGGCGCGCGGCGCGCAGTTCCGCTACGGGACGGCCGTCGCGTCCATCATGGTGGAGAACGGCACGGCACGCGGCGTGAGGCTCGCCGGCGGCGAGACCATCGCTGCCGATGCAGTCATCTGGAACGGCGACGCCGGCGCGCTCTGGCGCGGGCTGGCGGGTCCGGCGGTGGCGCGCGCCACGCCCGCCACCGATCCGCAGACCCGCTCCCTCTCGGCCGTCACCTGGTGCCTGGCGGCCAAGGCCGAGGGCTTTCCCCTGGCCTTCCACAACGTCTTCTTCTCCGCCGATTACCGCGCCGAATTCGACGCGATCATGACCCGGGGATGCCTGCCCGACCGGCCGACCGTCTATCTCTGCGCCCAGGAGCGGTCGGACGAGGGTCCGCCGCCGACAGGGCCCGAGCGCCTTTTCTGTCTGGTGAACGCCCCCGCCGCCGCCGATACGGGCCGGCCTGCCGATGAGGAGATCGCGCAATGCGAAGCCACCATGATGGACTGTCTGCGCGGCGCGGGTCTGAGACTGGAGATCACCAGCCGGACGGTCACAGGGCCGCGGGATTTCGCGCGGCTCTTCCCGGGGACGGGCGGCGCCCTCTACGGCACGGCGACGCATGGGGCGATGGCCTCGTTCCGCCGGCCGGGCTCGCGGACCGCGATCCCGCGGCTCTATCTGGCGGGGGGCAGCGTGCACCCGGGTCCAGGCGTGCCGATGGCGGCGATCTCCGGTCGCCTCGCAGCGCGCACCGTGACGGAGGACCTGATTTCGCGGCCCGTGTCGATCCCGACGGCTATGCGTGGTGGTATGTCGACGCGCTGAGCGACGACGGGCGTCACGGACTGGTCGTCATCGCCTTCATCGGCAGCGTCTTCTCGCCCTATTACGCCTGGAACCGGCGCTCCGGGCCTGCCGCGCCCGAGGACTTCTGCGCCGTCAACGTCGCGCTCTATGGACCCGGCGCGAACCGCTGGGCGATGACCGAGCGTGGTTCAGGCGCGCTCGCGCGCACGCGCGAGAGCCTCGCCATCGGCCCGAGCAGCCTGCGCTGGCGGGACGGCACCCTGACCATCACCCTCGACGAGGTCGCGGTCCCCTGGCCGCGGCGCGTCAGGGGCGAGATCGTCCTCCATGCCGGCGCGCAGCCGAACCGCGGCTTCGCGCTCGATGCCGCCGGTCGCCATCGCTGGCAGCCGATCGCCCCCGTGGCGCGCGTCGAGGCGCGGTTCACCGCCCCCGCCCTCTCCTGGTCCGGGCACGGCTATTGCGACACCAATGACGGCGACAGGCCGCTCGCCGACGATTTCCTCGCCTGGGACTGGTCACGGGAGGGCGGTTCGCGGTCGACGCGGCTGCTCTACGATGCGGTGCGCCGCGACGGCACCACCACGGCGCTCGCGCTGGCGCTGGACCGCGAGGGGGTTCTGCGGGATGTCGAGGCGCCGCCGCTGGTCGGTTTGAAGCGCAGTCTGTGGGGCATCGCCGGCCGGACGCGCAGCGATCCGGGACGGGCCCCGCATCTCCTCAGGCGGCTGGAGGACACGCCCTTCTATGCGCGGTCGATCGTCGGGACAGCCTGGAACGGATCGCCGGCGACCCTCGTTCACGAGAGCCTGTCGATGACCCGCTTCACCCATCCCGTCGTGCAGGCCATGCTGCCGTTCCGCATGCCGCGCCGGGTGGGTCGCTAGGCACCGGGCGGCGTTTCATCAGGCTTCTTCCTGGCCGCCCGCTCGCGCGAGAGCTTGTTGAGCGACCAGAGCTGGTGCGCGCAGAAGCCAAGGATGACGAAAGCCGTCAGCATGAATTCCGCGACGAAGAGGGAGGTGCTGCTCACGGGACCTCCGCCTCATGCCGGCAAGCCGGCGCCTCGGATCGTGCTCGTCCGCACGCTCCGCCGGCGGACCTCACGCACAGGCCGCGGCGCCGGCGTGCGGCGGGCAAGCTTCTCGAACATGTCGAGCACCCGCGCCATCTTGGCGTCGAGATCGAGGGGAGAGAGCGCTTCGCCGATCGCATGACCCCGGGTCCCCTGCGCCGGAATCCCCTGCGCCGGGGTCGCCTGCACGGCATCGACCAGGAACTGCACCTCGGCGAGAGCCGTCGCGCCGATGCCTGGCGCTGCGAATCCCGAATCCACCACGGCACGGGCCAGCAGCGCGACCTTGCGCGCGCGCGGCACCACGGTGCGCCGGGAGATGCTGTCATAGCCATTGGCCGCGAGGCCGACGCCGATCTCGGCATAGATCAGCCGCGCCGCATGGATGGCCGGCCGGCATCCGACGGGCAGATGGGCGATACCGCCCTCCGAGCGCCGGTAAAGCCGCGCCGCCTCGTCGAGCAGGCGCTGGACGATTCCGGCGAGCCGCGCGTCGAAGGCCGGAGCGTCCAGCAGCGCGGCCGGATCTAGGCCCGCCTCGGCCAGCCAGTCCAGCGGCAGGTAGATGCGGCCGGCACGGGCATCCTCGCCGACGTCGCGGGCGATGTTGGTGAGTTGCATCGCGACCCCGAGGTCGCAGGCCCTGGCCAGCACGTCGGGATGGCGCCCACCCATCAGGAGCGTCATCAGCGCACCGACCGTCCCGGCGACGCGGGCCGAATAGTCGATGAGCTCGGACAGCGTGCGGTAGGTGCGCCCCCCTGCATCCCAGGCGAGGCCGTCGAGCAGCGCATCGAAGAACACCCGCGGCAGGGCGTGGCCCTGCACCACGATGCTCAGCGCCCGGTCGACGGGGTGGTCGATGGGGGTGCGGGCATAGATGCCGTCGAGCCGCGCGCTGAGGGTCGCGACGGCGTCCTCCGGTGCCCCCGACAGGTCGACGGCGTCGTCGGCGAGCCGGCAGAAGGCATAGAGCACCGTCGCCGTCTCACGCACGCGCGGCGGCAGCAGGACCGAGGCGGCAAAGAACGACTTGGATCCGGCCCTCAGCAGGGCACGGCACGCGGCGAGGTCGTCTTTATCGGGTCGCGAAAGCACTGGCATGGGGAACGACCTCGTCGAGGATCTTGGCCGAGGACAGGACGCCCGGCAGGCCTGCGCCGGGATGGGTTCCCGCGCCAACCAGATAGAGATGGGCGATGTCCTCGGACCGGTTGTGCGGCCGGAACCAGGCGCTCTGGGTGAGAACCGGCTCAAGGCTGAAGGCGGCGCCATGCGGGGCGTTCAGCTCGTCGCGGAAATCGACGGGCGTCAGCAGGCGCGACGAGACGATGTGGTCCCTGAGTCCGGGAAGCAGCGTTGCCTCCAGATGCGCTTCCACGCGCCGGCGATAGGTCTCGGCCATGGTCGCCCAATCCTCGCCACCCAGAAGATTGGGCACGGGCGACAGCACATAGAAGGCGTCATGGCCTGCCGGGGCGAGGGTGCCGTCGGTCGCCGTCGGCCGGTGAAGGTAGAGGCTGAAATCGTCGGCAAGCACCTTCCGGCGGAAGATGTCGTCCAGCAGGGCGCGATAGCGCGGCCCGAGCAGGATGGTGTGGTGGGGAACCTCGGCATATTGCCGGTCCGTACCGAAATACCAGACGAAGAGGCTCATCGAATAGGCCGCGCGCGCGAGCTTCGCCGGCCGCCAGCGCCGGCTCGTCCCCTCGGGTACCAGCCGACCATAGGTCCAGGCGACATCGGCATTGGACACGACGATGTCGGCGGGAAGCGCCTCGCCGCTGGCGAGCACGACCCCGGTGGCGCGGCCATCGGTGACGACGATGCGCGCGACGTCGGCGCCGAGGCGGACAGTGCCGCCCTGGCCCTCGATCAGGTCGACCAGACCCGAGACCAGCTGGCCGGTGCCGCCGCGGGCGAAATGAACTCCCCAGCGCCGCTCGAGAAAGGCGATCAGGCCATAGATGGCGCTCGCCGTGAACGGATTGCCGCCGACGAAGAGCGGATGGAAGCTCAGGGCGATGCGCAGGCGCTCGTCCTTGACGTAGCGGCTGACGAGATGGTGCACCGAACGGTGGCCCGACAGGCGGATGAGGTCCGGGGCGACGCGCAGCATGTCGAGAACCGAGCCGAAGGGCACATGGCCGAGTTGCTCGAACCCGATCCGGCAGATCTCCTCGCTCTGGCGCATGAACCGGTCGTAGCCGGCGACGTCGTCCGGCGCGATGCGGGCGATGTTGGCGCGCATCACGTCCGGATCGCCCGAACAGTCCAGCGTCGAGCCATCGTTGAAGCGCAGCCGGTAGAACGGTTCCAGCGGCACGAGATCGACATGATCGGCGCGCCGCTTGCCGCACAGCGCCCACAATTCGTCGAAGAGGAAGGGCGCGGTGACGATGGTGGGGCCGGCATCGAAGGTGAAGCCGTCCTGGCGGAAGACGCGGGCGCGGCCACCGGCCTGGTCGAGCCTTTCGAGGACGGTCACCCGGTACCCTCGGACCGACAGCCGGATCGCGGCGGCGAGCCCGCCGAAACCCGATCCGATCACGATGGCATGGGGCCTGCGATCGTCGACGGGGAGGGGATGGCGGACCGGCGCTGTCATAGGGCGGCTGCTCCGAGAGAAGGGGTGACGTCGGTGCCCTCCGGCAGCACGCGGTCGACCCAGTCGCCAATCACCGCGGCGACGCGCGCGGGCTGTTCCTCGTGGGCGAGGTGGCCGAGGCCCTTCAGCTTCGCGACCTCGGCCTGCGCCAGCCTGCGGGCGACGACCGTCGCCTCGCTCGCCGGGACCATGCCGTCCTCGGTGCCGGCGACCAGCAGAAGCGGCACGGTCAGCCGGGCTATGGCCTTTTCCAGCGCCGCGACATCCCAGCTCGCCATCATCGACAGGGCGGCGGCGATATGGGACGGGGTGGTGGCGAGCCGGTGATAGCGGGCGCGGTCCTCGTCGGGGATGCGCGAGCCGGTCTGCTTCAGAAGATCCTCGATGACGCCGGGATCGCGCGCCCGCCAGGCGAACATGTTGGGGACGATCGGCAGCAGGGCGAGCAGTCGCGCGATCGGCGGGAAGAACCGGCTGGCGAAGCCCTCCAGCGGCCGCAGCGCGCCATTGAGGCTGACGATGGCCTTGGGCGCGAGAAGGCCGTCCAGCGCCATCTGGACGGCGATGGCGGCCCCGGCCGAGTGACCGATGATGATGGCGGGAGGCTGGCCGATCTCCTTCACCAGGCGGGCCAGCGCCACGGCCATGGCGGGCAGCGACTGGGATGCGCCTTCCGGCGTCCGGCTGAAGGCATGGCCCGGAAGATCCGGAGCGATGACCGTGAAGCGCGCCGCCAGCAGCGGGGCGAGGCCGCGCCAGGAATGGGTCGAGGCGCCGGTGCCGTGCAGCAGCAGCACGACGGGCCCGGCACCGGAAACCTGGACGTGCCAGTCGATCCCGGCGGCCTTGACGAAGCGGCTATGGGCCTGGCCGGGCCAGGTCGGGCCGTCGCGCCGCCAGTCCAGGGTCTTCTTCATGGCCGCACCGCCATCAGCGCGTCGGCGCCGGCCCGGACCGCGCCATAGAGCATGGCGGCATTCGCATGGGGCAGGGGCAGGTAGAGCGCCCCCATCGTCGATGCCAGCGCCCGCGCCTGCGGTTCGGGACGGCTGGAACTGTCGATCAGCAGGGCCCGGATCCGCTGCGCGCTGACATCGCGGGCGGCCGAGAGGGCATCGGCCGTGGCACGCTCGCGCCCCGTGACGCCACCGAACCCGACATTGGAGCGACCGTCGGTGATGACGACGAGGGTCGGGGTGCGACCGCGCAGGCCGGTTTCCTGGGCCATCCGGCAGGCGGTGGCGATGCCGTCCGCCAGCGGCGTGCCGCCGCCCCCGGGGAGCCCCGCGAGGCAGGTGCGGGCGCGCTGCAGCGAGCGCGTCGGCGGCACGACGATTTCGGCATCGCGGCCCCGGAACGCCACGAGGGCCACCTCGTCGCGGCGCACATAGCAACTGGCGAGCATCTGCTCGACGGCGCCCTTGGCCTCGGCAAGACGGTCGAGAGCAGCCGATCCCGAGGCATCGACGCAGAAGATCGTGGTGCAGCCCTTATGGACGCGGTAGCGCCGCACGCGCAGGTCCGACGCGCGGAACCGCAGCCCGGATCCTGTCGTGCCGAGAGCCCTAACCCTCTGCCACGGAACCGCGGCGCGCAGGGTGGCGATGAGATCGAGTCGCGGTCCGCGGCGCGGGTCGCCGGCCGCGCTGCCGATCTGGCGTCCGCGCTGGGCTGCCTGCTCGTTCCGGTTTTTGCGTCCGGCGGCGGGCGGTTCACCCCGTCGCATGCTGTCCTGGCCGGTGAGCAGGTCGAGGAGATGGGGCGGAAGGGCTGCCGTCGCCGCCGCGAGGACGCGATCCTCCATGCGTCCGCCGCCATCGCTGGTCGGTTGCCCGTCGTTCCGGTCGTCGGTCTCCGGAAAACTCTCCAGCTGCGGGTCCTCCGCCGGATCGGGAGCGGGTTCATGCTCCTGTTCCGGCGCTGGCAGGCGTGTCGCCCGCGGTGCAAGGGTGAGGACGGCAGCGAGTTCGGCATCCGCCTCGGCGACCATTGTCCTGCCGGCCAGCGCGGCGGCGGCGCGGGCGGCGCGGACGGCGAGGATGACGGCGCGTTCGGACCTGACGCCCAGCGCCTCCCCGGTCCGCACCAGCGCTTCGACCATCTCCGCGCCCACCACGATGCCCGACAGCCGCGCCCGAGCTGCGGAGAGGTCCTGCCGTACCGGAACGGGCGGGACCAGCTTGCCGAAGACCGCCAGATCGACCCGCAGGCCGAGCCTCTCGACCAGGGCGGCCGGCGGCGGCGGATCGTCGTCGCAGCTCTCGTCGAGGGCGACCAGACCGAAGCGGCAGGCGGGCGTGCCGGTGAAGCCCTCGCGCGCCACGGCCGCGACGCCGCGGTCGAGGGCCGCCGACAGGATCGCCGCGATCTGCGGGTCGACGCGTTCAGCCGAGCGCAGTTCGAGGATGCCGCCGTCGGCGCCGGCGAGGAGCCCGCGCTCGAGGACGGGGCGACCGCTGGCGAGCGTGGCAGTGAGGTCGATGTCGCCAAGGAGCCGCCCGGCGCCGGCATGGGCGGGGATGCGGACGACCGGCGCTTCGGCCGCGAGGAAGGCGTGCAGGCGGGCCATCCAGGCGTCCCGGATCGGTCCTGCCGGCCCCTTCAGCCGCACGCCGCCCAGCCCGTGCGGATCCACGGCCAGCAGCGCGGCGGCGGCGAGGGCCGCCGCGGCACGCGGGTCGCCCTGTCGGTCGTCGGCTGCGGACCTGTCGGTCATGCCGCCCAGGCCTCCGCGACGGCGCGTTCGACCCTCAGGCGCGAACCGGCCTCGTCCATGGGATTGCGCCGCAGGCGATGGCGCAGGGCCAGCGGCGCGACCTGCCGCAGGTGGTTCGGCTGCACCGCGTCGGCGCCGGCGAGGGCCGCCACCGCCCGCGCGGCGCGGATCAGCGTCAGTTCGCCACGCAGCCCGTCCGTGCCCAGTTTGATGCAGAGCGCGGCGATGGCATGGCGCATCATGTCGGTCACGTCGATCGCTGGCAGCCGCAGGCGGGCCGCGGCGATCTGGCTGCGCAGCCGCTTCTCCTCGCGGGCCCAGGCCGCGACGAAGGCGTCCGGATCGCGATCGAACCATTCCCGTCGCTTCACCGCCTCGATCCGCAGCGCGATGTCGTCGGGCGAGGTCACCTCGACGGAGAGGCCGAAGCGGTCGAGGAGTTGCGGGCGCAGTTCGCCCTCCTCGGGATTGCCGCTGCCGACCAGCACGAAGCGGGCGGGATGGCGGATGCTGAGGCCCTCACGCTCGACGATGTTCTCGCCGGAGGCGGCGACGTCGAGCAGCAGGTCGACGAGGTGATCCTCCAGGAGGTTGACCTCGTCGATATAGAGGAAGCCGCGATGGGCGCGGGCCAGGAGCCCGGGTTCGAAGCGCTTGTGGCCGTGGACCAGCGCCTGCTCGATATCGAGGGCGCCGACGACACGGTCCTCCGTCGCGCCCAGCGGCAGGTCGACCACGCGGACGGGCTCGAGCACGCTCTTGCGCCCGCGTCCCGCCGGAAAGGCCTCGCTGCAATGGGAACAGCCGGTGGTCCGTGAATCGGGGCTGCAGCGATAGGGACAGCCCGCCACGACCTTCATGGCCGGCAGGACGGCGGCGAGGCCGCGCACCGCCGTCGACTTGCCGGTGCCGCGGTCACCGGTGATCAGAACGCCGCCGATGCCGGGATCGACGGCGGCGATCAGCAGGGCCTGCTTCATCTCGGCCTGGCCGACGATGGCGGTGAAGGGAAAGGGGATGCCCATCTCACAGGCTCCTTGATGCCGGCGCGTGCGAGGCCGGGGACTCCCGCTCGCGGATGGCCGCCTGCAGCGACTGGGGCAGGCGGAACTCGATGGTCTCCTGGATGTCGCCAACCGTTTCGACGGTCACCTCGCGCATGTCCGACAGGCGCGCGATCAGCGCCTGGACGAGGTCCTCCGGCGCCGATGCCCCCGCGGTGATGCCGACGCGGCTGACGCCATCGAGCCAGGAGGGATCGATCTCCGAGGCATCATCGATCAGATGGGCGGCGATGCCGGCCTTGCGGCCGATCTCGCAGAGGCGGTTGGAATTGGAGCTGTTGCGCGATCCGAGCACGAGCAGCAGGTCGACGTCGTCGACCATGAGCGAGACCGCCGTCTGCCGGTTCTGCGTCGCGTAGCAGATGTCGTCGAGCTCGGGGCCGACGGCCGTCGGGA
>CALRLZ020000026.1:0-60342 GCA_943368975.1 Archangium gephyra
AGCCGGTGCGGCCGCACCCGCGAGCCCGACGCCGCGAGCGGAGCCCCCTAGCGCCGACTCCGCCTATGCCGCCTACCAGCGAGGCCACTATCTCACCGCCTTCCGCGAGGCGACGGAACGGGTCGAGACCCTCGCCGATCCTGTCTCGATGACGTTGCTCGCCGAACTCCACGCGGCCGGCATCGGCATTCCGCAGAACGAGGAGCGGGCGCTCGGCTGGTACCGCCTCGCGGCCGAGCGCGGCGACCGCAACGCCATTTTCGCCCTGGGCATGATGCATGTGGACGGCCGCGCCGGCCAGGCCCGCGACCCGGCCCTCGCGCGGCCCTTCTTTGAGCGTGCGGCCGGCCTTGGTCACATCGCGGCCGCCTACAATCTCGGCCTGCTGGCGCTTGCCGGCGATGGCGGTCCGCGCGATCCCGCCGCGGCCGCACGATGGTTCCAGATGGCTGCCGATCTCGGCAGCGCCGATGCCCAGTACGCCTTTGCCGTCCTGCTCAAGGACGGCAACGGCGTGCCCGTCGACCTGCCGCGCGCCGCGGCCTATATGGGCCGCGCCGCGGCACAGGATCTCCTCGAGGCGCAGATCGATTTCGCCGTCATGGTGTTCAACGGGCAGGGCCTGCCTCGTGACGAGGCGCGCGCCGCGGCGCTGTTCCGCAAGGCGGCGCTGCGCGGCAACCCGCTCGCCATGAACCGGTATGCCCGCCTGCTCGCCGCCGGCCGCGGGACACGCCCTGACGCACAGAAGGCAGCCCAGTGGCACATGACCGCTCATATGCTCGGCGCGCCCGACGGGTGGCTTCAGGAGTTCGTCAAGTCCATGGATCCTGTCCAGCGCGACGCTGCCGAACGTGGCGCGCGTGAATGGCTGCGGTGACGCCGCAGGCGCGCGGCGCTTGACCGTGACGCCACGCGCGGGCATGACCCCCGGAAAGCCAGCCGAAAGATCGATATGCTCCGTTCCGCCCTTCTCAACGTCATGGTCGGCGCCGCCCTCAAGGCCGGCCGCAGCCTCAAGCGCGACTTCGGCGAGGTCGAGCATCTGCAGGTCTCGCTGAAGGGGCCGGCCGATTTCGTCTCCGCCGCCGACCGCAAGGCCGAGCAGATCGTCATGGCCGAGCTCATGAAGGCCCGCCCGGGCTACGGATTCATCGGCGAGGAGGGTGGCAAGATCGAGGGGACCGATTCCACCCATACCTGGATCGTCGACCCGCTCGACGGCACCACCAACTTCCTGCACGGCATTCCGCAATTCGCCGTATCCATCGGCCTTGAGCGCAACGGCGTGCCCGTCGCCGGCGTCGTCTACAACCCGGCCAATGACGAACTCTACGTCGCCGAGCGCGGCACCGGCGCCTTCCTCAACGACCGCCGCCTTCGCGTCTCCGCCCGCACCAAGCCGGAAGCCAGCGTCGTCGGCGGGGGCATCCCGCATATCGCCCGTGGCGACCATGTGCAGTTCCGCAACGAGTTGAAGGTGGTGCAGTCGCGCTTTGCCGGCATCCGCCGCATGGGGGCCTGCGCCCTTGATCTCGCCTATGTCGCGGCCGGCCGTTTCGACGGCTTCTGGGAGCGCGGCGTCCACCCCTGGGACATGGCGGCCGGGATTGTCCTGATCCGCGAAGCCGGCGGGTTCGTCACCGATTGCGACGGGCACGATAACATGATGCTGAACGGTACGATCTGCGCCGGCAACGAGCCGATCCAGAAGGCCCTGCTCGCCGCCGTCAAGGAAGGCCAGCGGGGCTGAGATGGGGCAGGCCAAGCGGCGCAAGGAGGCGGGCGAGCGCCTCTCCCACTGCCGCACCTGCACCTATTGCTGTTCGCTGCCGCAGATCGAGGCGCTGGCCAAGCCGGCCTATCGTCCCTGCACCCATATCGCCGATGGCGGCTGCTCCATTCACGGCCGTCCCGAGCGCCCCGGGGCCTGCGCCGCCTATGCCTGCGCCTATCTGACCGCGCGCCTCGCCAATGCCCCCGAGCGGAACCGCATTCCCCACCCCCTCGATTGCGGCGCCTATTTCCACCGTGAGCCCCGCGAGAAGGTGATCTTCGTCTTCATCGATCCGGCGCGCCCCTTTCTCTGGAAGGCCTCGTCGCTCCTCGTCGACTTCCTGCGCCTGCAGGTCGGCGCCGGCTTCGTGCTCTTCATCACCGACCGCGGCCGTCAGATGGTGATCCGCGACCCCGGCACGTTCTCGGAAATCCTCGCCCGTGACTTCGTTGCCCTGGCCGACGGCGAAGGACGAGCCCTCGACGTGCCGAGTTTCCGTGAGTTCGGCTCCACTCCCCTTGCGTGAACCTGTCGCGGTGTCCCTGGGACAACTTTACCTCGCCTTAAAGCGCCCGATGACAGACTGCGAGCAGGACAGGACCCCATGTATCGCGAGATGTTCCACAAGGGGATCGAGTGGCGCGCTCACGCCCATGCGATCCGTCGGCTCTACGGCACCTGGCTGGCGCTGCGCGCCGACAACCGGGCCGTGCCGTTCCGCGAATTCGATCCGGCAACGCTGGGTGACATCGCCGACGACATGATCGTGTTCCGTCCGGCGGGCAATGGCGACATGATCTATACCCACTACGGTCGCTCGCTCGTCGACCGTGTCGGCACCGACATGACGGGTCAGGCCAGTTCCCGCATCCGCGAGTCGGTCGGCGCCTTCTTCCGGGAGTGCAATACCCGGGTGCTGGAGAGCGACGAACCGCTTCTGACCCTTCATCGCAGTGCCTTGTCCGGGCAGGTTCATCTGTGGGAGCGGCTGGTCCTGCCGTGTCGTGATACCGATGGCGAGCCGGTCATCGTCATCATCGCCAAGCCGCGGCAGTTCCGAGACGATCTGCTGGCGGCCGTCCTCGACGCCTCGCTCGATGCCATCGTCGCGGTGCATCTGGTCCGCGACGACGCGGGCATTCCCGTCGACGGGGACTTCGTCTCGGTCAACCGCCGCGCCGCCGAATGGAGCGGTGTGGGCGTCGACGTCATGCTCCAGTCCTCGGTCCTGACCCTGTGTCCCTGGCTTGCGGCGAGTGGCCTGTGGGGTCGCTATGTCGACGTCGCCGTGACACGGGAGCCGTTGCAACTGGTCACCCGCTATCCCTGCGCCGATGCGGAGCGCTGGCTTGAAATCGCCTGCGTGCCCTTCGGCGACGGGTTCATGGTGACCAAGGCTGACATCACCGAACGCAAACAGGCCGAGGATGCCATGCAGCAGTCCCAGGCCGAATATGCCCGGGCAAACGCGGCGCTGAAGGCCGAGATTCTTCGCCGCCAGGCCCTCGAGGATGAACTCAGCCACCTCGCCACGCGCGACAGTCTGACCGGGGCGCTGAACCGCCGGGCGATCACGCAGGGCCTGCGCGACGCCATCGCCCGATCCGCCCGCTACGCCCATCCGGTGTCGATCGTCACCATGGACCTTGACCATTTCAAGCACATCAACGACCGCTTCGGCCATGCCGGTGGCGATGCCGTCCTGCGGCGCACCGTTGACCTCCTCACCCATGGCCTGCGCGAGGACGTCGATCTGGTCGGCCGCCTGGGCGGCGAGGAATTCGTTGTGATCCTCCCCCATGTCGGGGCGGCGGAAGCCGTCGGGGTTGCCTGCCGAATGCGGGCGCTGCTCGCCGCCACCGGCATCGATCACCAGGACGGCGAAATCCGCTTCACCGGCTCGTTCGGCGTCGCCGCCTGGGACGGCCGCGAAACCATGGACCGCCTGCTGAGCCGCGCGGATGCCGCGCTCTACCGGGCCAAGGCCGCGGGTCGCGACCGCGTCGCGCTCGATGAGGGGCTCGGCGATATCCACGTCCTCGACCATGGCGGCGCTGCACCGCTGCAGCCCTCGGCGGAACCGCCCCCCTTCACGCCGTCGACCCGGCAGGGAACGGCCCCGCGCGCGCCGCGTCGAGCCAGGCGGCAAGCGCCTGCTCTGCCGCCGCAGGTGTGAGCCAGAGGGCCTCCGGCATCTGGTTGCGGAACCAGGTCTCCTGGCGTTTCGCATAGGCGCGCGTGTCGCGCTGGCCGCGCGCAACGGCCTCGGCGAGGGAGAAATCGCCCGCCAGATGCGCGACGAGCCCCGGTACCCCATGGGCCCGCATGGCGGGCAGCGCCGGATCGAGCCGCCGCATGGCGAGCGCCTCCACCTCGGCCAACGCCCCTGATGCCATCATCACCTCGAACCGCCGGTCGATCCGCGTCCGCAGCATCTCCCGCTCGACGGTCAGGAACACCGTCGCGAGGTCGTAACCGGCCAGCACCGCCGCCTCCCGCCCGGCCTCCTGCCAGTGAAGGAGCGGCCGTCCCGTGCCCTCCAGCACCTCGATGGCCCTGAGGATGCGCTGGGGATCACTTGGCCGCAGCCGCGCCGCCGTTGCGGGATCGCGCGCGGCCAGGCTGGCATGCAGATCGGCCGCCGAGCGGCCCGCGGCCTCCTGCCGAACGCGCTCGCGCACCGCAGGGGAGACCTGGGGAATGGCCGAGAGGCCCGTGGTCAGCGCCTTGAAATAGAGGCCGGTGCCTCCGACCAGGATCGGCAGGGCGCCTGCCGCGAGCGCCGCCGCGATCTCTGCTCCCGCCGCCTCGACCCAGCGTCCCACCGAAAAGGTCTCGGCAGCGTCCACCGTGCCGTAGAGCCGGTGTGGGGCGAGCCCGGTCTCGGCCGCGGAGGGGCGGGCGGTGATGATGGCGAGGTCGCGATAGACCTGCATGGAATCGGCATTGATGACGACGCCACCGAAGCGGCGGGCGAGGTCGAGAGCCAGTGCCGACTTGCCGCTCGCCGTCGGACCTGCGATGAGGACGGCCCTCGGCCTGTGGCCCTTGCGGGAAACCTCATCTTGACCCACGTCGCGACCCTCATCGCCCATCCGCACAATCCGGTTCTGACCGCCGACGCCATCGCCGCCGCCGCGGCGCGACTGCCCGGCGCCGGTGCCCCGGCGATTCTCGACGCGGGCATCGCCGCCGACATTCCTTTCGCACCTGGGGGGAATGCCGACAACCGCCTGCTCGCCGACGACCTGCGCGGCGCCCTTGCCGGCCTCGCCCTCGACGTCGTGGTGCAGCCGGTCGCCGGCCGGGCCAAGCGGCTGTTCCTCGCCGACATGGATTCGACCATGATCGGCCAGGAATGCATCGATGAACTGGCCGATCTCGTCGGGCTCAAGGACCATGTCTCGGCCATTACCGAGCGGGCGATGCGCGGCGAGATCGCCTTCGAGCCGGCGCTGCGCGAGCGTGTCGCGCTGCTCAAGGGGCTTTCGGCGGCTGTGGTCGACGATGTCGTCGCGCGCCGCATCACCCTGACCGGCGGCGGCCCGGAACTGGTGCGCACCATGCGGGCCCGTGGCGGCTATACGGCCCTCGTCTCCGGCGGCTTCACGCTTTTCACTTCGCGGATCGGTGCGATGATCGGCTTCCACGAAGACCGGGCCAATCTCCTCGAGGTGGAAGACGGCCGGTTCGCGGGCACCGTGCGCGAGCCGATCCTCGGCCGCGAGGCGAAGCGCGACACCCTGGTGGAACTGCGCAGCCGCTTCGGCCTGTCACCCGGGCAGACCATGGCGGTCGGCGACGGTGCCAACGATCTCGCCATGCTCGGCGAGGCCGGCATCGGCATCGCCTATCACGCCAAGCCGAAGGTGGCCGAGGCCGCCGCGGTGCGCATCGACCATGGCGACCTGACGGCGCTGCTCTTCATGCAGGGCTATCGCCGCGCCGACTTCGTCCTGTGAACCGGCGAGCCGTGCGGCCCGCCGGCACCGCCTGAGATCAACGCAGGGTCAATGCCACGAAGCGGCGATCGCCCTCCGCATTGGCCACGAGGAACAGGGCCGAGCTGCGGCCCTCGGCACGCAGGGCCTCGATCCGCCGCGTCACGTCCGCCGGAGAATTGACCGGCTCGTTCTGCACTTCGAGAATGACGTTGCCGGCCTGGATCGCGCGCTCGGCGGCACGCGAATTGGGGTCGACCTGGGTCACCACCACCCCGCGCACGTCGTCACGGACCCGGAAGCGCTGGCGCATTTCCTGGGTCAGCCCGGAGAGCTGCAGGCCAAGCGCCGACACGGTCGGATTGGCCGGGCGCGGCGCCTGTCCCTGGGGCTGCTGGCCGGTCGAGGCCTGCTGGATATTGCCCTCGCGCCGCCCGAGCGTGACCGTCAGCGTCTCCTCCTTGCCACCGCGCATGACGATGACCGGCACGGCCTTGCCGACGGCCGTCTCCGAGACGATGCGCGGCAGCTCGCGCGAATTGCGCACCTCGCGGCCGTCGAACTTGACGATGACGTCGCCGGTCTTGATGCCGCCGGGGGCGGCCGGACCATTCGGCTCGACGCCGGCGATCAGGGCACCGCGGCGCGCGCCGAGGTTGAGGCTCTCGGCGATCTCGTCGGTCACCTCCTGGATGCGCACGCCGAGCCAGCCGCGCCGCGTCTCGCCGAATTCGCGCAGCTGCGCGATGATCGGCCGGGCCGTATTGGACGGGATGGCGAAGGCGATGCCGATATTGCCGCCGGTCTGCGAGAAGATGGCGGTGTTGATGCCGATGACGTCGCCGGCCATGTTGAAGAGCGGGCCGCCGGAATTGCCGCGATTGATGGCCGCATCGGTCTGGATGTAGTTGTCGAAGGGCCCGGACTGGATGTCGCGGTTCTTGGCCGAGACGATGCCGGCGGTCACCGTGCCGCCGAGGCCGAGCGGGTTGCCGATGGCCATGACCGCCTCACCGATCCGGATCCGGTCGGAATCGGCCATGTTGACCGCCTTGAGGGGGCGCGTCGGCTGCACCCGCAGCACCGCGACGTCGATCTCGCGGTCGCGGCCCACCAACTCGGCCTTCAGGCGCGTGCCGTCGTTGAAGATCACCGTGATCTCGTCGGCATTGTCGATGACATGGTTGTTGGTGATGACGATGCCGCTGGAATCGATCACGAAGCCCGAGCCGAGGGACGACTGGCGGCGCTGCGGCGTCTGCTGACCGTTGGGGCCGCCCGGCGGGTTTTCGCCGCGGCGACGGAAGAATTCCTCGAACAGTTCGTCGAAAGGCGCGCCGGGACCCGGAGCGCCGGGAGCACCCGGTGCACCGGGGGGACCGGGACGGCGGCCCTGCGGTCCCGGGCGCTGGCCGGCGGCGGCATCCACCCGGGTCGAGGTGGAGATGTTGACCACGGCGTCGATGACCCGCTCGGCGAGGTCCGACAGGTCGATCGCCTGGCGGGCCTCGGCGCGCGGCGTGGCGCCCGGGCTGAGAGCGAGGCCGGTGCCGAGGGCGAGGGCGAGGCTGGCCGCAGCGAGGCGGTTGCCGATCCGATTCGTCATCATCGAGATCCTGGTGGAATATCCGGAAGAGGAAGAGGAAGAGGAAGGGGGCGGGAGCCTGCGGGCGCCAAGGGCATCGGCTTTGGCAGAGCGGTCATCGGTCATGTCACATCTCCGTTCGGCCAAGTCTTGAACGCCCGCCATGTTTCGGCGGAATTGCATCCGGACATAGTCTCATGAAATGGGGCGCCATGGCGACATCGGAAAGGCCCCGGAGAGCCCGCGGCAGGCCTGGGCTCATCACACCTGTTTGAAGGCGTCGTCGACCGGCACCTGGAGGGCGGTCGCCAGGCGGTTCGTCTCCGCGGCCATGGCGACAACCGCGACAAGCTCCATGAACTGGGCATCGCTCATGCCCTTGGCGCGCGCCGCCGCACCGTGCGAGCGGATGCAGTATTCGCAGGAATTGGCCATGGAGACGGCCACATAGATGAGCTCCTTGGTCAGCGGATCGAGCGCCCCCGGCGCCATCACCTGCCGGATGCTCTCCCATGTCCGCTTCAGTGCGACCGGATCATGGGCGAGAACGCGCCAGAAATTGTTGACGAATTCGGTCTGCCGCGTCGCCCGGATGTCGGCGAAGACCGCCGCCGCCTCGGCCGACAGGTCCGAGTCCGCCAGCGGTGCCATCATCGCCATGGCCGTCTCCTCCCGAACAGCCGGCTCAGCCGGCGATGTCCTCGATCAGCCCGCCGAGGATGGTTCCCCGCGGCAGGATCGAGCGAATGTCGCAATATTCTTCCTTGGTATGGATGCCGCCGCCCCACACGCCGAGGCCGTCGAGCGTCGGCACGCCCATTGCCCCGGTGAAATTGCCGTCCGACCCACCGCCGGACTGCATGTGGTCGATCGGGTAGCCGTGCCGGTCGGCGATCGCCTTGGCCTTGGCGTAGAGCGCCATCGTGCCCTCGCCGGCGACGAAGAGTGGGCGCACAGGTCCGGGCTCGATGGTGATGCGGGTGTTGGGGAAGGGCGGCCGCAGCGTGCGCAGACGCACGTCGATGTCGGCGAGGTCCTCCGGCGTCGCCGCCACGCACAGGACCTCCGCCGAGCACAGCACCGGCACGACGTTGACCCAGGTGCCGGAATTGACACGCCCGACCGCAAAGGTCTGGCCGCGCTCGTAATCCGACCAGTCCTCGATGGTCTCGATGATCCGCGCCATGGCCCGGATCGAGGACACGCCGCGGCTGATGGCGGCGCCCGCATGGGAGGGGCGACCGTGGACATGGACCATGTAGCGCACGACGGCGTGGCGGCCCGACGTGACGAAATGGTCGCGCCCGGGCTCGGGGACCAGGACATGCGCCGCCTTTGCCGCTTCCGCCTCGATGGTCATTCGCGAGGAGGGCGACCCCACCTCTTCGTCGGGAATGAGGACGACGGTGACGCTGCGGCGCAGGCGCCCCCCCTTCTGGCGGATCAGCTTGCCGAGGACGTGGAGCGCCAGCACCGTGCCGCCCTTCATGTCGGTGACGCCCGGCCCGTAGAGCCGGTCGCCCTCCCGGCGGATGGGCAGCGGACCGGCGAGCGTTCCCACGGCGTGGACGGTGTCGACATGGGCAAGGATGAGGAGGCCGGGTCCCGGCTCGGTCCCCGCAAGGCGACCGATGACAATGTCGCCGAAACCCTGTGTGCCCGGCAGCCTGTCGATGTCGAAGCCCATGACGCCGAGGTCGCGCGCCCCTTCGTCCATCATGCGGTTGACGGCAGCGGCATCATAGGTCGGGCTCTCGATCGAGGCCCAGCGCATGATGTCGGCGACGACCTGTTCGACATCTGTGGTCACGGACATGCAAGGCTCCTCCTTTGACGTTGCGGGAGCCTAGAACCGCCATGGCCGCCGCGTCTATGGCCGCTGCGGCTCACGAGCTATGATGCCGAAGTTCTGCCCGCCGAAGCGCTGCTCGATCTGCTCGATGCGCTTTTCGTGGTCCCGCCAGTTGAAGCGGCTGGTCGAGCGCTGGCCGGGAGGCGGTGTTTCCGCACCCGTCGGCACGGTGATGCCGCGTGCCAGCGGCGATCCGATGGCGGTGAGATGCACCACGGCACGCCGGCAATATTCGAGCGACAAGGCGCTCATCTCCGTCTCGTCCCAGCCGGCGCGGTACTTCATCAGGGCCTGGCAGAGATTGCCGCCGGACCTCTCCCAGGCGCCGGCGAGATAGGTCATGCCGAGGCGGACGTTGGTTTCCGGCTCGAACAGGTCCTGGATCGTGCCGTCGAATCCCAGTTGCCGCGCGATGGCCGGGCGCACCTGCATGAGGCCGATATCGTCGACGAGGCCCACGGCATGCGGATCATAGGCGCTTTCCACCATGACCACCGCGTCGGCGAGGTCGATCGGTACACGCAGGGCTGCGGCGAGCCGGCGCACGGTCGGGTAGTGCGCCCGCCGTCCGACGAGATAGCGGGTATCGGAAAAGGCTCGGCCCTCGAAGCGCCGCGGCGGCGCCTCGGCGAAGGGGGCCTCAAGCTGCGGCAGGTCGGTGGCCGTGTCGACGGCGGTGGGCTCGGCGGGCCGCGCCGGGACAGCGGGAGGGGGCGTGGCGCCTCGCGGTCCGGCAGGCGGCATCTGGGCATTGATCACGGCGGGATGGCCATCTGGAATGGCGGGCGCCCGTCGGCTCGCGGCCTCCGTCTCGCGGAAAGCATCGTCGATGAGACTTGGCGTCGCCTGCCCTGCAGCCCGCTCGGCACGGACCGGAGACGCGGTCACTGGCGCCGTCGGCGGAACAACAGGAGCAGGGGGCTGGGTGGCCGATGGAACCGTTGCGAGTTCCGGTGCCGCCACCGGTTCCCCGTCGCCGGCATCAGCCGGTCGCGGTTCCGGAACCGGGGCCGTCCGGGGTGCCCGCACGACCGGGCGGGCCGGGCGCGGGGCCTGCTGTGCGGCTGGCGGCTGAGAGACCCCGGGTGGCGTCAGGTCGAGCTGGGCATGGGCCGGCATCGCGGTCAGAACCACGGCGACGGCGGCAATGGACATCAGCGGCAGGCCGGTACGCATCAGCAGAAGTCTAACCCGAGCGGGGCGGTCGATGCCACCCGGCAGGAAAACTCATCCTGAACGCATGCGGCTTCCCACCAGCACGACGACGGCCACGGCCAGCGCGAAGATGATGGTTTCCGGCCCCACCGCCTCACCGTTGGCGGCTGCCGCGACGGCGAGCGTCACGAAGGTTTGAAGCAGTTGCACCTGCCCGACGCGGGCGATGCCACCCAGCGCCAGGCCGGCATTCCAGAAGAAGAAGCCGATATACTGGCTGAACAGGGCCACATAGGCGAAGCTCCACCAGGCGGAGGCGGGGACCGCGCCCGGATCAGCCGGCGCAAACCACCATGCCGCGGGAATCGTCGCCGGGAGAGACAGAACCAGCATCCAGGAAACGACCTCCCAGCCCGGCCTGCTGCGGGTGAGCATGGCACTGACCGTATAGCC
The DNA here is from genome assembly GCA_943368975.1 of Archangium gephyra. GTDB lineage: Bacteria > Pseudomonadota > Alphaproteobacteria > Rhizobiales > Phreatobacteraceae > Phreatobacter. The sequence goes on from CALRLZ020000026.1 coordinate 10,764, forward strand.
GAGCGCGGCAGCTGCCACGGCAAGGAGGAGAAAGACGTCGCCGGCCGACAGATGCAGCCCGCCGGCCTGCCGCAGGGCAAAGACGCAGACGAGTCCCGCCCCGACGATCCCCATCAGCCAGAAGCCGAGGGAGGGCCTCTCCCCGGAGACGAGAGCCGCGGCGACGGCGGTCGCCAGCGGCAGGACGCCGAGCACCACGCCGCCGTGGCTGGCCGGCACCGTGACCATGGCCAGCGCCGTCAAGCCGGGAAAGCCGGCGATGAGGCCGGCCATGGCGATGCCGTAGAGCGGCAGGTCCCGCCGGTCAGGTAGCGGGCGCCGCAGGATGGCAAGGATCGCGGCCGCGAGAAGACCGGCGCCGGCGGCGCGTCCGAAGGTGACGAACCAGGGGTCAAGCGCGGCGACGGCAAGCCGTGTCATCGGCAGTGTCGCGCCGAAGATCACGACACCGACGAAGCCGAGGCCTAGCCCGAGGAGGATGCGGGGGGAGGGAGAGGAAGGCATGGACCTTGGCTCGGGTGGCCGGTCATCCGTCTCACACAACGACACGTGTGGGCCAATGCATTTGGCTGATGGATGGCATTCAGGGCGCACGGCCTTGTCGGCTGACGGCTCTCAGTCCCTCATCCGGTCGAGCTTCTCGCGGATCTCGGCCAGCGGCGCGAGGGCGGCGGCGAAGGGCCCGCGCCCGACCTGCGCCAGGATGTCGGCGAGCAAGGGGCCGAGCCGCTGAAGGCAGTCCGCATGCATGGCGCGGCCGGCATCGGTGATCGCGACCAGACGGCCGCGCCCGTCGCTCTCGTCCGCGACGATCTCGACCAGGCCCTTCGGTTCGAGCCGCTGCAACGTCGAGGTCATGGTCGCCCGCGTGACCTGGAAGGCGCTGGCGAGGTCCGAGGGGCGCTTGCGACCGCCGAGCCTGACGAAGTGGTTGAGAATGGAGAACTGGGCGAGCGTCATCCCCTCCGGCATGACGCGCTCGAAGGCGGTGCTCGACAGCTGCGCGATGATGCCGACCTCGTTGAACACGCGGAACAGGAGGTCGGCGTCGCTGGCGGGGGCTTGTCGGGTCATGCGGTCCTGATTCGCGAGGCCGCAGGCCAGCGTGGCGTCTGCGGAACGGCTGGACCGTAGCCCAATCGCGCCAGCATGTGCAGTCGCTTGGGCCGCCCGGTGCCGAGGAGCTGGTCGAGTTCCGCGCGGGTCGCGTCCATCTCCGGGAATTCCTGCAGCGCCTGGCTCACCGGCTGCATGGACAGTCCGAGCGCCGTCGCCGTCAGGTTGGCCCTTATATAGGCGCGTCCTGCCGCGAATTCGCCGCCGCGGCCGTCGTCATCAGCCGTGACGGTGAGATAGGCCGGCGTCGCCGCCAGCATGGCGCGGTACATGTCCTGGCCCTGCCGGAATGCGCTGGAGGCAGGGTCTGCCAGCTGGGCGCGGGACAACTGGCCAACGAGGGACAGTCCTTCGAGAAAGGCACCACCGAGCGAAATCCCGTCGGGACTGGCCTCGATCTCACGGCGGCCGATGCGCATCAGGTCGACGCTCTCCTTGTGCGTGCGCGCGGTGCGGCTCTCGACATCCCACGCCGCCCAGGTGAGGGCGCGCAGCCGCGCGGTCATCCGCGCCTCCGTGATGGTTGCGACCTCAAGGCCGGGCGAGGACAGCGCGGCGAGCGCGGACAGGGCGGCTGCGGGAACGGGCCGGGCCATGTCATAGGGTCGTTTCGTCGACCGGCGCGCCGCCACATGCGCGAACAGCGGATCGGGCGACGTGGCCTGATCCTGCACCAGCGTCAGATGGGCCACCGGCCGGCGATCGAGGCGCGGCCGTGCCGCGCCGTCCGGAAAGGGCGTGACATCGAGCCGGTAGCCGATGCCTGTGGCGGCGATGCGCGCAAGCTCGCAGAAGCAGCCGAGGCCGATGAGGATCTGCCGGTCGAACGGGTCGGTCTCGGGCAGCCGGCGGTCGAGGTCGCAATAGAGGGTCATCGACGTCGGGCCGGTCAATTCCACGATCCACGGCTGACGGTTGTGCGGGTTGGGCGCGAGGATCGCATGGCCGATGACGAAGCGACGCGGGTCCTGCCTGGTCGTGGCGGCTTCGGTCCAGGGCAGCAGCGCCGCCGTCGGGGTCCGGGTCAGGGCGAAGGCGGTAGCACCGGTGGCGGCGACGAGGCCGGTGGCGGCGGAGGAGAGAAGGAACAGGCGGCGGTTCATGCGAAGCTCCTATTGCTTGATGTCGAACTATATAATTCGATATCAAACCGAACGGTCGCCGTCAATCTCATTTGATGTCAAATCAAATAGGGAGTCGTGGCGGTCGCCGGTCGTCCGCAGCCTTCGCTCCGCAGCCGGGTAAAGTCTGGGGGCAGGCTGTCAGCGCGGCGCACCCCAGGATCGGCTCGCCTGGACCATGGAGGGCAGATCCTGTCGCTGCGGCATGGCGGGCGGGTGGGGCGGCATGTCGGGCATCCGTCCGCCAGCCAGCTCGACCAGGGCCTGGACCCTCTTGGTGATCGAGGGATGGGTGGAGAACAGGTCGGCGAAATCATCCGGATCGTTCTCGAAACACATGTCCATGACGCCGGAGGGCACGCCATCGATATCGGCCCGACCGGAGATCTTGAGCAGCGCCGAGATCATCGCGTCGGGGTCCTTGGTGAGTTCGACGGCGCCGGCATCGGCGAGATATTCGCGCGAGCGCGACAGGGACAGCCTGACCACGATCGCCAGGATCCACGAGACGACGACCAGGGCGACGCCGATCAGCACGACGACGATGGTGCCGCCGCCCTTGCGGTTGCTGTTCGACGACGACCGGATGCCGCCGCGCAGGAAAGCCCGGAACACCAGTTCGCCGACCAGCGAAACGACCCCGGAGATGACGACGGCGATGATCATCAGCCGGACGTCGCCGTTGCGGATATGGGTCAGTTCATGGGCGAGGACGGCCTCGACCTCCTTGTCGTCGAGTTGGTTGAGGAGCCCGCGCGTCACCGTCACGGTGAACTGCTTCTCGTTGACGCCGGAGGCGAAGGCATTGAGCGCCTCGCTCTCCAGGATCGCCAGTTTCGGCGTCGGCATGCCGCGCGAGATGCACAGGTTCTCCAGCATCCGGTAGAGCTTGGGGTCGTCAGCCGGGGTGATCGTCTGCGCCCCTGTCATGCGGCCGATCAGCGCCACGTTGAACCGGAAGCCGATGAACACCCACAGCGCCGTCGCCGCGGTGACGAAGGGCAGGGCGGTGAGGAAGACGCGGCCGGCCTCTCCGACCAGGTGCCGCCCGAGCGGCGCGCCGGACATGCCATAGCCGATCAGGATGATGCCGAAGGTCATCACATAGGCGAGCAGGAACAGGCCGGCTATGAGGAAGCCGGACCGGATCCTGTTGTTGCGGATATGGCCGTAGAGCCCGTAGGCCGCGCCGATCATCGCGATCCCGGGGTCAGAATTTCACCGTCGGGGCAGTCTCGATCTGGGCCCGCGCCTCGGGCCCGACGTCGAAGAACTCGCGCGACGTGAAGCCCATCGACGCCGCGAAGAGCACGGCCGGGAAGGCCTGGATGGAGGCGTTGAACTCGCTCACCGCATTGTTGAAGAAGCGGCGGGCGGCGGCGAGCTTGTCCTCGACATTGCCGAGATCAACCTGCAACTGCTGGAAATTGGCGCTGGCCTTGAGGTCCGGATAGGCCTCGCCGAGGGCGAGAAGCCGGCCAACCGCACCGGAGAGCTGTTGCTCGGCGGCGGCCTGTGCCGCCGGACCATGGGCGCCCTGCGCCGAGTTTCGCGCGGCGATGACCGCGTCGAGTGTCGATTTCTCGTGCGCGGCATAGCCCTTCACCGTCTCGACGAGATTGGGGATGAGGTCGTGGCGCTGCTTCAGTTGCACGTCGATGTCGGCGAAGGCCTGGTTGACCCGCTGCCTGAGCCCGACGAGGCCGTTATAGACGAAGACCGCATAGATGGCGGCGGCGGCGATGATGCCGAGGATGGCCCAACCCATGACGTGGCTCCTGCATAGGACGACAGACGGCGATGCTGCCCGATCACAGTGTCATGGGCATGGGCGGTTCGCCAAGACAAGGCGGCCAGCCATGTTTCAGCGCGATGTCGGGGCCGGCGCGCTCCTGTCACGCGCCTGCCGCGATCCCCGACATGGCGAGGCCCCGGACGCTGTCGCGCCGGGGCCTCTCAACATATCAGTCGGCCTGTAAGCCGGGTTTTGTGGGGCGGGATCGCTCCCGCGCGACGGCCATTCCTCTAGGCGACCGATTGCTCGGCCGCTCTGGCAACCTACCCGGACGACGGCGCGGATCCACGCCCGGGGTCGCCCCCTGTCGTCCCTATTCGGTTTTGCTCCCGGTGGGGTTTACCGTGCCGCTTCCGTTGCCGGTCGCGCGGTGGGCTCTTACCCCACCTTTTCACCCTTGCCGGGGCAAGCCCCGGCGGTCTGTTTTCTGTGGCACTGTCCCTGGGGTCGCCCCCGCCGGACGTTATCCGGCACCGTGTTTCCGTGGAGCCCGGACTTTCCTCCCCCGCGCCCTTTCGGGTGATGCGGCGGCGGCCGTCCGGCCGGCTGATGGCCCCAAGTGAAACACGCGGGGGGCGCTGTCAAGCGCCGCGCCGGCTCAGTCCTCGGCGGGACGATCGACGGATTCGCGTCCCGCCGGGGCGCCGAGGCTGCTCGTCGGGGTCGAGGGCTTGGCCGGGTCGCTGGCCGGGAAAGACCCCTCGAGGGCGTCGTTCAATGCGGCTTCGTCGGCCTTGTTCATCGTGGTCTTCGGCATCTTCGGACCGTCGCCGGAGATCGCATCCTCGAATTCGCGCGTGCCCTCGGCCTGCAGCGCGTCAGCCTTGATCCCTGCGGACATGGGTCTCTCCTGTCGTCTTCATGCTTCGACATCGACAACCCGCGATGGCGTTCCGTGGTTCCCGGCGAACCCCTCCCGAACCGCCGTCCGCCTTGGTCCGGGGTGCCCGGCTCTGCTAAGGCTGCAATCCGTAAAGGATGAGGTTTCCATGCCGTCGCCGCTTCTCGCGCCCCTCTTCGGTTCGCCCGCCATGGAGGCGGTCTGGTCGGATGACGCGGCCGTCCTCGCCATGCTGACTTTCGAGGCCGCGCTGGCCGTGGCGGAGGGAGACGCTGGCGTCATCCCCGCGTCGGCTGTCGTGCCGATCAATGCCGGCTGCATGATGCTCGACGTCGACATGGCGGCGCTGGCCGAAGCGGCCGGCATCGCCGGCAACACGGCGATTCCTCTCGTCAAGATGGCGACCGCAAAGGTGGCGGAATCCGATCCTGAAGCCGCCAAATGGGTTCACTACGGCGCCACCAGCCAGGACGTGATGGATAGCGGCCTGGTGCTGCAACTGCGCTCCGCCTTCAAGCTCATCGAGGCCGATCTTGCCCGTGCCATGGCCGCCGCCGCGGCGCTGGCGAAGGCCCATCGCGACACGCCGATGGCCGGCCGCACCTGGCTGCAGCAGGCCCTGCCGATCACCTTCGGTCTGAAGATGGCGGGAACGCTCGATGCGCTGTTGCGCCATCGCGAGCGGCTGGCCGAGGCCCGTCCGCGCATCCTCGCGCTGCAGTTCGGCGGCGCCGCGGGCACGCTCGCCTCGCTCGGCGGCAAGGGCCCGGAGGTCGCCCGCCTGCTCGCCGCGCGCCTCGACCTGTCGTTGCCCGACACGCCCTGGCACGGCCAGCGCGACCGCATCCTCGAGGCCGCGAGCCTGATGGCGGGGCTGGTCGCCACGGGCGCCAAGGTCGCCCGTGACGTCGCCCTGATGATGCAGACCGAAGTCGGCGAGGTGCTGGAGCCTTCCGCGCCGGGCCGCGGCGGCTCATCGACCATGCCTCACAAGCGCAATCCGGCCCTCTCCGCCACCATCCTCGGCGCGGCCGGCCTCGCGCCCCAACTCCTTGCCACCATCGCCGCCGGCGGCGCGGGCGAGCACGAGCGCTTCGCCGGTGGCTGGCAGTCGGAATGGCTGGCGCTTCCGGAACTCGCGCGCCTCACCGGAGGTGTCCTCGCCCGCCTCGCGGAACTGCTGGAGGGTCTCGAGGTGAAGCCTGAGCGTATGCGGGCCAATCTCGGCACCACGGGCGGACTGCTCATGGCCGAGGCCGTGCAGATGGCGCTGGCGCCGGCGCTCGGCCGTCTCGTCGCCCATGATCGCATCGAGGCTGCCTGTCGCAAGGCAACCGGCGAGGGCAGGGCGCTTCTCGACGTTCTGGCGGAGGACGCCGCCATCGCGCCCCATGCCTCCCGCGAGCGCCTCGCCCAACTCCTCGACCCCGCCGGCTATCTCGGCGCGGCGGGAGTTTTCGTGGACGGCGTGCTAGCGCGGTACGGAGCCCGCTGAGCCTCAGCCTCCGTAGAGCCCCTTGTAGGTATCGCGCAGGACGTTCTTCTGCACCTTGCCCATGGTGTTGCGCGGCAGGTCATCGACGATGATGACCTTCTTCGGCAGCTTGAACTTGGCGAGGCGGGCCTCAAGGGCCAGAAGGATGGCGCCCGCATCCAGCGTCGCGCCCGGCACGGGCACGACCACGGCGGTGACGCCCTCGCCGAAATCGGGATGGGGGACGCCGATCACGGCGCTCTCGAAGACGCCGGCCATGCCGTCGATCTCCGTCTCCACTTCCTTCGGATAGACGTTGTAGCCACCGGAAATGACGAGGTCCTTGCCGCGCCCGACGATATGGACATAGCCGTCGGCGTCGATCTTGCCGAGGTCGCCGGTGATGAAGAAGCCGTCCGCGCGGAACTCGGCTTCGGTCTTCTCCGGCATGCGCCAGTAGCCCTTGAAGACATTCGGTCCCTTCACCTCGATCATGCCGATCTCGCCGGTCGCCAGCTCCGTGCCCGTCTCCGGATCGGTCACGCGCAGCGAGACGCCCGGCAGCGGGAAGCCGACCGTGCCGGCGACGCGGGCGCCGTCATAGGGGTTGGAGGTGTTCATGTTCGTCTCGGTCATGCCGTAGCGCTCCAGGATGGCCTGACCGGTCATCTGCTTGAAGGCGCGGTGCGTCTCGGCGAGCAGCGGCGCCGAGCCCGAGATGAACAGGCGCATGTGGCGCGTTGCGCCGGGGGTGAGGCGCTGGTCCTGCACCAGGCGCACGTAGAAGGTCGGGACACCCATCATGGTCGTGGCGCGCGGCAGCAGTTCAAACACCTTGTCGGCGTCGAACTTCGGCAGGAACAGCATGGTCGCCCCCGCCATCAGGATCGTGTTGGTGGCAACGAAAAGGCCGTGGGTGTGGAAGATCGGCAGGGCGTGAAGGAGTACGTCGTCGCGCGTGAAATGCCAGTAGTCCTTCAGGGTCAGCGCATTGGAGGCGAGGTTGTCGTGAGTCAGCATGGCGCCCTTGGAGCGCCCCGTCGTGCCCGACGTGTAGAGGATGGCGGCCAGATCGTCGGCGCCGCGCGTCACCGTGTCGAAGACCGGCTGCGCGGCGAGCGCCTTCTGCCACAGCGAACCATCCTTCCCCCGTCCGAGCGTTTCGACGGCCGGCACGCCGGTGCGGGCCGCCACTTCGGCAACGCCCTCGCGGCGGGACGGATCACAGACCACCATCGCCGGCTCGGCATCGGAGAGGAAATACTCGATCTCCGCGAGCGTGTAGCCCGTGTTGAGCGGCAGGAAGACGGCACCGGCCCTGACGCAGGCGAGATAGAGGAAGATCGCGCCCGGCGACTTTTCCACCTGCACCGCCACCCGGTCGCCGGGTTTCACGCCGGCCGTTACCAGCGCATTGGCGAAGCGGCCGGTCGCGGCAAACAGGTCCTCATAGGTGAAGAGGGTCCCGTCTTCGGTCTCGATGAAGGTCTTGGTCGAATCGGTGCCGAAGAGGCGGACGAGATCGAAGAGATGATTGGCCATGGCTCAGCGGATGGTGCTCGGCGATGCGATCGGTGGAACGCAGGAGGGCGGACCATGCCGCATCCGGCCGGTCAGGTCGAGGGGCGGGCGGGGCCGCCCGTCAGCCGGCGAGCGTCAGAGGCTTGCCGAGATGGTCGGCGCCGATGGTGGCGCGAACCTGTGTCCCGGCCCCCGGCTTGGAACGGATGGTCAGGGCGCCGCCGTGCAGGTCGACCAGCTTTTTGACGAGGGCGAGGCCCAGTTCGGCCCCTTCGCTCTCGCCCTCCGCCAGCGGATCGAGGGCCTGCGCCAGTTGCCCCGGTGAGACGCCATCACCGGAATCGACCACGTCGAGCACCAGCTCGCCGCTGGGTCCCTGTTTGACAGAGACGTTGACGATGCCGCCACGGGGGGTAGTGGCGATGGCGTTGTTGACGAGTTCGCCCATGATCTTGCGCATCGCGACCGCATTGGCGGTCATGGCGGAGACTTCCGGCGTCCAGACCACCCGGAGCTTCACGCCCTTCGATTCCGCCCGCGGGCGGCACAGCAGATTGACCTCGCCGATGAGCTTTTCCATTGGCGCCTGGTCGCCGGCCGGCGGTCCCTCAATGGCGGAGGCCTGGGCATAGTCGAGGACGTCGGCGAGACGGCGGGCAAGCCTGGCCGATTCCTCCCGCGCCGCATCGATCAGCGCATCGATGTCATCCTGGTGGCGGCTCGATGCGGCGCGCCGCGCCATCAGGTGCAGCCGTTCGATCGGCTGGCGGAACGTCCGGCCGATCAGCCGCACCAGTCCGGAGCGCACACCCTTGAGGTTTTCGACGGCGATCAGCGAGCGGGCGACCTGGTCGGTCAGGAAGGCGACCTCGCGCGTCGCCGAATCGAGCTTGAGCTCGCGCTCCTGCACCTCGCCGGCGAGCCGGGCATTGAGGTCGTTGGCCTGGTCCGCGGCCGCCTCGGCAAGCGAGAGCTTCTCCTTCACGCCCTTGATCTGCGCCTGGAAGATGTCGACGGCGCGGTTGTATTCGCGGGCGATCTGGCCGAGTTCGCCGTCGGAATCGGCCTCCAGATAGGCGAAGGCGCCGGCATTGAGGTTGAGGGCGCCGAGCTGGCTCACCAGCATGGCGACGTCGGTCGTCATGGCATGCTCGGTGACGTTCAGGCCGATGCGCTCCTCCTCGGGGCCGACCCGCAGGCGCAGGACATAGCGCAGGCCGAAGGCCGCGGCGCCCATGACCGCCGCCGACCAGGCGACGATGGCGAGCAGGCCGACGGCCTGCAGGGTCAGGGTCGCGACCAGCGTGTCGGGCAGGCACAGGGCGACGGCGAGGACGCCGAGCATGCCGGGGAAGAGATGGGCGGAAGCGATGCCGAGGGCATCGTCGATCTCGAACCGCTCGAGCGCGCGCCCGCCCGCGATGGCCAGCGCCGCGCCTGCCGCCCCGAGCGCGATCGCGCCGAGCGGGTGCAGCAGATGGGCCGCCGCCGAGGCCGCCACGACCCCGGCCAACGTCGCATGGATGATGTGGACGACAGTAACGCGCGAGGGGCGGATCTGGTTGGCGAGGAAGGTCGCGGTGATCGCCGCGGCGCCGGCGAGAACCAGATTGATCACGACGGGAGCGATGGCGATGCCGGCGGCCATCGCCTGACCGATGGCGATGCCGAACCAGCCGAGCCACAGCAGCATCACGCCGAGGGCGGCGAAGGGAAAGCTCTGGCTCTGCACCACGAGGCTGCGCCGGGTGCCGTTGAAGCGGCCGGTCCTTGCGCCGACGGCATGGGCGGCCACCAGTGCGGCGGTGCCTCCGGCGACGTGGATGACGCCGCCGCCGGCGAGGTCGATGAAGCCGAGGCCCTTCAGCCAGCCCGCGGTTTCGCCCTGGGCCCAGGCCCAATGCATGACGAGGGGCAGCACGCCGAGGCTGAACACCGCCACGAGCGCCGCATAGCCGCGCAGGGTCGTTCGTTCCGCCAGTGGCCCGGACAGGAGCGTCGCCGCGGCGCAGGCGATGGCGAGCGCGAAAACGAGGTCCGATCCGCCGTCGGCAGGCATGAACGGGCCATTGCCGGCCAGGGGGCCGCCCGCATTCATGATCCCATATCCCGCCGCCCAGACGATGAGGACGGTGGCGCCGACCTGGACGAGGAGCTTGGCTGCGGCATTGACGCTGTGCTTGGCGCGCACCAGTCCGCTTTCCAGCGTGACATGGCCGGCAAGGACGAGGAACACGCAGAGCGCGATGATGACGGGCCAGAGCAGATCTTGCGGCGTCGGAGGCATCATGAAACCGGTGGCGAGACGCATCGCTCGCCGTCCTACTGTCCGCGATCATGGTTAATGCAAGGTTACGGAACGCCGAAACTGACGGGATCAGAACCGTTTAGCAGCGGTGTCAGCTCTCCGGCATCACCCCCGGCCTGTGCCGGTCGCGCCATTCGCGCGGGCGGACGAATTCGCCGGCCCACAGGCCCCGACGTGCAGTCCGGGCCGAGGCTTCGTCCTGGTAGTAGGCGCCATAGGCGACGGCATGGCCGGAGAGTACCTGCGCCCGTCCGAGGTCGACATCCTCGACCCGGCACACGGCGATGGTCCGCCCGTATTGGTCGATGTCACGACGCTCGCATGCGAGGGGCTGGCCGGCGACCATGGCGATCAGGGAACGGGCGGATTCCCGTCCGCAGCGCACCTCCCGGCCTTCGCGCGTGCAGCGCTGGAAGAGCTCCGGCGCATCGATGCCGAAAAGCCTCACCTCGATTCCGGCGACGACGAGGCTGTCACCGTCGACGATGCGCGCATAGCCGCCGAAGCTGCGGCCGGCCGTGGGCCCCTGCAGGGCATGCCGGATCGCATAGGCGGTTACCGCCGCGACGGCCAGGACGAGCCAGACAAAGCCGGTATTGGGCCGCAGGCTGCGGAACCGGGAAAAGCGCAGCATGGCGGGGCCGGGGCGGGGAATCAGGAATGAACCAGCATGTTCATGGTTCGTTTACCATGGATCTCGACCTGCCGTTAATCAACCTCTGCCACATTTTGACCAGAGTGGCGTTGCGTTGGAGAGGTGCCCGGGGATGGGCGTGACGGCGGCAGACGGACGGCCGGACGACCGGCAGGCCGAGAAGGCGCGTGAGCAAGCCCAGAGCCGCAAGCGCGTCGTCCGTCAGGTGCGCGATGCGCGTGATCGGCTGACCTCGACCACCGGCACGAAGCGCTCCTTCGAATACGAGTTGATGCGCGTCTTCGCGCAGAACAAGCGCTCCGCGGGCATCGCCGTTGCCCTCATCGCGGTAGCCACCGGCTGGGTGGCCGGCTGGGCGACCAACCCGGCGCTCGGAGCCGCGGCGGGCCTCGTCATTCTCGTCGCCCACGGCTTCTGCATTCTGATGGCGCGGTCCTTCCTCAAGGTCGCGCCGGACAAGGCCGATCTCGCCTCCTGGCGCCTGCGCTTCGTCATCGCCGAGGTCATGCTCGGTCTGGCCTGGGTTCTCGCCTTCATCGTCGTCATGCGCACCGAGGTCGCCGAGGCGAGCAATTTCCTGCTCGTCGGCATGCTGATCGTCGTCGCCGTCTCGGCGATGATCGGCTCGACCCTGCCCGTCGCCGTCTTCGCCTCCTCGCTGCCCGTCGCCTTCACGGTGATCGCCTATTTTCTGCTGCTCCACGGCATGCAGGGTGCGGTTCTCGGCGCCATGGCCCTGGGCACGCTCGTCTTCTTCGCCATCATCTCGTCGCGCCTCTATCAGACCAACCTCGCCACCATCGAGGCGCGGGCCGAGAAGGACGCGCTGATCGGCGAGCTGGAGACCGCCAAGACGAACTCCGACGAGGCCCGGCGCAATGCCGAGATGGCCAATATCGCCAAGTCGCAGTTCCTCGCCCAGATGAGCCACGAACTGCGGACGCCGCTGAATGCCATCCTCGGCTTCTCGGAGGTGATGAAGGGGGAGATGTTCGGCCCTCATTCCTCGCCACAATATGCCGAATATGCTGGCGACATCCATTCCTCGGGCCAGCATCTGCTCTCGCTGATCAACGAGATCCTCGATCTGTCGCGCATCGAGGCGGGCCGCTACGACCTCAACGAGGAGGCCCTGACGCTCGCCTATGTCGTCGAGGACTGCCATCACCTCCTGAAGGTGCGCGCCAAGAACAAGGGCGTCGCCATCATCGAGCGCTTCGAGGCTGACATGCCGAAGCTCTGGGCGGACGAGCGCTCGATCCGGCAGATCGTGCTCAATCTGATGTCCAACGCCATCAAGTTCACCCCGGTCGGCGGCGAGATCACCCTGAAGGTCGGCTGGACGGCATCGGGCGGGCAATACATCGCGGTGAAGGACACCGGCCCCGGCATTCCCGAGGACGAGATTCCGATCGTCCTGTCGAATTTCGGCCAGGGCTCCAATGCGATCAAGAATGCCGAGCAGGGCACCGGCCTGGGACTGCCCATCGTCCAGGGGCTGGTTTCCATGCATGGCGGTACCTTCACGCTGAAATCGACCGTGCGCATCGGTACCGAAGTGACCGTGACCTTCCCGGCCGAACGGGTGATGGAGGCGCTGCCGGCCATCGCCAGCCCGCCAGTCGTCGCTCCCATCGACATTCCCATGGCCGAGGAGCCGATGCCCGCCGCCATGGTGCAGAATGTCGGAGCGCTCCGCCGCGCCCTGTTCGGGCCGCGCCGCTGACGCCCATCCCCCGTCCCGCCGGCTTGACCCTCCCCGGTCTCTGATGTGCAGTTACACGATAACAAGCCTGCCGCACGAGGACGCCTGCGATGAAGCTCTACGATACCCCGCTCGCACCCAATCCACGCCGGGTGCGTGTCTTCCTCGCCGAAAAGGGCCTCGACATCCCCAAGGTCACCATTGATCTCGGCAAGATGGAACAGAAGTCGGAGAGCTATGCCGCGGTCAATCCGCGCAAGCGAACGCCCGCCCTGGAGCTGGACGACGGGTCGATCCTGTGTGAATCCATCGCCATCTGCCGCTATATCGAGGCGCTCCATCCTGAGCCGAACCTGTTCGGGCGGACGCCGAAGGAGATCGGCGAGATCGAGATGTGGTCGCGCCGCGCCGAGCTGAACCTTCTCTCCACCATCGCCTCGGCCTTCCGCCACCTGCACCCCGCCATGGCCGCGATGGAGGTGCCGCAGGTGAAGGAATGGGGCGAGGTCAACAAGGCCCGCATCGTCGACGAACTCACCTTCCTTGACAGGCAACTGGCGGGTCGCGACTTCGTCTGCTGCGACCGTTTCACCAATGCCGACATCACTGCGATGATCGGTGTCGATTTCCTCAAGCCGACCCGCGTCGCCGTTCCCGACGAACTGGTCGACCTGAAGCGCTGGCATGCGGCGATGGCCGCCCGTCCCAGCGCCAAGGCGTGAGGGTTCACGCCTGACCGCCGGTCGGCGTGCCAGCGACAGCATGGCAGGCGAGGGCGCAGACGGCCTCGCGGCCCTGGAACGCGCTATATCCGCATGCCGGATCTGCGTCGACAGCCCCCGTGGCACGCCGCTTCCCCATGCCCCCAGGCCCGTCGCCTGGCCATCGGCCACGGCACGCATCCTCGTCGCGGGACAGGCCCCTGGCACCCGCGTCCATGCATCGGGCCGGCCCTTCACCGACCCGTCCGGCGACAGACTGCGGTCATGGATGGGGCTGGACGAGGCCGTATTCTACGACCGTGGCCGCCTCGCCATCGTTCCCATGGGCTTCTGCTTCCCCGGCCTCGACGCCAAGGGAGGCGACCTGCCGCCGCGCCGCGAATGCCGCGACGCCTGGCACGATCGGCTGATGGCGGCCATGCCGCAGGTCGACCTCATCCTTGCCATCGGCGCTTCGGCGCAGGCCTATCACCTCGGACGGCTCGGCCTCGGGCATCTGCGCGCCGCGACCCTGACCGAGACCGTCGGCGCTTGGCGGGCCGTTCTCGCGGCACGCGAAAGACCGGCCGTCTTCGTCCTGCCGCACCCCTCCTGGCGCAACTCGGGATGGCTGAAGCGCCATCCCTGGTTCGAGGCCGACCTCGTCCCGGCACTGCGGCGGGCGGTGGCGGCGCGGATCTAGATCTGCTTGCCTGGGAACCGTGCCGCCGCGTGGGGCGTCACTTTCGCTCGAGGCGGGCGAAGAGGCTGGACGTGTCCCAGCGGCCGCCGCCCATCGCCTGGACCTCGCCATAGAACTGGTCGACCACCGCGGTCACCGGCAGCGTCGCGCCGTTGCGGCGGGCCTCCGCCAGGCAGATCGACAGGTCCTTGCGCATCCAGTCCACGGCAAAGCCGAAGTCGAACTTGTCCTGGTTCATCGTCTTGTGACGGTTCTCCATCTGCCACGACCCTGCGGCACCCTTGGAAATGACGTCGACGAGTTGCTCGATGTCGAGACCGGCCTTGCGGGCGAAATGCAGCCCCTCGGAGAGGCCCTGGACGAGGCCGGCGATGCAGATCTGGTTGACCATCTTGGCGAGCTGGCCGGCCCCCGGGCCGCCGAGCCTGCGGGCGGCGCGGGCAAAGGCCATGATCACGGGTTCGGCGCGGGCATAGTCCGACTCCTCGCCGCCGCACATGACCGTGAGAACGCCGTTCTCGGCACCGGCCTGGCCGCCCGAGACAGGCGCGTCGACGAAGCCGATCCCGAGGGCCTTCGCCTTGGCCTGGAGCTCGCGCGCGACATCGGCGGAGGCGGTGGTGTTGTCGACGAAGACGGTGCCGGGCGCCATGGCCTGGAACGCGCCGTCCGGGCCGATGGTGACGGCCCGCAGGTCATCGTCATTGCCGACGCAGGCAAAGACGAAATCCTGACCGGCAGCCGCTTCCTTGGGCGTCCGCGCCGCTCTGCCGCCATGCTGCGCCACCCAGGCATCGGCCTTGGCGGCCGTGCGGTTGTAGACGGTCAGTTCATGGCCGCCCTTGGCCTTGAGGTGGCCGGCCATGGGATAGCCCATGACGCCGAGACCGAGGAACGCGACTTTCGCCATGATATGAACTCCGCTGCGATGGCTGGAAAGAAGGGACGCCTACCATCCCCGTAGAGGACGTGAGGTCAAGCCTTCGGGGCTGCAAACCCTGCCGCGAAGCGCCGTTACGTACAAACACCTAGCCATGCGAAATTCAGAAGACCCCCAATCGGCAAAGCTGGCATGCGTCGGTGAATTGTGGTTGTGTCCGGCCCACGAGTCCGGCGAACGGGCCGATTTTTTTCACTGCGGGACCTTAGGGAGAACATGCTCATGGAGCGCCGCACATTCATCAAGACCGCGTCGGTCGCCGCCGCCGCATCCGCTGTCGCCGCCCCGGCGATCGCCCAGACCGCTCCGGAAGTGAAATGGCGCCTCGCCTCCTCCTTCCCGAAGTCACTCGACACCATTTATGGAGCCGCCGAGGTCTTCTCGAAGGCTGTCGCCGAGATGACCGACAACAGGTTCCAGATTCAGGTCTTCGCGGCCGGCGAAATCGTTCCCGGCCTGCAGGCCATGCAGGCCGTGCGTGACGGAACGGTCGAGTCCTGCCACACCGCGTCCTATTACTACACCGGTATCGATCCGACCTTCGCGCTCGGGACCGCCGTGCCGTTCGGCCTCAACTCGCGGCAGCAGGACGCCTGGCAGTTCGTCGGCGGCGGCATGGATCTGATGAACGCCTTCTATGCCAAGCACAACATCTACGCGATCCCCGCGGGCAATACCGGCTGTCAGATGGGCGGCTGGTTCCGCAAGGAGATCCGCACCGCCGACGATCTGAAGGGCCTGAAGATGCGCATCGGCGGCTTCGCCGGACGTGTCATGCAGAAGCTCGGGGTCGTGCCGCAGCAGGTCGCCGCCGGCGATATCTATCCCTCGCTGGAGAAGGGTACGATCGATGCGGCCGAGTGGGTCGGTCCCTATGACGACCAGAAGCTCGGCTTCAACAAGGTCGCGCCGTTCTACTATTATCCCGGCTGGTGGGAAGGTGGAGCCATGCTCCACAACATGTTCAACATCACCCGCTACAATGCCCTCCCGGCGTCCTACAAGGCGATCCTGCTCAACGCCTCGCATCAGGCCAACACATGGATGCAGGCCAAGTACGATGCCCAGAACCCGGCTGCCCTGCGCCAGCTCGTCGCCGCCGGCACGCAGCTGCGGCCTTTCTCGCTCGAGGTGCTGGAAGCGTCCTTCCGGGCCTCCAACGAGGTGAATGCCGAGACCTCGGCGCAGAATGCCGATTTCAAGAGGATCCTCGATCACCACAACGCCTTCCGCGGCGAGCAGTATCTGTGGTGGCAGGTCGCCGAATACACCTATGACACCTTCATGATCCGCGCCCGCGCCCGCGGCTGATCATCGCCCGAGCGGCGAACGAGAAAACCCCGGCGGAGCGATCCGCCGGGGTTTTTGCTTGGGATGACGGGATCCGCGGTGCCGGAACCTCTTGCCGGGACGTCAGGGACGATAGCCCGGAGGGCGCTTCAGCCAGGGCTGGTTGGTGCGGATCTCGTTGCGGCCGAATTCGAACAGCGCGTTCATGTAGACGGGATCGAAGGGCTTCTCGTAGGGCACCGTGAAACGGCTGGAGATATAGGCGAGATTGAAGTCGACCCTGTCGCGCTGGGTGACCAGATACATCCGGTAGATGTCGCCGATGGCGTTCGAGGTGATCATCGTCGAGATGGACCGCGCGGCGATCTGCAACAGGCCGCGCTTGACCTCCTCGTTCAGTTCCTGCGTCCGCCCGTTGCGGATGATCCAGGCCACCCGTGGGACGCGGCGCACCACGGCGGGTGCATTCCGCAGCGGCGCATCGCTCGGGTAGAGGAACACCTGGGTCGTCGCCCCGCCGTCGACATGCATTTCCTGACGCCGGGTGACGCCAACCATGACGTCCATCATCACGGGTGGAAACGCCCCCGGGATGGAGGCCGAGGCGAGCAGGATGTCACGGATCGCCTGGACCTTGCCAGGATGGTTGCTGATGGCGATGGCACCGATGTTCCAGGCCACCGGCTGGCCGAGATCGAGATTGGTGGTGCCGATCATCAGCACGCGACCCTTCTGGTACTCGCGGCCGATCTCCTCGACCATCTCGGGCGTGATATGGGTGGCGATCAGCGCCGCAAGCGGCCGGCTGTCGGCGACGGAATCGCCGTTGAGGATGGTGATGATCGGCAGGATCTGGGCGATGTTGTCACGCTGGATGGTGGTGTAGACCGCCTTGAGCTGCGCGTCGTAGCGGCTTCCGAGGAAGGCGAAGGGCGCCGTCAGGGCGCCGGTCGACACGCCGGTGACGAGGCGGAATTGTGGCCGATCGCCCCTTTCCGTCCAGCCGTAGAGCAAACCCGCTCCAAACGCGCCGTTCTCGCCGCCGCCCGAAATGGCGAGCAGATGGTCCGTGCCGGTTTCCCCCGACAGGCGCCGACGCTGTTCGGATGCGGCAAAGCTGGCGGTGAGGGCCGCGGTGTCCCCGCTCAGCGAGAAGCGTGCATCGGGAATGCCGAGGAACGACGCCTCGGACGTCTCGTGCCGGGGAACGGCCGGCAGCCGCGGCTGGGTCGAACACCCCGCGATGACCAGGGTCATCGCCAGCACGGCGAGCTGAAACAGGCGGGGCACTGTCGGTTGCATGGACCACTCCGTGGGCCATCGATAATGGTCCGGCCGCGGAGCGTCTAGGCCCGAAAAGACACGGGCCGCAACGGTAAGGTGCGGCCCGGTCATCGTCAGTTGCGCGGAGCCGGCGGCGGCTCCAGCCCGGGCGGCGGTCCGCCGAGGCCGGGTGGCGGGCCACCAAGACCTGGTGGCGGACCGCCGAGGCCCGGCAAGCCGCCCGGCGCATCGAAGCTCGGCAGACCGCCGCCGATGCCGGGCAATTCGATCCGGATCTCGACTTTCGAGGGATCGACGGTCGACACCGCGCCCTTGTAGTGCATGACCATGCCAGGGAAGGCGATGACCAAGGCCACCATGATGCACTGGATGACGACGAAGGGCACCGCTCCCCAGTAGATCTGCATGGTGGTGACAGGCTCCATGCGCAGGCCCGTTATCTTGTCGATATAGGCCTCCTTAGGCGCCACGGATCGCAGATAGAACAGGGCGAAGCCGAACGGCGGGTGCATGAAGCTCGTCTGCATGTTGACCGCGAGGATCACGCCGAACCAGATCAGGTCGATGCCGAGTTTCTCGGCCGCCGGGCCGAGCAGCGGCACGACGATGAAGGCCAGCTCGAAGAAGTCGAGGAAGAAGGCGAGCAGGAAGACCATGATGTTGACGACGATCAGGAAGCCCGCCTGACCTCCCGGCAGCGAGACGAGCAGATGCTCGACCCAGATGTGGCCGTTGACGCCGTAGAAGGTGAGCGAGAACACGCGGGCGCCGACCAGGATGAACAGCACGAAGGCAGACAGCTTGGCCGTCGACTCCGTCGCCTGGCGGACGAGGTCAAAGGTCAGTCGCCGCTTGATGATGGCCAGGATCATCGCGCCCGCCGCGCCCATGGCGCCGCCTTCGGTCGGCGTCGCGAGGCCGATGAAGATGGTGCCGAGAACGAGGAAGATCAGGCCGAGCGGCGGCACCATGACGAAGGTGACCTGCTCGGCGATGGGCGAGATCATCTTGAAATTGCCGAAGCGCTCGATGAGGCCAACCACGATCGCATAGGCAAAGCCGAAGGCTGCGGCTTCGGCGATCAGTGACCAGACCTGGTAGCCACCCTGCTTGAGGAAGAAGTAGGCGACCATGAGGGCCAGGGTGATGGCGACGGTGAGGAGCAGCCGCTGTGCGCCGAAGTAATAATTGCAGACGACGGCGATGAAGGCGACCATCACCGCCACCGACATCGACAGGATGACGAAGTCGGCGCCGCCACGGACGCTCGTCTGGTTCATGATGAAGACGGCGACGACGGCGGAGAACAGGACGAGGACACCGAGCTTCCAGCTGCCGCGCTTGCCGTCGTCCTGCATGTAGAGGAGCGCTTCCTTGGGCAGACCGGGAGCGTTCTTCGGCTGAGTCATGGTGATGAGGAAGACATAGCCCGCATAGAGCGCCGACAGCACGAGGCCGGGCACGAAGGCGCCCTCGTACATGTCGCCAACCGAGCGTCCCAGTTGGTCAGCCATGACGATGAGGACGAGCGAGGGCGGAATGATCTGCGCCAGGGTGCCGGATGCGGCGATGACGCCGGAGGCGAGCCGGCGGTCATAGCCGTAGCGCAGCATGATCGGCAGCGAGATGAGGCCCATCGAGATGACGGAGGCAGCGACGACGCCGGTCGTGGCGGCGAGCAGTGCACCGACGAAGATGACCGCATAGGCGAGGCCGCCGCGGATCGAGCCAAAGAGCTGGCCGATCGTGTCGAGCAGGTCCTCTGCCATGCCGGAGCGCTCGAGGATGAGGCCCATGAAGGTGAAGAACGGGATCGCCAGCAGCGTATCGTTGTTCATCGTCCCGTAGATGCGCTCGGGCAGCGCCTGCAGGAAGTTCGGCTGGAACAGCCCCAGTTCGATGCCGATGATGGCGAAGAACAGGCCGTTGGCGGCAAGGGCAAAGGCAACCGGGTAGCCGAGGAGCAGGAAGAAGACGAGCGCCACGAACATGACCGGGGCCATGTTGGCGCGGACGAAATCGCCGAAACCGGAGCCGCTGGCGGCATGGGCCGGCTCGGCGAAGAGGGCGAGGGCGAGGAGTGTGAGGGCGGCGGCGGCGAGCGCGCCCGAGAGGGAACGGTGGATGGACACTGATTTTCTCCCGGTACGCGTCACTTCTTGGCCGCGTCGAGCAGGCCTTGCGCCTTGGCGATTTCGAGCAGCCGTGCCGCTTCCGCCTCGGCCATCTCGTGATGGCCGCCGCCATGCACGTCCTCGAGTTCGCCGCGCATGATGGCGATGCGCTTGATGAGCTCGCTGATGCCCTGCAACAACAGCAGCACGAAGCCGGCGACGACGAGGAACTTGGCCGGCCAGACGACGAGGCCGCCGGCATTCATCGACTGCTCGTTCTGGAGGTACGATTTCACGAAGAACGGCCAGCTGTCATAGAGCAGCAGGATGCAGAACGGCATCAGGAACAGGGTGTGGCCGACGACGTCGATCCAGTTGCGCACCCGCTTCGAGAACAGGCTGTTCACGACATCGATGCGGATATGCTCGTTGGCAAGCAGCGTCCAGGCCGCGCAGAGCATGAAGACCGCGCCGAACAGATACCATTGCGCCTCGAGCCAGGCATTCGACGAACTCGAGAACACCTTGCGGATAATGGCGTTGCCAGCGGAAATGACGACGGCCACGAGGATCAGCCAACTGGCCGCCCTGCCGATGTAAGTGTTCACCGCGTCGATGACACGGCTGATCGAAAGCAGTCCCTGCATGCCGGGTAGACTCCCCTGGAAGGCCATGACTTCGCGGAGCCGCAGGAGAGGACGCCTGGGCACCCCGCTCTCACGCAGGCGCGCGGAAGAACCGCCGCCATGAAGCATCGTGTAACATGTCTCACGACAATGGTCGGTCGCTACGTCATGGACGCAGTCCGCATTGTCCGTCGATCGCCCACCATGCCTGTCCCGCTGACCGGACCCGCGATTGTTGTGCGGTGACCGGTACGACGTCGAAACGTCGCAGGTCCTCTATGCCACGGCTGCGGCGGGGGCAACAGTGGCTTGCGGAAGATTCGGACCGGAATCCCCATCGTGGCGCAATGAACGGCGGGATTTGCCCGCATGTGGCGCCATTCTTTTGAAAACGTGCCGGCGCCGCCAGATCAGGGGAGGGTCGTCCGCGCCTCCACCTCCGAGCTTCTCATCTTCAGCCTGACCCGCTCGCGATGGAGGGTGTAGAGGCCGGCACCGACGATCAGGGCGATGCCGACCCAACTCGTCGCATCCGGCCATTCGCCGAAGACGGTGATGCCGGAGACGATGGCCCAGACCATGACCGAGTACCGGAACGGCGAGACGAGAGAGACCTCGACCCCACGGAAAGAGAGGATCATCGCGTGGTTGCCGACCACGACGACGGTCGCCGCAGCGAAGAGCAGCCCGACATGGGTCAGGCTTGGGATGACCCAACCCTGGAACGGGATCATCGCCGCCCCGAACAGGGCGACCGCGACACAGGTCGTCAGCGTGATGACGATGGTCGGGATGCGCGGGTCGATGAAGCGGGTGACCATGTCGCGGATCGCGCAGAAGACGACGCTGGCCAGCGCCATGGCGGTCGCCGAGCCGGCGACGAAGCCGGCGCCGCCCGGCTTCACCACCAGCAGCATGCCGAGGAATCCGGCAGCGACCGCCGACCAGCGACGCCAGCCGACCTTTTCCTTCAGAAGGGGGCCGGACAAAGCCGTGATCAGGAGCGGCGTGATCAGGAAGATGGCGGTGATGTCGGCGATCGGCATCGACGCGATGGCCGTGATGAAGAGGAAGGCGACGATTGCCTCGAGGCCGGCGCGCGCCGCCACCAGCGGCGATGCCGCCATGCGGATCTGACGGGCGTGGCCGGCGATCACCAGCCAGGTGAAGACCATGACGGTCGCGAAGGCGCCGCGGATGGCGATCATCTGGCCTGAGGGCAGGTCCTCCGCGACCAGCTTGACCAGCGTGTCATTGGTCATGAAACAGGCCATGGCGGTGCACATGGCGATAATGCCGCGCCGGTTGGCGCCGCTGGTGACCGCAGGAGCGGTGAGGGGAGTCACGGGAGTGCTCCCGCCGGGGCGAACCGGTCGAGACGGAACAGCGACAGGTCGTGCCGGCTGCTGCCCCTGGTGGTCAGGTCGGCGAGGATCTCGCCGATGACGCTGGCGAATTTGAAGCCGTGGCCGGAGCAGGGGGAGGCGACGATGACCTGCGGCAGGCCGGGCAGGGTGTCGATGACGAAATGCTCGTCGGGTGTGTTGGTGAACAGGCAGCAGCGGAGCGCCAGGGTCGGCCCGTCCGCTGCGGGGAAGACGTCGCGCATGACTTCGCGCAGCGCCGCTTCGTCCCGGGCGTTCGGCTCCCGCGACAGGGTATCGGCATGGCCCGTCTCACGGCGGTGATTGTAGAGGCCGATCTTGAAGCCTGGAACATGGAAGACCGGGAACTGGTAGCAGGATCCGAAGCGCGTCTCGACGATCGAAACCGGGAAGGCACCGAGCGCGAAGGGGGCGGGATCGCGCGGCTGGAACCAGCCCAGCACCTGGCGCTCGGGCACCGCGAGGCGGGCAAGGCCGGGCGCATGGTCGGCGATCCAGGCTCCTGTCGACAGGATCAGACGTTCGGCCTCGTAGGTCGCCCGTGTCGTGGTGACCCTGACCCCGCCACCGGCTGTCGGTTCCCAGCCGGTCAGCGCCTCGCGCCCGCGGATGTCGGCACCCGCCGCCATCGCCATCGTGCTCTGGGCGACGATGGCGCGCTCGCTCATCACGAAGCCGGCATCCGCCTGGAAATTGGCGACGTGGCCCTCGGCCAGCCGATAGGCCGGAAAGCGGCGACGGGTCTCACGCGCATCCATCAGTTCGTGAGGCAGGTCGTGCTCACGGCAGGCCGCCAGCGATCCCGCGACGACCCGTCCGTCGGCCGGGCCGGCGTCGAGCCCGCCGGTGATATGGAGCAACTGCTCGCCGAAGGCCGCCTCCGTCTCGCGCCACAACTCGTAGGCCCGCCGCAGCAGCGGCACATAGAGCGGGTGTTCGAAATAGGCGAGGCGAATGATGCGGTTCACACCGTGGGACGAGCCCATGGCATGGGGTATGTCGAAACGCTCCAGGCCGAGCACCCGGCGTCCCCGCCGCGCCAACTGATAGGCCGCAGCAGATCCCATCGCGCCGATGCCGGCGACGATCACATCATAATGAGCCACGCTTCGGCGCTCCGGTCGTCTCGTCCCTGTGACCGTGCTAGCGCCCGGCAGGCTGTCGGTCGAGCGTCGCTTCGTCGCATCAGCCCCGCGACGGCCGCTTCGGTCGCCGCCCTGTCGATAGATGCACTCAACCGGGTCCTGCCTGGACGACGAAACCGGACTGGCCGGCCTCCCCGTTGGCTCGGCTCAGACAGGTTCCGGCCTGACGATAACTCCGCCGCACCCGCTCGTGGATCTGCGCGAAAATCTGGTCTGCCGATGCGACCTTCTCCGCCGCGCGGACCTGCTCTTGCCCTGGCGTCAGCGGGGCCTCCCGGCCAGACGTAACGCCGCGCATCTGGGCCGCCATGAGCACGACGGTCAGCATGACATCAACAGCGAGGATCGCCGAGATGGCGATGAGCCACCGGGCGGAACCCGTGAAGGCCGCGCGGCGCGGGCGCACGACAGACGCAGCCGGGACGGGCGCGACCTTCGGTCGGCCCGGCTCGGTGGGATCACCCCCGGCCGCGGTCGGCGCCATGAGTTCGAAGATCGGCCGATAGCTGCCCGGCGCCATCCGGATCCGCAGCGGATCGCGCGCCCCGGGTCCGGCATAGTAGAGGTCGAGGGCATTGCGCAGCCGCATTGCCGCGACGCGCACGGTCGAATCGCGGTCCGGGTTGAAATCCGGGGACCGGCCGAGGCCCTCGACGGCGATCGTATAGGCCTTGATTGTGCGTTCGTCGCCGGCAAGCGTGCGCTCGACGACGTGGGTGAGGATCGTCGCCGACACCGATCCGGCCGGAACGAAGGTGGAGGATGTGATGCGGCGCAGCGCGTCCCGCACGGTCGCGGGGTCGGGCTGCGGCGTGGATGCAAAGATCATCGCGGACGCCTTTGGAAATGAATCGTCACTGCGCGCGGAGGCGACTGACGACGGTTGATCAGGGATGCCTGTCGGGTCCGTCGCAGTTTGATCCGCCAAAGCGAGCCGCCCGTCTGGGGCGGCTTAAGCAAGAGAATTGCGGCTGAAAAGCGGCAAGTTCCGCTGCGTCAATTGCATGGGTGTCAATCGTCTCAAGTATTATCATAATGTTGCAGGAGGGTAGTTGTGGGCGAAATGATCTTTCATCCGCCCGTCATGCTCATGTGACGTGACACAGCCGGCTGACGTGTGCGGCGATCGATCACGAAATCATGACCCTTGGGCTTGCGAGCAATAGCGCGGTCGATGGCCTCGCTGAGAAGATCGTTCGACTCCGACGCCCGCAGCGGTGCGCGCAGGTCCGCCGCATCGTCCTGTCCGAGGCACATGTAGAGCGTGCCGGTGCAGGTGATGCGCACGCGGTTGCAGCTCTCGCAGAAATTGTGGGTCATCGGCGTGATGAACCCGACCCGCCCACCGGTTTCGGCCACATCGACATACCGCGCCGGCCCGCCCGTCCGATGCGGGCTATCGGTCAGCGTCCAGCGCTCGCCGAGCCGCGCCCGCACCAGCGACAACGGCAGGTACTGGTCGAGGCGCGAAGGCTCGATGTCGCCGAGCGGCATGACCTCGATGAAGGAAATATCCATGCCCTTGCCGTGGGCCCAGGCCACCAGGCCCTCGATCTCTGCCTCGTTGACGCCACGCAGCGCCACCGCGTTGATCTTGACGTGAATGCCGGCGGCGAGGGCCGCGTCGATCCCCTTGAGCACCGCGTCGAGGTCACCCCAGCGCGTGATCTCGCGGAACTTCGCCGCGTCCAGCGTGTCGAGCGAGACGTTGATGCGCCGGACGCCGCAGGCTGCGAGGTCGGCGGCATGGCGGGCGAGTTGCGACCCGTTGGTGGTCAAGGTCAGTTCGTCCAGCGCCCCATGGTCGAGATGGCGTGACAGTGAGCGGAACAGGGTCATGACATCCTTGCGGACGAGCGGCTCGCCGCCGGTCAGGCGCAGCTTGCGGACACCCTTGCCGATGAAGGCGGAGCAGAGACGGTCGAGTTCCTCAAGGGTCAGAAGGTCCTTCTTCGGCAGGAAGGCCATGTTCTCCGACATGCAATAGACGCAGCGAAAATCGCAGCGGTCGGTCACTGACACGCGCAGATAGTCGATCGACCGTCCGTAGGGATCGATCATCGGGAGCGGTCTCGTCGCAGCTTGGTCGAACATACGCACCTCCCGGTCGCGCCCCGGAGGATGGCGACCGCCTCTTTTGTCTATTTAGGCGTTGACGGCCCGGTCGTCACCTCCTGCGACATTGAAGATGGCGAGAGAACAGTCTACCTCTCCGATCCGTCCTGCGACACGTCTCAGACAGGAGCTCCGCCATGACGGAGATCAGTACCGTTGAGAGCGCCACCGGCCGGCAGCATGCCTGGCCGACTGAACTCAGGCTGTCCGCCGACCGCCGGCGGCTGACGGTCACTTATGACGACGGGCATATTTTCGCCCTCGACGCCGAATATCTCCGTGTGGAGAGCCCGTCTGCGGAGGTGCAGGGGCATTCGCCGTCTGAGCGCAAATTCGTCGGGGGCAAGAAGGACGTCCAGCTGATCGGCATCGATCGGGTCGGGCATTATGCGGTCCGCCTGACCTTCGACGACATGCATTCCTCCGGCATCTATTCATGGGACTACCTGTATGAGCTCGGACGAGACCACGACGCGACCTGGACCCGCTACCTCGACGGACTCGCCTCCGCCGGCGCCTCCCGCGACCGCCCGGGCCGTTGAGCTCGGGCCCGACGACCGGGTGAAGCTCGACGAACTCTCCGCCGCGCTCGAAGGCCTCAGCCTTGATCGGCCTGATCCCCCATTGGGTTCGGCCACCGTCGCCGCCGCCCCGTCGACGGTGCCCTCCGAACCCGTCGCCGTGCCGCCTTCGCCCGTGGCGGATGCTGCCCCTCCCGACCTGCCGCCCTTCGTGCCTGTCGCCCCCCCGCCGGTCGCCGTTGCGCCGCGACCTGTTCCGAACCCTGCCCCGGCCCCCGTTCCCGCTCCCTCCCTGCCCACGAGTTCCGCCGCCATGATCCCCTGGATCGAGACCAAGCAATTCACCGTCGACCTGTTTCCCAACTGGACCAAGACGGAGGGCGACAAGGAGTGGAGCCTCGGGGCGGTCACCGTGGACGTGCCCGCCATCACCAGCCGTCTCGACCAGCTCATCGCCTCGCTGAACGAGGACCAGTGGGAGATCAAGATGGTCGTGCCGCTCGACAAGAGCCTGACCTACCACGAGCACCAGAAGGTCGTGCGGGCGGGCAGCCGCCGCGAGCCCGAAGCCGTGCTGGGGGCCTTCGGTCTCGGGTGGGCCGCGGGCACCACCGCCTCCCTGCTTGTCGTCTGCCAGCGCACGGAATGGCTGGAAGCCGCCGATTACCGCGCCCGTATCGACGCGCGCAACGCCAAGCTCGCCGGCGCCCAGCGCGAGCGTGACCGCGCGCTGGCGCTGGAGCACAACGCCGCCGTCAACGCCAAGATCACCGCCGCCCAGACGGTTCTCGACGACCTCAAGACCCATGGCGTCAAGGTGAAGAAGTCCGGCTTCCTGCGCGGCGAGAAATTCGTCGTCGACGGCGCCGAGTTCACCAACAGGACCGAAGCCGAATCGGCATTGCGCGCCCGCATGGGCGAACTGGAGGCCGACCTCGCCGCGCTGCCGCGGCAGTTGAAGGCCATGCCCTGAGGCCTGCCCGCCGGGCGGCTTTCCGGCGTGCGCCGCGTGATATCAAAGGGTGTCACGCCCTCCTTCCTCCTCTTCCGCGCCGCGGCCTTGGCGGTTGCGCAGAGGTGAAGCCGTGCTAGGGTTCCCGCCAAAAGACGGGGCCCAAAGCCCGCGCATTCATCCCAGGAGGACTTATGACCAAGGCTATCGACAGGCGCACCGTGCTCGGCTTGGCGGCCGGAACGCTCGCCACACCCTTCATCGGCACCACGGGCTTCGCCCAGAGCTACCCGGCCCGTCCCGTCACCTGCATCGTGCCCTTCGGCGCCGGCGGTTCGACGGACGTCATCGGCCGCATCGTTTGCGAGAAGCTCACCCAGAGGTTCGGGCAGAGCTTCGTCATCGAGAACCGCGCTGGTGCGGGCGGCAATGTCGGCGTGGCGGCGATCGCGCGCGCGCAGCCGGACGGCTACACGATCGGCATGACGACCATCTCCACCCACGGGATCAATCCCAACCTCTTCGGCGAGCGCCTGCCGTTCAAGCCGATGGACGATTTCGAGTTCATCGGCCTGTCCTCGTCGCAGCCGAACTTCCTCTGCATCCACCCGTCGATCCCGGCCAACAATCTGGCCGAGCTGATCGCCTATCTGAGGGCCAATCCGGGCAAGGAGAACTTCGGCTCTTCGGGCATCGGGACCTCCATCCACCTGTCGGCCGAGCTCTTCATGCAGCTCACCGGCACGCGCATGACCCACGTGCCGTTCCGTTCCTCGGCCGCGCTGGTCCAGGGGCTGATCACCGGTGAGGTCAAACTGTCCTTCGACAATTTCACCTCGCCCTTCCCCCACTACAAGGCCGGTTCCATCCGCGGCATCGCCGTGACCTCGGCCACCCGGGCGGCCATCGCTCCCGAAATCCCGCCGCTCAACGACACCCTCCCGGGCTTCGACATCACCTCCTGGAACGGCTTCGTCGCCCCCAAGGGCACGCCGAAGGAAATCGTCGAGGCGCTGGAAAAGGCGCAGATGGAGGCGCTGAAGGATGCGGCCGTCGTGAAGCGCTTCGAGGAGATGGGGGCCGCTGCCATTCCCTCCACCGGCGCCGAGATGCGCCAGAAGGCCGTCATCGAGATCGCCAAGTTCAAGACGATCATCGAAAAGGGCAACATCAAGCTGCAGAACTGACCGTTCTGCCGCGCGGACCCGCCATCGCGCTCAGGCGCGGTGGCGCTCGCGGCTGTCGTCGGGCGCCTGGTCCCGGTTCTCGGTCATGCCGTAGTCGCGCATCACCGCCGCGACGCGCAGGCGGTAGCCGGCGAACATACCGTCCCGTCCCGCCGCCTGCGTGGCCCGGTGCATGGCGTGGTTGCGCCAGGCCTTGACCGCCGCCTCATCGCGCCAGAACGACAGCGACAGGAGCTTTGACGGGTCGGTCAGGCTCTGGAAGCGCTCGACGGAAATGAAGCCATCCATCGCCTCCAGTTCCGGCCGGAGCCGTTTCGCGTGGTCCAGATAACCGGGGAGGGCTCCCTCTACCGGGACCACCTCGAAGATCACTGCGATCATCTCACCCACCCTCCTGTTCCTGCCACCTGTCTGGTGTGTAAGACATCCCCCTGTCTCTGTCAGGGCGAGCCGGCCGGCGCAAGCGTCCGGCAGCGCGCCGTCGGCTTTGACGCCGGCGGTCGCGGGTGGTCGGATGGCGATGACACCGAGTCGCATCGCGAAAGCCACCTCCATGACCTTCGGCCTGTTCTTCGCCACCCTCGCTGCGGCGATGATCTATGTCCTCACCCCCGGACCCGCCTTCCTCGCGCTCTTCGCCCTGGCAGCCAAGGAGGGGCGCCTGTCCGGGACATGGTTCGTCACCGGCCATCTCGTCGGCGACGTGCTCTGGGGCACGCTCGCCCTCGCCGCGATCGTTGGCGTGAACCAACTGGGGCCGCTCCTGTTCGAGATCCTCGGGCTTGCCTGCGGCGCCTATCTCGTCGTTCTCGGCCTCAAGGCGCTGATGGCGAGGGAGGCAGCCGGCACGGCTGTCGTCGGCAGCCGCCATCCCCTGCTCGCTGGTCTCGTCTTCGGCGTCACCAATCCCAAGGCCTATCCCGTCTCCGTTGCCATGTTCACGGTGCTGGTGGGCCATTATTCCGGGCTGCTGACCTGGGACCTCGCGCCGCAGGTCATGCTCGTCGCCTTCCTCGGCTTCATCCTCGCCGACGTGATCCTCGTTGCCGTCGCCGGCCTCCCGGCGGTGCGGCGCTTCTTCATGACCCATGGGCTGATCGTTACCCGCTTCGTCGGGCTGACCTTCGTGCTCTTCGGCGTGAAATCTGTGGCGGACGCCGTGCAGAGCTATCGCCAGCGCGCCTGATCGGCTAATCCGCCCGGCATGACCGCAGCGACGAGCGCCAAGCCCTTCCGCCTCCTGCCCGACGATCCCGTCCGGTCCGCCCTGGTGATCATCGCCGGCTTCACGGCGCTGCGCGTCGTCTTCGCCGTCCTGCTCGGATTCGGTGTCGACGAGAGCTATACGCTCGGCCAGGCCCGCCGCCTGGCGCTCTCCTATTTCGACCATCCGCCGCTCCATCTCTGGCTCGCCAATCTGTCCATGGCCGTCTTCGGGACGACATGGGCGGTGCGGCTGCCCTTCATCCTGCTCTTCGCGGGAACGTCGTGGCTCCTCTTTCGCCTGACCGCGCGGCTCTTCGGCGGCTGGCAGGGGGTCTGGGCCGTGCTCGCCCTCAACGCCTCGCTGTTCTTTCTCGCTTCTCCCGGCACCTGGATCGTCCCGGACGGTCCGCTGCTGTTCTGCCTCGCCGGCGGCGTGCTGGCGCTGGCACGGCTGTTCTTTCCCGCGCCGGGCGAGACCCCGTCTGCCTGGACGTGCTGGCTCGTTGCGGGGCTCTGCTTCGGCCTCGCCGGCCTGTCCAAATATTCCGCACTCTTCGTCGTCGGCGGTCTCGCGATCTTCCTGCTCGCCAGCGAGCATCGCCGCTGGCTCGTCCACCCCGCGCCCTATGCCGGCGCCATCCTCGCCGCCCTGGCGATTGCGCCTGTGATCGTCTGGAACATCGCCAACGACTGGGCCTCGCTGCGCTTCCAGGCGGGCAGGGGTGGCGGACGGGGGCTGACGCTCTCCGCCTTCGCCCAGATGCTCGCCGGCCAGTTCGTGTGGCTGGCGCCCTGGATTGCGGTGCCGCTTGTCACCATCGCGGCGCAGAACCTGCGCCTGCTCCAGGACCCGCGCCGCCTCTTCCTGGTGGCCCTGGCGGCTCCGACCATCCTCTATTTCACGCTGCAGTCGTTGTGGTCGGGCTGGGCACTGCCGCACTGGCCGATGCCGGGCTGGTTCTTCGTCTTCCCCTTGCTCGGGGCCTGGATGGTCGCCAATCCCGCGGCCAGTCCCTCGCCGAGGGCCTGGGCGGGATGGAGCGCGGGTCTCGCCGTGGTCATTGTTCTCGTGGTCGGCGGGCTCGGTGCCACGGGCCTTCTGACCCGCCTCGGCGTGCCGGTCAGGGCCGATCCGACCATCGATGCCTTCGACTGGACGGCGCTGCGGCCCATCCTCGCGGCCAAGGGCGTGGCGCGCGGCGCCGGGCCGGTCGTGGTTGGCCTTACCTGGAACGAGGGTGGCAAGGTCGACCTGGCGGTCGGCGACCGCGCCGACGTCATGGTGATCGGGCCAGACCCCCGCGGCTTCGCCTTCCGCCAGGTGCCCCGCGCCTATCAGGGCGCGGATATCCTCATCGTCGCGCTGGCCGGCACGTGGGCGCGCCAGCAGGCGACGCTGCAGGGCCAGTTCGCGGTGATCGGGGAACCCGAGCGCCTGTCCATCGGCCGCGGCGGGCGCTCTGAACTCGACCTCGTCATCGTCCCGGCGCGCGGCCTGAAATCGCTGGCGCCGGTGAGCGTGGCGGCGCGCTGAGGGCCGGCCTTGGCCCCAGGATGACCGTTGGGACCTCAACCGTCATGGCCGGGCTTGTCCTGGCCATCCACGATTTCAACACGGGGCTTCAAGGAAAGTCATGGATGCCCGGCACAAGGCCGGGCATCCTGCGTGGAGGCTCGGGCGCACAGTTCGAGGCGGTGCGATGCCGCGCTGATCCAACCTCGAACCGCGTCTGCCTTACTGGATGCCGCCGAGCATCATCAGCTTGATCTCGATGAACTCGTCGAGGCCGTAATGGGAGCCCTCGCGGCCAAGGCCGGATTCCTTGACGCCGCCGAAGGGTGCCACGTCCGTGCCGACAAGGCCGGTATTGATGCCGACCATGCCGTATTCCAGCGCCTCGGCGACGCGGAAGATGCGGCCGATGTCACGGCCGTAGAAATAGCTCGCCAGGCCGAACTGCGTGGCATTGGCCAGCGCCACAGCCTCGTCCTCGGTCTTGAACTTGTAGATCGGGGCGAGCGGGCCGAAAGTCTCCTCGTTGGTCACGAGCATGTCGGTGGTGACGCCGGAAATCACCGTCGGCTCGTAGAAGGTATGGCCGAGGGCGGACCGCTTGCCGCCGGTCTCGACCTTGCCGCCCTTGGCGATCGCGTCCTTGACGTGGGCCTCGACCTTGTCGACGGCGGCCGGCTTGATCAGCGGGCCCTGGTCGATGCCGGCCTCCAGCCCGTTGCCGACCTTAAGCGCCTTCACCCTGGCGGTGAACTTGGCGACGAACTCGTCATGCACCGATTCCTGCACGAAGATGCGGTTGGCGCAGACGCAGGTCTGTCCCATGTTCCGGTACTTCGAGACCATCGCGCCCTCGACGGCCGCATCCACGTCCGCATCGTCGAAGACGATGAAGGGCGCATTGCCGCCGAGTTCGAGGCCGACGCGCTTCACGGTGGAGGCGGCCTGCGCCATCAGCAGCTTGCCGACGGGCGTCGATCCGGTGAAGCCGATGAAGCGCACGGTGGGATGCTCGCACCAGACTTTGCCGATGGGCGCCGCATCGCCGGTGATGATGTTGATGACGCCAGCCGGAATGCCGGCGCGATGGGCGAGTTCAGCCAGCGCCAGCGCGGTCAGCGGCGTTTCCGGGGCGGGCTTGACCACCATGGTGCAGCCAACAGCGATGGCCGGCGAGCACTTGCGGGTGATCATCGCGGCCGGGAAGTTCCACGGCGTGATGGCCGCGCAGACGCCGATGGCCTGCTTGTGCACGAGGATACGGTGGTCGGGGCGATGCTGCGGGATGATGTCGCCATAGACCCGCCGCGCCTCCTCGGCGAAGAACTCGACGAAGGAGGCGGCATAGGCCACCTCGCCCTTGGCCTCGGCCAGCGGCTTGCCCTGCTCGGCGGTCATGATCAGGCCGAGATCGTCCGTGTTGGCGATCATCAGGTCGAACCATTTGCGCAGGATGTTCGAGCGCTCCTTGGCGGTCCTCTTCGACCACAGCTTGAAAGCCTTGTCGGCGTGAGCGACCGCCTCGGCGGCTTCCGTCGCGCCGAAGCGCGGCACGTGGCCGATGGTCTGGCCGGTGGCCGGATTGACGACAGGGTCGGTGGGGGTGCCGACCCATTCGCCGTTGACGTAGCACTGCGATTTCAGGAGCGTCGGGTCCTTCAGCGGCAGGGGCGTGGTCTTCAGGGGCGCGTTCATCGGAGCCTCCGGGGCTTGTTGCGGGACGTGGTGGCGTTCTAGCACCCGCCCGCAGGCGGCGCATCCCGCCGGCCGGCACGGCAGCCAAACGTCAGGTGACAATCCCGCCCATATTCGGCATGACCTGCCGGGTCTTCAGGGAGAGCACAGGCATGTCGGCCGCCACCATCGTCTTCGATCTCGACGGCACGCTCGTCGACACCCATCCGGACCTGATCGGTACACTCTCCTGGCTGCTCGAGGCGGAGGGGCTCGACGGCATCGACCTCGAGGCGGCGAAGAAGCTGATCGGGCACGGCATGAAGCCGATGGTGGAGAAGGCGCTGAAGCTGAAGGGCAGGGGCGACACCCAGGACGAGGTCGAGGCGGTCTATGCCCGTTACGTCGCCGTCTACGAGACCCGCCTCACCCGTGACAGCCGCCCCTTCCCCGGCATGCTCGACGCGCTCGACCGGCTGGCCGACGCGGGAATGATCCTCGCCGTTTGCACCAACAAGATCGAACGCCTGGCCAAGAAACTCCTCGACGAACTGGACATGACGCGCCGCTTCGCCTTCATCGCCGGGGCCGACACCTATGCCCTGCGCAAGCCCGATCCTCGCCACATCCTGCTCACCGTCCGCGATGCCGGCGGGGATCCCACCCGCGCCGTGATGGTGGGCGATTCCGACACCGATATTCGCGCCGCCCAGGGCGCCGGCGTGCCGGTCGTGGCCTATTCCGGCGGCTACACGGCGGTGCCGCTTGAGAGCCTTGGCCCCGACGTCATCATCGATCATTACGACACTCTGCCCGCGACCGTCGCTCGCCTGCTGGATTCGTCGAAAGTCTAAGACAGGGCCGCGTCCCGCCCAAAGATACGCTTAAGCGCCCGTTTACCCTCCTGCGCGACAATTCCCGTAATATTCCCGTCAATTGACGGGTAGCCAGAGGGAACGCCGATGGACTTTGGCCGCATGCGCAAGGCGCGCAACCCGGCGGATGGGGCGTTGCCGCAGGTACCCGCAGCCGAGCCGGATGGGTCGGCTGAGGAAATCGCGCGCCTGAAGGCCGAGATCGTCCAGATCCGTGACACTATCGGGCTCGTGGAGTCCGACCTCATGAAGGTGATCGCGGATGTGTCGGACTCCGCCGACCACGTCCATGATGGCACGGCTGCCGCGAGCCGTGCCCTGGCGGCGATCCGCGACCGTTCGCGCGCGCTCGACCAGCTCGCCGCCGGCGCCTCGCAGAATTCGAGCCAGCTCGCCGCCGCCACCGAGGAGTTCGGCCAGAGTGCCGCTGCGATCGGCGACCGCGTGCGCCAGGCAACGCGTTTCACGCAGGAGGCCATCGAGGCGGCGGGTCTCGCCTCGGTGAGCGTCGACGGACTGAGGGCCTCGTCGGGCGAGATCGATCAGGTGGTCGGCCTGATCGCCAAGATCGCCCGCCAGACCAACCTCCTCGCCCTCAACGCGACAATCGAGGCGGCCCGCGCCGGTGAGGCCGGCAGGGGCTTCGCCGTGGTCGCCACCGAGGTCAAGAGCCTCAGCCTCGAGACGCAGCGCGCGATCGACGAGATCTCGCGGCGTATCGCGAAACTGCAGGCGGATTCGCAGGCCTCCATCGCGGCCGTTCAGCAGATCGCCGGCGCCGTTGATGCGATCCGTCCGGTCTTCGCCTCCGTCGCCGAGGCGGTGGAACAGCAGGTCGCCACCATCGGCGAACTTTCGCGCTCGGCCGGCAACAGCGCCGCCTTCATCGCCGATGTCGCTTCGGGTGCCGGCGCCATCGATCAGGCGGCAGTCCAGGCCGAGACCACCTCGGACGAAGCCGATGAGGCCGGCCGCCAGGCCAAGCTGCTGACCGAGAAGCTGCGCTCGCGCTTCACCATCTTCCTGCGCCAGTCGGAAGTCGGCGACCGCCGCCGCCATGACCGGCTTCCCGTCGAGCGCGCCGTGCGCCTCGATGGCCCGGCCGGCGCGATCCGCACGCAGACCATGGACCTCTCCGAAGGCGGCATGCTGCTGGCGGCGGGCGAGGTCGACCGGCTGCCGGTCGGCGCCGTGGCGACAGCCGCCGTCAACGACATCTCGACGTTCCGCATCAGGGTGGTCGCCCGGTCGGCGCTCGGCACCCATTGCGAGTTCATTGCGCCGGACGAGGCCGGGCGTGCCGCGCTGGCGAAGACGATCGCCGCGCTGCGTGAGGCCGATGCCCTGCGCATCGATCACGTGGTCAAGGCGGCCGCCGAGATCACCCGTGCCGTGGAACAGGCCATCGAGGCCGGAAGGCTGTCGCGCGACGACGCCTTCGACAACGACTATGTGCGCATTCCCGGCACCGATCCCGTCCAGTTCTCGACCCGTTATCTCAAGGTCTTCGAGGAGATCCTGCCGCCCATCCAGGAGCGCTGGCTCGCCGTCGACAAGCAGATGACCTTCTGCGCTGCGGTGGACCGCAATGCCTATCTGCCGGTTCACAACCGCATCTATGCCCATCCGCAGAAGCCCGGCGATCCGGTCTGGAACGCCGCCAACTGCCGCAACAAGCGCATCTTCGACGACCGCGCCGGCCTGTCGGCGGCCCGCTCCTCGCGTCCCTATCTTGTCCAGTCCTATGTCCGCGACATGGGCAACGGCGTTACGGTCAACATGAAGGAGATTGACGCGCCGATCCGCATCTTCGGCCGCCACTGGGGCGGCCTCAGGATGGCCTATCGGCTCTGACGGCTCAGGCCCCTTTGGCCTGCAGCGCGGCGCGGGACGCGTCCT
This sequence comes from Archangium gephyra, assembly GCA_943368975.1. GTDB lineage: Bacteria > Pseudomonadota > Alphaproteobacteria > Rhizobiales > Phreatobacteraceae > Phreatobacter. Next base: position 45,430 of record CALRLZ020000026.1, read on the forward strand.
GGGCGGACATGGACGGCGCCGGCTTTGCCACGGCTGCCGGACTTGCCCATGGTGCCGCCTTGAACAGGCGCGCCAGCCAGGCTGCCGCGACGATGCCTGCGAGGCCGATGAGATTGACCAGGGCCGTCGGTCCGGGCGCATCGCCCACAATGTCGAGCGCGATGCCACCGATCCAGGCAAGCACCGTACAGGCGAGGAAGGCCGGCAGCGACTGGGTGCCGACGAGGGTCAGGACCGCCGCCGCGCGCGTCTCCAGCAGCCAGCGCGCCCCTTCCAGCAGCGACAGGACGAGATAGGCCAGCGCCAGGAAGTGGATGATGCGCACCGGGTGGATGTTGGTCCAGCTATTGGCTGGCAGCACCAGCATCTGCAGGTCGATAAAGACGGGAAAGGCGTCGGTGATCATCCAGAAGTTGAACGGCACCGAGACCGTGACGATAGCCGCAGCCAGTCCGACCAGCGGTGGCCGCGCCAGGGCTGGCGGTTTCCACCAGCCGAGGCCGATGGCGAAGCCGGCGAAGAACAGCACCTGCCAGGCGAAGGGGTTGAAGAACCAGGTCCCGGCATTGTCGGAGCGGCCGGGCATGGCGAGGCCGAAGGCCAGGGCGGCGATGTAGAGCGCTGCCGAGAGGGCGACGGGGGCGACGGGGTGCAGCCGGTGCGCCGCCATCATCACCGGCACCAGCGCCAGCACGACGATGTAGAGCGGCAGGATGTCGAGCAGCATCGGCACATAGGTCAGCGTCACGAGACCGCCCAGCGCCTGGGCCGGCGCCGCGAAGACATGGGCGAGGGCGCGCATGGCATGGCTGTCGGCCGGAGCGAGAAGAACGGTGACGCCGGCCAGCGCAACGAACAGCGCCAGATGGGCCCAGTAGAGCTGCCAGATGCGCTGGATGATCTTCAGCGTCGCCGGGACGAAGCCGGCGCTGGCATAGGTCCGCCCGAAGGCCATGGCGCTGGCGAAGCCGGAGCCGAAGACGAAAAGCTCTGTTGCCGAGGAAAAGCCGAAGCGCGCCGGGATCCAGGCGAGCCAGGGGTTCTGCGGCATATGGGCGATGAAGATGATCAGCATGCAAAGGCCGCGGAAGACATCGAGGCGCACGTCGCGCGGGCGCTTGAGCGGAGCGGTCATGTCGGGCTCGCCTGTCGGTTGCTGCAATGCGGACTACGCGATGACCGACGGGGGCGTTACGCCGGGACCGACGGGTCGGCGGCATTGCCGCTTCACGGTTTGGTGAGACCACCGAAAGGTAACGCCGCGGCGTGCTCGGCGAATGGTCAGGCAGGGGGCGAGGTCGCCCCTCACCACCACCTGAGGGGGCCCCGCCATGATCGCCGACACTGCTCATGCCACCACGAACCAGCAGTTCCGCATTGCCGGAATCGCCCTGCCGGGCCTCAGGGAGGTGATCGCCCTCATGGTCGGCGGCTTCGCCGGCCTCGGCCTGTGGGAGATCTGGGCCAATGTCCCCACCGCCATCGTTGCCGGCGGGCCGCTGGAGCCGCCAGGTCTCATCAAGGCGCTGTTCGCGGCCCGTCTCGGCTTCGAGCCCTCCGATGTCGTCGCCAAGGCGCTGCACTACATCACTGGCGTCGTCGGCTATCCGCTCGGCTACTATCTCCTGACCCGCAACGGCATCTCGCTGGGCCGGCGCTGGAACGGCTGGGTCTGGGGCACCTTCACCACCTTCATCGCGCTCGGCATCTTCGCGCCGCTCGCCGGTTTGCCCTTCCTGCTCCTCGCCTGGGGGGGGCAGCTCACCGTCATGAGCACGATCGGCCACGCTCTCTATGGCGCCATGGCGGCCTATGTCACCGAGATGATGCTCGACCGCGGCAGCGCCTGACTCGCCGCGATACGGCGACGGCATCGCGACATTTGCTGCGACATGGACAAGGAACCGGCAACCCTGATCGCGGTCAGGGCTTGCCCGTTAACCATTCCTGTACGAGAAAGCCGCCATCGTGCCGCTCAAGAGCACGTTCGAGGATGCGCGCATGACCACCATCAAGCTGCAGATCCCGCCGGACCTCCTGGCCGCGGTGGACCGTTTCATCGAGGAGGAGGTGCCCGAGGTGAGCCGTCCCGACGCGCTGCTCGCCGCCCTGCGCGCCTGGGCCGTCGGCAACGGGCTCATGCTCTCCTGGCGCGGCCCGCAGGACCCGCCCGCCACCTGGCCTGCGGCCGCCAACGACGGCTAAGGGGCTCGCCCCCGGTCCCCCGCATACTGGCATGACGCCCGGCCTTAGCGCCGGGCTTTTCATTCCTGCCGCCTCGCGGTCAACGGTACCAGAGCGTCGGCAGCGCGGTGGTGAACCACGGGAAGACCGAGATCAGGACCAGCACGATCAGCAGCGGCACCAGGAAGGGCGTCACGCCCGACACAGTCCGTTCGAAGGAGATATTGGCCACTTTCGATAGGACGAAGAGCACCATTCCCACGGGGGGCGTGAGCAGCCCGATCATCAGGTTCAGCACCATCACCACGCCAAACTGCACGGGATCGATGCCGACCTTCAGGATGATCGGCATGAAAATGGGCACGAGAATGGAGATCGCTGCGATCGTCTCCATGAAACAGCCCACCACCAGCAGGAACAGGTTGATCAGCAGCATGATCAGCAGCGGGTTGTCGGTGATCGACAGGAGCCCCGTAGCGATCGCCTCGGTGACGCGCGTGGTGGTCAGCACCCAGCCGAACAGCGACGCGGCGGCCACGATGATGAGCACGCTGGCCGTGGTCTCGATGGTCTCCAGGGTGATGCGGTAGAACTGCTTGAGCGACAGTGACCGGTAGAGCAGCGCCCCAAGCAGCAGCGCCCAGGCGCAGGCGGCGATCGCCGCCTCGGTCGGAGTGAAGATGCCCAGCGACATGCCGCCGATGATCAGCGCCGGCGTGAACAGCGCCGGGATTGCGCGGACGAAGGTTTGACCCAGCGCCTTCATTCTGAACACCTGGTCGCGGCCGATCCCATGCCGACGCGCATACCAGGTGACGTAGAACATCAGAATCACCGCCATCAGGACGCCGGGAATGAGCCCGCCGGCGAAGAGCTGGCCGATGGAGACATTGCCGACCACGCCGAAGATCACCATCGGCAGCGAGGGCGGGATGATCGGCCCGATGGTCGAGGAGGCCGCGGTGATGCCGACGGCGAACTCGTCCTTGTAGCCATGGTCGCGCATGGCCTTGATCTCGATCGTGCCGAGGCCACCGGCATCCGCAACGGCCGTTCCCGACATGCCTGCGAAGATCACCGACCCCACGACATTGACGTGGCCGAGGCCACCTTTCATCCAGCCGACCGCCGAGACGGCGAAATCATAGATGCGGTTGGTGATGCCGGCGGTGTTCATCAGGTTGCCGGCGAGGATGAAGAAGGGAACCGCCAGCAGCGGGAAGGAATCGACCCCCCCGGCCATGCGGTGCAGCACAACGAAGTCCGGGATCATGGTCTCGAACTTGATGTAGGCGAGCGATCCCGCCGCCAGCGCCACGAAGATCGGCGTACCAAGGAGCAGAAGGATCAGAAAGGTGCCGAAAAGCCAGAACATGCTGCGCCCTCAATCGATGATGAGGCCCTGACGGGCCGGGTCCGGGCGCCAGCCGCGGCGGGCATTGGCGATGAACATCTGGCCGGCGCGCCAGAGCATGAGCAGGCAGCCGACGAGGATGCCGCCATAGACGATGCTCATCGACAGGTCGAAGACCGTCATGCGCTGGATCTCCATGCGCTCGGTCACCTGCCAGGCGAACCAGACGAGCAGGGCGACGAAGCCCAGCACGATCACGTCGATCAGGAAGTTGAGCAGGCGGACGACCGGCCCGGGAAGGAACTGGTGCAGCACCTCCACCGCGATGTGGTTGCGTCGGCGCATGGCCACCGCCGAACCGACGAAGGTCACCCACATCAGCAGGTAGCGCGCGATCTCCTCCGTCCATGAGAAGGACGAGTTGAGAATGTAGCGGGAGAAGAACTGCAGGAAGACGACAAAGGCCATCAGCCAGAACAGGGCGAAGGCGATCCAGTCCTCGGGATAGTGCTCGATCTGCACGTCCGGGTCTTCGACGACGATCAGATGCTCGGCGCCGGGCGCGGTCGGGGGCTGCGGTGACATGGGAACCTTGTCGGGCAGGCGGTGTGGGACGCTGCAGGAGACAGTGGCGCCGGCGAAGGCACCACCGTCTCCGGTATGGGAGCGGAGCAGGCGGCGGCGCCACCTCAGCTGGAGGAGGCGAGCCCCTGGAGTGCGTCGTACTCGGCCTTCGACCAGCCGGCGCCCGAGGCCGCGTCGTTGTGCAACGGCACGGCAGCGGCCCGGAACGCCGCGCGGTCCGGCGAGATGACGGTCTTGCCGAGTTTGCGGAACTCCTCCGCCAGCTTCTGCTCGCTCTCGCGGATCGTGTTCGACGCGCGCGAGGCAGCCTCCATCAGCACGTCCGAGAAGATCTTCTTCTCGGCGTCGTTCAGCCGGGCCCAGACGTGGCTGCCGACAATCGACAGCAGCGATTCCGTGATATGGCCGGTGAGCATGATGTGGCTCTGCACCTCGTAGAACTTCTTCGCCATGATGGTGGGAAGCGGGTTCTCCTGGCCGTCGACGGTGCCCTGCTGCAGCGCCAGATAGACTTCGGCGAAGGCGATCGGCGTCGCGTTGGCGCCCACCGATTTGGTGAACATCAGGAAGAGCGGCGCCGGCGGCACGCGCAGCTTCATGCCGCGCATGTCCTCGGGCTTGTTGATCGCACGGTTGGCGGTCACATGGCGCTCGCCGTAATAGGTGAGGGCGGTCACCTTGTGGCGCGTGCGGCCCTCGTAGCCCGAGGCGATCTGCCGGAACAGCGGCGAGTCGCGATAGGCCTTCCAGTGGTTGAAGTCGCGCAGCACATAGGGCGCGTTGGTGATGGCGATCGGCCTGTGGATCGAGCCGGCGAAGGCGACGCCGGTATAGATGATGTCGACCGTGCCGAGGCCGAGCGCCTCGTTGATCTGGTTCTCGTTACCGAGCTGCGAGGCCGGGAAGACCTCGATCTGGTACTTGCCATTGGTCCGCTTGGCGATCTCCGCGGCGGCCCAGAGCGCATCGGTATGATAGGGCTCGGCCGTCTCGTAGACATGGGCCCATTTCAGCTTCATCTGCTGGGCGCGCAGCGGCGTGGCGCCGAAGGGGGCGATGGCGGTCGATGCAAGTCCGGCGCCCGCGATGAGGGCGTTGCGGCGTGTGATGGTCATGGGGTGTCCTCCCTACCCGTTGTGGTGATGGCTTGGGCGGTTGATCCGCCGCTTGTTGCCGCCTCGCCCTCGGCGGGCGCACGCGGTGTGAATGTCTCAGGCGCGCTTCAGGTCGGGGCGCCCCGTATCCTCCAGGAAAAAGTCTGGGTTGAAGCGCTCGAGATCCTCGGCGCCGAGTTTGAGGCCGTCGAGATGCCGGCCCATGGCTTCGGCGGCGGCGTCCGGCCGGCGTTGTTCGATGGCCTTCAGCACGGCGTCATGTTCGGCGACCACCCGCGCCATCCGTCCGGCCAGGGGCAGGGTCAGGCGACGGAACCGGTCGACCTGCAGTTTCACGTGCCTGACGAGCGACCAGACTCCGGGATGGCCGCCGGCCGCCGCGATCGCCTCGTGAAAGGCCTCGTCGGCCCGGTGAAAGGCCTCGGTATCGCCGGCTTCGGCCGCTTCGGCCGTCCGGGCCACGATGGCGCCGAGCTCGATGATCTGGCTTCTGGTCGCGCGTTCCACGGCAGCGCGCACCGCATGCTGCTCCAGAACGCGCCGGATGGTGATCGCTTCGGGAAGATCGGCGAGCGGAATGCGTGAGACATAGGTCCCGGACTTCGAGACGATGTCGACCAGCCCCTCGTCCGAGAGGCGGAGCAGGGCCTCGCGGACCGGCGTGCGGCTGACGCCGTGCTGGGCGGCGATGTCCTTCTCGTTCAGCTGAGACCCCGGAGCGAGGCGGAGCGACAGGATGTCGTCGCGCAACAGGCCATGGACCGCCGTCGCCGCCGTCCGGCCGCGTGACGCCCTGTCCCGAACTCCTCCGATCACTGTCAGCATATCCGCTCCTGATATGACAGGTACACCTGATATATCAGGTTGGCAACGGGTTCCACGAGAGGGCGCAGGTGGCGCCGGGGATGGGGTGTTGCAAGGCCGTGCGAAGCGAGCCGCGGACCGGGCTCCTTGGCCTCGGGCGCCTGTCTCGCCGATGCGTCCTGCCGATATCGAAAGGGACAAGGGAGTCGGCAGGTCGTCCTCGGCCACTGCTACAGGCTCGAGGCGATGGATGGCGGCAACAGGGCTCCTGCCCATGCGTGGAGGAGGAGAAGTTCCTGGGGCGTGGGCCTGTGCTCGAACAGGATGCTCCACCGGAATGGATCGCGGCGGGGACACCGGTCAGTTGGCCAGGCCCCAGCGACCGGCGGGCTCCGATCGTGGTCCGCCGGGCTTGTTCTGGACGGCCCACCCTGCCGGGAGTGGCCTTGTGAGCAAGCGTGGCGCCCGGGGATATCCGCTTCGCTGGCCGGCCCGTGCTCACAGCGCTTCGCTCGTCCAGCGGCGGTTCACGCCGGACGTTTCACACCGCCATGGCGCGCTTTGCTGGACAGGAGTCCGGAAACGGACATCCCCCGCTGTCACAGAATCCTGTTACAGAGCGGCGATCGTCCGCCCGATGCGGTATCCGAACGTCAGGGCAGGTCCCAGCGTGATGCCCGCACCGGGATAGTGGCCGCCCATGATCGATGCCATGTCGCTTCCGCAGCAATAAAGTCCGGCGATGGGCTCACCAGTGCCGTCGAGGACGCGCCCGTTCGGATCCGTCAGCAGGCCCGAGGCGGTGCCGATATCGCCGGGATAGACACGAACGGCATAGAACGGCGGTTCGGCAATCGCGCCGAGGCAGGGATTTCCTGCAATGGCGGGGTCGCCATAGTAGCGGTTGTATTCCGAGGAACCCTTGCCGAAACCGGCATCGATCCCGTCCGCCGCCGCCTGGTTCATCTCCGCGACGGAGGCGCCGAGCGCGTCGGCAGGGATGGAGAGCCTGTTCGCCAGTTCGGCGATTGACGCAGCCTCGATCAGGTATCCGTCCCGGATGAGGTGCGAGCGGGGGCGTCCGCCGGGAAGGGCGAGCCCCAGGCCCCAGCGGTCGACGAACGGGCGGTCGGCGATGAGAAAGGCGGGAACGGTCGGGACCGTTTCGTGCGAACGCAGCATGGCGCGGACGAACTCGTGATAGCTCGTGCCCTCGTTGACGAAGCGGCGGCCTGCGCCGTTGACGGCGATGAGGCCTGGCTTCGCCCGGTCCCAGATCAGGTGCGGAAAGCGCACCTGCGTGCCATCGGGCCTGGTCCACACCGAGACAGGCGCCCAGAAGGCCTGATCGGCCGGCGCCTCCAGAAAGCCCGCGCCGGCGGCTTCGGCGATGCGGATGCCATCGCCTGTATTGCCGGCCGGCGACATCGACCATTGCCGTCCGGCTTCAATGCCGGGCAGGGATCGCCTCGCGGCATCCCAGGGGAAGCCCCCCGTCGCCACCACCACGCCACGCCGCGCGGCGACCGTGCGCTCGCGCCCTTCCGCGCGGATGGTGACGCCCGTCACGGCTCCCTCGTCCCGGACGAGGCCGACGAGAGGCGTCCCCGTCGCGATGGTGATCCCGCGATCCAGCGCGCTCTTCAGCAGCCGGCCGGCCAGCGCATTGCCGAGCAGCAACCGGGTGCCGCGATGCCATCCCCGCAGGCGATCCGCGCCATAGCGTGCGACGAGTTTCATGCCATGCCGCCAGGAGGCGAAGGATCGCGTCACCTTGAGCAGGTGGTTGACGTCGGTGACGTTGACCATCATGCCGCCGAGCACAGTGAAGGTCGCCAACGGGTCCTTGAGAAGACGGAAGGCCCCGCCGAGTTCACGTCCGTCGAAGGGCAGGGGGTCGATCGGTCGGCCGGCGCGCCCGGCGCCCGGCAGTTCCGGATAATAGTCGGGCGAATAGGCACGGGCGGCGAACTTGACCTGGGTGTGGCGGTCGAAATAGGTGACGGCCTCGGGACCGCTCGACAGGAAGGCGTGCATCATGTCGGGACGCAGTGCATTGCCGAGCACCGTGCCGAGATAGGTCATCACCGCCTCGGTGGAATCCTCGATGCCCATGGCCACGGCGAGCGGGTTGTTCGGGATCCAGACCGCCCCGCCGGAGATGGCGGTCGAGCCGCCGACGTGATCCTCCTTTTCCACGACGAGGACCGACAGGCCTTCGATGGCGCAGGTCAGTGCGGCTGCCATGCCGCCGGCCCCGGAGCCGGCGACGATGACGTCATAGGTGTCCGCGACGGCGTTCACGTGCCGGGCTCCCGCGGGTAGCCCGCCATGTCCCATCCGCCATCCACCTTGAGGAGTTCGCCGGTGATGAACCCGGCCTCGTCCGAACACAGGAAGACGGCAGCCGCGGCCACATCGTCCGGCTGGCCGACCCGCCGGAGGGGCGTCTGGTCGATGGCGATCCGGCGGCGCCAGGCCTGGGTGCGGATCCGCTCGGCGGTCAGAGGTGTCTCGATGAGGCCGGGTCCGAGTGCGTTGACGCGGATACCGTGCGGGCCGTAGTCGGTCGCCAGTTGCCGGGTGAACGAGGCCACGGCGCCCTTGCTGGCCGAATAGCCGGCGCTGTTCGATGCGCCCATGACCGCATAGACGGACGCGAGGTTGAGGATGGCGCCGCGACGCCGCGGCTTCATCTCCTCGACGGCGAAACGGGAGAGCCGGAAGAGACCGACCACGTTGACCTCGAGATAGCGCCTCAGGTCATCGTCGCTGGTGTTCTCGACATCGCCGCCACCGCCGATGCCGGCATTGTTCACCAGGATGTCGAGTGAGCCCAGCTCCCGCAGCGCCGCTCGCAGGGTGCCCGGCAACTGCGGGTCGGTCACGTCGCCCTGGACGGTGACGACAGGCCTGTCCGTCATCGCGGCCGTTTCGGCGAGGCCTGCGGAACTGCGGTCGACGGCGAGGACGCGGGCGCCCTCGCGCGCGAAGGCGAGCGTGATCGCCCGGCCGATTCCGGATCCCGCTCCGGTGACGATCGCGACCTTGTCGACCAGCCTGTCGGCCATGTTCTCTCGCTGCGTTTGGGAGTGGTGTCGTGCCGCTCAGCCGATGAAGCCGCCGAGGGTCCGGCCGCCGTCGACGATGAGGACCTGGCCTGTCACGAAGGCGAGCCGCGGCGATGCCAGATAGGCGATGGCGTCGGCGACATCCTCGGCGCGCCCGAGAATGCCGAGCGGCTGCTGGGCGGCGAGGGCCCCGCGATCGGTATCGGAGCGGGCCTTGAGCATGTCGGTGTCGATCACGCCGGGGGCCACCGCATTGACGAGGATGCCCTTGCCGGCGAGTTCCAGCGCCATGGCGCGCGTCAGCCCCACCACCGCGGCTTTGGAGGCCACATAGTGGGCGTAGTGGCTCGCGCCGAGATAGGCACGGGAGGCGAGGTTGACGATGCGCGCTCCGCGTGGGGCCGTGGCCGCGACGGCCCGTGTCAGTTCGAAGAGCGGGATGACATTGACCTCGGCCATGCGGCGGAAATCGTCGGCCTGCAGATCGACAAAGGCGCGGACGTCGAAAATGCCGGCATTGTTGACCAGCGCATCGACGGGCCCAGCCGCCTCTGCCAGGGCCAGGAGCGCGGTGCGATCCGTCAGGTCGATGCCACAGCTTTCGGCGGCGCCTCCGCGGGCGCGAATCTCGGCGGCGGTTGCTTCCGCCCGCTCGGCATGAATATCGGCGACGATGACGAAGAAACCATCGGCCGCAAGTCTCAATGCGGTCGCCCTGCCGATCCCGCCGGCGGCTCCTGTGACGATCGCCTTCATGGCTTGCAAGCTCCTTGGAAAAGGGCGGCGCGCAGGGGCCTGCGCGCCGCTGGAGGGCTCAGTTCAGGCCATAGGTCGCCGCATCGACCTTGCCGTAGAGGTGCTCGCGCAGGATGGCCGCGACCGCGTCGGGGTTGGTGCGGTCGACGCCCTCGAGAAGCTTCTTCCACTTCGTCTCCAGTTCGCGGAACGCCTGGATCAGGTCGCTCGGATCCTGGACGCGTCGCGTCTCCATGGAGGTCTTCGGCAACTGGGCGATGAAGTCGCGGTTGAACTCCGCCAGCTTCGCCGTCAGGTCGTCGGCCGGTGCGAGAATGGCGAGGCCGCGCTGCCGGGAGCCGTCGATCGCCGCATTGACGCCGACGTGATAGGCGACCTGGGCCCGCGCCGAGGCGACCGCCATTGTGTCGAGGAGGGCGCGGCGCTGGGGCGTGGTGAGCGCCTTCCAGGCGTCGCGGTTGTAGATCCAGTTGGCGCCGATCACGACGCCCATCGGCAGCCGCGTGACGGCCTTGGCCACCTCCCAGAACTTGTTGCCCTTGTCGAGGTTGGTCGGGTCGGACAGCGTGCAGTCGATCGACCCGCGCTCGAGACCCGAATAGACGTCGCCGATCGGGACGGAGACCGGAACCCCGCCAAGGGCGCGAACCCAGTTCGACTGTGCGCCGCCTGCGGTCCGGATCTTCAGGCCGCGGACGTCGGCGACGGACCGGATCGGCTTCATGCAGATGAAATTGTAGACGGGGGTGGCGTATCCGCCGCCGAAGATGCCACCGTTACGGCGCCATTCGGCCTGGAGCTTGGGATGCGTCAGGCCGAGTTCGGTGAAGGCGAAGGCGGCGGCGAAGTCGTCGTCGGAGGTGAAGACGAGGTCGTTGACGACGTTGTTCAGCGGCTGCTCGGACGGCGTATAGCCGGGGTAGACGATGCCGACTTGCGCGACGCCGTCGCGGATGCCCTGCATGGTCGAGGGCGCTGGAACCAGCGAGCCGGACGAGTGCACCTGAAGGCGCAGCGCCCCGTTCGTCGCCCGGGCAACGTCCTCGGCCCATTTCTGGTAGACGAACTCGTTGAGAATATGGGCCGGTGCCAGCCAGTTGGAGGCCTGCCAGGTCTGCTGGGACAGGGCCGCCGACGAGAGACCGGCGAGGGCTGCGAGCCCGATCATGGCGTGTCGAAGTTTCATGGTCGTTTCCTCCTTGGGAATGGGACCCACTTGCGGGGTCGTTCAGCGGACTGCGAACTGATTGGGAAGCCAGAGGCTGATGATCGGGAATGTGATCAGGATGGCGAGGGTGACGAGGTCGGCGACGACGAACCAGGCCGCGCCGCGGAAGATCGTTCCGAGTGCGACGCGATCGCCCAGGGATGACTTGATGACGTAGACGTTCATCCCGACTGGCGGCGTCACCAGGCCGATTTCCAGAAGCTTGATGACGATGATCCCGAACCAGATCATGTCGACGTCGAGCGACTTCAGAAGGGGCAGCAGCAGCGGCAGGGTCAGCAGCATGATCGAGATGCTCTCGAGCAGGCAGCCGAGGATCAGGAACACGATCGCGATCGCGATGATCACCGCGAGGGTGTTGCCGCCAGTATAGGCGATCAGCGTTTCGGCCATCACGTTCGGCAACTGCGAATAGGCCATGAAACGGGCGAAGATCGCTGCACCGACGACGATGATGAAGATGGCGGCCGTGCCCTCGGCCGTCTCGATGACGGCCTGCCGGAATGTGGCCTTGGTCAGCGTGCCGCGCGTCCAGGCGATCAGGCAGGCCAGCACGGCGCCGATCGCACCGGCCTCGGTGGCGGTGAAGATGCCGAGGAAGATGCCGCCGAGAACGCCGGCAATCAGCACCGGCAGCGGCCAGACGTCGAGCAGCGCAGCCTTTTTTTCGGCCGACGTGAAGACGGTCTCGTCGCGAGGGGCGAGCGCGGGGTTGAACCAGACCCGGATGGTGATCAGGCCGATGAACATGGCAGCGGACAGAAGGCCCGGCAGCACGCCCGCCATGAAGATGCGGGAGATCGACGTGTCGGCCATGATCCCGAAGACGATCATCAGGATCGAGGGTGGGATCAGCGAGCCGAGGGTGCCCGCAGAGGCGACGCAGCCGGTCGCGAGCGCAGGGTCGTAGCGCGCCTTGAGCATTTCCGGGATCGAGATGCGGGAGAAGGCCGCGGAGGTCGCGACGCTGGACCCCGAGGCGGAGGCGAAGAGGGCCGAGGCGACGACGGTCGCGGAGGCGAGGGCGCCCGGAACCCGGGCGAGAAAGATGCGGGCGGCGGCGAAGAGGCCGTTGGTCAGGCCGGTCGCCGAGGCGATGTAACCCATCAGGAGGAACATCGGCACCGCCGACAGATTCCAGTCGCCGATCAGGCGATAGGGGATCGCCTTCGCGATCCCGATGGCGGCGGAGAGCGAGATCAAGCTGGCGATGCCGCCGAATCCGACGAGACCCATGGCGACGCCGATCGGCACGCGCATGAAGATCAGCGTCATCACGAGCCCGATGCCGATGAGGCCGAGTTGAATGCGGTCCATGGCGCCCTCAGGTCGTCTTGCCGGTGGAGGCCGGCATTGGCCTCCGGTGTGGCGGGTCGACGAGGTCGGTCGCGAAGCGGACGAGCAGGACCAGGCACGCGAGGACCAGCCCGAGTGGCAGCAGGAAGCGGCTGGGCCAGACGATCACGCGCCAGGCACCCTCGACGATCTCCCCGATCTCATAGGCATTCAGCGCGATAAAGATGCTCTGCCAGGCAAGGAAACCATAGAAGGCGACCGAAGCGGCGGTTCCCAGCAGATCGAGCGGCGGCCGCAGCAGGGGCGGCAGGCGGTCGTAGAAGAGTTCGACGACGATGGGGCGGCGCTGCACCTCGATATAGGCAAGCGGCAGAAAGACCGTCGCGATCATGTAGTAGCTGGCGACAACCTCGGCCGTGCCTGGGATCGGTGCGACGAAGACATATTTGCCGATCACGTCGGCGGTGACGTGCAGCATCATCAGGACCAGCGAGGCACCGGCGGCGATGACGAACCATTCAGAGAGCCGTTCCAGCCAGATCCGCATGGTCATTGCATCCTGTAGCCGCCGTTGACGTCGATGGTCACGCCGGTCAGGTAGGCGGCGGCCGGCGAGACGAGATAGGAGCAGGCCTCGGCGACGTCCTCGGCGGTCCCGATCCGGCCGAGCGGAATGCTCGACGACATCTCGGCGTCGCGTTCGGCCGGCAGCGAAAGCCGCAGCATCGGTGCGTCGATGAGCCCCGGTGCCAGACAGTTCACCGTGATGCCCAGCGGCGCCGCCTCGCGGGCCGCGGCCTTGGTGAAGCCGAGGATGGCGGCCTTCGACGAGATGTAGGCGCTGGAGGAGCGGTAGCCTCCGAGCTGCGCGGCGACGGAAGACAGCGTGACGATGCGCCCCTCGGCGACCGGCAGCACCGATCGGCGGCGCAGCATGGCGCGCACCGACAGGAAGGTGCCCCGCGTGTTGACCGCATGGGACTGTTCCCACTCCTCCAGCGTCGTGTCGATGATGGCCGGGCGCTGCCCGCCTTCGCGCAGGAGCAGCACGCCGGCGTTGCAGACGAGGACGGCGACTGGGCCGATTGCGGCTTCCACGTCGTGGAACAGGCGGTCCACCGAGGTCTCCTCCCGGACGTCCACGCTCAGCCCGATGTGGCCCTCGCCCGGCAGCACCGCGGCCGTGGCGCGGGCAGCCTCTGCCGAGAGGTCGGCGACGGCCACCCGCAGACCGTCATGGGCAAGCCGTGTCGCGATGGCGGCGCCGATGCCGCGCGCCGCTCCGGTGACGATGGCAGTGCGCACCTCATTCCTCCCCGCACGCTTATTTTGGATCCAGAATAGGCACTGGATAGAGTCATTAGCAAACCAAAAAGGCCCCATGTGGTCATTTTGTATCCAGAATGCATGGTGCCCTTGCAAATCGCGCGGGGCTCGCCCAGCATGTGAGCGCCATGTCCATGATGTTCAGCCATGACGAAAAAGACACCGACGGGCTGATCTTCCAGACCAGCGCCGATCAGGTCGCCACATCGATCCGGGAGTTGATCCTGGAGGGGAGTCTGGTTCCCGGTGCGCCCTTGCGGCAGGACGATCTGGCGCGCCAGCTCGGCGTCTCGCGGACGCCGCTGAGGACCGCGCTGGCCACCCTTTGGCGCGACGGGCTGGTCGAATATTCCGCCAATCGCGGCTATCGCGTGCGCAGCTTCGCGATTGAGGACATCCGCGCCGCCTTCGAGGTCCGCTCGACGCTGGAGGCACTGGCCTGCAGGATCGCCGGGCGCCTCGGCCTGTGCCCGGCCGCACTCGAAACGCTCTCTGCCGCGGTGGCCGAGGGCGATGCCATCCTGTCCTCAGGCAGGCTCGAGCCTGCCCGCCTTGCCGCCTACCGGCGGATGAACGTCACGATTCACGGCACCATCATCGAGGCTGCGGCCAATCCCTGGCTGAAGGACTTCGTGTCCCGCACCCACGACGTGCCGATGGCGTCGGACCGCATCATCCTTTGGGAGAACTACGACATCATCCTGCGTTCCCACGACGACCACCACCGAATCCTGCACGCCCTGCGACAGGGCGACGGTGAACGGGCAGGGCGCCTGATGCAGGAACACGTCATCTTCGCCGGTGAGGTGCTGATGGGGCATCTGGCGGCGCGCCGCGACGAGCCTCTCCTGCAGGGGCAGGCCGTCGGATTTTCATCGTCACCCAAGGATCCCCAGTCGTGAAACTGTTCTTCTCTCCCGCCTCGCCCTTCGTGCGCAAGGTGATGGTCTGCGCCCTCGAGCGCGGCATCGACGGCCAGATCGACAAGCTCGGCTCGGCCGCCCATCCGATCAACCAGGACGCCTCGATCAAGGCCCATAACCCTACCGGCAAGGTGCCGACCCTGGTGGCCGACGACGGCATGGCGATCTATGACAGCCGCGTCATCTGCGAATATCTCGATTCCGTGGGTGCCGCGCCCGGCCTGTTCCCGGCGGCGGGGCCGGAGCGCTGGAAGGCGCTGGTCCTGCACTC
>CALRLZ020000027.1:0-58074 GCA_943368975.1 Archangium gephyra
CGCCTATGTCAACATGAATGCGGGAACGGCGGGTGCCTTCACCAGCCTGCTGTCGTCGCTGCCGGCCGGCTGGCGCCTCGTCGGCTCCGACGACTTCACCGGCGACGGCCGCGCCGATGCGCTCATCCAGGACAGCAATACCGGCGCGATCTACACGCTCGATGTCGCCTCGGCCGCCCCGGTCTGGGGGCTGGTCGCCGGCGCCATGGGAACCAACTTCCAGGCCATCGCCTCCGGCGACGCGACGCGCGACGGCACCGCCGACGTGCTGGTGCGCGACAATGCCACCGGCCAGACCTACATCGCCGACCTGGAGGCCGGCGGCACCTTCGGCAGCTGGATCCTCGGTCCCGATCTTGGCACCGGCTGGCGGACCGTCGGGCTCGGCGACTTCAACCGCGACGGCGCCTCCGACGTGCTGATGCAGAATATCGCCGACGGAACGACCTATTACCGCGACGTCGCCAGCAACCAGTGGGGTACTGTCGCAGGCCCCGCGGGCGCGGAATGGGTGGCACGCGAGGCCGCCGATCTCAACGGCGACGGCTACACCGACGTCGTCTTCCGCAACACGACCACGTCCGACATCTGGTGGGTGAACATGCTCGGCGGCACCAATGCCGGCTGGGGCGTCGTGGCCACCGGCCTCGCCGGCTGGGATATCAGGGGCTCGGCCGATGTCGACAATGACGGCTGGCGCGACGTCATCGTCCAGAACCAGTCCGACGGTACGACCTACTATGCCGACATGAACGCCGGCACCTTCGCAGGCTGGGGCACGGTCGCCGGCGCGCTCGGCACGCAGTGGGTGGCGGTGGCGTAAGGGCAGCGGCGCCGGCCTCGCGGGTGGCCTGGCGGGCGCCGATCCGGAAGTCGCTTCCCTTCCGGGCAGGCCTCGTCGCCCGCCGCCGCCGTCATCACCCGGGCGACAGGCCGTTCGCCCCGCCTCAGCGCGTGATGCGCACGTTCTGCAGCGACAGGGCGATGGCCTTGAAGGCGTCGGTCAGGCCCTGACTGTCACGGGCGTCGAAATAGTGCGCCGGTGACGAGGCGCAGCTGCGCATGGCATTGATGGCCGTAGCGGCGGTGATGTCGAAGGCGACGGTGAAAATCTCGATCTTCTGCGACTTCGCATAGGTGCAGATGTCGTTCATGTCATCGTAGGTCTGCTTCAGCTGCGCCGCCTGGGCGGTGGCGTTCCCGTTGGGGGTGATGTGCCTTCCGTCGGAAGCCTGGAAGCGCAGCGTGTTCTCGCCATCCGTCATCAGCACCATGACCTTTCGCGGGCGGCGGTTGGTCGGGTCATAGGCGGCGCCCTCGGAGAAAGGGGCGCTCGGCGAGAGGACGTTGACGCCCCAGATGAGCCCCGCCGGGATATAGGTGGAGGGCCGGTAGCCGCCGATGTTCACCACCATGCCGCGGATCGCCGAGATCACGGTGGACTGGTTCGAGGTCAGCGGCACGATCGGGTTGAGGCAGTTCTGGCTGGTGGCGAGATAGCCGGGATAGCGCTCGGAGGGCGTGGTGTCGTTGAGGCGCAGATTCGCCGCGCGGCGCGAGCCGACGCAGCCATACCAGCGGAACCACGTCGTGTTGCCGCCAGAGCAGGTCTCATAGGGAGGCACGGTCTGCGTCGTACAGGTCGGGGTCGTGCAGGTCTGAGGCGTGCAGTCATAGCTCTCGGTCACGCCATCGACGACGCGGGTGCAGGTCCGCGCGGCTCCGCGGGTGCAGGTGCGCGGGGTGCAGGTCTGGCGGGTGGTGTGGGTGGTGCAGGTGCGCGGGGTCGTGGTGCTGTAGTCCGCGGGCACGTCGACCCAGCCGGAATTGCGGTTGTTCACGCCGACATTGACATAGTCGGCATAGGGCACGACGCCGATCTTCACATCGGCATTCGGGTCCTGGCGCAGCTGGACGACGAGGTTCTCTGCCGCCGACTTCAGCGCAGTGAGCTTGCTGCCCGTCATCGACCAGGTGTTATCGAGCACCAGCACGAGTTCGGTCGTGCCGTTGAGGCCGCGGATGGCCTTCGCCTCGGCCTGGTAGTCGAGACGGCTGACGCCGGCGAGCGCCATGAAGGTCGTGTCGATCGTGCCGGCGATCTTCAGGGTCACTTCGCGCTGGTCCGCCAGATAGCGGAATTCCGTGATCCGCGAGCCTTCCGCATTGCCCCCGCGCAGGTTCGCGGTCGCCTGGGCGTCCGCCAGCAGCCTCAGGCTGGCTTCAGCGTCAAGTTTCGACGACGCGGCTGCCAGGGCCGCGGCATCAGCCGCCGCCTGGGCCGATGTGCGGGCCGCCGAGAGTCGCGAGAAATCGATGCCCGCACCGATGACGATCATGACCGGCAGGATGCAGATGGCGAAGAGCACCGCGACGACGCCCGATGTGTCATGGCTCGCGCGGCCGAGGAAGGCTGCCAGGCACTTGCGCAGGGTGGGGACGGTCATGGCGGGGGTCTCGCAATGGTTCCGGATTGGACCCCTATCGCTACAGAATGGCCTTGAATAATCCCCTAAGGGAAAGCTTGGAACGACGTGAACAGTGGCTGTGGTAAACGAAACCCAGCAGGATATCGCGCAGTGGTTGCAAGCATCACACGGCCAGATACACGCATGGCGAGCAGAATAGCGGGCGAACGCCCTGGCCAGGCGCGGCGGTCGATTCGGCGACGAAGACGGGGAGGGCAGACTGCGCTGGCAGGCGCGGGAACCCGCCGACCGGGTCAGGCGCCGGCCGCGTCCAGCCGCGCCATGTCCTCCGCCCCCAATGCCAGGGACGCGGCGCGGATGAGGCTCTCCAGCTGCTCCGGCGTCGTCGCGCTGGCGATCGGTGCCGTCACCGCCGGCTTGCGCATCAGCCAGGCGACGGCCACCTCCGCCGGCCTGGCGCCGCGGGCGCCGGCGACGTCGTCCAGGACCTTGAGGATGCGGAAGCCGCGTTCGGTCAGATAGGGCCTGACGCTGCGTTCGCCGCGCGGGCTCTTCCCCAGATCCGCCTCCGAGCGGTACTTGCCCGACAGGAACCCCTTGGCCAGGGAGAAATAGGTGATGACGCCGATGTCCTCGGCGCTGCAGAGGTCAGCCAGCGGCCCCTCGAAGGCGGACCGGTCGTGCAGATTGTAGAGGGGCTGCAGCACCTCGTAGCGTGGCAGTCCTCCAGCCTTCGCCGCGGCGAGCGAGGCCGCAAGCTGAGCGGCATCGAGGTTGGAGCAGCCGATGGCCCGCACCTTGCCGGCATCAACCAGCCGCGCGAAGGCGCCCAGCGTCTCCTCGTAGGGCGTCTTCGGATCGGGGAAATGCGACAGGTAGAGGTCGATGACGTCGGTCTGCAGCCGCTTCAGCGAGGCCTCCACCGCGGCGGCGATGTAGGGCGCCGACAGGCCCTCCTTGCCCTCGCCCATGGGCGAGCCGACCTTGGTGATCAGCGTGATCCTGTCGCGGGTGCCGCGGGCCTTCATCCATTTGCCGATGATGGTCTCGCTCTCGCCGCCGACATGGCCGGGCGCCCAGGAGGAATAGACGTCGGCCGTGTCGATCGCGTCGAAGCCGGCATCGACGAAGCGGTCGAGGAGGGCAAAGGAGGTCGCCTCGTCGGCGGTCCAGCCGAAGACATTGCCGCCGAAGACCAGCGGGGCGATGGACAGGCCCGTGCGGCCGAGGGGGCGGCGGGTCAGGATCGGGCTCGGGGTCATGGCGGGCTCCTCGGCAGGTTCGATGACAGGTGGCAAGATTAACCTCCGCCGCCCGTTCGGGGACAAGTCGGCCACCGGATTC
Organism: Archangium gephyra; assembly: GCA_943368975.1. Lineage (GTDB taxonomy): Bacteria > Pseudomonadota > Alphaproteobacteria > Rhizobiales > Phreatobacteraceae > Phreatobacter. The sequence goes on from CALRLZ020000027.1 coordinate 3,774, forward strand.
TGTCAGCATGGCAGCCCCGCAGGCGTCCCGGATCAGTCCTGGTGGGGCTTTGCGGCCTTGAAGAAATACTGCCAGCTTTCGGGTGGCCGTCGGTCTATCCCCGGCCTATGCCGGCTCCGGCCCCCCACGGTGATCCCATGCCGCCTCGCCCCGACATGCTCTCGCTGAAACAGGCCCGCCGCATCGCCGTCGCCGCCCAGGGCTTCGACCTCGCCGGCCTGTCGCGCCGCGCGGCCCATGCTGGCGGGCGCCAGCACCTCAGGCGCATGGCCGAGAGCCTCGGTGTCATCCAGATCGACTCGGTCAATGTGGTGGCCCGCGCCCACACGCTGCCGGGCTTCTCCCGCCTCGGTCCCTATGACACGGCCGATCTCGACGCGCTCGCCTATGCCGGGCGGCGGCGGGTGCTGTTCGAATATTGGGGCCACGAGGCCTCCTACCTGCCGGTGTCGCTCCAGCCGCTGTTCCGCTGGCGCATGGACCGTGCCCGACGCGGCGAGGGTATCTATGGCGGTCTCGCGCAGTTCGGCCGGGAGCGCGCCGACCTGATCGAGGCGGTGCGCCGCGAGATCGAGACCGAGGGACCGAAGGCCGCAGGAGAGCTCTCCCACGGCCACCGCGGCGCAGGCGGGTGGTGGGGCTGGTCGGAGGGCAAGCGCGCCGTCGAGTGGCTGTTCTGGGCCGGCATCGTCACCACCGCGACCCGCCGCGGCGCCTTCGAGCGGGTCTACGACCTGACCGGGCGGGTGTTGCCGCGGGCGGTGCTGGAGGCGCCGACACCGGCCGCGCCGGAGGCGCTGCGCGAACTCGTCCGCCTGTCCTCCGTCGCGCTCGGCATCGCCACCGAGCGCTGCCTGCGCGATTATTACCGCCTCGGCCTCGCCGACACCCGGCGCGCGGTGGCCGAGCTCGTCGAGAGCGGTGACCTCCTGCCCGTCACCGTCGCCGGCTTCCGCCAGCCCGCCTATCTCGCCAGGGACGCCCGCTTGCCCCGCCGGGTCGAAGCCTGCGCCCTGCTCGCCCCCTTCGATCCGCTCATCTGGCAGCGCGAGCGCACCGAGGCGCTGTTCGGCGCCCGCATCCGCCTCGAGATCTACACCCCCGCCGACAGGCGCGCCCACGGCTACTACGTCCTGCCCTTCCTGCTCGGCGACACGATCGCCGCGCGCGTCGACCTGAAGGCGGATCGCGGCCGCTGCTGCCTGGTCGTCCAGGCGGCCCATCTGGAGGCTGGGGCTGTGGCCGGGGCCGTGGTGGCGCCGCTGGCGGCGGAACTGACGCTCATGGCGCGCTGGCTGGGGCTGGAGCGTGTCGCCGTCGCGCCACGCGGCGACCTGGCGCCGCTGCTCGGTGACCTGCTGAACGGTTGATGCCCTGCATCGGGAGAGGGCAATCCGTCCGTTGTCCCGCGCAAGACTCTCGACCCGCCCGAATGGCCGGCTTCAACCGGCCTCCCGGCTCTCCCACAATGGGCCGAGGAGCCAGCCCATGACCACCACCCGCATCCGCGACCGCATCGCCGTCACCATCGCGGACGGCGTCGCCGATATCCGCCTCGACCGCCCGGACAAGATGAACGCGCTCGACCACGCCATGTTCGATGCCCTGATCGAGGCGGCGGCCCTCGTCCGCGCCACCGCCGGCGTCCGGGCGGCGGTGCTCTCCGGCGAGGGGCGCGCCTTCTGCGCCGGCCTCGACTTCGCCTCCTTCCAGGCCATGCAGGCGGGCGGCGATGCGGCGCTCTCCGATCTCACCGTCCGCACGCACGGCATTGCCAACCGGCCGCAATATGCGGCCTGGTGCTGGCGCGAGCTGCCCGTTCCGGTCATCTGCGCCCTCCACGGCGTCGCCTATGGCGGCGGCCTGCAGGTGGCGCTCGGCGCCGACCTGAGACTGGCGACCGCCGACACCAAGCTCTCGGTCATGGAGATCAAATGGGGCCTGGTGCCCGATGTCGCCGGCACCCAGCTGCTGCGCCATCTCTGCCGCGACGACGTCGTCCGCGACCTCACCTATACCGGCCGGGTCGTGACCGGCGAGGAGGCCTGCCGCCTCGGCCTCGTCACCCGCATCGAGGCCGATCCGCTGGCAGCAGCGCTGGCGGCGGCGCGGGAGATCGCGGCGAAGAATCCGGACGCCATCCGTGCCGCCAAGCGGCTCCTCAACGCCGCGACGGTCGTGCCACCCGCCGAGGGGCTGCTGATGGAATCGGTCGAGCAGCAGGCCATTCTCGGCAGCGCCAACCAGCGGGAGGCGGTGGGCGCCAACCTGGAGAAGCGGCCGCCGCGATTTGCCGATCGCCCCGGTGGGTGACGGGGGCGCGTAAGCGGGGCTTAGGCCACCGCTTCCTTCGACTTCTCGGCGCGCTTGCGGTCGTTCGGGTCCAGATGGGTCTTGCGGACGCGGATCGACTTCGGCGTGACCTCGACCAGTTCGTCGTCCTGGATCCAGGCCAGGGCCTTCTCCAGGGTCATGCGGATCGGCGGGGTGAGGCGCACCGCCTCGTCCTTGGAGGTCGTGCGGATATTGGTGAGCTTCTTGCCCTTCAGCACGTTCACTTCGAGGTCGTTGTCGCGGTTGTGGATGCCGATGATCATGCCGCGATAGACCTTCACGCCGGGATCGATGATCATCGGGCCGCGATCCTCGAGGTTCCACATCGCATAGGCGACGGCCTCGCCGATATCGTTGGAGATCAGCACGCCGTTGATCCGGCTAGGGATCTCGCCCTTGTGCGGCTCATAGGCCTTGAACAGGCGGTTCATGATGGCCGTGCCGCGGGTGTCGGTAAGCAGCTCCGACTGGTAGCCGATGAGGCCGCGGGTCGGGGCGTGGAAGACGAGCCGCAGGCGGTTGCCGCCCGACGGCTTCATCTCGACCATTTCGGCGCGGCGCTCGCTCATCTTCTGCACGACGACGCCGGAATGCTCCTCGTCGACGTCGATGAGGACCTCCTCGACCGGCTCCAGCGTCTCGCCGTTCTCGCCCTTCTGGAAGACGACACGCGGCCGCGACACCGCGAGTTCGAAGCCCTCGCGGCGCATGGTCTCGATGAGGATGGCGAGCTGGAGTTCGCCGCGGCCGGAGACGAAGAACGTGTCCTTGTCCGGGCTTTCCTCGATCTTCAGCGTCACGTTGCCCTCGGCCTCCTTGAACAGGCGGTCGCGGATCATGCGGCTGGTGACCTTGTCGCCCTCGGTGCCGGCGAGCGGGCTGTCATTGACGATGAAGCCCATCATGACGGTCGGCGGATCGATCGGCTGGGCCTGGATCGGGGTGTCGACGCTCGGGTCGCAGAACGTATCGGCGACCGAGCCCTTCGACAGGCCGGCAATGGCGACGATGTCGCCGGCGATGCCCTCGTCGATCGGCTGGCGCTCGATGCCGCGGAAGGCGAGGATCTTGGAGATACGTCCGGTCTCGACCACCGTGCCGTCACGGGAGAGAACCTTGATCGACTGGTTCGGCTTCACCGTGCCGGAGGAGATGCGGCCGGTGATCATGCGGCCGAGGAAGGGGTTCGCCTCCAGCAGCGTGCCGAGCATGCGGAACGGGCCGTCGCCGACATCGGGCTCGGGCACATGGCGCAGCACGAGGTCGAAGAGGGGGGCGAGGCCCTGGTCGATCGGGCCTTCCGGCTTCTCCGCCATCCAGCCCTCGCGGCCCGACCCGTAGAGGATCGGGAAGTCGAGCTGTTCGTCGGTGGCGTCAAGCGCGGCGAACAGGTCGAAGACCTCGTTGATGACCTCGACGTGGCGGGCGTCGGGACGGTCGATCTTGTTGATGGCGACGATCGGCTTCAGGCCGATCTTCAGCGCCTTGCCGACCACGAACTTGGTCTGCGGCATCGGCCCCTCGGCGGCGTCGACCAGCACGATGGCGCCGTCCACCATGGAGAGGATGCGCTCCACCTCACCGCCGAAATCGGCGTGGCCCGGCGTGTCGACGATGTTGATGCGCGTGTCCTTCCAGACGACCGAAGTCGCCTTGGCGAGGATGGTGATGCCGCGCTCCTTCTCGAGGTCGTTGGAGTCCATGACCCGCTCGGCGACCCGCTGGTTGTCGCGGAACGAGCCGGACTGCTGCAGCAGCTTGTCGACGAGGGTGGTCTTGCCATGGTCGACATGGGCGATGATGGCGATGTTGCGCATAGACATGGCAGGGGCGTCCGGTCGGGCCAATACGAAAAAGCGGGCGTCGTCGAAAAGGCGGCCCGCGTGAACTCTGTTGCGGTGCATCTATAGGAGACGGCCCCGCGGTGCAACGGAAACCGGGCGCCAGGGCGCAGCGCGCGCTGCCGGCGCAGCTCTCGCAATTTGGGAGGCTCTCGCGGAATGCATGGCCCATTCGGCGAGACCGGTTGGAGGCGGCAGGGGAGGTCAGTCCAGATGTCGGGTCCGGAGGGCGGGCGGCACGCTATATGTTGTGGTGCCGGTCCGGAAAAAGCCGTGGCATCGCCTCTGCAAGGAAGATCGTGATCCGGCATCAGGTTTTGCGTCGCCGGTTCAATGGCTCGGACGGGAGGGGACCGCAATCTGCGACCCCTTGAGCGTGGTCTCCTCCCATCCACTCGCGCGGGCCCGGCGCCCCCTCATCGCGACGATCGCCTACGTCAAATCACGCACGACGTTCCGGTAGATTGCGGCTAGCCTTCTCCGACGGTCGCGGCTGTGCTGGACCGACAGGGGGAGTGTCAACCCATGACCGATGAAACCCGCATCTCGCCCCCCGGCGACGAGGCTGATGACGCGCCGAAGGTGCTCGATCGCCGTCTCTTCTTCTTCAAGACGCTCGCCGGCGCCGCGACCCTCGTCGTGCCCGCCGCCATCGCCACCTCCCAGCCTGCCGAGGCCCAGCGCCTGCGCGTCACCGACAGCGATCCCTATGACCGCGAGGGACGGGGGCGCGGCCGCTTCGTCCGCCGCCGGGGCACGGATAGCGACCCCTATGACGACCCGGGCCGGGGGCGCCGCACGCGCGTCATCCGTCGCCGCGTCCGCGTCACCGACAATGATCCCCGCGACCCGCGCGGCGGCGGCCGCGGCTGGTAGGCCCGGTACGGGGCGCCGGCGCCGTGACGCTTGCTGCAGAGGCTTTCGGCCTGGCCTTCGGCGCGATGTCCGTGTCCGACGTCTTCGCCCTGCGTGAAGGTACGAGGCCGCAGCACATGCCGGGCGGCGATGCCGGGCGCTATGCCGCCCTGCTGTCCATCGCCGACATCGACGCCTTCCTGCGCACCGACGCGGCCCGGACGCCGCGCGTTGCCATGGCCGACAGCGCGCGCAACGGCAGCGCGGCGGTCCCGGAGGATCTCTTCGCCGACGAGGACGGCCGCATCGATCCCGTCCGGCTCTTCCAGCTCTTCGATGGCGGCGCCACTCTCGTCGTCTCGCAGTTCCACGACATGCACCCGCCGCTCGCCCGCTTCTGCCGTGGCCTCGAAAAGCTGTTCCTCCATGCCGTGCAGGCCAACATCTATCTGACCCCACCGGGCGCCCAGGGCTTCCGCACCCATTTCGATACCCACGATGTGCTCGTCCTCCAGGTCTCCGGTCGCAAGGCCTGGCGCGTCTGGGACGACATGCTGCTCCCCCATGCGACGCGCAACACCCCCTGGGACGGGGCCGTCCATCGGGCTGATCCGGCAGGTGCCCGCGACGTGCTGCTGGAGCCCGGCGACATGCTCTACGTGCCGCGGGGGGTTGCCCACGACGCCTCGGTGCAGGAGGGCAGCGAGCCCTCCCTCCACATCACCGTCGGCCTGCTCGAACCCAGCTGGGCGGATGCGCTCAAGGCAGCCATCGACCAGATGGAGCCGCAGCAGCCGGCGCTGCGGCAATCCTTCCGCACCTGGCGCCTGGCCGATGACGCGGCCCGCGCCGGGCTGGTCGACGCGGCGCGCGCACGGCTGGAGGCGCTGGCCACCGGCGAGGCCATGGACCTCGTGTCGATGCGTTTCCTCCAGCAGCTCGGGTCGGACCGCATGGTCATGCCAGGGCGCGGCCTGCTCGCACCGAAGCCGGGTCTCGACGACAGGCTCATCCTCGCCGATGGGGTCCATCACTACGTGGTCCCGGTCGGGGAGGGGGCCGAACTGCGCTGGGCGGGTCCGGCCGAGCCGCTGAGCGCCGAGGAGCTCGGCTGGGTCGCACAGCTCGGGGACGGGGCCACCCCCCGCGAGCTCGGCGGCGAAGCGGCGCTCGCCTTCTGCATGCGCCTCGTCGCGCTGGGCTTGCTGGAGCGGGCCTGATCCCGTCGCGCCGCTTAGCGCTTCCTTAAGCATGATCGTGGCATGACAGTCGGGTTGCATGACCCAAGGTCACGTCGCGTGTCGAAGAGTAACCCCCTCAATCTGCACCGCCCGGCCAGCACCACGATCCTGGTCGCCGATGAGCAATCGTTCTCGCGCCGGATCATCCGCTCGGTCCTGACGGGCCTCGGCCGGGTGACCGAATGCCGGACGGGTTTCGACGCCGTGGAATCGGCCGAACAGCTGCGCCCCAGCCTCATCGTCCTCGGCATGAACCTGAGCGGCCTGGACGGCCTTGAGGTCACGCAGATGCTGCGCCGCGCCGATGGCGGGCTGGAGTTCACCCCGATCATCATGATCTCAGGCTATCCGACGCGCGCGTCCGTTCTGGGCGCCGTTACTGCCGGCGTGCATGAATATGTGGCCCGGCCGTTCAGCACGAAGACATTGCGCTCACGGGCGGAATCGGTGCTTGCCATGCCCCGCCCCTTCGTCCGCACCCGTGTCTATTTCGGCCCGGTGCCGCGTGCCAAGACCGTGCGCCACGAGGTGCTCGGCAAGGTCGGCGAGGAGTCCTTCGCCAGCATGATCTGCGGCGTCCACCATGCCCGCGCCGACCAGGCTCTCTGCCCGCTTGGCGAAAACTGCCTGTGCAAGTCCTATATCCGGCCGATGAACAAGGACATCATCGAACTTTGACGTCCAGCCTCAGGCGACGTCGGTGATGGCGGCCCGTTCGTCCCGCGGTGTGAGCCAGGCGACGAGCGCCGCCGGTTCCAGCGCCGGCGAGAACAGGTAGCCCTGCATCGCATGGCACCGCAGGCCCTGCAGGAAGCGCCGCTGCGCTTCGGTCTCGACGCCCTCGGCGACGACGGTCAGGCCGAGGCTCTGGCCGATGCGGATGACGGCGGAGGCGACCGCCCGGGCGTTCTTGTCGGTCTGCAGATCACGTACGAAGCTCTGGTCCAGCTTGATCTCCGCGATCGGCAGCGTCGAAACCGACGAGAGGCTCGAATAGCCGGTGCCGAAATCGTCAAGGGACAGCCGCACACCCAGCCCGGCGACCGCCTCGACCGTGGCGATCGTTGCCGCGCACTTGTCCATCATCACGCCTTCGGTGATCTCCAGCGTCAGGGCGCCGGCTGACAGCCCCGAGGCCTCGAGGGCGGCGGCAACGAGGGCGGGCAGGCGGGGATTGCGGAAATGCAGCGGCGAGAGATTGACCGAGACGGTCGGGATCGCCAGGCCCTGCGCCCGCCATTCCGCCAATTGCCGGCAGGCCTCGCAGAGCGCCCATTCGCCGATCGCTTCGATCAGGCCGCATTCCTCCGCCAGCGCGATGAACCGCGACGGCGGCACCTGGCCGAAGACCGGGTGATGCCAGCGCGCCAGCGCCTCGACGCCGTGCAGCTTGCCGTTCTCTCCGAGGATCTGCGGCTGGTAATGCAGTTGCAGGTGGCCGGCACGCAGCGATTCCTTCAGGGCATTGCCCATCACGAGCCGTTCGTGGATCTGGTCGTTCATGCCCGGGCTGTAGAAGCGGAAGGCGCCGCGGCCGTCGTTCTTCGCCTCGTACATCGCCGTGTCGGCGTGCTTGAGCAGTTCCTCGCGGTCCCTGCTGTCGCTCGGATAGAGACTGATGCCGATGCTGACCGAGGCGGACAGCATCATGCCGTCGATGCTGGCGGGAACCGCGAGGGACTTCGCCACACGCTCGGCGACCTGAGCCGCACGGGCGCTGCCGCAATCATCCAGCACCATCACGAACTCGTCGCCGCCGAGACGGCAGACCATGTCGCCCGGCCGCACCTGGCTGCGCAGGCGCTGGGCGATCTCGACGAGGAGCGCGTCGCCGGCCGAATGGCCGAGGGAGTCGTTGACGTCCTTGAAGCTGTCGACGTCGAGGAAGAGCACAGCCATCTCCGGAGCCTGCTCGCCCTGCGCCCGGGCGATGCGCTGGTCGATGGCCTGCGCGAGCTGGCTGCGGTTGGGCAGGCCTGTCAGCGTGTCGAAATAGGCGAGCCGGGCGATATGGGCCTTGGCTTCGTGGCGTTCGATGGCGAGCGCACACAGATGGATGCAGGCCTCGACCAGTCGCTCGTGCCAGGCACTGGGGCCGCGCTTTTCGCGGTAATAGAAGGCGAAGGCCCCGGCGACGCGGCCGTCCTTCAGCTTGATCGGGCTCGACCAGCAGGCCACCAGCCCGAGCGGCAGCGGCAGCTCCTTGTAGGGGGCCCAGAGCGGATCGGTCTCGATATCCTCGACAAGCACCGGTTCGCCGCGCCAGGCGGCGGTGCCGCAGGAGCCGACGGACGGCCCGATCGCAATGCCGTCCAGGGCCTGGGAGTAATAGGCGGGCAGGCTCGGAGCGGCGAGCGGCCGCAGCGTCTTCTGGTCGTCGACCCTGATGACGGAGCAGACGACCCCCGGCGCGATCGTCTCCACCTCGCGGCAGACGAGATTGGCGACGACGTCGAGATCGTCGTCGCGGGCCACCGCCTCGAGGACCCGCTGTTGCAGCACCTGGGTCTGGCGTGTCTCGGTGATGTTGCAGATCACCGAGACGGCGTTGCGCAGCTTGCCGCCCTCGCCGAAGACCGGATTGACCGTGGCGGCGACCCAGATTTCCCGGCCGTCCTTGTGATAGGCGATCAGTTCCATCGTCTCGCTGCGGTCTGCGCTCGTCAGATTGCCGAGCGCCACCAGCGTCTTGGAATTGGTGTGCCGTCCAGCAAGCAATTGCGAGGGATCGGCACCGATCAGCTCCTCGCGCCCGTAGCCGAACAGGTCGGTGAAGGCGCGGTTGGCATAGACCGCGCGGTGACCGCTGTCGGTGATCAGCTCCGCCCGATCGGTCTCGTTCGCCACCAGCGACAGGAGGTAGAGCTCCCCGCGGCGATGCACCTCCTCGGTAACGTCCTTGATGAAGGCCGCATAGTAGATGGTCTCGCGGATCCGGGTCCGCGACAGCGACAGCGAGCCCCAGCCGCGCGTCCCGTCGGGGCGGTCGATGGGGACCTCCAGGGTCGAACCGACCAGCTGGTCGTCAGCACCGAGCCTGTTCCTCTCGATCTGCTCCTCGTACCGGGCGCGGACGTCCGCCGGCACCAGGATACGGGCATTTCGGCCGAGGACCGTGCCGCGGCTGATCCCCCACAGCCGCTCGGCCGCGGCGTTGAACAGGACGACGTTGTTACATCCGTCGATGACCACGACCGCGTCGACGGCCTGTTCGATGATGGGCCCGAAGAAGCCGATATCTGCGATGCTCTCGCGCGGTGCTTTCGCCATGGCCCCGTCCCGCCCCTACGCAGCTCCCTTGGGAATCGGAGTGCGAATTGGACAGATGGTACGGGTCAAATCGTGCCCAGGACGTAAACACGCCGCCAGCGGCGGGGGAGAGCGGTCCGCGCGCCGCCTCTCAGCGCGGCGTCAGGCTCGCCGGTGCGGGGGCGGCAGGCGCTTCCGGTGCCGGCTGCGCAGATGCACGCGGCGAGGGGTCCGCCGGGGCCGTCGCCATGGCGGGCGGGGCTTCCTGCCGGGGCAGTTCGGCAGTCAGGGCCCGTACCGGATCGGCAAGTCCCGCGCCGAGCTTCGGATCGGGGATGTCGGCCTGGCGGGCGGTTGCCTGCAACAGCCGGCGCAGCATGGCCGGGTCGGCGTCCGGATGGCGTTCCAGGATCAGCGCGGCGATACCGCTGACATGGGCGGCGGCCACCGAGGTGCCCGACGAGATCTGGTAGCCGCCGCGCGGTGCCGGCAGGATGATCTCGACGCCCGGCGCGGCGACGGCCACATGCTCGCCCTGTGTCGCGGCATCGAACAGCCGCCCGTCGCGGTCGGTCGCCGTCACGGCGATGACATTGGGATCGGCGGCGGGAAAGGCGATGGGTGCGCCGGGCCCGCCATTGCCCATGGCGGCGATCATGGCGATGCGCCGGTCTGCGGCCACCTGGATGGCGCGGGCGATCATCGGGTCGCGTGGCCCGGCGAAGCTCATGTTGATGACCTTGGCGCCGTTGCGGATGGCCCAGTCCATGGCCTTGACGATGTGGAAGCTGGTGCCGGTCGAGCCTTGTGTCTGGCCCGGCGCGAAGGCGCGCACGGCATAGATGTCGGCGCCGGGCGAGACACCGAGCAACTGGCGCTGCGCCACGATGGCGCCGGCCATGCCGGTGCCGTGCTCATGGGCGCGGAACGCGCCGCCCACCGCGTCGAAGCTCTGCGTGACGCGCCCTGCGAGTTCGGGATGTGCGGCGTCGACACCGGAATCGATCACGGCGATGGCCACGCGCTGGCCGCGGGCGATCTGATGCGCCTCCGACAAGCGCAGCGCGTCGACCACATATTGGAGCCGCTGGTCGCGGCCGGCGCGCATCGCATTGGCCGATTGCAGGCGGACGCGGAATTCGGGGCGCTCGAACACGTAGTTCGGCTGGATATAGGCGAAGCCCACCGCCTGCTGCATGGCGCGGATGGCCGCCGGCACGGTCTGGCGGTTCGGTACCCGGTAGCGGTGCATGACGGCGCCGACGACCTCGGCGGTCTCGCGCTGCAGCAGCCGCAGGGCGAAGCGGCGCTCGACCTGGCGGATGGCGTCGCGCGGCGCGTCGGGGGCCATGATGAACAGCACCTCGCCGGCGACGAAGCGGCGCTCGTCCGCGGCCGGCAAGCCCGGCGGCTCGCTCGCCTCGGCGGCGCGGTCGTTGGCCCGGGCCTGTTCGATGATCGACAGGATGGCCGGCACCGCGATGGCCGCTGCCGCCGCGCCGAGGATCGCGTTGCGGCCGCCGCCGCCACCGCCGAAGCCACCGCCGCCGGGCAGGCCCGGCAGGCCGGGAGGCAGGATGCCGCCGGGGCCGCCGGGAATGCCGCCGCCACCCACCGCCGCTCCGATCATCGGCGCGATCACCCCGAGGGCCGCGGCCGCCCCGGCGCCCTGATCCTGCTGCGGTGCGGCCTGCTGCTGGCGACGGTCGCGCGCATTGCCGCGCCGGGCATTGCCGCGCCCGGGTTGTTGCTGCGGATCGGCCTGTGCAGAACCGCCGCCAAGGATGGCGCCGAGCGCGCCCGGAAGGCCGCCCGCCGGTGCCTCGGGGGCTGCCGGCTGGCCGCGACGGGTTGCTCGCGGCGCCTGGGATGAGGGCTGGCCTCGCCGCTGCGTCGCCGCTCCCTGACGCGGCCGCTCGCCGCCGCGCCCGGCATTCTGTCCGCCGCCGAGGGAACGCAGCCCCGAGCCGAGATCGAACTGGGCCGCGGCGCTGCGCACGTCGAAGGCAGTCAGCGTCGCCGTGCCCAGCAGGGTGGCCATGAGGCCGGCGAGGATGCGACGTCCGGACGTGCGGTGGATGGCCATGGGAACCCCCTGGAGGCTGTCGTCGAGCTTGCCTTAAGCCCTCCATGTTTCCAACAGGCGTCGGATCGCCCAGTCCGATGTTGCGCGGCCGCGGCCCGCGCTGCTCTGGGATTCCGGCAGAGAGGAGCGTATCGATTTCGTCGCCGCCGGCTTGGCCTGAACCGACCCCGTCCCCGCCGGCCGGGGCGGGCGGTGTCAGGATCGCAACGGGGGCGTCCCCGTTTCCGACGGAGCTGAACATCCTCCATTAACCGCTTGTTCGTGGGATGTGCGCTAACTGTGCCGGTTGGGGCCTTGGAGGCGGCTTGTGGGCGTGACGCGCAGCGAGACAGCCGTTCGGATGGACCGTCGCGGCGGAACTGCCACGACGCCGTCCGTCGACTATCGTGAGATCGCGCTCGAATCCGTGGCGCACGGCTTCTGCGTCTTCGACGCCGACCTCACCATCCGTCTGGCCAACCGCCGCATGCTCGATCTCTTCGGCATGCCCGTGGAGGTCGCGAGCGCCGGCGCCTCGATGTACGGCCTGCTGCGCTACAGCGCCGAACAGGACCGCCTCGACGGGGTGCCGCTGGACCAGGCCTGGGCCGAACGGCTCGCACTGCTGGCGAAGGGCGAGCCCTTCTCGCGTCGCGAACGCTTTGCCGATGGCCGGACGGTCTTGATCAGCTATCAGCCGGCGCCGGACGGCTGCTGGGTCGCCATCCATCACGACATCACCGCCCAGCAGAAGCTGGAGGATGAACTCCGGTCCCAGGCGACGATCTTCCGCGAAGCGCTGGAGAACATGTCGCATGCGCTGGCCGTCTTCGATTCGGCGAAGCGGCTCGTCGTGTGCAACAGCCACTATCCCGCGATCTACGGCTTCACGCCCGGCGAGATCAGGCCAGGGGTCCATCTTCACCAGATCTTCGCCCTTGGTCTCGAGCGGGGCATCTACACCGGTGTGACGCTGGAGCAGATGATCGAGGAGGCCGAGCGGAACATCGCGACGGGCAAGGAAATCAACCACCGCCGCCGTCTTCCGGGCGGGCGCTGGATCAACACCCGCACGCGGGCCACACCCGATGGCGGCTGGATCTTCACCTCCGAGGACGTCACGGATCGGGAACTGGCGGTTCAGGCCCTCAACGAACAGCACCAGCGCTTTGACGCTGCCCTGAACGCCATGCCCCAGGCGCTCTGCATGTTCGATGCCGACCAGCGGCTGATTGTTTACAATACCAATTACATCACGCTGTTTCGCGCCGATCCTGCGGTGGTCAAGATCGGCATCACTCTGCGCGAGATCTTCGAGCACGGCGTTCAACTCGGCAGCTATCCCGGCATGTCCGCCGACGACCTGGTGGCACGCCGCCTCGAGGCCGTCGCCAGGGCCGACGGCAAGGCCTACGATCAGGCGATGACGGACGGCCGGATCATCGCGGTGTCGGTCGAGACCATGGAGAGCGGCGGCTGGCTCGGCATGTTCGAGGACGTCACCGATCGCCGCCGCGCCGAGCGTGAGCGCGCCCTCGCCGTGTCGGCCATGCTCGAACAGAACATCCTGATGGACGCCACGCTGGAGAGCATGGCCCAGGGTCTGTGCGTCTATGACCGCGACTTCCGGATCGTGGTCCTCAACCGCCGCTATCGGGAAATCTATGGCCTGACCGAGGAGGAGGTGCAGCCGGGCATGACCATGCGCGCGGTTATCGCCCGCAGCGTCGCCAAGGGGGCCCATCTCGCCGGCAAGGATGCCGAGACGGTCTATCAGGACTTCATCCGCACCCTGGTCGACAACAAGGAGCCGATGCTCCAGCGGCACCTCGCCGACGGGCGCATCATCGCGATCAGGGCCCAGCCCATGGCCAATGGCGGCTGGGTCGCGACTTTCGAGGACATCACGGCCCGCGAGAGGGCCGCGCTCGAACTGCGCGAGCAGCACCGCCGCTTCGACGCCGCGCTGAACAACATGGCCCATGGTCTGTGCATGCTGGACAAGGACCTCAACCTCATCGTCTGCAACACGCGCTATCTCGACATGTACGGCATGTCGCCCGATGTGGTCCGCCCCGGCGTGACCATGCGGACCATCGCCGAGCACAGCATCGCGCTGGGCAACTACACCGACGCGACGCCGGAGTCATTGCTGGAAAGCTATCTGGAGCGGCTGCGCCGGGGCGAGTTCCTGTCGCACCGCCAGCTCGCCGACGGGCGCATCTTCAAGGTTCTCTACCAGCCGATGCCGCATGGCGGATGGGTGGCGATCCACGAGGACGTCACCGAGCGCCGCAAGGCGGAACAGCATATCGTCCATCTCGCCCACCATGATTCACTCACCGGCTTGCCCAACCGCGTGCTGTTCCGCCAGCGCATGGCCGAAGGTCTGGCCGATGTCGGTCGTTCCGGCGTACCCATGGCGCTGCTCTGCCTCGACCTCGACCACTTCAAGTCGATCAACGACACGCTCGGCCATCCGGTCGGCGACGTCCTGCTGACCCTCGTGGCGGAACGGCTGGGACGGGCGGTCGACGGCGCCGGCACCATCGCCCGGCTGGGCGGCGACGAATTCGCCATCCTCCTGCACCGTGCAGGCCGTCACGAGGCGGAGACCCTGGCGCGGCGGCTCGTGCGCGACATGTCCGAGCCTTTCGTGGCCGAGGGCCATCTCATCAATTCGGGGATCAGCGTCGGCATCGCACTGGCCCCGCAGGATGCCGTCAGCGGCGACCACCTGATGAAATGCGCCGATCTCGCGCTCTATCGCGCCAAGTCCGAGGGGCGGGCCATGTTCCGCCTCTTCGAGCCGCAGATGAGCCACCGGCTCGAAGCGCGCCGCCGGCTCGAACTCGATCTCAGGCAGGCGCTGCAGACCAACGAGTTCCACCTGGTCTTCCAGCCCCAGGTCGTCAGCGCCGATCTCCGCCTGGCCGGCTTCGAGGCGCTGATCCGCTGGGATCATGCGTTCCGTGGCGCCGTGCCGCCTGCCGACTTCATTCCACTGGCCGAGGAGACGGGCCTGATCCTGGCACTCGGCGAATGGGTCCTCCATCAGGCCTGTGCCGCGGCGGCCCACTGGCCCGATCCCCTGCAGGTCGCGGTCAACCTGTCACCCGTCCAGTTCAAGGACCGGTCACTGGTCGAAACGATCCGCCGCGCCCTGAAGGAATCCGGGTTGAGGCCGGGCCGCCTCGAGCTCGAGATCACCGAGGCGGTTCTGCTGCAGCGGGACGACGTCACCATCGCCATGCTGCACGAGCTGCGCGCCCTCGGCGTGCGCATCGCCATGGATGATTTCGGCGTCGGCTACTCATCGCTGAGCTACCTGCGCAGCTTTCCCTTCGACAAGATCAAGATCGACCGGTCCTTCATCGCCGATCTCGGCCAGAGCCGCGACAACGTCGCCATCGTCCGCGCCATGGCCGATCTCGGCTCCGGCCTCGGCATCGAGACCACGGCCGAGGGCGTGGAGACGGAGGAGCAACTCGCCATCGTGCGCGATTGCGGCTGCACCCATGTCCAGGGCTACCTGGTCAGCCCACCACGTCAGGCCACGGACCTGCCAGCCCTGATCGCGCGGATGGGCGCCGACGGCCTCATCGCCTGAAGCCGCTCACAGCCCTGCGGGGCGCCGTCCCGCAGCCCAGGCCGCCGCGTCGATGCGCTCGAGGCCGAAGACGTCCTGCTGGCGCGCATAGAGATTGCCGAACAGCCGGCCGACCGGGCGGTACTGCGCCATGTCGACGTTGAAGCGCTCGTCCATGATGTCCTCGCGCACGTGGACATGCACGACACGTCCGATGAGCAATTCGCGCTGCGGTCCGAAGTTCAGCGACAGCTCGCGCACGCATTCGAGGGCGGCCGGAGCCTCCGCGATGCGCGGCGGCGCCACCTGCTGCGACGCTGCCGTCGTCAGCCCGACGGCGCTGACCTCGGAAATGTCCGAGGGGAACTCGGTGGCACAGGCATTCATCGCGTCGGCCAGCGGCTCGTCGACGAGATTGACGACGAACTCTCCGGTCGCCGCGATGTTGCGCGTCGTGTCCTTCGGCGAGCGGTCGGCCTTGTGCTGCAGGCCGAGGACGACCAGCGGCGGCGCCTCCGAGAAGACGTTGAAGAAGGAATAGGGCGCGGCATTGACCAGCCCGTCCCCATTCACCGTCGAGACCAGCGCGATCGGCCGCGGCACAACGAGCGAGCAGAGGATCTTGTAGACCCGGTCGTCGGCCAGGCTGTCGAGGGCGATGGAGCGCATGGGATGGTTCCGCAGGCTTCGGGGTGGTCTCAGCTGGAATAGGGCGACCGCTCCACCCAGATCTCGACCTCCTTAGGGCCATTGCGCTCGAACACCAAGGTCATCGAGAAGCGGTCGCGGACCCTGAGCGGCCGGTTCAGGCCAGTCAGCAGCACATGCGGCCCGTCGGCGCGCATGCCGATCGGCCGGCGCGGGATGATGTCCCACCGCGCGGCGGGCGGCTGGCCCGCCACCGGCACGAACTGGACCGCGGCGGCGACCGGCGTGCTGGCGCCGGTCAGCACGTCCGGCTGGCCCTGGACGACCGCCAGGGGCATGAAGGCGCGGGTGGTCGGCCCTTCCGAGGGGAGGCACCAGGCATGGCCGATCATCAGGTCGCCATGGCGGTAGGAATGGGCTGCGGCCTCACCCGCGGCGAACGCCGCGGGCAGGGCCAGGAGGGTGCGGCGGCTGATCATGGCCGTCAGTGCCGCGGAGCGCCGTGGCCGTGGCCGCCCGACGGTCCGGGTGCCCCAACAGGCGCGACAGAGTAGTCGATGGTGACGGTGCCCGCCTTCTCGAAGACCAGGGTGCCGCGCTGGGCGGCGCCGGTCCGGATCTGTTCGGACAGGTCCATGAACATCATGTGGTAGCCGCCGGGGCGCAATTGCACCGAACCGCCGGCCGGAATCTCGATGCCGCCGCGCACCTCGCGCATGCGCATCATGCCATCGACCGTGGCCATTTCATGCACTTCCACCCGGGGCGCATTGGGGAAGGTGCCGCCGATCAGCCGGTCGGGCGTGGTACCGGTGTTGCGGATCACCATGAAGCCGCCGGCGACCTTGGCGCCGCCGGGCGTCGCCCGGGTCCAAGGCGCCTCGATGACGAGCGGTCCGACACGGAAGGTCGAGACCTGGGGTGTGCCGTGGGTCTGGGCCTGCGCCAGGCCGACAGGCAGAAGGGCGGCTGCAGCCGCGAGAAGAAGACGTCTGTTCATGATCATGTCCCGATAAGAGGAGAGGGCGTGGCAGCGGCTTCACGCGGCAGCCGGCGGCGCTCTCGCGGCATGATCGAAGGTCAGGGGCGAGGTGATCCGGAGCGCGTGGGGGGCCTTCCGCTCCCGCTCCGCGGGATCGTGGGATTCGACGGGGGCCCCCGTCGCGGCGGACTGCCCACCCTCTGCCGGCGGGGCACCAAGGCAGTGATCGTCGCAGACGGCATGGGGCGCGGGGGCCGGCCCGTCCTTCTCGGTGATGCAGAGCATCCCCGGCATGGTTCCCGCCGCCAGACGATGCGCCTTGGCCGCCTGCGACAGCAATCCGCCGGCGGACAGGGCGAGGGCGATGAGAAGCGCGAGGGCGAGGCGCAGGTGGCGCATGCGGACCTTCTACGGGCGAGTATCCCGCGGATCAATTCGGAAGCCCTGCGACGGATCGCGCCCCCTGGAAGGGTCAGCGGCGCTGCGGGGGAGGTGCCTGTGGGGCGGGCGCGGCGGCGGCAGGCGCTGGCGCCTGGCCCTGGACCAAAGGTGCCGTCTGCTTGCAGTCCGTCAGCCAGACGTCATAGACGGAGTGTTCGACGCCGGAGAGGCCCGGGCTCGCCGCGAACATCCAGCCGCCATAGATGCGGCGGACCTCGCCGTTGAGCGTCACCTCGTCGACCTCGACGAAGGAGGTCGTCTGCGGCGTCTCCGTCGGCGGCCGGGTGTAGCAGATGCGCGGCGTCACCTGCAGCGCACCGAACTGCACCGTTTCGTCGATGGCGACGTCGAAGCTGATGATTCGGCCGGTGATCTTGTCGAGGCCCGAGAAGACGGCGGTGGGATTGTTGAGCCTCTGGCGCGGTGGCGCGATCACCGTTTCGTCCGGGGCCGGCGCCACGGTCTCGCCGGGAAGCGCCTGGCGGCGCTCGCGCGGTGCGTCCTGCTGCGAGGGGGGCGTGTCGGACGGCGCCGCCTGACGCGGCGGCCGCTGCGGCCGGGGCGGGGGTGCCGTCTGTCCCGGCGGCGGCGGGCGCTGCTGGGTCGTCGGTGGCGGGCCCAGCTGGAGCTGGGCGAGCGCCGGTGCGCTGGCAGGCGGGATCAGGGCCAGAGCGACGACGGCCAACGCTGTCAGCGCGGAGAGGATCGCAATCTTGTTCGCCAAGGCCTGATCTGGTGTCCCTGTTGCCGGGCCGCTTTCGCTCGGGCCGGGTCTGGATGCGGGGAGGTCCGGCGTCCGGCGATCATTATGGCCGCGAACATGGCGGAACCATGCCGCCCCGGCGGTCGGCTTGCGGCCTCAGGAGCCGGGGGTCCAGGCCTGGTAGTCGCCCGTCGCCTTCGGCCGGCGGCCGGCATTGAGGGTCGAACCCGGCGGCCGATAGGCCGCGGCGGTACCGGTGGCGTTTGGCTGGTGCGGCTGCTGCCAGGCGCGTGGCTGGTAGGCGCTGGCGGTGGGCGGCTCGGCGGTCCGATGGTGCATCCAGCCCCACCAGCCCGGCGGAATGGCGGAGGCTTCGGCCTGTCCGTGATAGACGACCCAGCGCCGTTCGTGCCCGAGGGCCGGGTCCTTGGCGAAGCGGGACCGGTAATACCTGTTGCCGAACTCGTCCTCGCCGACGAAAACCCCCACCCGCCAGATGGTGAGCTGGGTTCCGAAGGTCTGGCTGTTCCACCAGGTGAAGAACTTGAGGAAGAAGGTCTTCATCGCCTGCCCGCGCGCCTGTCGATCAGACCGGTTCATGCCACCCGCCTTCCCGAATGTCCAGCAGGCACCGCGGCAATGCAGAACGGCCGCCCCGGTGGGGCGGCCGCTGGGTCGTCAAGCACGCGGGGCGCGTCAGTAGTCGTCGCCACCGCCGTCGTCATAGCCGGCGGAATCGTCGTAACCGCCGTAACCGCCCGAGCCGTCATCACCGGTGAAGCTGTCCTGCGCGGCGGGCTTATCGGCCGCCTGCTGGGGCGCAGGCGTCGAAGCCGGCGCTGCGGAGGCGGTGCTCGTGCCGCCGCCCATCATGCTGGAGATGGCATTGGCCGCCAGCATGCCGCCGACCACACCGACTGCAGCTGTCGCGGCCGTCGCGAGGAAGCCGCCGCCACCGCCACCCTGCTGGGCGGGCGCGGCCTGCTGCCCCCAGGGGCCGCCCATCGGACGTCCCTGCGGTCCACCCATCGGCTGGCCCCAGGGGCCACCCTGCTGGGGGGCGCCGAAATTGCCCTGCGGCGGAGCCCCGAAATTGCCCTGCGGGGGAGCACCGAAATTGCCCTGCGGAGGGGCGCCGTATCCCGGAGGCGGGCCGCCCTGAGGCTGGCCGAAACCGGGCGGCGGCGGTGCCATGCCGGTGTTCAGCGGACGCGCCGGCATCGGCGGCGGCGCCGCCGGCTTGGAGCCGAAGATGCTCGACAGGAAGCCGCCGCTCTGCGGCTGCTCGGCCTGGCGCTGCACGTGCTGGAGATGCTGCTGCACCTGGTCGACCTGATTCTGCAGCGACTGCACCTGGCCCTGCAGCGTCTCGTTCTGCTTGGCCAGGTCGTTCAGGGCCTGGTCGGAGACATACATCGTCTGCAGCAGGGCGTAGACCGCGCCCGGCTGCTGCACGAGGCGCTCCTTGATGAAGGCATCGACGGCAGGGTCGCGCTGCTGGCTCTCGGCCGATCGCAGGCGGTCGAACAGTCCGGCGATGATATCGCGTTCCTGTTGGTTCATGGGGAAAGATCCTCCGGAAGAACGTTCGTGGCGGGTCGCCCCCGCGTGGTTCCTGTCTGGCATGGTCTCATTGCGATCTGATGTCGCGATTCAGAGCCTGAGCCTTCAGGTAGCGGGAAGATGGTACATGGCCGCACCATGCGCCAGAGGCTGGGAGGGGGCGTGGCGGCAAGTCGCAGGGGCCTGACCGATCCAACGAAAAAGGCCGGGGCGAACCCCGGCCTCGTGGCACCGCGCAGCGGAGCGACGGACTTATTTGTAGGGCAGCTTCGACCACTGCAGATCGATCGACAGGCTGGCGACGACGCTGTGGCCGCACCAGTTGGACCGGCCCGAGCCGGTAAACACGCCGCGATAGTCGCCGGTGATGTTGAAGCAGTTCGTGGAGGACAGGTTGGTCCCGTGATAACGCAGGTCGAGCGTCAGGAAATCCTTGTAGGTCCAGGACACGCCGGCGTTCCAGTAAGCGTAGTCCTGAAGATTGACGCCACCGAGCGCCGCCGACGTCGTCCCGAGCCAGTAGTAGCCGACGGCGCCGGAAATCGCGAAGTCATTCGGCAGTTTATACTTGGCATTGACCTCGCCATAGGTGCCCGGAGCGCCGGTACCAAGCCAGTTGGGCGCGTAGTAGATGGCCACGCCGGCGTTGAACTGCGGCGTGAAATCGTAGCCGACCTTGCCGTAGACCTCGACAAAGTTGCTGCGCGCCGGAGCCCAGACGCCGTTGAGGGCCGGTGCCGCCAGGCCGGCAGTCACGAACTGCCGCTCGTTGGGGTAGAGGTAGTACATCACGCCGAGGTCGAAGGTTGCGTCCCCGACGACCGGCCGGATGCCGCCATAGAGGTCGACTTCGCCGACAGGCCGGTTCGGCAGCTTCGTCGTCCAGAAGGCGGCGCCAGCATAGAGCCAGCCGTAACGGGCCTCGCCGTAGACGTTGACCGCCGGGCCGCGCGCCGACTGCGAGATGCCGCGGAAATTGTAGTCCGAGAGAACCTTGCCGCCGAAAGCGAAATCGAAGGCCCAGGGGGCCGGCGCGGCGATCGGGGCCGGCGCAGCGACGTCGGCGGCGAACGCCTGGCTTCCCAGCGTCGCGGCCAGCAGGCCCGTCAGCATCGTTTTGCGAAACATCTGCGTCTCCTGACTGCGGTCGGCGCAGGCCGCCAACCCGAATCACCACATGTTCGTCACAATGACGCCACATGCGGGCCGGGGGCGACAAGGCAAAAAACCGGGCAGAGGCCGGCAAAATGCCCAATCAGGATGCAGAAGATTCCAATAAAAGCCCCCTGTGGCGGCGTGGCCACAGGGGGTTTGTTAACCAATTTGACCATCGCGGCCGATTCGTCGCTCAGGCGAGCATGCGATAGGCCGGAAGGGTGAGGAACTCCTCGAAGTCGGGCGCCAGGGACAGCTTGGCAAAGAGGGCGATGGCCTCGGCGAATCGCCCCTTCTCGAAAGCCTCGGCTCCGACCTCGGCCTTCACCACCTCCATCTCCTCCTTCAGCGCCTTGTCGAAGAAGGCCGGGGTGCAGGCGATGCCGCCTTCCAGCGCCACGCCATAGGTCGTCCACTGCCAGATCTGCGCGCGGGAGATCTCGGCGGTCGCCGCGTCCTCCATCAGGTTGTAGATCGGTACGGCGCCACGGCCGCGCAGCCAGGCCTCGATATACTGGACGCCGACGCGGATGTTCTCGCGATAGCCGGCCTCCGAGCGGGTGCCCTGATGGATCTCGAGAAGGTCCTTCTGCCCGACCACGACGTCGTCGCGCTGGCGGGCCACCTGGTTCGGCGTCGGCATCAGCCGGTCGAAGGCCTCCATCGCCACCGGCACGAGGTCCGGATGGGCGACCCAGGTGCCGTCATGGCCGATGGTCGCCTCGCGCTCCTTGTCGGCCTTCACCTTGGCGAAGGCGGCGGCATTGGCTTCCGGATTGTTCTTGATCGGAATCTGCGCCGCCATGCCGCCCATCGCGAAGGCGCCGCGCTTGTGGCAGGTCTTCACCAGGAGCTCGGCATAGGCCTTCAGGAAGGCCTTGCTCATCACCACCTGGCCGCGATCCGGCAGGACATAGGCCTGGTTGCGCGCCAGCTTCTTGATGAAGGAGAAGATGTAGTCCCAGCGGCCGGCATTGAGGCCCGCCATGTGGTCCTTCAGCTCGAACAGGATCTCGTCCATCTCGAAGGCCGCCGGCAGGGTCTCGATCAGCACGGTCGCCTTGATCGTGCCGCGGGGGATGCCGAGCTTCTCCTGGGCGTGGACGAAGACATCGTTCCACAGCCGCGCCTCGAGATGGCTCTCCATCTTCGGCAGGTAGAAATAGGGGCCCGAGCCCTGGGCCAACGCCGCCTTGGCGTTGTGGAAGAGATAGAGGCCGAAATCGAACAGCGAGCCCGACATCTCCTCGCCGTCGACATGCATGTGGACTTCCGGCAGATGCCAGCCGCGCGGCCGCGGAATGATGACCGCGACCTTGTCCTTCATCGCATAGGACTTGCCGCTGTTCGGGTCGGTGAAGGCGAGCGTGCCTGCCCAGCGATCCCTGAGGTTGATCTGGCCCTCGATCTGGTTCGACCAGGTCGGCGAGTTGGCGTCCTCGAAATCGGCCATGAAGCATTTGGCGCCGCAGTTCAGCGCGTTGATGACCATCTTGCGGTCCACGGGGCCGGTGATCTCGACGCGGCGGTCCTGCAGGTCCGCCGGGATCGGCGCGACGGTCCAGGCGGCGTCACGGATGTGCTTCGTCTCCGGCAGGAAATCGGGAAGGGTTCCGGCGTCGAACTGCTTCTGCCGTTCGGCCCGCAGCTTCAAAAGGCGCTTGCGCGTCTCGTTGAAGGTCCGCTGCAGGTCGACCACGAAGGCCACGGCCTCAGGGCTGAGGATCTCGTCATAGCGCGGGCCCATGGCCCCCGTGATGGTGACGCCGGTCGTGGTCATGGCCTGTTTCCTCCAGGAGCCGCATTCTGTGGGAACACTCTAGCGCAGCGCCGTCTGTTCCGAAATGGACGAGGGTGATGAAGACTTGTTCCACTGGAGGATAAAATCCGGCGTCCGGCCTTCGTCTGGCTTTTGCCACCCGCAGGCGCTATGGCGACGGGCAGCAATTCCGTCCCGCGGATGACATGGCCGAGATCGCGCGCGTAGAGACCTATTCCTTCACGCCCGCCGCTCTGCGGGTCGGTGACCGGCGGCCGGGCATCTCCGGTTTCGTCCGGACGCGGAACGGGGCCGATTTCGTGGCCGCCGCCATTCGCAGCCACGCCGCCCATGTCGACGAGATCGTCGTCGTCTACAACCAGTGCACCGACGGGACCGAGGCGATCCTCGCGGCGCTGCAGGACGAACTCGGGCCGCAGAAGCTGAGGATCGTCCATTACCTGCCGCGGGTCTTTCCGCCCGGCTCCGACGAACATATCGCCGAGCCCGCCAATTCACCCCACAGCGTTGTCAATTACTCGAACTTCGCCCTCGCCTGCACCACCCGCCAGGTCGCCTTCAAGATCGACGATGATCACGTCGCCATGGACGGTGCCTTCGCCCGCATGGCGGCGGATATCCACCGGGACGGGCTGGCGCCCGGACGCATGGCCTGCTTTTCCGGGATCAACCTGGCGCGGGACGACCAGGGGCGGGTCGGCGTCTTCGCCGCGACACCGCTGGCGGGCAATGGCGACCACGGTTTCTTCCCCGTGACGCCCGACGCCTATTTCGTGCACGACCGCCGCTACGAGGACTTCCGCAAGCGCCACTTCCGCCGGACCTTCATCGGCTTCGCCTACTGGCACCTGAAATATCTGAAGGCCGGTCTCGGCTTCGCCAATTACGAGATCGCGGATGGCGCCAACCGCCGCTTTGCGAAGAAGCAGCGCGACTTTCACCGCCGCCGCGAGGTCGTCACCATGGCCGAGCTTGCCGCGACCATGCCGCGTCTGCGCGCCTCGCTGATGCGGCTCCTGCCCTTCGACAAATGGGCGCTGATCGGCAACCGCGCCCTCGCCATGGCCGACGGCGCCGTGACCGAGGCCGATCTCGCCGAGGTTCTGGCCCGCTACGGTCTCGGCCCGCTCCACCGCTCCGACCGGGCCTCCGGCGCCTGAGCGCCGCCCGGCGCGGCCGCTCCCTATTCCGCGGCGGCGAGCGCCGGCACCAGCCGCTGCGCCAAGCCGGCCGCCTCCAGCGTCTCGGGAACCGGCCCGCCCGTCGCCCAGTCGAGCAATTCGACCGTATGGACGATCGGCGCGCCGCCACCCCTTTCGGCATGGCCGTTGGCGATCTGGGTGATGCAGCCGATATTGCCGGCGGCGATGATGTCCGGCCGGGTCTTGTCGAGATTGGCGATCTTGCGGTCGCGCAGCCGCTCGGCGATCTCCGGCTGCATGATGTTGTAGACGCCGGCCGAGCCGCAGCACAGATGCCCTTCCGGCGGTTCCTTCACAGTGAAGCCGGCGGCCTTGAGCAGGTTTTTCGGCGCGTCCTTGATCTGCTGGCCATGCTGCATCGAGCAGGCGGAATGGTAGGTCACGACGAGCCCGTTCGGCGCCGCGGCCGGCAGGCCGAGGGTCGTCAGATATTCCGTGACATCCTTGGCGATGGCCGAGACGCGCGCCGCCTTCGCCGCATAGGCGGGGTCGTCGCGGAACATGAAGCCGTAATCCTTGATCGTCGTGCCGCAGCCCGACGCGGTGATGATGATGGCATCGAGGCCCTCGCCGTCCATCTCGGCGATCCAGGCATCGATGGTGCGCTTCGCCTGGCCATGGCTCTGGTCCTCGCGGCCCATGTGATGGACCAGCGCGCCGCAGCAGCCCTCGCCCCTGGCGAAGACCACCTCGACACCGAGGCGGGTGAGGAGACGCACCGTCGCCTCGTTGATCGAGGGCTGCAGCACCGGCTGGGCGCAGCCCTGCAGCAGCACGACGCGGCCGCGCTTCGGACCCTCCGGCGCATGCACGCCGCCGCGATCGAGATGCGAGCGGGCGGGGAGCCGGTCCGGGGCGAGGCCGATCATCGCCCGCGTGCGCTTCAGGATGCCGATGCGCTCGGAGATCGGTCCGACCGCCTTGCGCGACACGGCGACCGCGGCCCGGCCCTTCCAGCGCAGCACCGAGACCGCCGACAGCGCCTTCTTGCCCAGGAACCCGCCGGCCAGCGCTAGGCGGAACCGGTTTGGATAGGGCAGGATATTGGCGAGGACGGAGCGCATCAGCCGGTCGGTCCAGGGGCGCTCGTAGGTCGCCTCGATATGGGCGCGGGCATGGTCGACCAGGTGCATGTAGTGCACGCCCGAGGGGCAGGTGGTCATGCAGGAGAGGCAGGACAGACAGCGGTCGACATGCTTGACCACCTCTGCCGTCGCCGGCTGGCCGGTCTCGAACATCTCCTTCATCAGGTAGATGCGCCCGCGCGGGCTGTCGAGCTCGTCGCCGAGCAATTGGTAGGTCGGGCAGGTGGCCGTACAGAAGCCGCAATGGACGCAGGTCCGCAGGATCTTCTCCGAGGCCGCCATGGCCGGATCGGCGAGCTGCTGGGGCGTGAAGTTCGTCTGCATGGACCTCAAACCCCCGGATACATGCGGCCGGGATTGAGCAATCCCGCCGGATCGAAGCTCGTTTTCATCTTGCGCTGGATCGCCATCAGCGGGCCGGCCGGCGGAGAGAAGACATCGACGGCGAGCCGCACCAGATCGGGCGCCCGCGCCAGGGTCGCATGGCCGCTGGCGGCCTTCGCCGCAGCATGGACGGCCTTCGCTCCCGCATCCCCCGCGGCGGCGACGCCCGCCCAGACGAGGCCGCCGCCCCAGTCGAGGAGGAGGCGGGGGGAGAGCGGTGCCAGCCTTTCGGCGAGCGCCGGGGCGGCCGAGGGCGGCACCGAGAGGCGCCAGACCGCCTCGTCCGTCCCGGCGAAGAGGGCAGCATCCCGGATATCAGCCCAGAGGGCGGCGGAGGCATCGGCCTCCAGGGTCTCGATGGCGCCGAAGGGGGTGAGCAGCTTCGACAGTGCGTCGGTGCGATAGGCGAGGGACGCCGAAAAGCCCTCGATGCGGATGAGGGTTCGCGCCGCCTCTCCAGCGGCAGCGGGCAGGTGCGCCGCCCCCGTCGGCTCGAAGGGCGAGCCGAGCGCCGCCGAGAGGGCTTCCACGGCCTGTGGAATGGACAGCCCGGCGACGACCAGCGTCCGCTCGCCCTCGGCGACGGGCTGCACCTTGAAACAGACCTCGTGGAAGACGGCGAGCGTGCCGAAGGACCCGGCCAGCGCCTTGACGAGATCGAGGCCGGTGACGTTCTTCATCACGCGGCCGCCGGACTTCACGTCCTCGGCCAGGCCGTTGACGAATTTCAGCCCGATCATCGAATCGCGGGCGGCCCCGAGATTGATCCGCGCCGGACCGGAGACATTGGCCGCGGCGACGCCGCCCACCGTCGGCTCGCCGGTCGTGCCATAGAGCCGGCGATGGTCCATCGGCTCGAAGGGCAGGCGCTGCCCCTTGGCCGCCAGCGCCTTCGTCACCTCCCGCAGTGGTGTCCCCGCCATCGCCGCGATGACGAGTTCCGCCGGTTCATAGAGCGTGAGGCCCGAGAGCCTCGCGGTGGACACCGTCGCGGCCGCCTGGACCGGCCGGCCGAGGCCGGCGCGCGTGCCGCCGCCCGCCACGGCCAGCGGCGTACCGGTGCGGCGCGCCGCGGCAACGACGGCCGCCAGTTCTGCGGAAGAGGAGGGTGTGTGGAGGGTCATGCCGTTGTTGATCCGTACCAGAAGGCCCCACCCGTACCCTCCCCTCGCTGGCGCGAGGAGAGGGGGACTTCGACGTCCCGCGTCATCATAAGGATTGTGCCCGGCGCAGCCGTCCCCGGCTGGAGGCGCGACGCCATAGTCCCCCTCTCCGCGCAGCGGGGAGGGTGCGGGTGGGGCATTTCGCCGGATGCATCGACGGGCTGCAAATGGTCCATCATGCCGCCTCGCGTGGGGCTTCGTCCCGCGGCGCATCCAGCGGAAACACCTTGGCCGGGTTGAGGATCCATTTCGGGTCGAGGGCGGTCTTGATCCGCGTCTGCTGCAGGAGGTCGACCTCGGTGAACTGCTCCCGCATCAGGTCGCGCTTCTCGATGCCGACGCCGTGCTCGCCGGTCAGGCACCCGCCGAGCTGCACGCAGAGCCTGAGGATGTCCTCGCCGGCATGTTCGGCCTTCACCTGCTCGGCGGGGTCGTTGACGTTGAACATGACGAGGGGATGCAGGTTGCCGTCGCCGGCATGGAAGACATTGGCGACGCGCAGCCCATAGCCCTTCACGATCCGGTCGATGCCGGCGAGCACGTCCGGCAGGCGCCCGGTCGGGATCGTCCCGTCCATGCAGATATAGTCGGCGACGCGGCCGGTGGCGCCGAAGGCTGACTTGCGCCCCTTCCAGATCGCCGCCGTCTCCATGGCCGATTTCGATTCCTTCACCGTCGCCACGTCGTGCCGGCGGGCGATTGCAACGATCCGCGCCAGCATGGCCTCCATCTCCGCCTCCGAGCCCTCGACCTCGATGATCAGCATGGCCTCGACGTCGAGGGGATAGCCGGCCTTGGCGAAGGCCTCGCAGATGTGGATCGCCTCGCGGTCCATGTACTCGATGGCGACGGGGATGATGCCGGCGCCGATGATGTCCGAGACGGTCTGCCCGGCCTGGGCGATCTCCCGGAAGCCGAAAAGTACCGGCCGCGCGCCCTCCGCCTGCCTGAGGATCCGTACCGTCACTTCGGTGACGACACCGAGCTGACCCTCGGAACCGACCAGCAGCCCGATCAGGTCATAGCCGGGCGAGTCCAGCGCCCCGCCACCGATCTCGACGATCTCGCCCTCCACCGTCACCAGCTTCAGGCCGAGGATGTTGTTGGCGGTGACGCCATATTTCAGGCAGTGCGCGCCGCCGGAATTCATCGCCACATTGCCGGCGATGGTGCAGGCCAGCTGGCTCGACGGATCGGGGGCGTAGAAGAAGCCGGCATGGGCGACCTCGCCGGAAATGGCGAGATTGGTGATGCCCGCCTCGACCCGCATGGTCCTGTCGGCGAAATTGACGTCGAGCACCCGGTTCATCTTGGCGACGCCGAGGACCACCGCATCCTCCTGCGGGATCGAGCCGCCACATAGCGAGGTGCCGGCGCCGCGCGCCACCACCGGCACGCCCTCGGCGTGGCAGAAGGCCATGATGGCTGCGACCTGTTCCGTCGTCTCCGGCAGCACAACCACCATGGGCACCCGCCGGTAGGAAGTCAGCGCATCGGTCTCGAAGGCGCGCCGCTCCTTCTCCTCGGTGATCACGCCCTCGCCGGGCACGATGGCCCGGAGGGCGGCGACGACGCGGTCGCGCTTCGCCAGCACGTCGGCCCGCGGCGCGGGAAAGGCGATGGCCATGATGTCCTCCCTCTCAGGGGTTTGGGGCTGCATGTCGGACCCGGCGCTCTTCGTGGCTCGAAGGACGCCATTCCCGGATACAGATCCCCTCCCGGCTGGATTGATTTCACATGACTATACGCTGGATCCCCTCTGGCGGAATGGTGCGGAACAGGTCAAGATTGTTTCCCTGCAGGAAAGAATAGGGGCTTTCTTTTGACGCCACTCGCGGATCTTGAGGTCTTCGCCCGCGTCGTCACCGCGGGCAGCATGTCGGCCGCGGGGCGCGAGATGGGCCTGTCGCCGGCGGTCATCTCCAAGCGCATCAAGCGGCTGGAGGATCGGCTCGGTACGCGTCTGCTCCAGCGCACCACGCGGCAATTGTCCCTGACCGAAGCGGGGCAGGGTTATTACGAGCGCGTCGTTGCCATCCTCGCCTCCATCGACGAGGCCGAGACCTTCGTCACCCGCCGCTCGAACCTCGCCCGCGGCACCCTCCGGGTCTCGGCGCCGACCTCCTTCGGCCGGCTGCACATCGCGCCGCATCTGCGCGCCTTCCTCGGCGCCAATCCCGATCTCGTCGTCCATCTCGAACTCTCCGACAGTTTCGTCGACATCGTCGCCGAGGGCTATGACGTCGCCATCCGCATCGGCGAACTCGATGATTCCTCCTTCGTCGCCCGGCGCCTCGCCCCCAATCACCGACTGCTGGTCGCGACGCCCGGCTATCTCGCGGCGCGCGGCCGGCCGGCCAGTCTCGCCGACCTCGCCGATCACGCGCTGCTGGCCCACAATGCCGATACCTGGCGGCTGGAGGGTCCAGACGGGCTGCAGGTCGTGCGGCTGCACGGGCCGCTGCGCACCAATTCCTCCGAGGTCGTCCGCGAGGCGGTGCTGGCCGGCATCGGCATCGCGCTGCGCTCCACCTGGGATGTCGGGCCGGAGCTGAAGGATGGCCGTCTGGAGGTCGTGCTGCCGCCATGGCGCGCCTCGCGACGGGTCGCAGTCCATGCTGTCTACCCGACGCGCCGGTTCCTGCCGCAGAAGGTCAGGGTCTTCGTCGACTGGCTGGCGGCGCTCTACGGCCCGGTGCCCTACTGGGACCAGGGGCTCGACCTCGCGGCA
The DNA here is from genome assembly GCA_943368975.1 of Archangium gephyra. Taxonomy (GTDB): domain Bacteria; phylum Pseudomonadota; class Alphaproteobacteria; order Rhizobiales; family Phreatobacteraceae; genus Phreatobacter. The sequence goes on from CALRLZ020000027.1 coordinate 32,785, forward strand.
CGGGAAGGCTAGAGGCTTGGCGGCAAGGCCTAGGGGGACGCACTGTCAGCTATGCAGTGCATGATCCGATCGAAGGCCAATCACCCGGAACACCGCATGACGCGCGCCCTTTCCGATCTCGATCTCCGCCTCGCGAGCCTGCTGGCCGAGGCCGGCTTCGCGCGCGCCGAGCCGCCGCTGCTCATCGCCGCCGATCTCGTCCGCGATCTCGTCGGCGAGGCGCTCGCCCGTCGGCTCTTCCTCACCAGCGACGCGGAAGGCCAGGAGCTCTGCCTGCGGCCCGACTACACGATCCCCGTGGTCCAGGCCCATCTCGAAGGCCCGCGCGCCGGCGTCGCCGCGGCCTATTCCTATCTCGGACCCGTCTTCCGCCACCGCCCCGGCATGGCGGGCGAATTCAACCAGGCCGGCATCGAGCTTCTTGGGCGGGCCGACCACGAGGCGGCCGAGGCCGAGGTCGTCGCCCTGGCCCTCAAGGGGGCGCGTCTCTACACGGATGGTCCACTCTCCCTCGCCATCGGCGATGTCGGCATCTTCATGGCCCTGGTGGCCGCCCTCGGCCTGCCGCCGGCCTGGCGCCGGCGCCTCGCCAAGGACTTCCGGCGCTCCGGCATGCTGGAAGGCGACCTGAAGCGCCTCGCCGAACCGGCCCGCAACGGCTCCACCCATGCCGGCCTGCTGGCCGCCCTCGAAGGGTCAGACCCCAAGGCGGCCCGCGCCCTGGTCACCGACCTCCTGTCCATCGCCGGCATCACCACGGTCGGCGGCCGCTCCGCCGCCGACGTCGCCGAACGCTTTCTCGAACAGGCGGCGCTCGGCACTGGCGGCCTCGGTGCGGACCAGGTGGCGGTCGTCCAGAAGCTGCTCTCCATCGACACCGACGCCGCGTCGGCCGAGACCGCGATCCGCGATCTCGCCACGGCGTCCGGCCTCGCCATGGGCCCGGCCATCGACCGGCTGGCTCGCCGCAACGCGCTGCTCGCCGCTGCCGGGGTCGACCTGTCCACCGCGCGCTTCTCGACGCGCTTTGGCCGCGACGTCGACTACTACACCGGCCTGGTCTTCGAGGTGCATGACGGGTCGGGCCGGGAGCGCCGCCCGCTTGTCGGCGGCGGCCGCTACGACCGGCTCACCGACATGATGACCGCCAAGATGGGGCTCGACATCAAGGTGCCGGCGGTGGGCTGCGCCTTCTGGGTCGAGCGCCTCGCCGTGGCGGGAGGCCGCGCATGACCGATTTGCCGCTCGTCTTCGCCATCCCCTCCAAGGGCCGCATCCTCGAATCGGCGCAGGGGTTCCTGGAGCGTGCCGGGCTCAAGCCGGTGCAGGGCCGCGGTGCCCGCGACTATCGCGGCACGATCCCGGGCCTCGACCAGGTGGAGGTCGCTTTCCTCTCGGCCTCCGACATCGCCCGCGAACTGGCGGCCGGCACGGTGCATCTCGGCCTCACCGGCCTCGACCTCATGCACGAGGCGACCCCGGAGCCCGAGGACCGCCTGGTCTCGCTCACCCCGCTCGGATTCTCGCGCGCCGATGTCGTCGTCGCCGTGCCGCAGGCCTGGATCGACGTCGCCACCATGGCCGATCTCGATGACGTCGCCAGCCAGTACCGCGCCCGCCACCGCTCGCGCATGCGCGTCGCCACCAAATACCTGAACCTCACCCGCGCCTTCTTCGACCGCCACGGCATCGCCGACTACCGCATCGTGGAATCGGCGGGGGCGACCGAGGGCGCGCCGGCGGCCGGCGCCGCCGAGCTCATCGTCGACATCACCACGACCGGCGCGACGCTCGCCGCCAATGCGCTGAAGGTGCTGGACGACGGCATCATCATGAAGTCGGAGGCCCATCTCGTGGCCTCGCGGACGGCGCCCTGGAATGCGTCAGCGCTCGCCTCCGCCCGCGACATGCTCGACAGGATCGAGTCCCAGGCGCGGGCCCGCCGGGTGAAGGAGGTGCGCACGCGCTTCGCTTCGGCCGACACAGCCATGCTGGACGAGGCCCGCGCCCGCTTCGGCGTCGAGGCGCCCTTTGGCGGGCCGACATCCTCCGGCATGCTGACGCTGCACTGCCCGCCCAAGGGCCTGTTCGGCCTCGCGCGCTTCCTCCGGGACCGCGGCGCGGAGACCGTCTGCGTCACCGAACTGGACTACGTCTTCTCGCGCGACAACCCGCTCTACGAGACGCTGGTCGCCGCGCTCGCGTGAAACTCAGACCGCATCCGTCGAAGTGACGACGAAGGTCGTGAGGTCGCCGTCCTCGTCGCGGATGGAGACATATTCGCCGATCTGGAAGGCGTGGTCGCCGAAGCGGAAGCCGGCCTCGTCGTCGTCCTCGGCCGTCGGGTCATAGTCGAAGGTCCAGGTCGCGCCCTTGGCGCCGCCCGCCCTGTGGACGAGAAGACCATGCTGGTCGGCCTCGCCCTGCCAGAAGCGACGCACCTTGCACAGGGCCCGGTGCTCCTTCCACGCTTCGGCGTCGATGAAGCCCTCCGCGTTCAGCGGCGCGACGAATTCATAGCCGTGCAGCTTCGAGCCCTCGGGATAGCCCGGCGCGCGTGCCATGTTGAGGCGGATGCGGTGAAAGCCACGGGGGAGTGTCGTCATGCGTCGTTACCTCTGGCTGTGATGGCGCCTTGATGCGCCCGGCCCCGACGCCCCGCCTTGATCGGGGTCAAGTCGTCCGTGCTCAGGGCAGGCCTATGGCCCGCGCGGCCATGACCGCGCCCATGCCGGCGGCCATCGCCGCGATGTCCTTGCGCACCGCCAGCATGGTCGCCGCCGCCACCGCGACGCCGATCCAGGCGGAAAGGCCGCCGCGCATCGCCAGCGGCACGACGGTGGCGACGATGATGGCGCCGGGCAGCGCCTCGAGCGCAGCGCGCAGGAAGGGTGTCAGCGGCACCCGGCTCATGATCCAGTACCCGGCGAAGCGCACCATATAGGTGGCCGCCGCCATGGCGAGGATCGCCGCGACCGGGCCGGTCCAGTCAGCCGCGGTCACGGAACATTCCGGCGGCCAGCGAGCCGGCGAGCGCCCCGGCGATGATGAACCAGAAACCCTCGACGAACTGGGCCGTGATCACTGCCACCGCGCCCGCTACCGGCCAGGCCAGCCGGTCGCGCCGCATCCGGAACAGGCCGACCGACATGACGGTGAAGGTCAGCGGCATGACCATGTCGATGGCGAAGCGCTTCGGGTCGGTGAGGAGATGGCCGAGCGCATGGCCGGGAATGGTCGCCAGCGTCCAGACGATCCACATGAAGAGACCGGCGCCGACGAACACGCCGGCATCCTGTCCGCCTCCCGCATGGTAGCGCGAGCCGATGACGAAATTGGCGTCCGTCAGGCCGGCGAGTCCGAGATGGACGGGTCCGGCCGGCCCGCGTGACAACCAGGGCTGCAGGGCCGCCCCCATCAGCAGGAACCGCAGGTTGACCGCTGTCGTCACCACCACGAGCGCGACGATGGCGGAGAGCGAGAAGATCTCCGGCCAGAGCTGCAGGGCGAGGAGCTGGGAGGCCCCGGCATAGACCGCAAAGCTCATCAGCACGGCCTGTCCGAGGGTCAGGCCCTTTTCGGCGGAGGCCGCGCCCACCGCCGCGGCGAAGACCAGCACGCCCGGCAGCATCGGCACGCTCAGCCGGGCGCCCTCGACCATGCCGGCCAAGGTGCAGGGGACGGGTCGGGGAGCGGAATCGGGCGCGTGCATGGGACCTGCAGTGTGGTCGGCCTTTGTCCTGTTCCGCAGCCGGCTGGTCCAGTCCATCCGGCGCAGGGCGGGGCTTCTCGCATCGCAGGGGTTGGCGGGCGCAGGGGGCTGGCCGCCGGGGCCGGTTCTCTCGCCCTTCTGCCGAAGCGCGTGGCGCGCGTCGCCGCTATGCCAGCCGCTTGCGGAAGCAGAATTCCCAGCTGGCGCTGGCATCGGCGAGGTAGCGCTCCACCGGTTGTCGCACGAAGCCGAGCTTCTCGTAGAACCGGTGGCCCCTGAGGAAACGCGTGTCGCTCCACAGGATGATCGTGTCGGCGCCGCGCTGCCGGAGCAGTGTTTCGCCCTGCCCATAGAGGGCCTGCGCCAGGCCCGATCCTCTGAGGTCGGCACGGGCATAGACCTTGAACAATTCGCCCAGCCCCGCCGTCCCGGTCATCACCGCCGCCAGCGAGCCGACGAGCAGGCCCTCGCTCTCGGCGATGATGAGACGGCCCCCCTGCCGCTCGTAATAGCTGGCGGGGGCCTTCAGCTCGGGAAACTCAGCGTCGATGAACAGGCATCCGGGATATTCGGCGAAGGTGGCGGCGATCAGCGCGGCGAGGGCCGGGCCGTCGGCATCGGTGGCGGGGCGAAGGATCATGCGTCTGCGGGTCTGACGAGGGTGAGGGCGGTGAGGGGGTCGAGCGCCGTGGCGGTGAACCGTGCCGGCACGGGCAGGGCGGCGGCCAGCAGCCGCTGGTAGCGGTTGCGCGGCACCTCGACGGCGCCGAGCGAGGCGAGATGCGGCGTCACGAATTGCGTGTCGAGCAGGCGGAAGCCGTCGGCGGTGAGGCGCGCCACGAGATGGACCAGCGCCACCTTGGAGGCGTCGGTCTCGCGGTGGAACATGCTCTCGCCGAAGAAGGCGCCGCCGAGGCTGACGCCATAGAGGCCGCCGACCAGCTGGCCCTCGCGCCAGGCTTCGACCGTGTGGCAGTTCCCCATGCGGAAGAGCGCACCGTAGAGCCGGCGGATGCGGGCATTGATCCAGGTCTGGTCGCGCCCCTCGGCGGGCGCGGCGCAGGCCGCTATGACGGCCTCGAAATCGTGATCGAGGCGGATCTCGAACCGGCCTGACTTGACCGTGCGGGCGAGGCGCGAGGAGACCGTCAGCCCGTCGAGCGGAATGATGCCGCGCCGCTCCGGCTCGACCCAGTAGAGGCCGGGATCGTCGGCGCTCTCCGCCATCGGAAAGATGCCGCAGGCATAGGCCTTGAGCAGCACCTCCGGCGTGATGGTCTGGTCGAGGTCGTCGCTGTGGCGCGTCATGCGGCCAGACTAGCGCCGCCGCGCAGTCGCGGCCAGTCCGTCGGCAAAGCCATGGGCGCGATCCCGGTGCGTTAACCCAGCGCCTTCTCGAAGCGGATTTCACCATCGGCGGTCCGGCCGGTCTCGCACCAGCCCTGATGCCGATAGAAGCGCTCGGCGCGCGTTCCGGGATCCGTCGACAGCCAGGCGCGTCCGTGTCCCGCCGTCGCCAGGTGACGGCAGGCCGCATCGAGCAGGGCGCGGGCAATGCCGCGGCCCTCGCTGGCGGGATCCATGAACAGGGCGAAGATCGAGCCGTCGCGAGGATCCGCCGAGGAGAACCCGTGGATATGGCCATCGTCCTCGAAGACCCAGAAGGCGTCGCGGTCGATCAGGTACTGGACGGCGTCGACGATCTTGTCCGGCCGGGAGAGGATGTTCTCCCGGACGGCCATGCGGATATCGGAAATGCGCGGCAGGTCGGCGCGGGTCGCGACCCGGATCACTGCTTCTCGATGCCGGCGACGCGCGCGGCCTCTTCCCACTTGATCGCCTCGGCGGTGACGCGCGCGGCGAGTTCCTCCGGCGAGGAGGGTGCGATCACCATGCCGAGCCGGTCGGTGAGGCTGGCCCTCACCTCGGTGCTGGCGGCGGCGTTGCGCACGGCCTCGTTCAGCTTGGTGACGACTTCGGCGGGGACGCCGGCTGGGGTGAAGAGCCCGAACCAGGCGATGAGTTCATAGCCCTTGGTGCCGGCGGCCTCGTCGACCGTCGGCAGGTCCGGCATCTGCGGCGTGCGCTGCTGCGACGTCACCGCCAGTGCGCGCACCGTGCCGCCGCGGACCTGCGGCAGCATCACGCCGAGATCGGCGGTGAACAGGGTGACGCGGCCGGCGATCAGGTCCTGCATGGCGTTCGGACCGCTGCGATAGAAGACATGGGTCATCTTCATGCCGGTCATGGTCAGCAGCATCTCGGTCGAAACGCGCTGCGACGCCGAGGCCGAGGCGAAGCTCAGGTCGGTGCGGGTCTTGGCGAGTTCGATCAGTTCGCGCAGCGTCGTCGCCGGTACCGAATTGGCCACCGCCACGATCAGCGGCACCGAGCACAGGAAGGACACCGGCTGGAAGTCCTTGTGCATGTTGAACGGCACGTTGTTGAACAGGGCCGGCGCCGCGGCATTGGTCGAATTGGTGCCGACGAGGATCGTGTATCCGTCGTTCGCCGCCTTGGCGACGGCGTCGGCGCCGATCAGGCCGTTGGCGCCGGGTCGGTTCTCGATGACGATGCTCTGGCCAAGCGTCTTCGACATCTGGTCGGCGAAGGTGCGGGCGACGATATCCGTGGCGCTGCCGGCAGCGAAGGGCACGATCGCGCGGATCGGACGGGTCGGGTAGCTCTGCGCCTCGGCGGCCTGCGGCACCAGCGAGAGGCCGGCAAGGACCAGGGTTGCGGCGGCGGCAAGGCGGGCCATCGACGGCATGGCGCGGAACATGGGCATCTCCCGTTGAACATTGTCGGGCGTCGCTCGCGCCCGTTCAGAATGCGGCTATGTCTATCGGCTTTGCGGGGGAAGGCAAGCGATCGCAGGGTAGGGCAAGGTGGCACGGTGTCGGTCACGGCGGTGCAGACCTGCGACGTCGCGGCGCTTCGTCCGGCCTGACTGCAGCGGATAGAAAAAGCGATGCGTGTCATTCCCAAGCCGATGCCTGCCCTGCGATGGGTTGCGGCCTGCGCCATCGCCGCCACCTGCCTCGCCGCACCGGCCTCGGCCCGGGAGCTCGTGCCGCTGGATGCCTCCACGCCGGCCGCGCGGCCGCTGGTCGACCGGCTGCGTCAGGGTGGTCTGGTGCTGTTCTTCCGCCATGCCGATACCGCGGGAATGCCCTGCGACAGCTCCTATCGCATCGGTGACCGCGCCGGACAACGCAACATCTCGGCCCGGGGGCGCGAGCAGTCCCGCCGCATCGGCGAAGCCCTGCGTGCCCTCGGCATCCCCGTGGCCTTTCCGGTCCTCGCCGGTCCCGTCTTCCGCGCCCGGGACACGGCGGAAGAGGCCTTCGGGGCCGGGCAGGTGGCCGTCATCGACGGGCTGACGGCCGACGATTTCGCCGGGTCGCGCCTCGAGTGGGTGCTGTCCGAACACCGGCGGCTGATGGCCGAGCCGGTGCCGGCCGGCACGAACCGCATCCTTGTCGGTCACCGCACGCCGGCGATGATGCTCTTCGGCGAGGCAGCCGGCGGCCGGGCCTTCCCGGAGGGTTCCGCCATCGTGATGGAGCCGGCGAACGTCCCGCGCCTCCTTGGCGTCCTGATGCCGGCACCGATCCCGGGCGCCGGCTTCCACAATTGCTGACCGCCTTCCCAATATTTCGATTATAGTCGAAATAGCTATTGACGCCGACCGTCAGCGGCGGCAGTCTTCGGCCATGGATATCCTGACCCAGGCGAACCGGCTGGAAGCTCTCGGCAACCCGACGCGCCTCGCCATCTATCGGGCGCTGGTGCGGGCCGGTCACGCCGGCACGCCCGTCGGCAAGCTGCAGGATGCCATCGGCATTCCCGCCTCGACCTTGTCGCACCATCTCGCCAAGCTCTGCGCCTGCGGCCTCGCCGGCCAGACGCGCGAGGGGACGGTGCTGCGCTGCCGGGCGCATTACGACGTGATGGAGCAATTGGTCGCCTTCCTCGCCGCCGAATGCTGTGCGGACGCGACCGCCGCACCCTGCGAGACATCGGCATGCGGATGACACCGGACGCAAACGGGCAACAGCAGTCCAAGTATTTCGAACTTTCTAGAATGATAAAAGGAGTAGATGATGGGCGACATGACGATGCATGAGGACCTTCCCGTTGTGGTGATTGGCGCCGGGCCTGTCGGTCTCGCCGCAGCGGCCGAACTGGCGGAGCGCAACCTCCCCTTGCGGATCATCGAGAAGGCACCGACCGCCGCCGGCGCGGTGTCCGCCTGGGCCCATGTGCGCCTGTTCTCGCCATGGCGGTTCAACGTCAGCGATGCCGCGGCCCGGCTGCTCGTGGCAACGGGATGGCGCCGGCCGCCGGACCATGTCCACCCCACCGGTGGCGCGCTCATCCGGGACTACCTCGCCCCGCTGGCGGCCCATCCCGCCATCGCGCCGCACCTCGTGACGGGCACGGAGGTCACCGCCGTGGCGCGTGCCGGCACTGACCGGGTGCGGGATGCGGGCCGCGCGTCGCGCCCCTTTGTCGTTCGCCTCCGCAGTGCAGCCGGTGAGTCCGAGATTCGTGCCCGTGCCGTGATCGATGCCTCCGGGACCTGGTCGTCGCCCAACCGCGTGCTCTCGGGCGGGCTGGGGGCGCTCGGCGAGATGGATCCGGCCGTGGCCGCCCATATCGCCTATGCCATGCCGGACGTGCTGGGGCAGGCCCGTGGGCGCTATGCCGGCCGCCGTGTCGCCGTCCTCGGATCGGGCCATTCGGCCATCGGAACGATCCTCGATCTCGGGCGCCTCGCCGCCGACGGTCCCGGCGGGCAGATCGTCTGGCTGTTGCGTGCCGACAGCGTCGAGAGCGCCTATCGCAGCGGCGCGAATGACCAGTTGGAGGAGCGCGGCGCCCTCGCCACCAGCATCGCCGGCCTCGTCGCATCCGGACGCGTCGCGGTGCGCACCGGCATCCGAATCGCGCGCCTCGCGGCGGCGGAAGGGGGACTGGTGATCGTTACCGATGGCGGTGATCGCCTCGTAGTCGACGAACTCGTCGTCGCCACCGGGTTCCGGCCCGATCATGGTCTCGCCGCGGAACTGCGCCTCGCCCTCGACCCGGCCCTGGATTGTCCGGTGGCGCTCGCCCCGCTGATCGATCCGAACCAGCATTCCTGCGGGACGGTGCGCCCGCATGGCCATGCGGTCCTCGCCCATCCCGATGCCGGCTACTTCATCGCCGGCATGAAGAGCTACGGCCGCGCGCCGACCTTCCTGATGGCGACGGGCCATGAACAGGTCCGCTCCATCGTCGCCCATCTCGCCGGTGATGCCCTGGCGGCCGCCGATGTCCGGTTGGTGCTGCCGGAGACGGGCGTCTGTTCCACCGGCCCCGCGGTGGCGGAACCAACCAGATCGACATCCTGCTGCGGGGGCGGCGCCTCCGCTCGCGTGCTGGAAACGCAGGACTGAATCGCGGCGGCCCCGGATTGACCGGGGCCGCATTCCGCTTTCAGCATCCCGGCATCATCATGCGCGCATCCTTCCCCTTCATCATCTCCGCCCTCGGCCTCACCCAGATCATCTCGTGGGGCACGATCTTCTATGGCATCTCGGTGCTGGCCAAACCCATGGTGGCCGAGCTCGGCTGGAGCTTCACCTTCATCTTTGCCGGCTTCTCACTGTCGCTGCTCGTCGGCGGCATCGTCTCGAAACCGGTGGCGCGGCTGATCCAGCGCCGTGGCGGGCGGTTCACCCTGACCCTCGGCTCCATCGTCGGCGGCATCGGCCTGCTGATGCTCTCGCAGGTCAATGATCAGGTCGTCTATATCGCTGCATGGATCGTGCTCGGCTTCGCCTCGCGCCTGACGCTCTATGACGCCGCCTTCGCCACCCTCGTCGAGATTTACGGCATGCGGGCGCGCCGGCCGATCTCCGTCCTGACCCTGTTCGGCGGTCTGGCCTCGAGCATCTTCTGGCCGATATGCCACTATGCCAACGAGGCCATCGGCTGGCGCGGAGCCTGGATGGTCTGCGCCCTCGCCGTTCTCGTCATCTGCACGCCGCTGCATCTGTCGCTGCCGCGCTTCGGCGCCCCGATCGGTGGCAGCGAAGCCAGCGGGGCCGGCGAGCCCGATCCCGAGCCGCTGGTACCGGCGGCCCAGCGTGCCTTCGCCGTGCTGATGCTGACCATCGCCATGGCGGCCAATTCCTTCATCACCACCGCCCTGTCGGTCCATCTCATTCCGGCCGTGGTGGCGATGGGCATGGGGGCGGCCATGGCGGTGTGGATCTCCTCGCTGCGCGGCGTCTTCCAGACCTTTGGCCGACTCGCCGAGATCCTCTGGGGCCGCAACCTCGATCCCTTCCTCTTCGCCAACATCTCCACCGGTGTCATGGTCCTGGCCTTCGTGCCACTGGCGATCGGCGGTGTCGGCGTCCCCTATTTCTTCGCCTTCAACGTGCTCTTCGGCATTTCGGTCGGGCTCGCCACCATTGTGAAGGGCGCCGTTCCCCTCGTCCTCTTCGGCAAGCACGGCTATGCCGGTGTGCTCGCCTCCATCGCCACGCCCGGCCTGATCGTCACCGCAGCGGCGCCCACCGCCTATGCGGCGGTTCTCGATGCAGCAGGTCCGGTGGCGGGCTTCTGGCTGCTCTTCGCTATCGCCATCCTTTCGTTCTCGGCGACTGCGGCCCTTGCATGGAGGTTCCGCCGCAGCCCAATCTGACCATGGGGAAACGGCGATGATTCTCGAGGTCTGGCAGGGCGCAGGCGATCCGGTGCGCGGCGTGGCGGTCCTGGTGCGGGCCCTTGCCACGGCGAGCGCCATGGGGGCTGCCGGCGCGGCCCTGTTCCTGGTCTTCCTCAGCGAGCGGCTCACCTTCGACGAAGCCCGGGCCGCCCGCCGCTGGCTTACACTCTTCGTCGTGCTCGCCCTTGTTGCCAACGCCGCCCTCTGGCCTTTCCGCGCGGCGGCCCTGACCGGGGTCGGCGAGGGGATGGGCCGCTGGCAGATCTATCCCGAGATTGCCCGCTCGCCTTTTGGCGATGCCGCCTTCACCTTGCTGGCCGGGCTTGCACTGGTGCTCTTCGCCCGCGTGCGTACGGCCTGGGGGGCGGGACTGGCGACGGCCGGTGCCTTGCTGGTCTGCCTCGCCCCGGTGCTGGCGGGCCATGCGGGTGGCCATGCCCGCCGCCAGGAGCTGATCGCCCTCGGCCTTGTTCACAGCTCTGCCGCGGCCTTCTGGTTCGGTAGCCTCTTTGCTCTGCGCAGCGTCGCCCGGCGGCGCGATCCGCGGACCGCCTCCGAGACGGTGCTCGCCTGGTCGCGTTTCGCCATGGTCTTTGCGGGTCTGGCGGTCGCCACTGGCGCCGCCATGGCGCTTGTTCTTGCCGGCTCACCTGCCGCCCTGGTCCGGACCGGCTACGGCTGGGCCGTGCTGGCAAAGACCGCCCTTGTTGGCGCCATGGTGCTCGGCGCTCTCGCCTGCCGGTTCAAACATGCGCGCCTGATGCAACGCGGCGACGTGCTCGCGGGCGAGGCCTTGCGCACCTCCTGCGGGCGACAGATCCTTTTCGCGCTTCTGGTGTTCTACGCGACAGCGGAACTGACGACGGCCGACCTGCCCGGCGCCGCTGGCCGCTCAGGCGCCCACCAGCATTTCGAGGCCCCGGTCGGTAACGGCCTTGGCGAGCGCCTTGGCCGGGCGCTGGTCGACGATGATCCCCGTGGCGGCGTCCGCCCCCTCGATCCGCACCGGCGTCTCGCGATCGAGGGACGAGGCATCGACAAGGAAATAGGCGCGTTTGGCGGCGGCGATCATCTGCTTGCGCTGCTCGGCCCAGACGCGGCTGAAATCGGTCGGCTGGCCGTCCGCCGCCATGCCTCCCACGCCGACAAAGGCGATGTCGACGCGGTAGTTGCGCAGCATGGCCATCGTGTCGATACCGACCGCGCCGTCGCTCGCCGCATCCACCTCGCCGCCGAGCATCACCACCCTGATGCCGGGCACCTGGGACAGCAGGGCGGCATTGCCGATGCCGTTGGTGATGACGGTCAGCCGTGATTTGCCGGCGAGGGCGGAGGCCACGGCGAAGGCGGTGGCACCGGAATCGAGCAGCACGACGCTGCCGTCCTCGACCAGTCCAGCAGCGGCGCGGGCGATGGCGGAGCGGCCGGACGGGTTTTCGATGATCGGCGGAATCTGCGTGCGGTTATCGGTCCCGCGCCGCGAGGCGCCGCCATGCACGATGGTGACCTCGCCGCGATCCGCGAAAAGCTTGAGGTCGCGTCGGATCGTCTCTCGGGAGACGCCGAGCGTGCCGGCGAGTCCCGAGACAGTGACCGTTCCGGCTTCCGCGAGCATCATGCGGATGCGATCATGACGGGTAATGGCTAGAGGTCTGGCCATCGCGTTGAGGTTCCCTCCGGGAATATGTGCGATGATACCAATCGACCATGTCCGAGCGGGGCAATTAATGCGTGTTTATACGTATGTGCGGTGCTGACGCAGCCTACCGGTCCAATGTCGGGATCGCCCTGTTCAATGCACAGGGCCGGGTCCTGATCGCCCGCCGCATCGGGGACGATGGACCGGAGGTCATCTATCCCGGCTTCGAATGGCAGATGCCGCAAGGGGGAACCGACCCCGGCGAGGCCCCGGAAATGGCGGCGCGGCGGGAGCTTTTCGAGGAAACGGGCGTGACGTCGGTGCAGGTGCTCGGCCGGCTGCAGCAGCCCCTCGTCTATGACTGGCCGCCCTATCACGGCCCGCCGCACCGGCTCGGCCGCTGGCGCGGCCAGAGCCAGGTCTGGTTTGCCTTCCGTTTCACCGGCTGCGACAGCGAGATCGACCTCGCCGCGCCCCGGACGGGGGAGGCGGCGGAGTTCGATGCCTGGCGCTGGGAGCAACTGTCGGTGTTGCCCGGCGTGGTCGTACCCTACAAGCGGGAGGTCTATGCTACCGTGGTGGCCGCTTTTGCTCCTTTCGCCGGGCTGTCCGTTTTGCGCGACCGAGAGGTCTTGCCCGGTTCCGGTTGATCATGATGTGGTCACGATGGACGACGATGGTCGCGCCGCCTTCTGCCTGTTGCATGTCGATGGACCTTCCTTGATGACCGATGCCGTCACCCGCGCCTATGAGGAGCTCGAAGCCAACCGTCGCGCTTTGATGGTGATGTCGCTGCCGGAAATGTTCGACGAGGATCCCGGGCGGTTCGCGCGCTTCTCGCTGAAGCTCGGCCCGCTTCTGATGGACTGGTCCAAGACGCGCGTCTCAGCGACGACGATGCGGCTTCTGGTCGACCTGGCCATTGCCGCCGGTGTCGAGGGCAAGCGCGACGCCATGTTCGCCGGCGCGCGGATCAACGCCACCGAGGACCGTGCCGCCTTGCACGTCGCCCTGCGGAACCTCTCGGGCGCACCCCTGCTCACCGACGGGCGTGACGTCATGCCGGAAGTTGCGGCCGAACGGGAGCGCTGCTTCGCCTTCGCCGAGGCCGTGCGCACCGGCGCGCTGCGCGGCGCCACCGGCAAGCGCTTCACCGCCATCGTCAATATCGGCATCGGCGGTTCGGACCTCGGCCCGGCCATGGCGACCCACGCGCTCGCCCCCTATGTCCGGCGCGGCCTTGCCATCCGCTTCGTCTCCAATGTCGACGGTGCCCACATCGCGGACACGCTGAAGGGCCTCGACCCCGCGCGCACGCTGTTCGTCGTCGTCTCCAAGACCTTCACCACCGTGGAGACCATGACCAATGCGCAGACCGCGCGGAACTGGGTGGCGCAGGCCCTCGGCGATGATGCGGTCGGCCGGCACTTCGCGGCGGTCTCCACCAATCTGCCTGCCGTCAACGCCTTCGGCATCGCCGAGGCCAGCATGTTCCGCTTCTGGGATTGGGTGGGCGGCCGCTACTCGGTCTGGTCGGCGGTCGGGCTCACGCTGATGATCGCCATCGGGCCGCGCCAGTTCACCGCCTTCCTCGCGGGGGCCGAGCGCGTCGACCAGCATTTCCGCACGGCGCCGCTGAAGCGCAACATGCCGGTGATCATGGGGCTTCTCGGCCTCTGGCACCGCCATGTCTGGGGCTATTCCAGCCATGCGGTGCTTCCCTACGACCAGCGGCTCGCCCGTCTGCCGGCCCATCTCCAGCAACTCGACATGGAGAGCCTCGGCAAGGGCGTCACGCTCTCGGGGCAGGCGGTGACGCGGCCGACCGGGCCCATCATCTGGGGCGAGCCGGGAACCAACGGCCAGCACGCCTTCTTCCAGCTCCTGCACCAGGGCACCGAGATCGTGCCCTGCGATTTCCTCGTCGCCGCCTCGCCGCACGAGCGCGGCCGCAAGCACCATGACCTGCTGATCGCCAATTGCCTCGCCCAGAGCCAGGCGATGATGCGGGGCCGCAGCTTCCAGGAGGCACGCGACCAGTTGATCGCCCGGGGCATGGACAGGGCCGCGGCCGAGCGCCTCGCCCCGCACCGGGTCTTTCCCGGCGACCGGCCCTCGACCACCTTCCTCTACCGCAAGCTCGACCCCGCGACGCTTGGCATGATCGTCGCCCTCTACGAGCACAAGGTCTTCGTCATGGCGGCCGTCCTCGGCATCAATGCCTTCGACCAATGGGGCGTCGAACTGGGCAAGGAACTGGCGACGCGGCTCGAGCCGCTGGTGGCCGGCCACTCCGCCGATGCGTCGGGCCTGGACTCCTCTACTGCGGGGCTTCTGGCGCAGTTGAAGAAACTCAGGGTCTGAGGCGGTCACGGGGCCGCCTGCTCCATGGACCCGCCGATGACGTCATGGCCGGGCTTGTCCGGGCCATGACGCGGGCGCGGGCGAATGGCGGGGCTTCGCCGGCCGTCAGGCCGCCGGGCCCACCGTCACCGGCGTATAGTCCTGGAACCAGTTGCGGGCCTGGACGAAGCCCTTCACGCGGGCCGACAGGCCGCGCGGGTTGAGGTCATGGACGACGAACAGCGCCGCGGCGTCGTCCACCAGCAGGGCGTGCAGCCTGCCCATCGCCTCGTTCTGCGCCGCGGGATCGAAGGCTTCGCGCATGACCTTGATCTGCGCATCGATGGCGGGGTTGTTGTACCAGCCCCAGTTGACGCCGCGCGGCGCGGTCAGTGTCGAATCGTAGATCACCCAGCCGGTCGTCGGGTCGATGGAGGGGATGGCGATATTGAGGGCGTGGAAGCCCTTCTGCTGGTCGGTGCGCGTGCCGCCGCGCAGCATATTGATGATGGTGGTGAAGTCGACCACCTCGAACTTCACGTCGATCCAGATCTCCTTCAGGTTCTCCTGGATCATCTCGTTCATCGGCAGCGGCACCATCTGCCCGCCACCCCCGGATGCGATGACCGCGACCACCTCGAGTCGCTTGGCAGGTCCATAGCCGGCTTCGGACATAAGCCTCTTCGCCGCCGCCACATCATAGCGGATGTCGAATGTCGGCTTGCCGAACCAGGGATCGCCGGGCAGCACCTTCCCCTTGGCGGGCAGCGCCGTGCCGGAAAGCAGTTGCACCATGCTGTCGCGGTCGATGGCGAGATTTGCCGCCCGTCGCACGCGAAGGTCGGCGAAGGGGGTGCCGGCATTGACGTTGAGCCGCCAGGCCCAGATGTGGGGATAGGAGTTCTGGACAACCTGGAAGCCCGCCGACTTCAGCGAGGGAATGGCGTCGGGCGGCAGGGTTTCCGCGATGTCGATCGTGCCGGAGCGCAGGGCCGCGATCCGCGCATTGGCGTCGGGGATGGGCAGCAGCACGGTGCGCTGCGTCTTCGGCACGCGGGCCTTGTCCCAATAGGCGGCGTTGGCTTCCAGCTCGACCCGCTCGCGCGGGGTGACGGAGACGACCTTGTAGGGACCTGTGCCGGCAGGACGCTGGGTGAACCGCTGCCAGTCGCCGCCAAGTTCGGCGAGCCGCGCCGGGCTGACGAACCACAGATAGGCGAGCTGATACGGCAGCATGCCGTCGACGACATTCGTTGTGACCGCGATGGTCCTGGCGTCAATCTTCGCGTAGCCGGCAATGGATGACAGGCGCGAGCGCACGAGGCCGACGCGCGGCTGGTGGAACTGCGGCGCATCTGCCTTGAAGATGGAATCGAAATTCCAGATCACGGCATCGGCGTCGAAGGCCGTGCCGTCATGGAAGGTGACGCCCTCGCGCAAGGTGATGATCCAGCGCTGCCGGTTGGCCGGGTCGATCTCCCACTTGGTCGCCAGGCCGGGCGTCAGGCCCGAGGGCTGATCGGCCTTGGTCATGTCCCAGTTCACCAGCGCGTCGAAGACCATATAGGCGCCGAAGCGCAGGCCCTCGAAGCCGCCTTCCGGCCCGCCCCACATGCGCGGCACGTCGGAGAGCGAGATGCCGATGCGCAGCGGCGCATTGGTCGCCTGTGCGCCCGCCATACCCGGGAGGGTCGCCGCGCCTGCCGCCACGGCTGCGCCCTTCAGCAGGGTCCGGCGGGAAAAGGCACTGCTCGTGAGGGTCTTGCGCGCCATGACGGCCTCCAGGTTCGGTCACCTGGAAGGTGCTGCATACAATTCATATGCCAGCCGGTGCGCCGGCGCAAAGCCCTGAAATCAAGCATCAATTTCTGCGGGGCGCGCATGGGTGACTGGATTCGGATGCGGCAGCCTGCCTCCACGCGAGGCAGGCGCCGTCCGTGGCGCCGCCGCGGGCTGTCAGCGTCCCAGCGGTTCGCCGACGCCCACGCGCTCGGTGATCAGGCCGTAATGTTCGATGCGGCGATGGCGCTTGAAGTCGAAGATCGTCTCCTTGCCGAAGATCGTGTCGTCGAGGTCGCAGGCATGGACCAGCACGCCGTCGTCCTCGTGCGGCAGTTCGCCGACGATCTTGCCGTTGGGATCGACGATCAGCGTGCCGCCCATCAGGTGGTTGCCGTCCTCGGTGCCTGCCTTGGCCACCGCCACCACCCAGGTGGCGTTCTGGTAGGCGCCGGCCTGGCAGGACAGGCGGTGGTGGAACAGCCGGTCCTCCATGCCCTCGCCGGCGCGCTGCGAATTGACCGAGGGCGTGTTGAAGCCGAGCACCACCATCTCGACGCCCTGCAGGCCCATGACCCGGTAGGTCTCCGGCCAGCGGCGATCGTTGCAGATCGCCATGCCCATCAGCCCGCCCTCGAAACGCCAGACCGGAAAGCCTGTGTCGCCGGGCTCGAAATAGCGCTTCTCGAGGTGCTGGTGGGTGCGCTCCGGGTCGAACTCGATATGGCCGGGCAGGTGGGTCTTGCGGTACTTGCCGATGATCGCGCCCGTCTTGTCGACGAGGATCGAGGTGTTGAAGTGATGGCCGTCGGGGGTGAGCTCGGCATAGCCGAAGCTCATCGCCATCCCCAGCGCCTTGGCCTTGTCGAACAGCGGCTGGGTGTCCGGACCCGGCATCGAGGCCTCGAACCAGTGGTCCATCTTCGCCCGGTCCTCCTCGTAGAAGCGCGGGAAGAAGGTGGTCAGCGCCATCTCCGGATAGACGATGAAATTGGCGCCCTTCGTCTTGGCCTCTTCCATCAGCGCGATCATGCGCGCGACGACGCTGGCGCGGTTCTCCGCCTTCTGGATCGGGCCGAGCTGGGCTGCGGCGACGGTGACGATGCGGGCCATGAGGGATCTCCTGGAGGGGACTCTAGTGTCCAAGCCGGTGTTCGAGCCGGCTGACGAGCCGCACGATGGGCCAGAGGACGATGAGGTAGAGGAAGGCGGCAAGGACGATGGGCGAGGTGTTGTAGGTCACGCTGCGGGCCATGTCGGCCGCATAGAGCAGTTCGGTGAAGGATACGACCGAGGCGATGGAGGTGAGCTTGATTACCTCCACCGTGTTGGAGACGAGGTCCGGCAGCACGTTGCGGGTGGCCTGCGGCAGCACCACTGACTGGTAGGTCTGAACCCAGCTCAGTCCGGTCGAGCGCGCCGCCTCCCATTGTCCCTTGCCGACGGATTCGATGCCGGCGCGGAAGATCTCGCCATAGAAGGACGAGGCGTTGAGGAAGAAGGCGATGCAGACCGCCATGAAGGGCGACATGCGGATGCCGGCGAAGGGCAGGCCGGAATAGATGATGATCAGCAGCACCAGCGGCGGCACGGCGCGGAAGAAGTCGACATAGGCCTTGGTGGCGAGCCGCAGCGCCCGCGAGCGCGCCATCGCCCCCGTCGCCACCATCAGCCCGCCGACGAGGCCGAGCGGAATGACGGCGAGGCACAGCAGCAGCGTCATCTGCGCGCCGCCGAAAATGATCGGCCAGGCCTGCCGCATGATGTCGAAGTTGAGGAACTGGAAGAGGAAGATCTCCATCACGCCCTCTTCCAGGCGAAGCGCCGCTCGATCCACGATCCCAGCGCGACCACCGGCACGAAGATGAGGATATAGGCCACGGCGGCCATCATCAGCGGCGTCGCATTGCCCGACAGCGACATGGCCGAGGTGCCCTCGTTCATGATCTCGCCGACGCCGATCACTGTGCCGAGCGCGGTGTTCTTGGTCACCGCGATGGTCCGATTGGTCAGCGGCGGCACGCAGATGCGGATCGCCTGAGGCAGGATCACCGATGTCATCGTCTGCCAGTGATTGAGCCCGGTGGAGCGCGCCGCCTCCCACTGGCCCTTGCGCACCGAGACGATGCCCGACCAGAAGATCTCCTCGGCAAAGGCCGCCAGCACCAGCGACAGCACGAGCCAGAGCACGGCGAAGCCGGAAATGTTGATGCCGAGATTGGGCAGGCCGAAATAGACGATGAGGATGGCGACCAGCGGTGGCAGGGCGCGGAACATGTCGACGAAGACAATGATCGGCGCGTTTGCGAGGCGCGAGCGGTAGCTGCGGATCACCGCCAGGACGAGGCCGAGGGCCAGGCCCGTGATCACCACCGCCACGGCGATCTGCAGCGTCACCGCCACGCCCGAGAGGATATCGGGCCAGTAGCGGGCGATGAGCTCCGGCTTCAGGAAGGCGTCCTGGAAGCGCTCGAGTCCGGTCACCGCGACAATTCCCCGACGAAGTCCCGTGTCCGGGGATGCTGCGGGTTGCCGAAGATCTCCGCCGGCGTGCCCTGTTCGAGAATCTGGCCCTCCGCCATGAAGACGATGCGGTCGGCGGCGTCGCGGGCGAAGCGCATCTCGTGGCTGACGACGACCATGGTCATGCCCGAGGCCTTGAGGTCGCGCATCACCCCGAGCACCGCGCCGACCAGTTCCGGATCGAGCGCCGATGTCGGCTCGTCGAAGAGCATGATCTTCGGTTCGAGCGCCAGCGCCCGGGCGATCGCCACGCGCTGCTGCTGGCCGCCAGAGAGTTCGGACGGATAGCTCGGTGCCTTTTCTTTCAGCCCGACGCGGTCGAGCGCGGCGAGGCCGATCGCCTCGGATTCATCACGGCTCTTGCCCAGCACCTTGCGCAGCGCCAGCGTGACGTTCCCGAGCGCCGTCATGTGCGGGTAGAGGTTGAAGGCCTGGAAGACCATGCCGATCTGCCGGCGCATGGCGTTGATGTCGGTGCCTGGCGCCATCAGGTCGACGCCGTCCACGATCACCTGGCCTGCCGTCGGCTCCTCGAGCCTGTTGCAGCAGCGCAGCATGGTCGACTTGCCCGAGCCCGACGGCCCGATGATGAAGACCAGTTCCCGCGCGGCGACGGAAAAGTCGATGCCGCGCAGGATTTCGGTGGTGCCGAAGCTCTTTCTCAGGCCCCGGACGTCGAGCAGTGCCGACATCAGCAGCGCGGCTCGCGGGCGGTCGCGTTATAGCCCGGAAGGCCGGGAACGCCCGAGCCCGGGAAGATGGTGGCGGCGGCCGAATCCGGCCGGGGCGCGATGCCGAACCACTTCTCGAAGATCTTCGCCATCGTGCCGTCCTTCTTGATGCATTCGATGGCGTTCTCGACCATGTCGCGGGTCGCGGTGTCGCCGTTGCGCGCCGGCACCGCCCAGACGAGGCCGGTCTTGTGCAGGTAGTCGAGCTTGATCTGCGGGTTGTTTCGAACGGCGAAGGCAGCGACCGTCTCGGCGGTGATGTTGGCGACGGCGCGACCGGCGATGACCGCCTGCACGGCGTCGGTCTGGGTACCGAAGGCTTCCACCTTCCAGCCGACGCTCGCCTCCATCGATTTCGCCCAGCTCTCGTAAGCCGAACCGCGATTCACCGAGACGACCTTGTCGCGCAGCGAGGCCAGGTTGGTGACGGGCGCATCGCCCCGGCGGGTGACCAGCCGGAAGTCGGTATCCAGATAGCCTTCCGTGAACAGCATGCTCGTCGCGCGCTCCGGCGTCGCCGTCACCGGCGCCATGACGAAGTCGTAGGTGCCGGCATTCAGCGCCGGGATGATGCCGGAGAACTGCGTCGAGGTGATCTCGATGGGCCGGCCGAGGCGCTTGCCGATCTCGTTGGCGAGGTCGACGTTGAAGCCCTGGATGCCGCCGCCGGCAAGGTTCGGGAAGGCGTGCGGGGCGAAGGTACCGTCGACGGCGGTCTTGATGGGCGCCTGCGCCAGGGCCTGTCCGGTCATGAGCGCCGCAAGGCCTGCGGCAGCGAGAATATGGCGGAGCATGATGGAAACCCTCTGTTGCAAAACCGCTCTGACGGCGGTGGATCCCAACTGAACCACGCAAAAAAGGGCACCTCAATATCATTGACGATGAATAGTAGGACCCGGAATATAACCATTGATTATACTGCCCGGTCCATGGGCACGAGGGCCCGTCCATGCTCAATCTGCGGCAACTGGAAATCTTCCGGGAGGTCATCCGCTGCCAGACCACCGTCGGCGCGGCGGAGGCGCTGGCTATTTCGCAGCCGGCCGTCTCCAACGCCATCAGGCAGATCGAGGCCCAGCTCGGGCTGCCGCTGTTCGACCGGATCGGCAATCGCCTGGTTCCGACCGCCGAGGCGCAGGAGGTCATGCGCGGCTCGGAACCGATCTTCTCGCTCTATCGCGCCTTCTCCCAGAAACTGAAGGACCTGCGCGACACGCGGACCGGGAGCCTGCGGGTCCTCTCGACCCCGGCCCTCTCCAACGCCCTGGTGCCGCGCGCCCTGAAGGCCTTTCTCGCGACCCGGCCGGACATGCATGTCTTCTTCGATGTCAGGCGTACGCCGGGCGTCGTCGAGGGTGTCGAGACCGGCTTCGTCGATCTCGGCTTCTCGCTCTCGCCGCAGCCGCGGCCGGGCATCGAGGCCACAGCCATCTGCACGGGACAGATGGTCTGCGTCTGTCCGCCCGATCATCCGCTGGCCGATCGGTCCGAGATTTCCGCCACCGATCTCGCCGCCTATCCGCTCGTCGGCTTCGAGCCGGGAACCCCGCTGGGCTTCGCCCTCAACCAGGGTTTCTGGACCCCGGCGCTGCAGGAGCGGGTGATGGTGGAGACGCGCTACAGCGGCACCGCCTGCCTGCTCGCCGAGAGCGGTGTCGGCGTCGCGGTGGTCGATTCCTTCGCCGTCGTCGGCGGCCGCTACGACCTCGTCTTCCGGCCGCTCAGCCCGCGGGTGCCGATCCAGGCCTTCGCCCTGACGGCCCGCGGGCAGCCACCGAAGCGCGTCGTCCGCGCTTTCCTGAAGGAGGTTCAGGCGAGCGCTGTCCGCTTCGCCGATCCTTTCGTGGCGCTGCCGTGAGCGGCCCGGCATGGAAGCCTTGCGACGGCCGGCTTTGACCGCCACCCTCGTTCCGTGGCATCGCCAGCATCGAAACGCGCCCCCCTCGAGAGGACAAGAGCCATGAAGGCGAACGGAACGGATCTGACCACGGCCAGCGGTGTCTATGTCATCGCGGCGACGCCCTTCCACGAGGACGGTCGCATCGACGAGAAGTCGACGGATTCCATGGTTGATTTCTACCGTGCCTGCGGCGCCGACGGGCTCACCATTCTCGGTGTCATGGGCGAGGCGCCCAAGCTCGCCGCCGAGGAATCGGTCGCCATCTCCAAGCAGATCATCCAGCGGGCCGGCCCCACCATGCCGGTCATCGTCGGCGTATCGGCACCGGGTTTCGCCGCCATGCGCTCGCTCGCCCGGGCCGTGATGGATGCCGGCGCTGCCGGCGTCATGATCGCCCCGCCCAACACGCTGCGCACCGACGACCAGATCATCGGCTATTACAAGCAGGCGGTGGATGCGATCGGCGACGACGTGCCCTTCTGCATCCAGGATTTCCCCATCACCTTCTCGGTGGTGATGAGCCCGAAGGTCATCCGCGCCATCATCCAGGACCTGCCGTCCTGCGTGATGCTGAAGCACGAGGACTGGCCGGGCCTGGAGAAGATCTCGACCCTGCGCGGCTTTGAGGCCGACGGCTCGATGCGCCACGTCTCCATCCTCTGTGGAAATGGTGGCCTGTTCCTCGACTTCGAATGCGAGCGCGGCGCCGACGGCGCCATGACCGGCTATGCCTTCCCGGATATGCTGGTGGACGTGGTCCGGCTGCAGAAGGCCGGCAAGCGCGACGCCGCCCACGATCTCTTCGACGCCCACCTGCCGCTGATCCGCTACGAGCAGCAGCCAGGCGCCGGCCTCGCCGTGCGCAAATATCTGATGAAGAAGCGCGGCGTCATCGCCTCCGACGCCCAGCGCAAGCCCAGCGCCCCGCTCTCGGCCAAGGCGCGCGCCGAGGTCGACTATCTCTTCGACCGGCTGGCCAAGCACGACGCCCGCGCCAAGGCGGCGTGAGCTTGCGCAGCGGCCGTCGGCTGAAGGCCGGCGGTCCGCCGGGTGGTCGGGTCAACCATGCACAGGCGCGCTGGACTTCGCTGCAGCGCGGCAGTGTTATGCGCGCTGGCTGATCGACCCCGAGGGCATCATGGACAACAGAAGCGACCTGTGGCGGCAGGTGGACGCGGCATCGGGCCGTCTCATCGCACTTTCGGACCGCGTCTGGGGGATGCCGGAGGTCTGCTATACCGAGGCGCGCTCCTGCGCCGAGCACACCGCCCAGCTGAAGGCCGAGGGCTTCCGCATCACCGAGAAGGTCGCGGGCATCCCGACCGCCGTGATCGGCGAGGCGGGTGAGGGTGGACCGGTCATCGCCTTCCTCGGCGAATATGACGCCCTGCCGGGACTCAGCCAGGAGGCGGGAGTCGCCGAACATCGCCCGGTCGAGGCTGGTGGCCACGGCCACGGCTGCGGCCACAACCTCCTCGGCTCTGCCGCCCTGCTCGCCGCCACCGCCATGAAGAACTGGCTCGCCGAGAACGGCATCCCCGGCCGCGTCCGCTACTATGGTTGCCCGGCGGAAGAGGGCGGCGCCGCCAAGGCCTTCATGGTGCGCGCCGGCGCCTTCGCGGATGCCGACATCGCCATCACCTGGCATCCGGGAAGCTGGTGGGAGGTCGCTCCGCCGCTGTCGCTCGCCAACACCCGCGCCGACTTCATCTTCACCGGCAAGGCCGCCCATGCCGCGGCTTCGCCTCATCTCGGCCGCTCGGCGCTCGACGCGGTCGAACTGATGAATGTCGGCGTCAACTACATGCGCGAGCACATGCCCTCCGACGCGCGGGTGCATTACGCGCTCCTCGACACCGGCGGGATCGCCCCCAACGTCGTGCAGGCCCATGCGCGCGTGCGCTATTCGATCCGTGCCCGCGACCTGCCCGGCATGCTCGAACTGGTCGGGCGGGTGAAGAAGATCGCCGAGGGCGCAGCGTTGATGACCGAGACGAAGATGGAGGTGAAGATCATCTCCGCGGTCTCCAACATCCTCGGCAATACGCCACTGGAGGAGGCGCTGCAGGGCGTGATGGAAGAGCTCGGCCCGCCGCATTTCGACGAGGCTGACAAGGATTTCGCCCGGCAGATCCAGGCGACCCTGACGCCGCAGGACATTGCCAGCGTCTATCGCGCCATTGGCCTCGAGCCGGAGGACAAGCCGCTGGCCGACTTCACCGTGCCGCTCGACGCCAGGCGCAATCCCTTCATCGGCTCGACCGATGTCGGCGATGTCAGCTGGGTGGTGCCGACCGTGCAGGCCCATGCGCCCACGGTCGCGGTGGGCACCCCGTTCCACACCTGGCAGGTGGTGGCCCAGGGCAAGACGCCCGCCGCCCACAAGGCCATGGTCCATGTGGCGAAAGCCATGGCCGCCACCGGCGCCGCCGTGCTGTCGAATCCGGCGCTCATGGCCGCCGCCAAGGCGGATCTTGCCCGCCGCACCAAAGCCACGCCCTATAGCTGCCCGATCCCCGACGATATCGGGCCGCCGCTCACCATGTCCGCCGGCTGAAGGCCGGTTCAAGAAAGGTCCCCCGATGATCCGCTTCTACTTCAACGGCTCGCCCAACCCGACCAAGGTCGCGCTCCTTCTCGAGGAGACCGGTCTCGCCTATGAGCCCGTCGCGGTCGACACCCGCACCGGCGCCCAGTTCGCACCCGGCTATCTCGCCATCAATCCCAACGGCAAGGTGCCGGCCATCGTCGACGGCGACGCCGTCGTCTTCGATTCCAACGCCATCCTGCTCTATCTCGCCGAGAAGAGCGGCCAGTTCATTCCCCCGGCCTCCGACGCCAAGGCGCGCGGCGAGCTCCTGTCCTGGCTCATGTTCGTCGCCTCCGGCATCGGCCCCTATTTCGGCCAGGCGGTGCATTTCAAGCATTTCGCCCCCGAGCCGGTGCCCTATGCCCATGACCGCTACCAGTATGAGGCGGACCGCCACCTGAAGGTGGTCGAGGGGCACCTCGCCGGCCGCGACTGGATGGTGGGCGGCGCCTATTCCATCGTCGACATGGCGCTCTGGGGCTGGATCCGCATGCTGCCCTTCGTCCTCGGCGACGACGCTTGGTCGCGCTATCCGAACGTCAAGAAGCTGCATGATGCCGTGGCGGCCCGCCCCGCCGCCGCCCGCGCCGTCGCCCTGAAGGACCGCTTCACCTTCAAGGCGCAGATGGACGACGAGGCCCGCGCCATCATGTTCGGCCACCTCAAGAAGGCCGGCTGATCGGAGCCTGCCCCGGGCCATGCCGCATCCCGCTCCTGCCGTTCGGCCTATTGCGACGGCCGGGGGCGGGGTGAATGCTGGCCGCAGAGGTTCATCTTCGGGAATTCCGCATGGCCAATGAGCCGATCCCCGCACCCCTGGTCGCCTTCGCCGGCGCCAGGCCGCCGGCGCCGCCATGGTTCACCCAGGCCCTCGCCACCGAGCCCGAGCGTTCCACGCATGAGGGCGCCGGCGTGACGATCGAGTGCCTGGCCTGGGGCGAGCGCGGCAAGCCCGGTCTGCTGCTGCTGCACGGCGGCTCGGCCCATGCCGACTGGTGGAGCCATCTCGCCCCCTTCTTCGCCCGGACCCACCGCGTCGTCGCCCCGTCCTGGTCGGGCATGGGCGGCACCGACTGGCGCCCGGCCTATTCGATGGACGACCTGATGGGCGAGATGCTCGCCACCATCGCGGCGACGGGTCTCGATGCGGGGCCGGTAAAGCCGGTCGTCGTCTCCCATTCCTTCGGCAGTTTCCCCGCCATGGCCTTCGCGGCGACCCACGGCCATCGCATCGGCGGGTTGATGACCATCGATTCGCCGTTTCTGTCGAAGGACATGCGGGCGAAGCGCGACTTTGGCCGGCCGCCCTCGCGCGATCCGCGGGAGACTCTCGTCTACGACACGTTCGA
>CALRLZ020000028.1:0-55622 GCA_943368975.1 Archangium gephyra
GGCCTATGCCGCCAACTTCACGGCAACGGACGATCGGCTGCGCAATCCCGACCAGCTTCGCCGATCGCACGTTGCTCCCACCGCGCCACAAGGCGTAAAACCCGCCGAGGCTCTAATCGCCGCTGGATGACATCTCAGTGGCAGGTCAGCTCTCGGAAAGTGAACAGCTCCGCGTCTGCCCACGCCGCTCAACCCGCCCGAGAGGGCCAAACCAACCGCCGGAACGAACTCAAGGCTGGATAGAAACTGAGGGCAACGTCACGACGTTCAGACGCATCTAGGCGCGCACGACGACTAACGCGACTTGATGGTCTCTCGCCCCCGAAAACCGCATGCATGAAAGACGGCGAGTCGCCCCCAGCGCATCGCCCGGAGACTTGGGGGGACACGTCCGGCCAACCATGGGGACAGGCCAAAATGATTGACCCCGTAAATCTTTGATTCTTATGGATCATTTCAAGCCTTGAGAAAGGCTTGGCGCTCCCTACGGGATTCGATTGTTCGAAATTCGCGATATCTTTCAATGATCGAACCCATGGAATGTTACGCAGTTTGTTGCACAGTCCGGCAGGGGTCGGGGACCCCTCACGAAGAGCGATCTGCCGCCCGGTGTCGATGACGAACACGGCGAGCGCGGCGAGGACCGTGAGACCGACCAGGATGACGGCGATGTCGGGCAGCGCCGCCACCATCGCGCGCCCTACCCGACCAGAGACAGGCGGCCGAGATCGTCCAGCACGATGCTGCGGCGATCCGGAACCAACGTGAACCGCCGCGGCTCCGGTATGACCACGATGCCGCGGCGATCAAGTGCGACGATGATGCGGCGCTGATCATCCTGCTGCATCGATGCGCGCGGCCCGCCAAACGCATCCTCCCCCTGGTCGGCCGCAAATAGCGCACCGAAGACGATGGGAGTGCCCGAGGCGGAGAACCCATCGGCATCGACGTTTTCGATGCTCATCGTGCCTACGATGAGGGCCGCGCCGGAGAACGCGGCGGCGTCGTCCCCAGCCTCTTCAGCCTCCAAGATGCCCGTAACGGCAAGCGGAGTGAGGGTTCCCGCCGCTGCGAGTACATCCAAACCGGCCTCGGCAGCCGTCAGTCCGCCGGAGACAAGCACCAAGCCGGTGGATGCAAAAGCGTCCGTACCGGCCTCGGCGGCTGCCAGCGTGCCAGCAACAATCGAAGAGCCGGAGGCGGCGAGCGTATCGCTGCCAGTTTCTGTGGCTGCGAGGGAACCTGTAACGGCTGGTTGTTCTACTGTGCCCGATGCCGCGAGGCTGTCAGAGCCTGTGTCGGCGGCTGCCAACGTGCCGGATACGATCGGCGATCCCGATGCCGCGAGGCTGTCAGAGCCAGTTTCGGTCGCGTCGAGTGTTCCGACCACTTCTGCCGCGACCGGCGGTCCAAAAAACTCCGTCGTCGCGAGCGTGCCGGCAGGCGAACCATCTACGAAAAGCGCCAGGGGAGGAGCCCTGACAACCCCGCGACGGATCAGCAGGTTAGCCATGGGAAATTTTGCCGCTGCTGCGCACAATGCCCGTGGACGTCGTGCTCGCCATCTGGACGGCAAAGAGGCACGACGCATTGAAAATTTCCGGCAGGCCAAGTGCGGCCCAATCGAAAATCTCGAGTTTACTCGCGAGAAGGATAGGCATGGTCATTCGGGGGCGGGTTGCCGTGAACCCGAACGAGCCTGCGGTGCCTGTCGTCGCGGATAGCGTCACCGTGTTGACGTCGCGAATGTACTTGCCACTATCTGCGGCCGGGATGAACCCGTTCAGTGCCTGCATGAAGGAAGCGCGGCGCGTCGCAGCGAGCGAAATGGCTGCAAGATTGCCGGATGAACCATCGTTGTAAGTGACGTTCACTGTGGCGGTCGCGACGGTAGCGCCTGTGTCGACGAACCATTCCATCCACCACTGAATATCGGAATAATTCGCGTCGCCCTTGCGGGCGTCGAGGTTTGCGGTGGCGAGGTTCGCGTGGACGTCGAGATTGACGGTCTGCGCCGTGGTGAGAATTCCTGAGAGCCCGCCCATGTGCATAAGGCGATCATGAATTTCGATGGTCACAGCGCCGTTCGAGCACAGCGCGTTCATCCACGCCCCGTAGGACGTAGCCGGCGCTGTTTGCTGGGAAAACCCGAGGGCCCCGACAAGCGTGTGATCGCAGACTACCGCCGCGGCGGGGATCGCGCCTTGTCCCGGCTGGCCCGTTGCGCGCCAAAGCGAGTGGAATTGTCCGGCCGCAGCATTCGCGAGGCTGGCCTTGTCAATCAAGATCCGGGATGAGTTGTTCCCGAGCGCACTCACAAGCTGGTCAACGGTCGTTATAGCCATCGCGAATCCTCATGCGTGCGTAATGCTGGCGGACGACAACGTGACCGACTGCCCGGTCGCGATGGACGTATTGTTCAGGTTGATGTCCGCGCCGGTGGTGCCAACCGTCAGCCCGGTAATGTGCGCCGAGCCACCCGAATTTTTGATCTGCGCCTTGGTCGCCGCCGTGCCGGATCCACCGTCTCCTGCGGCGACGGTTGAGGCTGTGAACGCAAGCGCCCACACACCTGTCGCGACCGATCCACCCACGCCGGTAAGTGTGAAAGTGGCCAGGACGACGTCAGCCGCAGACATGATTTCGAGCGTGCCGCCCGCGAAGTAGTCGCGGGTTGCTGTCATGCGAGAGGTTTTGACGGCAGCATTGTAGGTGACGGGCATCGACTGTCTCCAATTATGATGTCTAGGGGCGGCCAGGCGCCTGCAGCGGTGCCGGGATCGGGTGCAGCCGGCGCTCCTGCAGCAGCAGTCCCATCTGGGTTTCCAGGCGGGTGAGGGACTGCACGGTGTTCTGCTGGTAGAGGTTGAAGCTGGACGCGAACACCTCATCGCGCGCTTCCAGCTTCTCGATGCGGGCGGTGTCGCGGGTCTGCACCTGGCGGAGCAAGGCGGCCTCGCTGCGCAGATCCGCATAGGCGAGGATGAGCGTGACCGTCAGCGGGATGATGGTCAGCACGTTGCCGAGGGTGATCTTGGCCTCAAACCAGTCCGGTTTCCTCATCCCCGCCTCCATGCCGAGACGGCGTCCTTCACGGCACGCCCACCCGACACGAGACCGTTCCAGGTCATGAAGATCGTCACCGCATGGCCGACCAGCACGGTCAGCAGCGCGACATCACCGCGGACCAACCCCAAGGCTGCAGCCAGCGCCGCGCCGAAGGATGCGGCGAGCATCAGAAGGACGACATAGCTCGTGATCGAGCGGCGCATCTGCCAGGCGCCGAAACCCTTCTCGCTTTCGACCGCGTCATTCGAGGCGGCCCGCTTCGCCTCGATCTCCCAGACGCGGATGATCTCGCTCGCCTGTGCTTCGGCCGCCATGACCTTGGCGCCCGCGCTCGGATCCGAGATGGCCTCGTTGACCGCTTCCGGCGTCGGGTCGGTGCCGAGGGTGGCGGCCAGCGATTCGATGGCCTTGCCGGCGATGGAGCCGGCAAGCGCACCGCCGGGGCCGCCGATCGCGGTCCCGATCAGGCCGCCAAGGACCGGGGCGCCTTGCTTGGCAAGGTTCCGGGCCAGCTGTTCGAAGATGTTGTTCATGGGGGCCTCCTTCACTCGCCTGTGCCAAGGGCGGCGTCCGCCGCAAGCGCCTGGGCGGCGCGGTGCTTCGACCACGCCCGCCATCCGAGAAAGACCATCGCGCCAGCGACGATCGCGATGACGACGAAGATGCCGGCGCCGATGCCGTCGGTCGGCTGGGTGGCGGTGCCAGCGCCGCCGGCGCCGCCGACGGCAACCGTCGCGGTCCCGGCACGCTTTGATGCCGTCTTGGCTTTGGTCGATTCCTGCTGGATCTCGCGCACGGCGCTGGCGCCTGAGCGGCCCTGCAGCGCGGCCTTGGCGCGGATCAGCTTTGCCTGCCGATCGGCAAGGCCATTGAAGCCGCCGTTGATGTGCCGGGTGATGCCGCGCAGATCGTCCTTGTCGGCGAACTGGTTGAGGCGCCGGTCGTTCCAGTAGTGCAGCGCGGTCTGGACGGAGATGTTCGGCTCGGCGGCCCGTTCGGGGTTGGCTTCGAGGTTGATGCCGATCTTGCGGCCAAAGACGCGATGGTTGTGGCGGCCGGTGAGCTGGAAGATGCCGCGGCCGCGGTAACGCCATCCGTCGCCGGGGACGATGTTGCCGAGATCCTTTCGGCCCTCATAGCGATCGAAATAGGCGCGGTTGCCGAACTCGACCAGCGTGCGGAAGCTGGCCGTCTCGTGGGCCGCCTGGGCGAGGAAATGCGCGGCCCGAAGCGATGTCGTGATGGAGAAGGGTTGCGCAGGGAAGCGCTCGGTCAGTGCCGGTGCGAGATGGTCGATGAGGTCCGCCCGGGCAGTCGGCGCAATGCGTCGCAGGATCGCCGGCGTGATGACCATCGACATAGACGAGCTCCATCGGGGGGAGCGCGTCCTACGCTTGGTTATGCCTGAATATCAGAAGAGGCCGCCCGGTTCCACCGCTACTGGACGCAGCCCGTTCACGCGATAGCATGCCATGGTCGCGCCCCACAATTGAACACTTGCAACCGGAACGGTGGCGCCGCGGAGGAACCGATGAGGATTGCGATCATTGCCGCTGCGGCGATCATGATGGCCGGCTGCGTCACGACGCAGGAACTGCCGATGTCCCCGAACACTGTTCGCATCGACACCACTGCTGGCGGACTGGCGTTTGTCGGCCAGGCGGTGCCCCAGACGATGCGGCGGGCCGCGGAGGCGACGCTTGCTCGCGGCTATACCCACTTCCGGCTCGAACAGGCCGCAACCAGCCAGGGCAGCGAGGTGTTCGGCGGGCGGGCGCATCATCTGGGAGGCGGCGCCTTCACCGTGACCACGATGCGGCGCCCGACGGCGCAGGTCGGAGCCACCGTGATCATGTTCCACGCGAACGAAGCCGGGGCTCGCGGCGCTTTCGACGCGCGCGACATATTGCGGCAGTACCGCTCCTGACCATCGCGCGGCGTGGGTCCTAGCGCTCGGCCGGCAGGCGTTCGATCTGGCGGCCGATCAGCCGGCTTGCCAGGCCGCAGACGATGGCGACAAGCACAGTGCCGGCGAATAGCACCTCGATGGTGCCGATGATCGGCTGGGCATCATGTGGGAAGAGCGGCGATCGGGTCAGCATCGCATGGGCGCAGATCATCGACGCGATCACTGCGACGCCGGCGCCGAAGGACAGCATCAGTTTGATTGAGGCGAGCTCGTCGGCAATGGGGCGGTTCATCATGAGGATCCTCCTGCAACCGCCGCATTGAGGGGGACAGCGCGGGCGGCCGTCAAGCCGCCCCACGCCCCTACTGGTTCATTCGCGGGCCGAGACCATCGCGAAGGGTGCGGTTGAGCGTCCGGTTGGAGATGAGCACACCATCTTCGCGACGCACCGCGTTGCGCTGCCTGGTCGCCAGCGACTGACGCAGGGTGTCGCTGGTGATCGCGAAGCCGGCCGTGTAGGCGCGCGTGTTCCAGGCGCGGATCCGCTCGAGGACGGCATCGCGGGTCTCGGTGTCGTTCATCTTCGAGGCGAGGCCGAACTGGTTAAGCAGATCCCGCCGCTCCCGCTGCACCTTGGTCTGGGCATCACGGATGCGGCTGTTGCGCTCGAACGACTCGGCGATGTGGGCGGGCGTGAACCCGCTGGCCTGGGCGATCACGTCCCATCCGGAGATACGGTCGACCGGCACCACCTCGTCGCCGCGAAGGCTCTGCACGCCTTCGTTGGAATAGCGGTAGGCCTTCATGAGGTCGCGGATGGCTTTCGGGGCGATGGTCTCGATGCCGCGCATCGTCTTGCCCTCGCCGACCATCGTGAAACCGCGGATCATGTTGACCGCGGTCGACGGGACGACACCGGCGGCGTTGAACAGCATCTGCTGCCACCAGGCCGCGCCCTCCTTGTTGCCGTTCGGTTCGCGCAGGAAGAAGTCGGGCATGCCGATGCGGCTCGTCAGGTCGATGCCGGTCATCTGGCCGATGCCGCCCTTGAGCACGACGCCGCCGAGGGTTGGGCCGAGCAGATCGAGAATGGACCGCTCGACCTGGTGCTTGAAGCCGAACGGATCTTCCTCGTCGCCGAAGAACATGCCGGCGACCGCCATGATGACGTTGTAGCCGGCGATGCCGGTGACGCCGCCGAGTAGCCCCATCATGCCGATAATGCCGCCAAGCTGGTGCCGGGCTTCCTTGCGCGCCTGCGGCGTCTCGCCCTTGAACGACTGGTGCATGTCGCGGAACAGGCGATACCACATGTTCAGCTGGAAATTCTGGAAGACCGTCAGGATCTTCGCGAAGTCGCCTTGCAGGATGCGGGCCCGGTTGGTGTTGGAATAGTCGAAGTGCACCTTCCACGTCAGGTCGTGGGCGGTGTCGATCGCCTCGCGATGCGTCAGGCCGTTGTCGCGGGCCATCCGGTAGGCGGTGAGCGCGGTCACCTCACGGTTCCAGATCTCGGCCCGGTGGAACATCCATCCGATCTTGGACATGATCTGGTGCCGGAGCGGCGAGTATTCCACGCCGGTCTCGCCGAGGCCGGCGAGGTCATGGGACTGCGTGCGCTCAATCAGGCCCGACTCGTAGAAGGAGCGCACCGCGGCCTGTTCCTCGCGGGACAGAGACGTGCTGTTCTGGATAGAGCCGGAGCTGTTCGCCGTTTCCGTGGCCGCCTTCGACATTGCCGCCGCGGCCTTGGCCATGCCGCCGAAGCGGGCGCCGATGATCGGGATGCCGAGCATGGGCGTCTGCGTCAGGTTGACGATCGCCGCGGCCGGCGTCGCGGCGAGATACCAGGCGAACATGGCAGACGTCACCGCCTGGACCGCGCGCGATCCCGTCGGGTTGAGGATGAAGCCGTGCCGCTTCCTCATCTCGTTGACGAGCGTGGTCGCCCGGGTCGGATCGTCGGATTTGCGCGCCTCATCAGCCGCGCCGTTGAGCGCTTCCGTCAGGTCGCCGGCATATTTGAGGCGCGCCATCTGATGCGCGGCATGGAACATGTGCGAGGCGAAGCCCTTGAGCGCGTCTGCCTGGAAGCCGCTCGTCCCCTTGCGGTGGATGAAGCGCTTGCGGATGGACAGATCCGGCATGGTCTGCAGGTAGCGCTGCCAGATCGCGTCCATGACGTTGGGCTCGACACCGGCATCGCCGAGCAGGATGTCGATCTCGCCGATGACGCGCGGGTCCATGGCCCGACCAAGGTCGGCCGCCTGGTCGATGACACCCTCTTCCTTCACCGCGCCGCTGTAATCCTGCTGGATCTTCGACCAGTTTTCACGGACCCAGCGGCGGCGCTCCGCCTCGCGCTCGAAACGGGAGAACGACACGACGTCGCCCTCGCCGTTCCGGATCGTCACCAAGTAGCGGCCGAAGCGGGTGAGCGGGAAATAGGGAGCCGGCAGGCGCTTCGATTCGAACTGCTGCCGCAGCCGGGTCATGCGCGCCTTGTGCGCCCACTGACCGCGCAGAAGGTCGTTCTCCCGCTGGCCCTCGAGCTTCTCGATGCGCTCCCGCTTCTCGGCTTCGGTCAGATCCGGGTTGCGTCGGATTTTTTCGAGGTTTGACCGATAGGCCTGCTCGACCTTGCGCTGGGCGACCAGCTGCGCCTTGTCGACATTGGCGAGGATGACCGCGTCGAGCTCGGTCTGCTGCTCCACGAAGGCATCACGCACATCGCGGTACAGTTTCTGCGCCGACGGCGGCAGGTCGTTCCAGAGCTTCGCGATTGCGACCTGGGCACCATTGGCCGGATCGGGCTGCGCCACGGACGGGTCGAAGCTGGCCAGCGTCGCCT
Source organism: Archangium gephyra (assembly GCA_943368975.1). Classification (GTDB taxonomy): domain Bacteria; phylum Pseudomonadota; class Alphaproteobacteria; order Rhizobiales; family Phreatobacteraceae; genus Phreatobacter. Next base: position 7,830 of record CALRLZ020000028.1, read on the forward strand.
CGTTCATGAGCTGCGACAGGGTCTCGGCGCCGGCACGGTTGGCACCGGCGAACTTGCGCCACGTTTCTGCGATGGTGACCATCGTTTCGTGGCGATTGGCGCGATAGGTGTCCATGTCGCGCTTGGTGCGCAGATAGGCCTCGACCGAGGTCATGCCCGGCCGCTTGAGCTCCGAGAAGTAGTTGAGCGGAACCGTGGCGAGCATGGCCGGCTGAATGTCGGTGCCGATGCCGCGCACCTTTTCGACAATGGAGCGGCGATCCAGCATGGCGCCGGCCGACGATACAACGTCAGCAGCCCTGTCGCGGATCGAGTCCCGGGGCTTCGTCGGGTCGCTTACTTGCCTGGACGGGCCGGCATCGGCTGCTTGCCCGAGAACACCCTTAGCGCGAAGTCGATTGCTTCTTTCGACTCCCGCCGCAGCTGCGCGAGCTCGGAGGGCGTCAGCGTCTCGGAAGTTTCGAAGATAGGCGGCTTCGGGGGCTGTGAGGCTGGCTGGGGCGATTCCGAAGAGGTCTTCAACTGCATTGCCGAACCTCTTTTCGATGTCGCGCACGGCCGGAGCGCTTGCACTCAATACCTCGCCGCGGCTGGCGTTGACAAGCGTGACGACGCCAGAGACTTGACCGCCGCCGCGCTGGATATGGTCAGCGAGGTCGGCCAGGGTCGAGCCCATGACCGTGACATCGTCCACCAGCACATATCGGCTGCCGGGCACAACATCGCCGACGAACCGCGCGCGGTTGGCGATGCGCTCCATGGCGCTTGCCCCGGTATGGAAGGCCCGGTTGTTCTGGAACATGCCATCTGCGACGGTCCCGTTGGTGCGGGTCGCATAGAGGGCGGCCAGCGCATGCGGCAGCTTGTTGTTGCCACTCGCCTCGACAGCCATGACCGGCACATAGACGGCACCGGCACCGAACGCCTTTTGCGCGGCGGCAAGGTCGCTGTCGCGGACAAGTGTCTGCACCGCACGAACTGCAGCGGCGGCGTCCCCGGCTTTTGCTGCCTGGTAGTCGGGATGAGCTTTCAAGGGCTGATCGTTCCGGAGCGTGGCGAGGCTGACGGCCGTGGCAGGGATGCCGCGCGCACGCACCTCACGGCGGGTGCTGGTCTTGATCGGGTTTTGATCGGCCGAATTGATCGGGTTTTGATCGACGCCGCGCGCCTGGTCCCGCAGGGCAGCGACGGCCAGCGCACGCAGCTGGGCCGGCGTGACCGTGCCGATTTGCCGGCCGAATGCGACAAGCGCCCATGCCTTCACACGGCCGAGCATGTCATCAACCCACCCGCGCAGAGCGCGCGGGGCGGCCTCGTAGTGCTCGATGGCATAGGCGCCGAATTCCTCAGCCGTCAGCGTGCCGGTGATCCCGGCATTGCCGACACGCCGCCGCGCCGCCTCATAGAAGGTGCGGGCGCCGCCGGGCGAGCGCTCGAACTGGCGATGCAGCCGATCGAGGCGGGACGTCAGCCCATTCCATGCGGCATCGCCGATCAGCCGGCGGGCGCCTGCATGGAAGGCCTCATGCAGCAGCACCGGCAAGACGTCGGCATCCGCGAGCATCGGTGCGACCAGCTGGATGCGACCATCGGGCGCAGTGAACGCCTGGACCCCATCGGCCGCGCCGCCATAGGCCTGCGACACGATATCGAGGCGGCCGGCGGCCATCATTTTTCGCACCATCGGCGCCAGTGCGCTGCGATCGATGACGGCGCGCACGCGCGCGATGTCGGCGTCTGCAGCGCCGGCCGGGGCCTCATTGTACACGAACAAGTTGAGATTGGACGTGTCAGCGCTTACACTATCGCGGTCAGCGGCGCCCTCTGCGCTGCCACCGACGTCATCGTCGGGGGTCAACCGGGTACCACTCCCCGGGTCGCTGGCACGGCGGGGGGATAGCACTTCCAAGCCAGGTACCGGGCCTTCACGGGTCGCAAGGCCTCCAGCGTCGACTGCTGGGCCCCCCGCTCGCTCATCCCGGTCCATCGTGAAATCGTACTGCCACTGGCCGTCGCTGTGGCGGTGAACCGAGACAGCCATGTTCTGCACCGCGCCGTCGAAGTTGACGGGCGCCGCGACGATCACGCGCTCGATGACGCCGGCCTTGGTGCCCGGCTCACGGCGGACGACGCGGCCCTGCTCGATGATGGCGCGAATCGCAGGCACCATCCGCAGGAGCATGTCGCCCTTGCTGTTGCTCGTGATCTTGCCGCCGCCGCGCCGATTGAACATCACCTGCGTTCCATCGGACATCAGGGCCGTGGTGCCGCGCAGGTTGTCGTTGAAATATGCCAGGGCGGCGCGCCGCAGCGCCGGCATGTCGTCCGGCCCGCGGAACGCGATGCCGAGCTCGGTGCCGTCGATGGTGGCGACCGGCTCCCCGTCCCTCACCGAGTCCTTGGGCGCATCCTCTGCCTTCGGCGCCGGCGGCTTGGGCTTCGGCCGGAGCGCTGTCAGGACGTCGTTGTGGCGGGCCTTGGTCTCGGTGAACTCGGCCGCCTGGGCGAAGGGCCCGATCTGGCTTTCCAGCTTCGGGATCTCCTTGCGCAGATCGGCAAGGCGCGCCGTCATCTGCTCGGGCTGCTTCACCATCCAGCGGGCGGTGTTGGTGACCTTCAGGCCAAGGCCATTCGGATCTGCCTCCGTGACGTCGCCGACGTTGATCTCGTGGGACAGGGCGCCTGCCATAAAGAGGCTCATGACGCGGGTATGGCGCCACTGGAGCGTCAGTTTGAACGGGCCATAGCTGCCGACAGGTGACCGTTCCGCGCCGGATTCCAGCATCTCCTTGGCCGCGGCGATGAGCGCCGCACCCATGTCGGAAGGCTTCTCGATGGCAGCGCCGCGGATCGTGGCGGTGAAGTCGCCGGCCAGCGTCTCGGCGGCAGTGGCCGCATCCCGCTCCATGTCCGGCAGCGTGGTTTCGATGTGGTTGATCTCGCGGCGCACGCCGCCGATCGTCCCTTTGACGCGGTGCTGGTTGCGATCGTGCTCGACGGCGGCGCTTTCCAGTTTGCGGATCTGCTGGCGCAGCGTCATTTCCTCGAGGATGAGCGGGTTGCCGCTGGCGGCCGCCTTCATCTCGGCCGCGTTGGACGCCTCGCCGCCGATGTCCTCGACGGTGCGGCTCTTCACGCTGCCCTTGCGCAGCTGCTCGATGAACCGGGCCTTGGCCTCGATGGTCTGCCACTGGCGCGCGTCGAGGGTGTTTTTCGTGGCGTAGCGCAGGATCTCGATCTCGAAGCCGTCGGGATCGGCCTCGTAGAGTTTGTTGCCCTGGCGGATGCCGCGCCCGTCGCGCTGCTCAAGGTCGGAGGGCCGCCACGGGGCGTCGAGGTGATGCAGTCCGACCATGCGGTCCTGCACGTTGGTGCCGGCGCCCATCTTGGGCGTCGAGCCGAACAGGAAGCGGACGCGGCCGGAGCGCACCTTGCCGAACAATTCCTGCTTCTGCAGGTCGGTGTTGGCCGAGTGGATGAAGGCGATCTCGTCGCCGGGAATGCCGCGATCGATCAGCTTCTGCCGCAGGTCGTCATAGACCGAGAACTTGCCGTCCAGCGCGGACAACTCGTCGGGCGACATGTTGTCTAGCGCGTTCTGGGCGTCCTCGTCGCCCTTCTCCGCCTTGGCGATGAGCTCGCGTATCCGCGCGCCCTCCTTCTCCTTCGCGGCCTGGGGCGTCGACAGGTCGATGAACACGAGCTGGGTGCCCTTGTCCCTCTCCCACTGGCGATAGATCCGGACCATCTCATCGGCGGCGCGGTGCACCTTGGAATTGGCGATGTCGCCGTAGCCGTTGTCGATCAGGCGCATGTCGAGCGCCGCCTTGCGGGCGTCCGACATCACTTTCAGCATGTTGTCGGCGCCCTTTTGCGGCGGGCCCTTCGGCAGGTTCTCGGCGCGCCAGATCAGAGAACCGTGCGGGAATGTCATCTGCCCGCTGTCGTTTTCCGTGCCGATGCCGATATAGGCGGCCTGGTCGGGGGACCGCTCCACGACGATGTTGGTCGGCCTGCCGCCCTTGACCTTCGGCAGGGGGAAGCGCTTGCCCTGGGCAGCCAGCATCGCCTTGATGTCGTCGTTGACGATGACATCGGCGAAGGACCGGTAGAGCTGCATGAGCTCCGGCACGTTGGTGAAGCGGGCGAAGCGCGAGTTGAGCTTGTATTGCCCGGTCGGAGAGAGCTCCCAATCGGACACGACTTCGCCGAAGACGCGGGCCCAAGCGTCGAAGTGGGCGAGGCCCATTTCGTTGAGGCGCTTGCCGGCCAGATAGCGCTGGACCGTGAACATCTCGGCCATGCTGTTCGAGATCGGCGTGCCGGTCAGGAAGATCAGGTTGCGCCCGCCGGTGGTGTCGAGAAGGTGGCGGATCTTGATCGCAAGGTCGGCGGCCTTCTGCGAGCCGCCGGGATTGCCGAGGCCGGCGACACGCTGCATCGACGTGGCGAAGCCGAGGTTCTTGAACTCGTGCGCTTCGTCCACCATCAGCGCATCAATGCCGAGATCGTCCCAGACAAGGCCCACGTCCTTGCCGCCACCGTCCATCAGCTTTTCCAGGCGCTCCTCAAGCTGGTCGCGCTGCTTCGACAGCTGGGAGACGTTCCGGCTCTTCTCGCCGGTAGCAGCCTTCAACGCCTGTTCGGACGCAAGGATCTGTTCGATCTGCTCGCGGATATAGGCCTCCTGATAGCGAGCGGAGACACCTATCTTCTTGAACGAGGAATGCGCGATGATGATCGCATCCCACTCAGACGTGGCGATGCGGGCGAACAGCTTCTGGCGGTTCTGCAGGTCGAAGTCGGATTCGGTCGGGGCGAGGATCCGCGCCCCGGGGTACAGCTTCACGAAGTCGGCGGCCCACTGGCCGACCAGGTGGTTCGGGACAGCCACGACGGGCTTCTTCGCGCGGCCGGTGCGGCGCAGCTCCATGATTGAGGCGATGCCGGCGAAGGTCTTGCCCGCGCCGACAGTGTGATCGAACAGCGCGATGCCGTTCTGCAGCACGCGCCACACCGCGTTGAGCTGATGAGGCCGCAGGGCGATGATGTCGTCACCGACCTTGCCCGGCAGCTTGAGGTGCGTGCCGTCGAGACGCGGGTCGACATCGGTGTTGAAGGTGTCGTTGTAGATCCGGGCCAGCTGATCGCGCCGCGCGTCGTCTTCCCAGATCCAGCGCCGCCACTCGGTCTTGACCTGCTCTACCTTTTCGTTGGCAGCGTCGGTCGCCGCCATGTCGATGACGGTCCTGCCGTCCGGCGTTTTTTCCGAGATCGTGATGCGGGTGTGGTTCATCGCGGCGTCGAGCACGCGATTGATCGAGGCATCATCCGTCGACCATCGGGTCATTGACGCCTGGGAGGCGCGGCCGGGCGTGATCACCCACTTGGCGATGAGGGGCGAATAGAAGGCCTTCGATCCTGTGCCATCGATGATGTGGTTGATGAAGCCGATGGCGTGCTCGGCCGGCACCCATGGGGCACCGGACTTCACATCGATGTCGACTGCCTCGATGTCGGCCGGCTGCACATCCTGCAGCGCGGCGACGTTCGCGCGGAACGCTGGATCCTGGACGGCGGCGCGCTGCGCCTCCGCCAGCTTCTGCTTGACGTTGCCCGACAGGTAGGCGTCGGCGGTCTCATAGGTCCCGGCCGGCGTCCGAAAGATCAGCGCGCCGAGCTCGGTGACAATGTCGGCCTCCGAGCGGCCGTAGATCTGCTCCATGGCGCGCATGTCGACACGGCCATATTCCGAGAGCACCGCGGCCAGCGCATCTTTCGCGCTCGATGCCGATGTCGGCGGCGCATAGGGCTGCTGCGTCCGCTTCGAGAAAATCGCCGTTTTCTTCGCCGAAGGCTCGCGGCTGGCCTCTCCCGTCTTCTTGGCGAGGGTCGGGGAGATGCCCTTGTCGAATCCGTCTTCGAGCGCGGATATCTGCGGCCAAGTCGGATCCTGCCTGAACACGCGCTTGTTGGCGTCGGCGTTGATCGGGCCGAACTTGGCGACGTGCGCGTCATAGACCGTGTTGAGGCGGGCGCGCAGGCTGTCGATCTTCTCGTCGGTGGATTTCGGGTCCAGCTGGGCGGCGCGCAGCCGGGCGAAGGCGTCGCGGACGCGGATCATCTGTGCGACGCGCGCCCTGCCGGTATCGCCGGGGATTTCGGCAAGGCTCGCCCGCGGCTCGCCGAGTCGGTCGGGATCGCGCTTCCAGATCTGGCCGTCGGGATCCAGGAACATGGAGCCTTCCAGCGCGTCGCGGACGTTCTGCGGCACCCTGATGGTCTCGGTGGCGACGATGGGGGTCGGCGCCGGCATGATCTTGGGCGGCAGGGTCTGAATCGCGGCGCGCACCAGCTGGGGCAGGTTGTCGCCCTCGCGCGAGATCAGCGCGGTTTCGAGCTCGTTGCTGCCGTACATCGTGCCGTAGGCGCCGAACTCGCCGAGCATCATGTCGGGCCGGCCGATGAAGTAGCGGTTGAGCGGAACCGTGCGGCCTTCCTTGTCGGTGAAGGTCCCGACGTCCACCCACGACATATCGGCGGCGAACACGCCCTCTTCGCGGCGCTGCAGGAACACGATGTCCGTCGTCACCGACGTGTTCGCATTGCGCAGGAAGGCGTCATTCGGCAGGCGGATGGCGCCGATGAGGTCGGCACGATCGGCGATGTAGGACCGCGCGCGGCGGTCGGCACCATCGAGGAAGCGGCTGGTCACCACCATCGCCAGGACGCCACCCGGCCGCAGGCCGTTCACCGACTTGGCGAAGAAGTAGTTGTGGATGCTGAACCGCGAGATCTCGGGGTTAAGCCGGTCATGGAGGCGCTCGGAGCCGAACGGCGGGTTGCCGATCGCCAGGTCGAAATAACCATCGGGGACACGGAGATCCTGATAGCCCACCGGCGCCTGAATGTTGGCGTCGAGATAGAGGTTCTTCGCGATCATGCCGGTGACGCGATCGAGCTCGGCACCGGTGAAGCGCGCGGTCTTGCGCACCGCGGCCGGGGCGAGGCCGAGGAAGTTGCCGGCACCGACCGAAGGCTCGAGGATCTGGCCGCCCTTGAAGCCGAGGTGATCGACGGCCGACCACATCGCCTTGACGATCTCCGGGGCGGTGTAGTGGGCGTTGCGCGTGGAGGACTCGGCGGCGCGATACTCTTCTGCGGTCAGGAGCTCCTTGAGCTCGGCCGCTTCCTTCTCCCAGCCCTTAGCGGTCGAACCGTCTTCGCGCGGGAACGCAACGCGCAAGCCGCCCCAGCCCACCCATTTGGCCAGCACGGACTGTTCGTCGCGGGTTGCCGGACGAGCTTCGGCATCCAGTTTGCGAAGGAGCCGGATTGCAGCGACGTTGCCGCGGTACTTGGCCTTGGCACCGCCGCTGCCGAGCTCGTCGGCGTCGGTGATCGTGTAATCGGTCGGACGATCGGCGGCGACCAGGCCGCCGGCCGGCTGCGGGGCGGACGGTGTCGGCGCTAACCCAGCCTCGTATCCCTGACGATCACGTCCTCGTCCGGATCCGGCGGCGGCATCGTCATCGCCACGCGGAACGACTCCATCTGCTCGGCCCGGGCCGGGTCGATCGTCTCGGGCTTCGGCTCCGGCGGCGGGAACAGGTACTGTTCCCTCACCATCTGGAACGCTTCGTCCGGCTTCATTCCGGCCTCTTCCAGCTGGCTCGTCTCGCTGTAGGTCCGCTCGGCCGCTTCCTTCAGCGCCGCGTTCAGCTTGCCGCTCTTCTGCAGGTCGGCGTACAGGCCCGGCTGGTGCTCGCGCCAGTGGGCTTTCGCCTGCCGCATCCAGTTGTCCAGGTTCGCCACTGGTCGTCTCCTCCGTCGTCGTCGCCTCGGTGTCGACCGGGGCGTTCATCATTTCCTGATGCTGTGCCGCAGACTCCGCGGCCGACGTCATTCCGGTGGTGTCGAGGCCGGGATAATGACGCGATCCTTCCCAGAAGGAAAGGAGGTAGGGCCGCACGTTCGGGCCGAGGTCTTCGACCATGCGCCGCGCATAGTCGGAGAAGGAGCGAACGCCAGCCTCGATATAAGCGCCGGCGATGGTCATGCCGTCGACCAGCGTCTCCGGATCGATGCCGGAATTGACCTGCCGCATCTTGGCGCGAAGGCGCGCGCGGGCGGCTTCGACCTTGTCGGCGGTGAACAGTTTGTTGCCGGAGAAGTCGGGAAGCGCCGCGGGCGCTGGCGGCGTGGCCGGCGTCTCTACTCGCGGCGCTTCCGCGCGATCATTTGTTCGGCCTGTTTCGTCAGGTCGCGCACCTCCGGCGTCTGCTCGAACGTCTTGAGCAGCTTCGAGTGCGATTCCCATGTCGCCAGGGTGTCGAACGGTGTCGGCGGGTCGATCATCCCGGCGGCCGGCCTGGACGTCGGATCCTGCGAAGAAGTTGCGTCGCGCATCAGCGGCCTCTCGTTCGATGAGATCAGCGGGAGTGCTGTTCAGGTGTTCGGTGGCGGCTGCTGAAATGCCGGCCGCCCCGTATTCGATAAGGCCAGCACGATGCAGGATCGTGTTGATGGCATGCGCGTGGCCGGCGGAGGCCTTTTCGGCGTCCTCCTTGCTGCGGATCTTCGGGTGGTGATGCTCGTAGAGTGCTCGGTCGAGCAACGTCACGACACCGCGGAGAAGCATCTTACCACGGTTGGGGTCCATGGCGGACAAGTGCGCGCGGGCTGGGCCGGTGAGCTCGGCGCGGTAGCTGCTGCCGTCGTGGCCGTGGGCATAGACCGACTCAAGCCCGGGCGAGGCCAGCATCGAGACGTCGGTGATGGACAGCGAGCGGCTGCTTGGGTGGTTGTGATGGATGACGACGCGGCCGGCCGGATCCAGAACCATCGCGTCGGCTTCCGGGCTCCACCCGGAATTGCGATCGGTGCCCGTGCCGAGCATGACGACGGAACCATCGGCATTGATCCCGATCAGGTGCTCGATGCCTGTGGCCTTGCCACGCGACACGACGATGTCGCGGGCCTGCGGTGCCAGGCCGCCGCGGGCGGGCGTGAGCGTGACCGGCTCCGGGTTGCCCCACCGAGCGGCGGGCGCCGGTGCTGCGCTCGATGCCGGCGGAGGCGTCTCGCCGGACCATTTCGCCGCGAGGTCCTGCAGAAGCTGACCCTGATTTTCCGGCGCGGTGCGATAGCCCTTCCATGCATCACGGGCCTTCTGTCCGAGATCTGTCAGTTGGAGGCCCTGGCCTCCTTTCCACGCTCTCGCGTTGCCCTTGGCCAACCCTTCCGCCTTAAGAAAGTCGAGCATTTCGCGGGAGCGGATCATGCCGTCGTTGACGAGGGTCAGCGCAAATCCGATGCGTGCGATCGGGTTGTCCGTGGCGATCAAATCGCGCGGGGGGCGACCAGCCGAAGGTGTGCCGGTTGTGCCGATCGTCGCCGTGAGCTCGGCTGCGCGCTCCGTCGTGCTCTGGCGACGGGGCGCCGGCATCTGGCTGCGCATATTGGCGAGGCGCGACGCTTCCTCGATGAGGGTTTTGAGCGGCGTGTTCGGATCCCGGAACTGCTTGCGGGCGATCAGCTCGCCGCTGTCGCGGTCGCGGGTGATGACGACGCGCTCATCCGGCCAGACGAGCACCTCGATGCCCTCTGGCGTGATCGCGCCACCATCGCGGCGCAGCAGCGTGCGAAGGCTGTTCTCATCGACGGCATTGCCGAGGGTGCCAGCCTTGGACGCGGCGGTGACGCTGGCCCGGGTCGGCGCCGGGCGCGGCTCGCCCGATACCAATTGCAGGCCCTCGGGTTCGGCGCGACGGATCCTCTCTTCGCGCTCCCGGGCCCGGGCATCCTCGACAGGCAGCCGGCCGGCGGCGGTTTCCTGCGCGTCGCGCACCGCGGCGGCCATGGCAGCATCGGGCGCGGAGCCGCCGCGGATGCCGTTGGCGAACGGCTTGTCCGTGTCGCCTGATCCGAGCCACTCCTTGAGCTCTGCGATGTCGGTCTGGGTGACCGCGCCCATCCCTTTCCAGCCCTTCGCGTAGTTGGCGCGATAGGCGGTCTGCGCCTGGCCGACGGTGTCCCAGCCGAGCATGATCTTGTGTTCATCGAACCGGCCGGTGTCGGGCGAGATCTGGTCCACGACGAACACCGGCGCATTGTCAGCCAGGTTCTCGACGCCCGGCCGCACGAAGACGTCGATGTGATCCTTGTCGCGGCCGCGGGTGCCTTTGATGTAGCCATAATGGCTCTTCATCGTGACAGACCACGCCTTGCCGTCACGGTCGACGCCCTTGCGCTGGGATCCGGCCGGGTTCTCGATGCTGATGTCGAGACCGGCGAGGCGGATATGCCCCAGCTTGTAGTTGCCGGCCTCCTTCTGCGCCTGTGTCGGCTCCGGCGTGTCGTTGGTCGGGCTGGTCGCGGCCTCGTTCGCTGCGGCGTCAACCGGGGAGGCCGTTGCCGCAACCTGGGCGGCCGGCATGTCAACCGCAGGCGCGGGACTGTCAACCGCCGTGGCCTGATCCTCAACCGGTGCGGTGTCGGGCGCAACGTCAGGCGCGGCCTGCGTTTCGGGCTGATTTCCTTCGGCCATCGACACGATGCGGTTGCCGGCGTGCATCCGCTTGTAAGCCTCGTAGCCGGGCACATCGTCGGCGCGGTCCCACAATTCCAGCGGATAGAGCCCGACGGCCGGCTCGGTCGTGAAGGCTGCGTTACTCGCCTCCGGCCACGTACCCCACTGACCGGCAGCATCGTTCCACGTCAGAAGGGTGGCGGTGTTGTCCCGGATTGCGACGCGGGCGCCCTTGCTTCCCAGCCCTTGCAGCCCGGCGGCCGACAGGCCTCCGGCGTTCGTGTCCAAGTAGATGGTGCGCTCGGTGCGCCTTTTCCGGCCGGAATCGCCCTCGTGGCCGGGATCCTGCCGCGACGCCTTGGTCCGCGTCGTGGTGCCGTCTTGATGCACCTCATAGGTGGATCCGCGCTCGGTGGTGTAGCCGCCGACGACGGGCGGGTCGGCTGGGCGCTTCGCCGCCTCTCGCCGATCCTCCGCCTTCATGCGCTGCAGCGTCGATGCCTTGACCGGCGGCATCCGCACCGGCGTGCGGCTCGCCGTTTCCTTGGCGGCCCGCTCGACGCGGTAGCGATAGTCCTCGGCAATCTGTGCCAGGCGCTGCGGCGACACGTCGAACTGCGCGGCGAGCTGCACGGCTTCGGCCGCTGGGCGGTCGGTGTCGAGATCAAGCGCGCCGCGGCCGAGCGTGCGCTTGGAATCATAGCGCATCTTGCCAAAGTCATAGAGCCGGGCGTGGAGCTCGTCCGGCATGACCATCTGCTTGCCGCGCACCTCGCGCGCCGTCGGCACGGTCCCGGTGATCGTCTCGCGTTCCACCGGCGGGTTGGCGGCCAGCTCACGGGCCTCGACCTGCCGGGCCGACAAGCCCGACACCCGCAGACGATCCGATGGCATTTCGAGCTCGACGCCATTGTCGCCGCGCACCAAGGCGGACTGACCATCGTCGCTGATCGCCTGGATTGTCGCGCCGAAACGGCCGACAGTGCCGGGGTCGTCCACGATGACGCGGGCGCCGGGGCGCGCATTGAACGGGCGCTCCAGCAGCGGGACCGTGTCCTTGCGGTCCGGAAGCTCGGACGTCTCGGTCGGCACGATGCGGCCGGCCGGCTCGGCGGCCTCTGCCGTCACCTCATCCGGCGCGATGGTGTCGGTATAGGGCCGCTCCGTTCGCGCGCGCGGATCCCCGGGAGCGCTGACCGGAGCCACTTCGGCGGCGGCGACGGCGGAAGGGTCGACCTGCGACTCGATACCCTGCGGCATCACCTCCGGATCCGAGGCGACGACGGGTTCCGGCGGCACGGCCGGCCGCACCGGCGCCAGCTGCGACAGCGGCACCTCGAGTGTCTGCGTCGTAATCTCGCCGGTGTCCGGATCGGTGATCTCGGCGCGCACCATCGGCTCGCCGGTCGGTGAATAGCCCTCGATCCGGCCGGGCAGCGTCTGGCCGCGGGCCATGCGGATCGCAACCTCGGTGCCGACCGGCGGGGCGCCGTCGGGCGCCGTGGTGGCGCCGCCCTGGCGGGATCCATAGTCGAGCGCGGCGGAAATCGGGCCCGTGGGCCCTTCGACGGCGCCGGTGGCGATCGCCTGCCCTTTTGCCTCGGCCTCGCTGGCGGGCGCCGGCAGAACGCCGCCGGGGCGGGCTGCACCGGCCGCGCCGCCGATGCCGGCGCCCATGAGGCCACCGACGACGAGACCGCCCGCGGCCGCGTTGGGCACGCCTTCCATCAGGCGCTGGTTGGGGTTGGCGCCCTGCAGCGCGTAATTCTTCGCCATCTGCTCGGCGACGGACTGCGGCAATTCCTCGAACACGCCCTCGGCGACGAGGCCGCGCGCCGCGCCCGCGACGGTGCGACGGGTGATCCCGCCCTGCACGCCTTCGGCCACGATCTTGGCAAGCGCGCGGTCGCCCATGCCGCCGAAGAGACCCGTGGCGACACCGGCAATGAGCATGCCCTTCACGGCACGATCGTCCGCGATGGCGGCGCGGGCCTGTTCCGGCGTCTTCCCCGATTCGAGCAGGGTCCGGTATGCCTGCGACTGCCGAAGCGTCTCTTCCGGCATCTTGGCGATGGCTTCGCGCACCTCGGCGGACGTCTCGCCGCCGGCGAGGACGCCTTCACCGACGCCGCCGGCGATCATGGCTGTGCGCGCTGCGGCGGCGGCGGCGGCCCGCTCGCCAAGGCCACGCGCCATGGCGCCGACATAGGCGCCGCGGGCAAGAGCTGCGGCCGGGACCATCGTGATGACGGTGCCAGGCAGCGATTCCACCACGGCGCCGAGATAGGAGCGCGGATCCGTCCAGGCGCTGCCCATGGAATAGGACACGGATCCGTCGGGGTTTACCGTCTCTTCCACCCACTGCTTGCCGGATGCGGCCTGCTGGGCGGGCGTCTGGCCAGCGCGAAGGCGCTGTTCCTTTTCCTCGAACAGGGTTTCGCTGTCGCGGCCGGTCGCCCACCGGTCGATCTGGTCGACGCCGGCGACGATACCGGGGCCGATGGCGGGGAGAGCGCGGACAACCTCTCGCACCGCCCGCGGAATCTTGTCAGCGCCGATCTGCAGGCCACGCCAGATGTCACCGCCGACGCCAGTCGCAGCGTTCCGCTTGCGCCAGTCTTCCTGACGGGCCGTAACCTCGCGCTCGTCCACCAGCGAGAACCGGCCGGGCGCCTTGGCTTCCTGTTCGGCGTGCCAGCGCTGCAGATCCTGATCGCGGCGCTTCGCCTCTTCGACCTGGGCAAGTTGTTCGGGAGATGGCTGCGGCGGGCGCGGCGCCTGCGGCGCGGGAAACAGCGGCTCGATCGTCATGGAGCCAGGGGCCACGCGGATCGGATCGGTGTTGCGCTCGGACACAGGGGGCCTCCAAGGGTTGCGGTCGCAGGGAAGCACCCCGAAGAGCCACGCCCTGTGTCCGAGCTGGGGGCGCGTCAGGCGCCGACCGAAGCGCACCCCCACAGCCATCTATAGTGTGCGTGGCGATTATAGGAAATGATCAATGCCTTGATGAGCGCTGGATTTCATGATGTCATGACAGCATGTCAGCGCACACGAAAGACGTCTTGATCTCCATCCGCCTGCCGATCGATCTCGTGCAGGCCCTGGATGATTACCGCCGCGAGAGCGAGGACCTGCCGTCACGGCCGGAGGCCATCCGGCGGTGCATTGCGCGGCAGCTGCAGCAAGCCGGCCACCCCATCGAGAAGTGAGCGAACATGACTGACCATCGCCCTGACGACGACGTAGCGCGATTCCTGGCGTTTATCGGCCTCATATGTGTCGTGGTGATCGCAGCCACCGTCGCGGTGATGGCGTTGATCGTGCTCAAGGCCACGGGAGCCCTCCCATGACTGAGAAACACACGCCGGGGCCGTGGGAGGCCGATGCGCGCCACGCCGCCGTGCATTGCACCAACGTGAAGATCGGCGGGCCGGCGAAGCTCTTTGACGTGCGCGGCTGGGGCTACCTTACCGGGACCGGGCACGGCGGGCTCGGGCTTGATCCTGACGCCGCCTACGAAATCCAGAAGGCCAATGCCCGGCTAGCAGCCGCCTCGCCTGACCTGTTGGAGGCTGCAATCCGCATTCTCGATGGCGGATATGTGAGCGAGCACATCGAAGAGGAGCGCGCCGACTATCTCAGGCTTCGCGCGGCTGTCGCCAAAGCCACTACCCCCGGAGGCTCCGATGGCCGCTGATACGCGCTCGCGCATAACCGCCGAATATACGCAATCGCGCATTGCCGCACTCGCAAAGGAGGAATGACATGGAATGCGATTATGAGGACGGCGCCGGCGACTGTCACAGCCCCCACGGTTGCTACTGCGCAAAAATTGCAGATGCCGTAGTTCGTGATGAAAAGTCCGCCGCCGAGATCATCTTGCTCCGCGAGAGGGTGGCGGAGTTGGAACGCGTCGGGCATGACGCGGCGAACGTGATGGAGAACCTGATCCCGCCAGCGCAACTGAACCGACATTTGCGACAGCCGTATGAGCACCCCGTCTCTGTGCTGGATCGGTTGCGCGCCGCCCTCCGCGCCAAGGGAGGCTCCGATGGCCGGTAAGACGCTGACAGAGGCGCAGGCAAGCCTCTTGATCTGGATCGCCCGTCGAGACGAGGGCGGTAAGGGCGCGCGGTATCTGCCGCAGAGCCCCGGAACGCCCCGCATCATGGTCAACCTCATGGTCAAGGGCATGGTGCAAATCGGCAAGAGCAAGTCGGGAAAGTTGGCGTGGCGCGCTACGCCAGAGGGCCGCGCTGCCCTGAAGGAGGACTGACCGATGAGACGATGCCCTGCAATTTACGACGCCCACGAGATGATCCTGACACCCGAGAAATTTCACCACCCTAGCGTGATCCTTCCCGGCCACCGCATCGTCCCCGCTCGCACCCACCGAACCTACACGCTGGCGCAGCGGCTGCGGGCGACCTGGCTCGTCTTCACTGGCCGTGCCGACGCGCTGATCTGGCCGGGGCAGGAGGGCTGACATGGACATCGTTGTGAAGCTTTGGGCCGATGCTGCGGCATCAGCAACGCAACTCTCCACATGCGGCATTGACGTTCAGATGACCGATATGCTTGCCGGCCACGCCGCCGCCGAGATCGTAGCCCTCCGCAAGAGGGTCGAGGACCTGAAAGGGGCGGCAAACGACGAGCGGGAATGGCTGAAGAAACAGGTCTTCGCTCTTTGCGAAGACACGACGGAGAAATATCACGACGCAGGGCAGCGCGATACCGAGGGCAAGGAGGGGGCATTTGCACGCGGTCGGTGCATCGAAGCCAAGAGCATCGCCCGCGCCATCGGGGACGTTTGCCATGAGCGCGCCGCCCTCCGCGCCAAGGGAGGCGGCAATGTCGATGCCTGATCAGATCGCCGCATGGAAGGACGCAACCGAGCGCTTCGGCTCATGGTGCGTGGCCCCAGAGAACTTCCCCGCCGAAGGGGGTGAGACGCTGTACGTCCTCGCCACCACCCACGCCCGCACGGTAGAGGCGCTGAGGGAGGCGCTTCAAGAACAGCTCGTCGATGCTTACAACAGACGCGACAATGCGTCTGGTGTCCACACGATGCAATTCCACGCCGGTCGGGCCAGCGGCCTTGAGCTTGCCATCGAATACATCGACGCCGCCCTCGCCAAGATCAAGGAGGCCGCTGATGGCCGATGACCTGAGGAAGCTGGCAGAGGCGGCGAAGGCCATACAGACGGTTATGAAATTGCCGCCCGATCATTACGAGGACCGCTCGATAAGGGAATTCCGCCGAGCCGCCACCCCCGACGCCATCCTCGATCTCTACCGGGAGAGGGACGAGGCGCGGGCGGAGGTTGCACGGCTGTCTGACGGGTTCACTGCCGCTACGGCCAACCGCGATGAAGCCGTGCGTCGTCGCGCTGCCGCCGAAGCCTCCCTTGCCTCCGCACAGGAGGAAGTGGCGAGGTTGCTGTCAGCCATGATGCGCGAGGAAGACTATCTCCTCCGCATGATCGAAGCCGAAGACGAGACCGGAGGGCTGATGATCGGAGACGTTCAGGGCGCTTTCCACCGCATCCGCGACAAGGACAGCGACGACCTCGAACGCGCCGACGAAGCAGCCACACTCACCCAGGAGACCCCCAATGAGCGATAAGGTCGAGAAGGTCGTCAGCGCCATCAGCGGATGCAAGGACATTCACGGGCGGCCCCTCGGGCATGTCCGGTCCATCAGCGAGATGCGCGAGATTGCCGAAGCCGCCCTCGCCGCCCTCGCCCCTGCGGAGGGGGAGGACCGCTGCGACTGCGGCCACACCATAGAGGACTGCGCCGCGCGGCCCGGTCTGCGGCACTGCGAAACCGCCATCAGGGCGGCCGCCGCGCCCGACCATGTGAACCAAGCTTACAAGGACGCCACATTCGGAGCGGCCGGCATGCTGCGCATGCACAGCGACGGCAATGTCGAACGGATCCCGCCGCAGGACTGGCGCGCCAATGACTGACACCCCCGTCTGCAAGCTCGAACAGAAGCGGGCCCGCGGCACCTGGCCGCGATCCTGCCCGATCTGCCATTGGTCGAAGACGTGCGCCCGCGGGCTTGAGGAAGTTGAACTACCGAACGGTCGGTTCGAGATCCGCACGGCGCACGAGCGGGCGCCTGCATGCGAGATGTGCCGCTTCTGGGTCCCGGGCACCAACCCCTTCGGCGAGTGCCGCCGGCGGGCACCGGTTGCGAGGGAACCCAACACCGGCCCCGGGCGCGCTACGAATTACACCCATGTGGCCAGCCGGTTTCCCGAGACCGTGAGACAGGACTGGTGCGGCGAATACGAGCCGCGAGCGAAGGGGGAACAGCCGTGAGGGTGACGAAATTCACTCGCGAGGCGCTGGCGTCCCGCCGGCAGTCGAAAAAGCTAACCCGGCAAGGCTATGAGAAAATCTCGACGCCGATCTGCAACGACGGGCGCTGGCGCGAGCGCATCGTGGAGGTGGAGATCTCCACCGACGGACACAGCCTCTATGTCCGGACTGACAAGCACCGCGACCTCGCTGCGATGGAAGCCGAATACGGGCCGATGGCGAGGACGAGCCGATGAGTAAGCGACGGAACCGCCGGCTTCGGGGTCGGGCACTGGCCGCCGCCGCCGCAACGGCGCAGGCACGATCCGCAGAACTTCTCCGCCTGCTCGATCAGAGAGACATCCGCATCCGCGATTTGATGGTCAAGGATCGCTACGCGAAGTCGGACGCGGCCGACGCGCTGGTCAAATGGCTGGCGGAGGACGAGGGGTTCAAGGAGCGGATGGTCCGCTCCTACATGCGCGAGACGGCCGACAGGCTCGGCCAGATGCTGGGGGCGGAGTTCGGGCGGCAGTTCGCGATGAACCGTCCCATCTTCGAGCAGGTCCAGCTGGCGCGAGACGCCTACATGCAACTCGCGAATGCGGCTCTCGACGTGCGCGGCTGCATCGAGACCATTCCGAGGGAGGGAATGGTACTGCGGGCGGATTTCTCCATCCCGCCGCTGCATCGGGCGTTCCAGATCAAGCAATAGCCGCTACCGCGGCTGCACCATGACGATGCCGGGCGCCCTGCCCGTCCGCATCGCCTGTTCGCGCGCGGCGCCGGTCAAGCCGCCGTGCTCCGGCATCAGCTGGCCCTGGGCATCATAGACCGGGCCGCGCCTGGAAGCGGGCCGGACCTGCCGCAGAGCCGGCGGCCATTCCTCGACGGGCACGCCTGCCGCTGTCAGCCCTTCCGCGATCCGCTGCGGCGGCTCCCCTCGATCGAGAGCGGCCTGGGCGGCGGCGCGCCCGTTGGCGAACCGCTCCTGATCGTTCCGCGGCTCCGGATGGGGCACGGGAGCGGGAGCGCGCTGCGCCGGGGCGGACGGCTCGGCGGCGGGCTGATCGCCTTCCTGCACATTGCCAGACGGGCCGACGGGCGCGCGGGACGGCTCGTCGCGCACCGGAGCGGCGGGCACGGATCCGGTGGAGACCGGATCTCCGGCCGATGGTGCTGGCCGCGCCGCGGGCTGTGTGCGCTCGGCGGCCTTCTCGCGGGTCTGCGCCGCTGCCTGTCGACCGCGGAAGAGGCTCATCAGATCCGGCATGCCGAGCGTGTTCTGTGGCAGGCCGGCACGAAGGCGCTCTTCCTCGCCCGGGGCCAGCGATTCCGGATCCCGGAGCAACATCAGGCGTTCACGCTCCGAGGGGTTGTTGGCCGGGCGCTCGGCGGCAGGCTGGGCGCGAGCCTGCGGGGCAGGCGCTGCGGCCGGCGCTGCTGCCCGTGGCGCTGCCTCTCGGCGCGGGGCCGGGCGAGCGGCTGGCGCCGGGGCTTCCTGCGGCGTCGAGCCGGGAACCGTGGCGGACGCGCTGGCGCGGCCACCTGCGGCGCCGCCGGCATAGCCTGCAGCCGTGCCGGATCCTTCGGGGCTGGCCGCCATCTGCGGATCCGTCGCCGAGTCGACTTCGCCAGGGCCAAGGGCGCGCGGCGCGACGGCACGGGCCTGGACACCAAGACCAGGCGCTGGCCGAACAGCGGAGACCGCTCCGCGACCGCCGGCACCATCGCCGACACCGCCACGCGCATAGGCACGCGCCTCGAGCTCGGCTGTTTCTCCACGGATAGGCGCCGGTGGCGGCGCGTCTTCTTCCACGAGCTGCGGATCCGTCGCCGAGTCGACCTCGCCTGCTCGGAGAGCGCGGGCGGCGGGCGCGGTCACAGCGAGGCCGGGCGCGCCGCGGCGAACGGATGACACGAGACCTTCGACTTCGGGCGAGGCGCTGATCTGCTGGCCGGCATCTGCTGGGACCTGGTTGGCGAACAGCGGCGGGATCTCGACTTCGCCGGGCTGCACCCGGATCGGCTCGATGTCGCCGGCATCGCCAGACGTCGGGCGGGTGACGTTACGGGCCGGACGCTCGGTATTGAGGAAACTTGAATAGAGCCGGCCGAACTTGCTGTTGTAGCCGCCGACCGACGTTCCGAGAACATCGCGGCGAGCCGTGCGGTTCATGCCGCCTTCGCCCGCAAACCACGCGCGCGAGGCGCCCTCGGCGCCGTGGCGGGACATGTACCCCCCGAACTGCCCGCGGAATACGGCATCCTGTGCCGCCGGGTTGGCGAGAAACTGCTGGGGCGTCAGTCGCTGCCCGAAATGGCGCTCGGTCCATGAGGGAATGTTGGCTCCCATGACCTGATAGGCACCGAAGGCACGATCGCCGGTACGGGTGACCGGACCAAGGGCGCGATAATTGCCGGCCGCGGACCCGCTTTCGATGGTGCGGATTGCCCGGGCAGCGGCATCAAGATCGGCGGGCATGTCGACCGACGACGCGCGCGCGCCGCTTTGCGCCGGTAGCACCGGACCCGTGTCGGCGCTGGCGCCGTCCCCGGCATCGGCTCGCGCGCTGCCGCTGACCGCGGCCGATGCGTCGGACATCGGCTTTTCGGCAGCCTGTCCCGTCTCGCCGCCGCCGAACAGTCCGGCCAGCCCGCCGCGCTCGTCCCAGCGTGAGCGTGCAACAGATCCGGCCTGAATGCCGCCGGCAAAGCCCGTCCAGAAGCTCATCGCGGTGCTCCATAGATCTGAAGGCCAGGGGCGCGCGATGCCGGCGCTGCCGCCTGGTCGCGGCGCGAAAGCCCGGCCCGAAGCGATTCCGGCCAGGCGTCGATCGGAATGCCGGCGCGCTCAAGGCCGCGGGCAACCGTGTCGGGGCTTTCGCCCTGCTGCAGGGCGCGCTCGGCACCGGCGCGGATATCATCGCGATGCTGCGCTTCGCGAGAGACCGGGCCGGGCGCCATCGTCTCGGCCATATGACCGTAGGGCGAGGCGCCGGTTGATCCGGGGCCGGGCGTGGGGGCAGGAACCGCGGGCGTGATCGGGCGCGCCGCGGCGGTCGCTGCTACTCTGTCGGCGGCGGCCGGCGGGGCTGTGGGCTGTCCGGTGACGTTGTCGAAGGCGACACGGGCACGGGGCGCCGACGGTGCACCGGCGGCGGCAAGGCCCGGCGCTGCGCTGCGCTGGGTCGGCGGTGTGCGCGACGTCGCGCGGCCACGGATCATCGCATCGCGCTCGTCTTCGGGCACCTCATCCCACGGGCGCATCGGCTGGGCGTTCGGGTTGCGGCGACCTTCGAGTTTCTCCTTCTCGCGGCGCTCTTCGTATTCCTTGCGCACCTGGTCTTCGGCCGTCTGCCAGTCGCCCCGCTCGCGGGTCTGCAGCGTCTCGCGCTGCTTGGCACGCGCCTCTTCCTGCCGGCGGCGATCCTCGAACGCAGCCTGCGGATTGAAGAACATGGTCGCGGCCCGGGGAATGTCGCCGGGCTGAATGTCGCGCTCGATGGTCTTGCCGTCGTCGTCGCGGAAGCCCATCCGGTAGCCGATGACACGCTCCTGCGGGCCCTCCCCTTCGACAATCGGGCGGAACGAGAACTGCCGGTCACCGCCATAGGTGTCGAGGGCTTGCGCACGCTGCAGCTCGGTAAGGCCACGCTGCATCAGCTGGGGATCGAAGGAACCATCGGGACGGCGGGCCATCTCGAACATGACGATGCCGTTCTGGAAGTGGCGGATGCCCTTCTTGGCCTCGTCGCTCTGGACCCACTGCTGGAACTGGCGGGCGCGCTCCGGCTGGCCCTGACGCGCATACTCGTCCTGGATCTGGCGGAAATACCGGGCTTCCACCTCCTGCCGGTTGCCACCGGCGGCGATCTCTTCGTTCGCCTGGGCCCCGATCGCGGCGATGCTCGCTGTGTTGGCGCGCTCGCGCTCGCGGGCTTCGCGCGCCTCGGCGCGGTCCATCCGCCGCTCCTGGCGGTCCTCCATGGCTTCGCGTGCCTGCATGCCGGAGCGCAGGCCCTGCACAAAACCTCCCAGCCCAAGACCGAACGACATTATGCGGCCTCCCGGTTCTCGCCGCGGCCAGCGGCCGGCGCGATGATGATCCCAACCGCCGGAGGCCGACGGCGGCGCTCCGGAGGCATGCTGCTGCGCTGCGCGGCATCGCCGCCCTCGCCTACACCGACGGCTTCTGCGATGGCGTCGACCTTGCGGTCCAGATCGGCAATGGCGGCGTGATGCAGACCGAGCATGTCCTGCACCTTGATGGTGCGACCATCGCCGAGACCGGTCGCCTTCTTGAAGTCCTGCGCATAGGGGCCGATGTGCTCGCCTTCATCGGCGATGCCGGGCTTGTAGCGCCATGCCTCGGACGGCGATTCGCGGATGGCTTCGACGGCGGCGCCGTCGGGCACCGGCCGCTTGTCCTCCTTGGCGTCTTCGTCGGAGATCAGCCCGAACAGGCCACCGATGGCCGCGCCGAAGCCGGAGGCGGACTGCGCCGCCATGGCCTGAGATGCCTTCCATCCGTCCATCTGCGTGGCGTACTGGCGATTGAGCGTGTCGCCCATGCCGGCATATCCCCGCATCGCGCCCTGGAAGCCCTGCCCCATGATGCCGACGGCCGAGTTGGAGAGGTTCTGGTTCTGCTGTGCGGCGCCGAGACCCATCCCCATCGTGTTGATGGAGGTCTGCGCGGCCGCGCCAGCGGTGCCGGCACCGGCGGTGATGCCCTGCAGGCCGAGGGCTGCGGCCTGCGACGACTGCGCCGGCAAACCGCGGCCCATGTTGGCGACGTCGGCCGTCAGGGCAAGGCCTGTCGAGCGGACACGCTCGCGCGCCGTGTTCTGGGCGCCGGCGGCGGCAAGGGCCGTGCCCATGTCCTGTGCGCGCGTCAGGCCG
This sequence comes from Archangium gephyra, assembly GCA_943368975.1. GTDB lineage: Bacteria > Pseudomonadota > Alphaproteobacteria > Rhizobiales > Phreatobacteraceae > Phreatobacter. The sequence continues at coordinate 29,575 of CALRLZ020000028.1, forward strand.
CCGAAGCGGCCGCTGTTCGGGTTGATGCCCATGGACGCGGCTTCGCGCTGCCCGGCTTCGCGCTGCTGGGCGGCGGTACTGATGACGTCGGAGCGCGCCTCGGCCGCCATTTGCGCCTGGCGCTCCGGCGAGTCGTACTCGGTTGCCTTCTTGACGAACGCATCCTCGACCGGTCGGAAGACGTTCTCATAGCGCTGTCGATCGGCGCGGGCGTAACCGGCCTGTTCATCGCCGATGGCGATCTGTTGTTCGGTGACCCGTCGGGCGAGGCTCTGATTGTCCTCGGCCAGGATCATCTGCCGATTGCTGATGTCCTTGGTGAGCGCGTCGAGCTCGGCCTGGCGTTCATTCGACGTCGCGAATGCGGCCTTCGAGAAATCCAGCCATTTTTCGCCGGTTTCCGCCTGCATAAGTGCGGCGCGGCCGATATTCGGATCCGGTGCCGGTGCGGATGGAGCGCTCTTGCCCATGGGACGCCTCTCGTCGTGTGACGAGCGCGTCCTACGCTGCGTTGCGCATTATAGACCGGCTCGCGCCCGGGAGCCAACGGCACTCTTCACGCAGCAATCCGAACAGGATCATGTCCTCGCCGGCGGGCCCGCGGCGCCGCAACAGGCCTTCCTGCTGGAACCCGAAATGCCGGCACATGGCGATGGATGGCGCGTTGGTGGTGAGCACGAGGGCGGTGATGCTGCGATTGCCGACCTGCAGAAAGGGATAGGCCATCGCCCGGATGCAGAATTCGCGAGAGAACCATCGCCGCGAACCGTCGGACACCACATGGATCAGGCAGTCGCCATCTGACCATGTGTCGAAGACGACGACGCCGACCAGCTGCCCGTCCTTCTCGCGCCCGATCGCCTGGGCATCGTCACGGAACCGGAAGCGAGGATAGCCCATCCGGCCGGCTGCCCATGAAAGCATGCGGTCCTGCTGATCGTAGAGGATGACCGAATTCATCGGTTGCTCCTGCGCACCAGTCCCCATTCCTCGAGGACGCGGATCGGCTCGTCGCGGCCGCGGGTGATGACGGCATTGATGCCGTTTCGCTCGCACAGCGCAATGAACACGAGCTGGTCGGCGCTGGCTTTTCCCCGTTCGGCTTTGAGCTCGATGAAGCCGACACCCTGCGGCTCTATGCAGAGAAGGTCGGCAAGGCCGCGCCGCAAACCGAATTGACCGTGTGCGTTCTGGTTCGGGATGGCGGCGACCAGTGTGTCCGGCATGCCCAAGGCCTGCCAGTGCTGGATCACCGCGCGCTGGATCTCACTCTCGCGCATCGATGCGGCGATGCTGGATGGCGGTCATGATGGCCATGAGGCGCTGGTGCAGCATCTTCACGTCCTGCACCAAGGCGTCGTGCTCCGCGGCGGTCGGCGTGGACCCGGCGGCCTTGGTCGACTGCAGCCGCGATGGCATCTGCATGATGCCGTCGAGATCGACAAGGCGCACCGCTGCGTCATCGATCGATCGGCGGCGGCGGCCGGCCAGGATCTCGACATGTTCGTTGATGATGTCCTGGTCGACCATGTCAGCCTCGCAGATCGGCCATCGTGGTGGCGAGCGTCACCTGCTTGATCGAGATATTGGTGCGGATCGCGATTTCCCATGACCGAGCGGTGAAGCCGGCCGGAAGCCGCTCGGGCTGATCAAGCCGGGTGATGGAATGCACCGGCGCGCCATCGGCGATGATGATGGCCTCGAAATCCGGGCCTTCGGTGGTGAGAAGGCCCCATGTGAAGTCATCGCTGCTGATGAGCATTTCGTTGAGCGGGTTGGCGTTGATCGGCGCGCCGAGGTCGCTGCCGGGGAGCGCTGCGGCAAGCGCTGCGACGACAGCGGCACGCTCGGCATTGAGGGCGGCCTGCTCGGCGGCCGTCAGCCGGGCCAGCGAATCGACCATAAGGACGCCGAAGTTGTGCGGTGCCGGCAGCAGAAACTCCTTGCTGGACCATGACAGCATGGTGGGCGGGCCTTCCGGCGGGTGGAGCTCCATCACCGCGCTGGATTTCGGCGCACAATAGTAGAGCGCGCTGGCGGTGACGTCGTACCAGGCGGCGCTCGCGGTCACCTCATGCCGGACGAGAAAGGCTGTGCCGCTGAGATCGATCGCAAAGGCGCCGGCGCGCCGTTTGTCGCCCACCATCGTGTCGTAGAAGAACACGTAGCGCTGGCCGAGCTGCGCGGCCACTGCGGTCTGTGGCGACAGCGCCAGCCAGTCATCCTTGCGGAACAGATTGCCGGTGATCAGCGACGGCGAACCGCCTGCTGACATGGAGATCAGACCGTCATGGCTGGGGTAGCAGACGGCGAAGCCGAGGTTGACGACGCCGCGCGCGTTGATGCACGGCAGGTTCAGCTCGATGCGCTTCTGCGCCATGGTCGATGGATGCGTGCCCTGGGCGACATAAGGCTGGCCCTCGGTGAGGATCAGCAGCGTCGTGTCGATCGCGGCCAGTGCGACGATCGGATAGTCGACGGTCAGCACGTATTTTTCAGGCCAGGCGTGGGGTCGGTACGGCTCGCAGAAATAGACATCGCGGCCGGAGAAAGCCGCCATCATCCCGTTGGCCATGGAGACCAGCCCGGCAAGCCCGTCCGGCGGTGCGTTCCAGTCTGCGCTGGGCAGGCTTTCCTGAAACTGGTCGACGGGCACGGTGTCGACATAGTTGGCCGCCGTCGCCGCGCGCTCGGCGATCAGGTAGAGATACGTGCCGGCGCGGCCGGTCTGGCTGCGATAGATCCGCTGCTTGGTGATGGCGCGGCCGGAGGGTGTCGTCGCGAAGCCGGACAGCGTGACGGTGATGCCGCTCTGCCAGATCAGCTCGTTCGAGACAGGACAGGGCTCGGACTCTTCGCCGAAGTCGGTGACCCACGTATAGACGTAGAGCCGGGTGAAGACGTCACCGGTGCCGGATCCGGATGGTGTCGCTGTCAGGGCCGCGGTGGGCGCCGGCAGCGCCAGCGGATAGACGGTGCTGGCGACGCGCATCTTCGGCGCGCCGTCGCCGGTGTAATAGAGGCGGTCCTGTGCCACGGGACCAGGGGCGAAGTGGACCAGGCCGGCCCGCGACAGCCAGGTGCTGCCGTGCCGATAGATCGTCTGGTGACCGGCGGTGACAGACGCGACGGCTTTTGGCTTGCGCGTGGGTGTCAAGCCGCCATCGTCAAGCCGGATGTTCCATGCTTCGCGCGCACCGGCATCGGGCAGCATCGTCGGGAGCACCCGCGGCTGCTCCCCCGAAAAGCCAGTGATTGCGAGTTTCATGGAGTGCCCTTTCGCGCGCTGCCCGGCATCACACCGGCCAGCCGGCGTTAATGTCGATGGCGAGGACGTCGTCCATCGTGGCGGCTGCTGCGACCTGATCCTTGAGGGACCAGCTATGGGCGAGGATCGCGCCGAGATAGGCTTGCATGCCGAGCATCGCGGCGAGGGCTTGGGCGGCGGTCACGGGCACGTTTGCGTTGTCCTCGGTGCGGATCGAGCCGCAAGATTGCCCGGCCTGCCCCTGCGCGACCATGACGGACGCGACTTGCGCGAGGGCCAGCCAGAACGGCTGATCGCTCTCGCGGGTCTGCAAGACCTTGACGCCGTGGGGAGCGCCGAAGTCGTGCGGATAGCCGCTCTCGTGCTTGACCTGCCAGATCGCGTCGATTGCGGTCGCGACGCTCTCCCGAGTCGGCGGGGGTGGCGCCGCCGCCGCCTCAAGCGCCGCCAAGTCGAGCGGGCCGAGCTTCTCCTCATTCCAATAGGCCATGTAAGGGCCGTCATCTCCCTGTGCCCAAATCCAGTCAGTGATGAGGATGGCGTTGGGGTAGAGGCGGGCCACCGCCGCGTGGATGTTGTTGTGCCACATGGCTGTTACCTCGACACTAGTTCGATATTCTGAGCGGACGCGCCGGGGAACCACCAAAGAGTAGTGACGCTCATCTGGTAATAGGCACCGGCAGCCTGCCCTGCATACAGAACAGCGGTTGTGTGTATATTAAGCACTACGCTTCCATCGCTAGTCAGCACGTAATCACGGTAGTCATAACCGTAGGCAGAATTTGCTGAACCGGATGAAGGTGTTATTCCTAACAGGCCACCGTTGCCCGATGTCCCACCACCTGCCGATGCCGACATAAGAACCCGGTGGTTCATCATGTAAACGCCCGCGACAGGGACAAGTGTAGACGTCGCAGCAGATACGTTGAACAGTTGGTGAGAACTTCCAAGCGTGTTGAAGGTCACCGGGGTTAGTGCTGTAGCGCCGGCATTCCAAGTCGTCCCGTTGTGGCCCCGGAAACATTGCACCAAACCCGGCTGCGCGAGACACTCAGCCATCCAGACATCAAACGTGCTGAGCCACGTAAAGCGGAAGACCTCGTTTTGCCCGATGAGGTGGAAATTAGCCGAAAGCACGGCCCGGTACGAGACGTTCTTACCGCCACCGCTAACAAATGCGGTCTGATAACCGGATGGCGCACCGGTAGCTCGAACAACGACCGAGAAGCCATCGGGCAAACCGGACGTGCTCGGCAGGGTTGCCGTCTGCACGCCGCTCGATAGGTTCATCCAGTAGAAAATCCCACTCGTCGTGCTGGGGATCGTCGCGCCGTTGGACAGCGCGGTCGGGGAGACCACAGCACGGACACGGTCGTTCAGCGAGGTCGCGAGGTTGGTAACGTCCCCGATGGCGTGACCGTGATCGGTGTTGGACTTGCCGTCGAGAGCGGTCTGTAGGCCCGTTACATCAGCGATGGCGTGGCCGTGGCCGTCATCAGCCTTACCGTCGATCATGTCCCGGAAGGCCGTGAGCGTCGCCGCGGTCATGCGCAGGTCGACGCGAGCACCGGTGCTGAAACTTTGCGCTGTGGTGCCCTCCTGAGCGCGCACGACGGTGAGGTTGGCGCCGGATCGCGCCGTGCACCGCATGATCTCCATATTGCCGACACCATCGACAATCGTGACCGGGAACCAGTCCCCGCCGGTCGGCGCGGGAAACTTTGCAGCGTCGCCGGTGGCGACTGTGACTGTCGTCACCGACGAGTTGATGCCGACGGCGAGCAGGCTGGTGGCGTTGTTGCTGAAGACAGGTGCCACGATCAGGCCTCCCGGATCTTGAGGCGAAAGGAGATTTCTTTGGTGCGGCCCTGGGCGGTCGTGGCCGTCACCGTGACGACGGCGCTGTCGCCGGCATCACCGCCGGAGATCCACACCTTCACGGCGTCGCTCGAGACATCGACCTGGTCGGCCACTGCGTCGCTGTTGGTGACCGCGGCGGTGGCCGTGCTGATGACATCGCCAGGCGGCAGCCAGCGGCTGTAATCGACGTCGTAGTCGAGCCGGTCGGATGGATCCTTGGTGACGTTGACGGCGATGGCGCTCATGGTCCCCTCGCGGTGAAAAGCCGGCCGGGCTGTTCGACGGGAACCATCAGCACGCGCTCGCGCGGGGCGCGCTGGCGCCAGCGCCAGAACAGCGAGGCGGACGCGCCGATGGTGATTGGCTGGCTGGCCACGAGGGTGGCGCGCCGCGTGGTTCCGGCGGCCGCGCCGAGGGTGATGTCGCTTGCGGCGCTGGCACCCTGGCGACGACGCGGCTGGGCAGCGGCCGAGATCGCGAGTGTGCTGGCTGCGGCCAGCGGCCGACGGAGGCGGAACAGCGCTGCCGTGTCGATGGCCGTGGCGGCGGCGCTCGTCATGCCGTGGCGGCGTCGCATCTGCGCGACCGCATCGACGGGCATTGATGCCGCGGCGGCGATGGTGTGGGTGAAAATCCCCCCGGCCACCTCAAACTGGTTGACGACGTCGCCGTTGATCGCCCCGCGGAACATCAGGTCACCGTCAGGTCGAGCTCGCCGACGCGGATGACGATCTCATCCGTCGGGGCGATGGTTTTGGAAGCGTTGAGCGCACCCGCGAACAGGCAGTTGCCGGCGCTGGCAGCGTCCCAGATGGCGAAGTGGGTGACCGTGACGGCCGATGCGCCGTCGTTGGCCGGGAACAGCATCTGCAAAGCGGTCTCGATGGCCTTGGACGATGCGGCGGTGAAGCCGTCGCCGACGGCGCCGCCCTGGGCCGGATCCTGTCGCGCATAGGCCGGCCAGGCGCCGGCGCTCACTTCGTTGGCGCCGGCGAGGCCGGGGTCGGCGGTGTGCAGCGAGATCCAGACGCGGGCCGGCGCCGTCCATGCGACGCCGCGGAACATCAGGTCGAGGATCTTGTTGCCGGCGTAGGTCGAGGCTGGCACGGACGTCTCCCGTCGAGGGGAGCGCGTCCTACGCTGGCGTGCGCACTATAGCGTGCGCCTCACGGGGTCGCAATGCGCGGCGCTGTCATCGACAGCGGATCATCCGGCTCCGCCTCGTGCAACTGCGAGCATTCCGTTCATGCTGCGAATTGGACCGGGTTCGACACCGGCTGCCATGGGCACCCGCCCCAATCTAGCCTGGGGCCGCGTCTCGATGGGTGTGGGTAAGAGGCAGCGCCCGTGCACAACGCCGCGGCCCGACTTTTCCGCTCCTGCGTGTCCTTCCACGCCGCCAATCGCGGACGCAGCCTATTCCCCCTGCCCCAGCCCGGGCAACCCGCCGCCGCATAGACCCGCATAATCCGCCGCCGAATTGGACGCGGGCGGCGATCCCCTGCGTTTTACCGACCGCACACTGTTGTGTGCATTGTAGTCTCATGCTACATAGCGGGTGTCACTTCTGACACGGAGACCTTGCCATGACCATGCTTCTCATCACCCGCCCGACCGACGCGGACATTGCCGCCGTCGCCCGTCTGCTGCCCCAGCTGACCGATACCCACGAGCGTCGCATCGCCGCTCGGACGATCGCCTGCGCTCTTGCTCAAGGCTGGTCGGTGTCAGTCTGCGACGGCATCGAGGGCGACGGCGAATGGGTCGTCAAGCAGTCGACCGACGCGGCGACGATCTGCAAGGCGATGGCGTCGTCCGATGGCGATGCGCTGCGCTTCTACGACGCCCCGCGGTCGCGGATCGGCACCGTCTATTTCGTCTATGGCAACGGCGAGGATCTTTGGTCGGACAACACCGACCAGGAGATCCTGAACGCCGTTTTCGAATTCGCAACCGCGCGCTGACACCCTCGGCCCGGCGCGAATGCCGGCCATTTCGTAGGAGAGACACGAGATGACCATCGACAACCGTACCTGCCGAGACTTTGCCGTCGAATGGCAGAACGACGCTCGGATTGAGCACGCCGACGCCGTTGAATCAGTCGCCAAAGGTGATTTGGCCGGGGCCATTCTTTTCCAGGAAATGGCTCGCAGGGCGGCGCGCAACGCACAGCGGTCGCTGACAGCCTTGCTGCATCGCTTCCCGCGCGACCTTTCGGTGGGTGACCATCGCCGCCTCGATGAACTGCTGGCTTACGCCGACGACGAGAGCGCCAACGACGTCGGGCTGATGCACGCTGTTGCCGTTGCCGCCCGCCGCAGCCTCAAGTCCGGTTGCGACGCTCAATGGTGGCTCGACCTCATCGACGGCACCGACACCCCGGAGAGCGTCAGCTTCTATCGCGCCGTCGCCCATCGCCTTCTCTCGATGGAGGCTTGAGCCATGGCCACCGCCGCCTGACCTTCCCCTTTCTCATCAAACGGAGATTCCCATGGCCATGTTTGCAATCATCGACAACGGCGCTGGACTGTTCCAGTGGGCCGGCGAGGCGCGCGATGCCGCCGACGCCCTTAAGGCATTCGCCGACCATATCGGCGCGGACGCCTCCGAGATCAGCGCGCGCGTGTATGAGGTGACCGAGGCAGACGTCGACGCTCTTTCAGAATGGGCGCGCGACGGATCGCCCGCTTCGGAATTCCCGCTTGCTGGTCGGGCGCCGACATGACTGCCGCCGATTTCCGCGACGCCCGCGACGCCTTTGGCCTCACGCAATCAGCGTGGGGCCTTGTGCTTGGTGTCGGCCGCGAGCACATCGCCAAGATCGAGGCGGACAAGGCCACGCCTTCGCGCACGCTCATCCTCCTGGTCGAGGCTTACCAGCGGCACGGACTGCCGCCTAAACGACTGCCCCGCTGACCGGCCGGCGGCTGATCTCGAGCCGCTCGCGGTCGCTGTCGTCGGGGCCGATGGGTCCGATCACCTTCGGCTGTTCCTTGCACCGGTCCTTGCACCGCATCTGGCGGGCGAACAGGTGCAAGGGCACGTCGTCGGGATAGGCCGGCAGCAGGTGCCACGGGACGTCGACTGTCTTGCATCCGCATCGGATGCGCAGGTGCGTCTTACCGGCTTCGATCGCTTCGGCTTTGGTGCGGGGCGTCATGGGCTGATGATAGTGTCTGGTGCTGGACAAAAAAGGGGCCGCCTTGGTGGGCGGCCCTAAGTCATTCCAGAGAGGAAACGCCCAAGGAGGGCTCTCCGGCCATTCGCGGCCGAAGCAGTGGAGCGCTCACGCGAGCGCGTAACGGTACCGGCGACGACGATCCCAGCAGAAACCGAAGATGCGGGTGTGTTTCATGGTCGCTCCTGTTCTGCCGGATCCGCCGGCCCGGATCAGAAGTAGCTGGGATGCGTGCGAGCCTTGGTGCGCAGCTGGGTCATCTGCTCTTTGACGCGGATATCATCGATCTGCTTCGTCCACTGCGACCAGAGCGCCGCGCCGAGCTGCGGATTGGCGATCTCCGCATTGTTGGTCAGCAGGCACTTGGCCGCCGCGGCGCCGGCCAGGGCGTCGTGCCAACGGTCCACGATCGCCGACGGCAGGGTGAGCGCGTCCTTCGAGGGCTTGAGGGTGAGGCGGACGGCAAGGTCGCCCGCCTGCCGCGGCACGACGGTGATGGTGTTCCACGCGGTCTGGACGACATAGCGGGCGGCAGCGCTGTTGTCGGTGTAGCGACGCTCCCAGCCGGGGTCGCGCGAATCCAGCCAGGACACCGTGACCGGATCGAGCGGGCGATCATCGAGGAAGGCGGCCTCAATGCGGATGATCTGGGCGTCCTGCGTGGTGAGGACCGCTTCGCATTCCGGCGTCGTCACCCGCAATGTGTCCGAGATCCGCCATGACAGGCTGGCCTCACAGAGCTCCATGGCCGCCTCGCGCAGGAAGCGGATGGCCAGCGGCTCCGGGGCCGCAGGGCAATGGACCATGACGTCCGGCAGCAACTCATCGAGCTCGATCATCGCCGGCGGTCCCTGTTCGGGCTGGTCGCCGCTTCGACCTGGATCTTGAGACCCATGGCCGTCGCGAAATTCTGGAAGTGGATGGCGGCCCGGCCGGTGTTGGCGGCGAAGTCGTCCTTCAGCTGGGCGCGATAGGCGACATAGTCGACCACGGCGCCCGAATAGACGTCATCGAGACCGAGCGTGCCGGCGTAGCTGGCGAGGAGATCGGGCGCGCCGGACGCGATGAGAAGCGCGGGCCGTATCGACACGATGCCTTCGACCATGCCCGTGCCGTCATTGCCGGGATAGACGTAGAACTCGAGGGGGTTTTCCTCATCGAAAACGATCTGCCGCACCTCTTTGCGGAACGGTACATGCCGCCGGTCGTGCCAGTTTGGCTCCGACGTGTCGAGCAGCGAGCGGATGGTGGGCCGGATGGCGCGGCCGCCGATGCGCTGGCCGCTGGCCATCGTGACGTTCCGCGTCACGCCCATGAGCCTCATCGGTGTGGGGCTGCCGCTAGTGGGCACGGTCTGCAGGGTGCCCTGGGCCAGCGGGATGGTGATCGATGTCGATTTGGCGGACGGCTTTGCCAGAAGGATCGAATCGACCGCCTCATTGATCCAGTGCACGAGCTCGGCGAGCGGCCAGCGCACATGCTCTTCATCCTGCAGCAGGATGCCGACGCGCGTCAGTATCTGCTGGCCGGTGAGCATGGATCAGGCCTCGGGCTTGGCCTTGGAGCGGCGGCTGCTGCGGCGCGGTGGAGCGGCTTCGGTCGTGGTGGCGTCAGTGGCCGGCTCGTCCGGCTGTTCGCTGGCGGCGTCGGCCGCGCCGTCGTCCTGGCTGGCGGCATCGGTGGCCGGCTCTTCGCTGGCGACGGGGCTCGCGGGCGTCGATCGCGCGCGGCGCGCCTTCGGCTCTTCGATCTCGGCCTCAACCTCGCGGTAATGCGCGACCGACAGGAACAGGGACCGGTCGAGGAGGTTCTGGACGTCGGCGACATAGCGGCCGAAGCGATCACGCTGGAACTGGTAAGTCGTGCCGTTCACATGCTGCGAGACGGGGCCGAGGGTGCATTCGATGGGCTTCATGGCGGCGCGTTTCCTTGTGAGGCGCCGCCGGCCGGAGCCGGCGGCGAGAGGGGTGTGGTGCCTTACTCGGCGGCGTAGAAGACCGTGAGGCCGATGACGCCGGTGGCGGGAGTGGCCGCCGCCGTCATGACGCGGACACCGATGGACCGCTCGACATTGGACCGGCCGGTGCGAAGGGCCTTGGCCAGGGTCGGCCGGACAACGCCGCCGGCCTGGGCCGTCGTGATGCCGTCGAAGAGCTCGTCGCCGCAGGTGCGGTTGGCGAAGACGGCATCGCCGACGGTGCCGGTCATGATGCCGACATCGATGACGATGGCGGGCGAACCAGTGTCGAGATCATCGACGTCGAGCACGGCGTCGACCACGCGGCAGCCGGCCGGGATGACACCGAGCTCGATGATGTGGTTCAGGGCGAGGGTGGACGGCACCGCCATGGCGAAGCGGGCGGCGCAGACCTGGCCGGCATTGGCCGGATAGGGGACATCTTTGATGCCCTTGGCGAAGTCACTCTGATGAATGATGGACATGACGGGTCCTCAATGAGAGGTGGAAGGGTGATGTCGGATCCGGCGCTGTCGCCGGATCCGCAGGCGTCACTGGTCCGCGGGCGATCAGCCCGGGTTGGCCGCGTGGGTGTCGATGGAGATGACGCCGAAGTCCGCGCCGTTGAAGCGGGTCTTCTTCTGCCCCATGATGAAGCCGGCCATGACTTCCATCTCGTTGCCGTGGTCCTTCGGCTCTTCGTTCCAGAAGGAACGCATGCCGTTGTTGGAGCCGTAGGCAACAACACCGGCCTGGCGACCGAGGAACAGCGCGCGGGCCGCGGGAAGATTGGCGCCGGACCCATAGTCATTGAAGCGGATCACGCCCTCATGGCTATGAAGAACGACGTTATTGATCATGCCGAGCCCCCCCTTGAAGAGGGGGTTGTTGCGGCCTTCCGCTGCGGCAGCGGCCTTCTGCACTTCGAGCCAGCCGGTTGCGCCGCTCTCCTGCCGAAGGTCGTGCTCCTGGAAGGGCGACATCAGGCAGACGTAGTGCGCCTCGCCGCCGAGCATGACGGGCATCATATTTGCCTTGGTCGGATCGACCGCGCGCATCATGCGGGCTTTCACGGCCGCGCGCTCGATGAGCGTGCGGGACATCGTGTGGGCGTTCGTGACGTTGTTCTTGGCCGTGGCGGTGCCACCGTACATGAGGTGGGCCGCGTCCGGCGCCTGCAGGGCGTTGTTCGCGTAGCCGACCCAGGCGGTCGATTCGAAATAGTCCTCGTTGATGCCGCGGGCACCGGAGAGGTAGATGAACATCGCCTCGTCCTGGTACTTCGCCCAATAGTCCGACAGGCGGTCCTTGGCGATCGTGCGCAGGTTGTGGGTGGTGCGCTTGCGGGTCATGCGGCCGCCCGACGACACGGTCTTGCGCATCTGGTCGATGCTGATCGTGTCCGAGAAGAAGCGCAGGTTCTCCGCCTTGCCCTCGACGCGATCGTCGCCGTAGGTCGGCGTGCCGCGCAGCTGCACGCTCACGTCGAACGAGATCGTGTCGCCGGCCGCCGATTCGAGATCGGTCAGCTTCTGGATCACCGCGTTCTGATTGTCGCCGATGAACTTGCGCTCGAAATATGCCTTCTTCAGCATGTCGAGGAAGAGCGTGCCCGACCAGCGCTTGACGGCCTTCGGGTCACCGATGGGAATGTTCGTGGGTCCAGCCATGGACGCGGCTCCTGTGTTCAGGAGCGCGTCCTACGCTCTAAGTTGGCTTGCCCTTTTTAGCCGTTATCAGCCTGCGGCGCAATCGAGGGTGCGGTTACGCACCAAGCCCGCGCCGTGGACGCCGCCAAGCCCGGGCGCGAAGGCTGGCGGGTGCAGTCCATAGAAGCATCGATCAACCCGGAGGTTCGTGTAGATGGCCAGGTGAACCTTGCGGCCTGACCGCGCCAGCACCTTGATGGCGGCCCCGTTGTCGGGGCCGTCACCGATGCGTACACCTTCTTCGACGTCCAGTCTGACGGTCAGCATCGCGCCCTCGTTGTCCTAGCCGCCCATCTCGTAGCGCTCGCGCTGCTCGTCGGTGAGCTTCGCCAGCGCTTCCTCGTATTTCGCGAAATTCGTCTGGGCGAGGCGATCGAGGTGCGCGAACTCGCTGCCCTGTCCGGTGTCTTCCAGCGCCGCCGCGGGGATGGCGGCCAGCGACGGGGGGATGGCTAGCTTCTCGGCAGTGGGGACCGACCCGGCAGCGGGCGCCTGCGTCTTGGCGGGCGCGGCCATGCCGGTGAGCTTGGCGATCTCGGCCAGCTGGGTCTTCACCTTGGCTTCGGCCTCGATGAGGATCTTCGGATCGAAGGGGTTGGCTGCGGCGTTCTGCAGCGTCTTCACTTCCTCATCCAGCATGCGGAACAGCGGCGAGCCGGGTGAATATTGCGGGTTGGCCTGGATGAACGCAGTTGCGCTCATCTTCCAGCCTTCCAGGCGGGCATCATAGGAAATCTCGGCGCGCAGCTTCTGCTCGCGCAATTCCTGCTCTTCGCGGGTCAGCGCGGCGAGCTTCTGGTTGAGCTCGGCGCCGGTGAGATCGCCATCATCGAACTGTTGGGCGACGGCGGCGCGCTGGGCTTCCAGCGTCGACAGCCGGGTGTCGTAATCGGCCGGCATTTCATAGGTCGGGAACGGCGTGCCGCCCTTGTCGACGGCCGGCGGCGGCGAAGCACCCTTGTCCGCGTCGGCCGATGGCGCCGGATCCGGTGCGGCCGGGTCTTTCTCGGGATCGGCATCGGCATCGGCATCTGCACCGGCAGCCGGATCGACACCATCGTCGCCGGCTTCGGCGCGCTCTTCGGCTTCGAGCTCGGCGAGGCCTTCGCGCTCGTCCTCGGTCAGCTGGGCCATCTCTTCGGCGCTGTATTTAGCCATTCATCGCTCCCTGCGGTGTTTCGGGTTGGGGCACCTGCGCCGCCTGCTGCTGGGCTGCGGCCTGCGCCGCCTGTGCCTCGGCCATGGCCTGCTGCGCTTCGGTCTTCTGGTCGGTGACGGATTTGAAGCCGCTCTCGCCGAGGATATGGTCGGCGACATGCACGATGCCCGGCTGGGCGACCGCACCGGCGGCGGCATCGAGGGCGTTTCGCTGCGTGGCGACCTTGGCCCCGGTCGCCTTGGCTTCGATCTCTGCCGCCTGGGCGGTCAGTTTGGCGATCTCGGCCTTCTTCTTCTGCAGCTCGGTCATGGCCATTTCCATGGTGAACTGCTGCTGAAGCTGCTGCGCCTGTTTGCGATCGGCCTCTTCGGGGGTCGCCTCTTCCTGATCGGGATCCGACATGCCGGTGACCTGCCGGATCCGCTTCACGATCTCTTCGCGGTTCGGCAGGTCCATGCTCTCGATCAGAAGGTCCAGGATGACGATAACCATCTGCGGCGCGGCCGGCGCGATCTTGGCGAGCAGCGCGAACAGCTCATCGGCCTGCGCCTGGCGAATGGTGGCGCGCCAGTCGGTTTCTGATATGATGAAGTCGGCCTTCGATCGCGTGATGTCGTTCTCGGGCTGGCCGTCGTTGACCTCGACATATTCGGGGCGGCCGCGCTTGTTGGTGATGCGGAACGCCTTCTGTTCCGACATGAACTGTTCCAGCAGGCTGCACAGTTTCTCGCCCGACTTCTGCTTGGCATAGCGCAGGTTGTCGAACAGGCCTGATGTCGCCATCTGGCCCTGATCCTGCCGGCTCTGGATGGCGATGCCGGACGTGGCATTCGTGCCGCGGCCCATGAGCTCGTCGGTGACGCCGGAGGCCTGCTGCACCATCGCGATGCTGCGGCTCATCAGCTCGACATGGTACTGGCTGAGCTCGCGATCCGCGTTGATGGTAAGATCGCGGCCCGGGTTTTTGACGATGATGGAGTCCGGCCGGGCGATCTCTTCCTCAAAGGCGGCCATGTCATCGACGGCGCCCTTGTCCATGACGACTTTGTTGGTCGAGAGGATATGCAGCGCCTTGGAGGCGCGCTTGTTGATGTCTTCCTGAATGTCGCGGATCCGGCGGATGAGGCCGTAGGGCAGGCCGTTGCGGCCACGACGGAACCCCCAGACGGGGGTGAACGGAAAGCGGTTGTGACGGTAGGGGCTGGGGCCCATCCACAACATACCCACCGTCGTGAAGATGGCGACGTTCATGCGCATCGTGGTGCGCTTGACGATCTCGGCCTCGCCGCTGGCGATCTGGTCCTGATGGCCGCGCGAGTGCGGATCGTAGATCTCGCCGGCAAACTGGCCGCCGGAGATCTTCTGCACCTCCTCCGGCACGCGATACCAGCATTCGATCATCCGGACGCGGCGGCGGAAATAGCCGCCGGTGTGGTTGTCGTTGCGACGGGAGACGTTGACCCGGTCCAGGTCGATCTCCTTCTGGTCCATCGCCTCGTCGCCGTACATGCTGAGCTCGGTGAACTGGTCGATATTGTCGACCGATCCCTCGATGATGTCCTTGCGGCGCTTGAACAGCGCGCATGCGGTGTCGACGTCCACCCATTTGGAGCGGAACATGTAGCGACCATCGCTGTAATCGAGCTCGTTCGAGGAACTGTCGCCGAGCATCTCGCGCCAGTTGCAGTAGCGGGTGACGATCGGCTCGTCTTCGGCGCTGTCCTGGATGGCGTCCTCGATCCAGCCGACGCCGACCTTCACCGCGTCGGCGAAGGCGCGCGACCAATGGAACGGCGTGTCATTGCAGTCCGAGAGGTACTTGAGCAGCTCGCTTTTGCGCTCGGCCGGCTTTGAGTCGGCCTTGCGGCGGGGCAGCACCTTGAAGTCGGAGCGGGCGCGCCGCTCGGTGCCGAGCACCCAATCGATCGTGGTGGCGGTGACGTTATAGACCAGGGGCTTCTGGCCGCGCGCTTCCAGCACGGCTTTGTCCGCGTCCTTCCACTGCTCGTTGTCGTAGAAATCCTCGTCGGTCGCCATCTCGCGGCGGTTTTCCGCCTGGCGGTCGATCTCTCGGAGATAGTGGTCGAGCAAGCGGCTGTGGAGCTCGGTGGCTTCCTCGCTTTCGAGGGCCGAGACGGGCGGATCCTTGATCGGCTCGCCACCGGGCGCCACCGGGGATTTGTATTCCTTGCGACGGACGCTGCCGTCCTTGGCTTGCAGATCAAACATCGGCTCGCAGCTCTCTCTCGATGCGGCGACCTGTTTCCTGTTCGGTCATGACGATGTCCGCGAGCGCGAAAGTCTCGCGCTCCGGCGGCGGTGGCATCATCAGGAGCTCGTACATGTTGTCGTTGACGATCGAGATGATCGCGGTGCGATTGGTGACGGTGTCGGGAACATCGAGCTCGTCGCAGGCGCGGCCGGCCACCTGCAGCGCGATGCCGAGATTGCCCATGCCGGCGACGTCGAGGGCCCATGTCGGAAGGTCGATGTCGTCATGGACGACGAAGACGCGCATGTCGTCGGTGCCGTAGGAAGCCGCGCGCATGATGACCAGACACCGTCGCCACTCGCCGATGCCATGCCGGCACCATGTTCCCAGCGCCAGGAACATGCCGTGCTCGCGGCGGAAGTGGTACCGGCTGATGTCGACCTCTGCCAAGGAACGCCCTCGATCGCGTGCGCGGGAATACCCCGGATAGGCGATTTGCAGGCTTACAGCAATGATTATGCGCCTTGATGCACACCGTCGTGGGCGTCAGGCGGCCATGGCTCCGACCCGGCGGCGCGGCTTGGTCGGGCCGGGTCCGGCGCTGATGAGGCCGGCCTGTTCCGCCTGGCTCTTCTGCCGCAAGGCGTCTGCGGCGTGCTGGTGACCGTTCTTCATGATGCCGCCGGTCCAGATCCCCTGCGTGGTATTCCACGCCTTCGAGAAGCCGTCGAGGTGCTTGATGCCTTCGGCGCAGGCTTCGGCATCGAACTGGTAGCGGGGGAACTCTTCGCGCATGCCATCGATCGCCGCATTGAGATCCGGCGTGCGCGGCACGATCTCGACGTCGATCAGGCCGAGCTCTTGAAGCATGTCGGCATAGGTTTTCAGCACCTCGGCATTGATCCGCCGGGCGGAACCATCGTGCGGGAGATAGTGCTTGCCCCAGACGAACTGGCGGTTGGCGCGGGCGGTCTCGATCTGGCGGACATAGTAGCTGGGCGGTTCGCCGCTGCCTTCGAAGAAGCCGACGAAGTTGTCCATCATGTTGACGCGCTGGTGCAGCCATATCGACGTCGCGTCGTCGGTGCCGATGTCCCAGAAGGTGTTGACGGGATAGCCGGGCAGGAGCGGCACCTTGCCGATGCGTCCGGTGCGGCGCGCCTGTGCCATCTGCTCGGACAGCCACAGACCATCGGCTGACACCTCGAATGCCTCTTCGAGGAACGAGGGGTATTGCTTCTTCATCTTGTCCTGGGCGTGCCCGAACGTCGTCTCCAGCGTCTTGGCATACCAGGCGCGGGACCACGCATCGATGGGCCGTCCGATCTTGGCCTCTACCCTCTCGAAATAGGCGGCGATCTGGGGAGAGATGACCTGCAGGCGCGGGTTGAGGCGGTATTCCGGCGCGTCCCACCACGAGGCGAAGTGCAGCTTGAAGTCGAGGGGCGTCAATTCGAGGCCGGCATCGGCATTCGATTGCGCCGTGCGGCAGAAGTCGGCGAACAGGCCGAATGGACCTTCGACCGTGCTTTCCACCACGAGGATCCCGGTCGGCGGGACGGCGGGGATGGATCCTTGCTGGATCTCTTCGACCTTGAGCGGTGACGCCTGGACGATCTTGCCGAGCTCGGAGATGTGCAGGAAATGGACGGTGCCGCCGCGTACCGATGTCGCCAGCAGCATGGTGGAGCCGTTCGCCCATTGCAGCTCGGTGATGTTGTCGACCTTCAGCGGAACCAGCTCCTTGACGAAGGGTGGCACCCGGTCCCATGCGAACTTGATCTTGGTGTTCCGGATCTGCTTGGCGGTGTCTTCGTCCTGGGCGATGACGGCGGCCATGGTGCCCGGCTTGAACAGGCAGGTGTCGAGCATCAGGATCTGGACCAGAGTCGAGAACCCGCGCTGGCGCGCCTTCGGAACGACGTTGCGGAACCACATTTCCAGAAGGAACTTGCGCTGCGCCTCGTTCGGATTGAACCGGACGGCTTCACCCTCCTTGTTCTGGATCCAGTAGAGGTTGGTCAGCCGCCACCATCGGTTTTTCATGGCCTCCACGAGATCCTTCGGCGAGATCTCGTCTATCGGCGGAAATGTGGTCGCGAATGGATCGATGCTCACCGCGGCTGCTCCCGATCAGCGACCATCGAGCACGGAAGCAATGCCAGGCGCGGCTGGCGCCGGTCGCGGCGCTGCAGGGCTGGCCGGCGTGTCGGCGGGGCCCGTCGGGGCGTTCACCCATGTGTCGCGGGCGAAGGCTTCAAGCATGGCGCGCAGCACATCGGACGTGTCCAGCTGAACCTTTTCCTTCCAGGCGCCGATGTTGACGTGCCGGCCGGCCAGCTCGAGGACCTTCACGCGATCGGCCACCTTCACCTTCTTGAGGTAACCGGAGAACACGCGGTCACCGTCCTCGTTCTCGGAGAATGTCTCCTGAACCTCGATGCCGCCGATGAGGCCGGTGCGCCAGACGTCCGGCCATTCATGGACCGGCTTGAGGGCGCCGCGCTCATCGAAGATGTCGGAGAGATCGGCGCGCACCTGGGCGATGAGGCGCTGCAGCACTTCCTCGGCATTGAACTGGATCGCGGCGAGGCGCTTGGTGCGCAGCTCGGCGATGCGCTTGGCCACATGGGGCTTGGCCATCATCTGCGACGAGATCGCATCCGGGTTCTTGGACTGGCCGCCGGAGCGGCGGTAGGCCTCGGACGCGTTGGCTGTCTCGACATAGTGATGGGCGAAGAGCTCTTCGCGATAGGTCAGCCCGGCCACCGGCGAGGCGTCGTCAAGCGCGGTCGCAGGCGTCGTCGGCGTCTTACGCTTGGGCATTACGTCCCTCCGGGGGCGTCGCCGGCGCTACGACCATCGGTAATGTCCTTATAGTCCTCGGTGCCAAGATCTAACACCCGCTCTTCGCCGATATACCGATCGTAGAAGACGGTGCCGGACGGATCGGGCGTCGCCACGACAACAACCATCGTGTCGTGATCGCCGGTATCCGGACCGGTGAGAACCGGATCTGGAGCAGGGATAGGGAAAAGAAATGCGGGGCGTCCCATGTCGATCTCCTAGAAGCTGCCGCCGGTGAATGGGGGTGGAATGAGGGGATAGGTAAGCGCCCAATAGGCCATGCTGAACACAAGGCCCAAGGTCGCCAGCACCACGACGACCGTCGCGACCAGAAGAGTGGTGTCGATGATCGTTGAGATCCGCGTGGGCGGCGGAATGCTGAACTGGCGCCGGCGCTCCGCCAGAGCCTCATCTAATTCCTTCTCCCATTCCTGCCATTCCCGGTCTTCGTTCTTCTCGATGTCGAACGGGAGGCTGGGCGAGCGGGTGTTGGCCTCAAGGGCGTGCATCCGCTGTGTCCAGGCGTTCGGATCCGGCGGCGGCGGCGGCATCATCGCCTTGCCCATGAATGCCTCCTTCAGCTGCTTCGCTTCTGGACTTCCGGCGCGGCGCGGATCTTCTCGATCACCTCGCGCGCGGCAGCCGCGACGCGGGCGCGGCGTTGCGATGGCGTCTCCCTGCCCTCGGCGATGGCCCTCGCCTCCTCTTCCCGCTCGGCCATGGTCTCTTGCCGCAGCGCGGACATGTGCTGGTGGGCCTTGATGACCTTCTGGGCCATGCCCGCGGCGATCCGCAGGTCAGTGATGCGGGCCTTGGCCGCCTCGTGGATCTCGGCCGGCGTCGGGCGGAATCGCATGGTTTCCAGCACATGCTCGGTGACATGGCTGGCGATGGCCGGCGGATAGCGCGAAAGGCTCTTGGCGATCTCGGACAGGACGAGAGCGGAATCGTCCGCCTCGGTCTTGCGCGCCGTCGTGCACCCGATGATCCGCGTCGCCATGGCGGCGGCGGCGTGCCACTGCGTCTGGCCGGCCAACTCGTCCTGCACCGCCTGGATGACGCGGTTGCAGCCGGCGATGCCCGGCAGATGCGACAGGGGCCCGGCGAGCGGCCGGCCCGCCTCAGCGATCAGGATGGACATGGCCTGGGCGTCAAGAGAAGCCTGGCGGGGGGTTGTCGGCAAGGTATCGGCCGATTTCGATAACTGATGGGTCATGGCGCTTTCTCGTTTTCATGTCGGTGACGGAGGCGGGTCCTGCAGCTGGTCCGGATCTCTCCGGCGGCGGTCTCGGCTGTGCGGACGCCTTCTCGTGCTCCTTCGGCAGAACCTTCTCGAAGTAGGCGAGGCTTGAGACGCCATCGCGGATCCCGGTGCAGACGACGTCCTCGATCAGCTCCGGCGAGTAGCCCCGGGCCAGCCAGACCGCGACCAGGTGCATCGACGGCGGCAGCTTCCCGGCGGCCTCGAAAGCGGTGCAGATCTTCCGGCGCAGGTCGATTTCGCGCGCGCCCTCCCCACTCTCACCGGGGGGTAATGAGGCCCCTTTAGGGGCCGAATGGGGGGAGGTTTTGGAAGGGGGTACGGGGGAAACCTTTTGCGGGGGGTGGGGGGTGTCACCGGACTGTCCCGTGACTGTCCCGTGACTGTCACGCTCGCGGGCACGCTGCCGGCGCTTGCGCTCCGCCACGGCGTCACGCCGGGCCGATGCTTCTGCCTCTACCTCGGCGATGGCTTCGGCAGCGATCAGGATGGCCTCCGGAGGGGCGCCAGCGGCCATCATCCGTCGCATCATGTCGACCACGGCGCGCGCGCTCATATCCGCCTCACACCACCGGGACGCGGAAGCCGGCCGCGTTGCGGTGCCCGCCGCCGCCGAACATGCGCGCCACCTCGCTGACGTCCTGGCGGCTGTCTTCCGATCGCAGCGAGAAGGTGCGGGCGCCGTAGGCATCCACCACGACAGCGGCAAACGGTGCCTGGGGATGGGCGTTGAGAAGCGCGTGGCCGAGATCGCTGACGAAGGCATAGGGCGCGTGGGCGACCGGCACACCATCGAAGCGGCCGATCGTCTGCAGCGTCGCCGTCGGCACGATCTCCGCGATCTTGGCATCGTAGAACCGCTCGATGCCGTGGGCCTGGGAGAGAAGCTCCTGATCCCCGTCATGGATCGCAGTCGCGATCCCGGTCCAGACGTCGAAGTCGTAGGGGAACGATCGCAGCAGCAGCGACACGGGCCGCGTGTCCCTCAACCGGAACCGATACAGGTCGCGGTCTTCCACGATGCGGATCAACTCCGGAACGGGCGAGTGGGGAAAGCAGAGATCCCACGTCAGCATGGCGCCCGACTTGTCCATGTCGAAGATGGCAGCGACGTTGCCCGGCGCGTCGGCGCCCGACTTGCCGACGAAGATCTGCGCGATCGATATGAAGTCGTGCCCACTGACGCAGCGCAGATGCGCCAGGTCCTGCATGGCGGTCTTGTGATGGTCGATGATGACGACGCTGCGCGCCTTGGCAGCGAGCTCCGTCAGGGCAGCCGGATTCAACGAGAAGTCGACAATGAGGACGTTCAGGTCGCTGAAGCTGATATCTGGCAGCGGAAGGCCATAGTTGGTCGGTTCCAGGCGACAGTCCGGCCAGCGCCGCCGAACCGTCCAGGCGGCCGCGAAACCATCGTCGCAGGGGAAGTGATACAGGCAGACGTCGGGTGTCCATTCGAGCATCGGCGCGGCCTCAATCCATTTCGTCGGCGAGAAGTTGCGACATCGGCCGGCGACGCTCGGCGCGCGGTATCCGGGCGAGATCGCGGTGAGTGTTCGGCCGGCCGCCACGGGGCAGAACCGTGATGACGGCATTGCCTTTGAGGACGTAGTAGTGGCCGTCCCGCTGGATGCTCTGCGCGCCCGCCGCGACGGCGGCCTTGCAGGTGTTGGCGATCTGCTGGCGGACCTGCTCGACGTCGAGGCCGTGCACGCGAGCGAGGTATTGCAGGACGACGTGGTCGGTGACGCGCACGGTCATGGCGTGCCCCGGCAGTCGCAGCGCCACATCATCACCGACCAGGCGCCGTGCACCTCGCCGAGATCGGCGATGACCATCCACCCGATCAGCAGGAAGCGCTCGATTTCGTGCTCGGGCACGAACTGCATGTTGCCGGTGCGGATCTTCATTCGGCCGCCTCCACGAAGGCGGGAGCGGCGAACTTGTCGGTCTCATTGCCCCAGACGTCCCAACCATCGCGGGGGGCCCGGGCGAAGATCTCGACGCGGGGCCCGTCCAGGCGCCTTTCGATCTGCTCGTGCAGATCCGGCGGCTTGCGCGAATGCTGGCGCCGGCCGGCGATGATCGGGTTGGGGAAGGGGTTGCCCTTGATGGACTGCGGGCGGCCAGCCTTGAGGATGACGACATATTCCGGGTTGCCGACGGCCTCTAGGCCGTGGCCCCGCGCCATGCTGTCCTTGTAGAACCACATGCGGCCGGCGTCGCGCGGCCACAG
The DNA here is from genome assembly GCA_943368975.1 of Archangium gephyra. GTDB lineage: Bacteria > Pseudomonadota > Alphaproteobacteria > Rhizobiales > Phreatobacteraceae > Phreatobacter. The sequence goes on from CALRLZ020000028.1 coordinate 51,262, forward strand.
CTTGATCCAGGTGATGACGGTCGAGAACCGCAGGCGCCAAGCCCTCGCGATCTCGTCAATCTTGTTCAGCAGCGGCCCGGTGATCCACATGATGACGCGGCCACCTTCGGGGTGCAGCAGATCGCGCACCGGCAAGGCCTTGATCTCGGCGAGCGTCATCCGCGGATAGTGCTGGGGCCGGCTCTTGGTGCCGCCGCTGAACTGCCATGGCGGGTCCAGCAGGATGACGCGGTAATGCCGCCGTGGCAGGGGGGCGAAGAAGAAAGCGCTCATGGCACCGCCTCGGGCGCCGGCTGGATGGCCGCCTCGATGCGGGCGCGGCATTCGTCGGACATGCGGTAGCCGACGCCTTGGACATGCTGCAGCTCGGTGAAGGACATCGGCACCTTCCGGCGCAGACGCGAGATCATGACCGTGAGCGAGGCGTCGCTGCTGGTGCGGAGCTCGTCCGGCAGCAGGGTCCGCATGTCGCCGATGGAGTAGCATTCGCCGGCCAGAAGAATGTCGATGACGCAGGACTCCGTGGGCGTCAGGCTGAGCGTCGACATCAGGGAGCGGCCTCTGTCTGACAGCGCGGCCACCATCACGTCACGCAGCGTGGGTGCGCGCGGCGGCGGAGCGATCAGCGGAACCTTGGGCAGGTCGACCACTGGCTCCGGTGGCGGTGCCGGTGGCGGCGGCGCGCGTCTCGCGGTCCCCGCGAGCGAGGCGTCATTCATGCGGGCGACCATCGCATCGAGAGCCTGCATGCCCGTCGGCCCGAAATGAGCGGCATAGGCGGCCATGAAGAGCTCGGCCGCCCTGGCGGACGGTGTTCGCCCATACTTGCGGGCTTGCTCGACAAGCCGCGTATAGACGGTATCGGACATCGTGATCGTCACGGACCGGCTGTCGGCGCGGTCAGCCTGTTCGCGCATGATCCCCTCCTCGGTGGCCCTGCGGCCGCTGTTATCGAGCTGCGGACGTCCCTTCGCGGCGACGGCCAGCGCCGGCGGCCCGCGAGAAACGCGGGACGTCGGGCCAGGCATCGATGAAGGCATTGAGTTTGTCGGCGGAGCGGGTGGTGACATCGCCGCCGCTGCGGAGCCGCTTGACGACTTCCGAGCCGACCGCGGCACGCTGACCAAGGTGGGATGGTCCCATGCCGGTCTCGGCAAGGAACGCCTCAATCTTCGCGATCAGTCTGGTTCTGGTGTCGGTAGCTGCATCCATGGGCACCATGGACAGCACACTAAAATGTGCATGTCAACGATTGGCCGGATTCCGTCGTGACACCTTCGTGTGCATTTTTTATAGTGCACGCCATGGACCCGACGAATTGGCGCGATCGTCTGCGCGCGAAGATCACGGAAAGCGGCCGCAGCCAGCAAGAGATCTCGCTGGCGGCTGGGCGGAGCCGCAACTACTTGCGGTCGATCCTGTCCGAGGGGAAGGAACCTGGGCTCGACGCTTTTGTCGAGATCTGCGACGTCCTGCAGATCAACCCGCTCTGGCTGATCTACGGCGGTGAAGAGGATATTGCGGTGTCTCTCGACCTTTTTCGGGAGTTTTCGCGGATGACACCGGACCAGCGGGCTAGCTTCTACGCGCTCGCAAAGACGCTGCAGCCGAAGGGATGACCCGGTCCCGACGCAGTTGTTCCACAAGCTGATCCTGCTCTTCGGCTGACAGCGATCTCACCGCATCCATGAACGCGCCGACCTGGCTCACAAGGCTGCCAGCGGGCGGTTCGGGTTGCGCTTGTCTTCCACCATCTCCCATTCGCGTGCTCCTCGACGTCGCTTGCTGATTGGGCTGACGTGGTGTCAAAATCAGCATGTTGTTAGGCTTGTATCAACCACACCATTCCTGTCTTGGTTGACGTGCACATTTTAGTGTGCTCTTTTCGGTTCGTCCACAGGGGATGCGCCGATGCCTCGTGAATTTTCCATCATCTCGATCTGCCTGTTCTCCGCCCTCTGGGTGTTCGCTGCGGCATGGTACGGGCCGGGCCCGAGATCGGTGTGCGAACAGCATGCCAGCGCCGCCACCTGCACCCTTGCTCTGCGGTGATCCGATGGCGACCAATCCAGCCGACCTGACACTTGATGTGTCAAATTCGCCATTCTGTGCAGCATTTGCACTGGTTCTGACGCCGCGCGATGTGACGTCAGGTCGCGCCCCTGCCCTGCTGATGGCCCGCGGGTTTGATCGCCGGACCATCGAGATGCACATCGACGCCGCCGAACGCCTCGTTCTGGAACAGGCGCGGGAGGCAGGTCGGTGACGCGGGCGAAGAAGAAGGTTACCGGCGGCACGCCGCAGGATCCGGCGGTCTCTGTCGTCATCAAGTTTCACGATCCGCGGCAGGTCGAGGCGTTCACCCCGACCGAGGCCGGCAAGGATCGCTACGAGACCATCGCGGCCGACCAGCTGCGCGCGATCATCGTTCGGATCGAGCGGCTGGACGAAGAGCGCAAGGCGGTCATCACCGACATCAAGGACATCTTTGCCGAGGCCAAGGGCAACGGCTTCGACGTGAAGGTGCTGCGCAGGCTGCTCGCCCTGCGGAAGATGGACCGCGACGTCCGCAACGCCTTCGAGGCCCTGGTCGATCTCTACCAAGAAGCGCTGGGGATGGTGTGACCATGACCCGCGGCGAATTCCACCACGGCATGCGCGTCCTTCTAAGCCTTGAGCCGGGCGATTTGCGCGGCATCGGCCTCGAGATGCACGAGATCCAGCGGTTCTACGCGAACCCGCTGCTCTACTTCCTGAAATGCGGCGATGCCGTCTGCGACGCCCTGTGGGCGATCGTGGAAAGGCGCCTGAATGGGAGCGCACCATGACCATGGATCGCAAGCCCTTTCGCGTCCGCTGCCGCACGTGCCAGCACACATGGACCCCATTCAGCACACCGTTCGTGCTGCGCGAGGCCGCGAAGATCCTCCGGGATATCCGGTGCCCGGCCTGCGACGCGAACGCATCGAAGATCTTTGCCCTGATGGAGGCGGAGGCCGGGCCGCTGAAACCGCAGAACACCACCACCGCCGCCGGCAGGAAGACCGCACCATGACCATGACCATCGAACAGGCTCGCGAGGCCATGCTGCAGGCCAATGCGTCGATCCGCACGGCTATCGAACTGCTGCGCCCTCACCTGCCGCTCTTCGAGGCCTTCGCCGCCGAGCAGCGGAACATGGAGAGCATCGGCCACATCATCAACCCGACGCTCTATCGCAGCAGCGAGCGGCGCGCCGTCGCCGATGCCGTCGGCCCGATCTACGAACATGCTTGCCGCCTGGTCGAGACCTTCGACACCAAGGCTGGCGAGCTCGCCAACCGGGTGGCGGAGTCCGCGTGATGCTGACGTTCGGCAAGGCCCCTGTGCCGTTTACCGTCTCATGGACCGGCGAAGAACGGTTCTATGTGGGGCCGTGCGCGCACACCGGCGGCCGGCGGGCGATCTGCCAGGCTGTCGCGCCCGGTGAGGGCAAGCCGAAATTCGGCGCGCCGCATTCCCAGCGGCAGCGGCAGGCCATCGCCGAAGATCTCTGCGACTTGTGCGGGCGATCTCTGCGCAACCGCACCAAGGTGTCGCTGTCCCATGCGGCGCCGCGGATGAACGCGGCCAAGGCTGGCGACATTCTGCAGGTCGAGCCGCTGCTTCATCGCGAGTGTGCCGCGCGCTGCGTCGAGCATTGCCCGTCTCTTCGGCGCGACATCGCCAACGGCTCTCTGCGCATCCGGCGGGTGAGCAGGCATCAGGCGCAATTCGCCATCATGGGCCCCGAATACGTGTCGCATTACGTGACCGGCTACGAGGCGATGCCCGATGACAGGATTATCGGTCACGCCAAGGTGCACCTCCTGCAGTGGCAGGACCGCGACCTTCGCTGGTTGGAGGGCGGTTGACCATGCCGATCCGGCCCGACGCTCGCACAAAACTCAAGACAACCATCGCCCGGAGGAACCATCGTGGCTGACCAGCGCGAAGCAAGCGGCATAGGGGGAGACCATGACCGCGTGGAAACGGCGAAGCACCTGCACGGACGTCCGCACGACCGTAGAGGTCGATCTGGACGAATTCAGCGATGACCAGCTGCTGCAGGAATTGATCAACCGCGACGTGCTGACCGAGACCGCCGCGGTTGCCCTCCTGAACAAGGCATCTGCCACGACGGAGACCCCGGCGGCAGTCGGGTATCCGGATCTGACGCGAGCCTGGGACGAGATCGTGATGGGCCGGCGCGACGAGGCCTTGGTTTACGTCGAGCGGTTCCTTGGCCGCGACTGGATCGGGAGGTTCACGCAATGAGCAAGGCCGAACGCATCACCATCGCCCTGACACCGAAACAGCAGGGCATCGTCTGGCGGCTTTAC
>CALRLZ020000029.1:0-52221 GCA_943368975.1 Archangium gephyra
GGCATGATCCTGCGGACGCTGTCCGACGAGGAGCGCGAGGCACGCGACCGCGTCCTGGCGGAAGCCCGGGTTCGCGAGGCCGAAGAGCGCAAGGTGTCCGTCGAGGAACAGGCCCGCCGTGCCGAGGAGGAGGCCCGTCGTGCGGCCGAACGCGCCGAGCAGGACCGCCGCCAGCGCGACGAGGACGAACGCCGCCGCGCCGAGGACGACGCCCGCCGTCGTGCCGAGTTCGAATCGCGCCGACGGGTCGGTGACGAGAACAAACCCCGTAGCCTCGACGATATCGGCCGCGCCCCGCGTCCGGCCGCCCCCGCCGACAGCGCCCCCGCGCCCGAGGCCCGCACCTCCGCCCCGCCGCCTCCCGCCCGCGATGCGCGCGCCTTCGGCGACCGTCCGCCGCGTGACGCTGGCTATGCGCCGCGTCCCCAGGGCGACCGCCCCGGTTTCGGCGACCGTCCGCCGCGTCCCCAGGGCGACCGCCCCGGTTTCGGCGATCGTCCGCCCCGTCCCCAGGGGGACCGCCCCTTCGGCGACCGTCCGCCGCGCGAGGGTGGCTATGCCCCCCGTCCGCCGGGCGACCGTCCCTTCGGCGACCGCCCGCCGCGCCCGCCGGGCGACCGTCCCTTCGGCGACCGTCCGCCGCGCGAGGGTGGCTATGCCCCCCGTCCGCCCGGCGATCGCCCCTATGGTGACCGTCCGCAGGGCGACCGTCCCTTCGGCGACCGTCCGCCGCGCGTCGATGGCCGTCCGCCGCGCCTCGACGGTCCGCGTCCGCCGCGCCAGTTCGGCGCGCCGGCCGCCAGCGCCATTCCCACCCGTCCCGAGGGCGCGGGCCCGATGCGCTCGGGTCCGCCCTCCGCCGGTCGCCCGCGCGCTGCGGGGGACGACGATGACGGTCCGCGCGGCGTTCGCCGCGGTCCCGGCGGCAAGGTTGCGGCGCCCGCGACCCGCCCCGAGCGTCCGACGGCCGATGCGCCGAGCCGCACCCGCCTGACCCTGACTAACGCGCTTGAGGATTCCTCCGACCGCATGCGGTCGGAAGCCTCGTTCCGTCGCCGCGTGCAGCGCATGACGGGCCGTCGCCCGACCGAGCAGAAGGAAAAGATTTTGCGCGAGGTGACGATCCCCGAGACGATCACCATCGCCGATCTCGCCAACCGCATGTCGGAGCGGGCCGTCGACATCATCCGCATGCTGATGAAGCAGGGCGCGATGCACAAGATCACCGATGTGATCGATGCCGACACCGCTCAGCTCATCGCCGAGGAACTGGGCCACACGGTCCGCCGCGTCGCCGAGTCGGACGTCGAGGAAGGCCTCTTCGATTCGCCCGATCCGGAGGAGATGCTGGAGGGCCGCGCCCCCGTCGTGACCATCATGGGCCACGTCGACCACGGCAAGACCTCGCTGCTCGACGCCCTGCGCAAGACCAATGTCGTCTCCGGCGAGGCCGGTGGCATCACCCAGCACATCGGCGCCTATCAGGTGATGACGCCGCTCGGCGGCCTCGTCACCTTCATCGACACGCCGGGCCACGCCGCTTTCACCGCCATGCGCGCCCGCGGCGCCAAGGTGACGGACATCGTCGTCCTGGTGGTCGCGGCCAACGATTCGGTCATGCCGCAGACGGTCGAGGCCATCAACCACGCCAAGGCCGCCAAGGTTCCGCTGATCGTGGCGATCAACAAGATCGACCTGCCCGACGCCCGTCCGGAGAAGGTCAAGACCGATCTCCTCCAGTACGAGGTGCAGCTTGAAAGCCTCGGCGGCGACGTGCTCGAGGTCGAACTGTCGGCCAAGACCGGCCAGGGCCTCGACAAGCTGCTGGAGCTCATCCAACTGCAGGCCGAGGTGCTCGAACTGAAGGCCAACCCGTTCCGTCTGGCCGAAGGCACGGTCATCGAGGCCAAGCTCGACCGCGGCCGCGGCCCGGTCGCCACCGTGCTGATCCAGCGCGGCACCATGCATCCCGGCGACATCATCGTCGCTGGCGCCGAGTGGGGCCGTGTGCGCGCCCTGATCAACGACAAGGGCGAATCGACCGACGGTGCCGGTCCCTCCGTCCCGGTCGAGGTCCTCGGCTTCAACGGTACCCCGGAGGCGGGCGACCGCGTCGCGGTGGTTGTCAGCGAAGCCCGGGCCCGCGAGATCACCGACTACCGCTCCAACCTGAAGCGGGAGAAGGCGGCAGCGCGCCTCGGCGCCGGACGTTCGTCCCTCGCCGACATGATGAGCCAGCTCAAGGCCGGCGCGGGCAAGAAGGAATTCCCGCTGATCATCAAGGGCGACGTGCAGGGCTCGGTCGAGGCCATCGTGGGTGCTCTTGGCAAGCTCGGCAACGACGAGGTGGCGGCCCGTGTCATCCTGTCGGGTGTCGGCGGCATCACCGAGAGCGATGTCGGCCTCGCCCAGACGGCCGGCTCGGTCATCATCGGCTTCAACACGCGCGCCCACAAGGAAGCGCGTGCGGCGGCCGAGCAGGCCGGGATCGAGGTCCGCTACTACAACATCATCTACGACCTGGTGGACGACATCAAAGCCGCCATGTCCGGCCTGCTCGCGCCCGAACTGCGCGAGACCATGCTGGGCAATGCCGAAATCCTGGAGGTGTTCAACATCACCAAGGTCGGCAAGGTGGCCGGTTGCCGTGTCACCGACGGCCGTGTCGAGCGCGGTGCCAATGTGCGCCTTATCCGCGACAGCGTCGTCGTCCACGAGGGCAAGCTGTCGACGCTCAAGCGCTTCAAGGACGAGGTCAAGGAAGTCCAGGTCGGCCAAGAATGCGGCATGGCCTTCGAGACCTACCAGGACATGCGCGCCGGCGACATCATCGAGTGCTACCGCGTCGAGGAGATCAAGCGCTCGCTGTGATGTCCAGACCGCACAGACCTGCGGAAAGGCGGCCTTCCGGCCGCCTTTTCTTTGCGCGGTAATTGAACCCGTAGCCGCTGTCGCCGCGACCCATGGGCAAGTGATCCATCAAGTCGGCCGCGGGACAGGCGGTCGCGGTCCCAGCGGGTGAATCAGCGCAATGGAAGCCGTCTACCGGTTCGCAAGCGAGACGACCTTCTCGGACTATCGCGCGCTCCTCCGCGCGCGGCAGCGGCTCGGTCTGCTCCGCGGCTATGGCCATTGGCTACGGTATCCCTCCTTCGCCGTCGTTTTCGTGACGACGCTCTGGTGGATCGATGGACTGTCGGCCCCCTGGAGCATCTATCTGCACTGGGATGTCGCCAAGTGGATGGTCGGGCTCGTCATCTTCGTTCCGCTGCTCGATCTCTTCTTCGACCGGGTCGTGGGCCGCTGGGTCTATGGGCGCTATGCAGCCGCCGACAGGCTTCTGACCGCCTCTGTCGACGGTGACGGAATTTCATGGGCGGTCGACGCCTTGAGCGGCCGTGTCGCCTGGAGTGCGGTGAAGAACGCCGTGGTCACGGCAGACCACCTGTTCCTGTTCATCGGCAAGCAGGAGGCCGTCCCGTTGTCCCGTCGCGGCCTGACGGAAGGGGATTGGGACAGTGTCATTGCATTTGCTGCAGCACGGCTCGCGACGCCGCCGGTGCGGGCATGAAAAACGCGGCTGCCTGGGCAGCCGCGTCATGATCCGTTCACGGCGATCGCTGTTGGGAGCTCAGACGACCTTCAGGCTGATCTCGCCGAGGCCGTCCACCGCCGCCACCATGGTCTGGCCGCGGGTCACCGCGCCGACGCCGTCCGGCGTTCCGGTGAAGATGACGTCGCCCGGGCAGACCTCGAAATAGGTCGACAGGAACGCGATCTGCTCGGCCACCGACCAGATCATGTCGGCGAGGTCCGCCTTCTGCTTCACCACGCCGTCCACCGTGAGCGAGATCGGGCCCTTCAGCTTCTGGCCGACTTGGCTCACCGGGTAGAGCGGGCCGACCGGGCCGGAGAGATCCGACGACTTGCCGAGCTCCCACGGACGTTTCAGCGCCTTGGCCTCGTCCTGCAGGTCGCGGCGGGTCATGTCGAGGCCGACGGCATAGCCGAAGACGCAGTCCAGCGCCTTGTCGATCGGGATGTCCCTGCCACCCTTGGCGAGGGCGACGACCATCTCCAGCTCGAAATGGTAGTTGGCCGTCTTCGGCGGATAGGGATGGTCGACGGTCACGCCATGCGGCACCGGCTGGAGGGCATCTGCCGCCTTGTTGAAGAAGAACGGCGGCTCGCGGGTCGGATCGCCACCCATTTCGCGGGCGTGAGCGGCATAGTTGCGCCCGACGCAATAGACCCGGCGCACCGGGAACAGCATGTCGGTGCCGACGATCGGCAGGGCGGGGCGGGCGGCGGGTTCGAAGATGTAGGACACAATGGCGCTCCAGCACGGTCGCGTCGGATCACGGTGGTCTCGACGCCGCGCGCACGCTAGACTCACCCGGCAATTTGTCCATGGCTCCAAGGCTGATGACGCATACCGAAAAGCGCGAACTCGCCCCGCTCGCCAAGCTGGCCCTCGAAATGGGCCCGCTGGTGACCTTCTTTCTCGTCAATTCCTACGGCGATCGCTGGTTCGGCGTGGCGCCCGACAAGCGCCTGTTCCTCGCCACCGGCATTTTCGTCGTCGCCGTCCTTGCCTCGCTCGCCGTCACCTGGTCGCTGATCCGCAAGCTGCCCGTCATGCCGCTGGTCTCGGCGGTCGTGGTCACCGTTTTCGGCGGCCTGACGCTGCTGCTCCATGACGACCTCTTCATCAAGCTGAAGCCGACCATCGTCAACACGCTCTTCGGCTGCGTGCTGGTCTGGGCCGGGCTCACCGGCCGCAACGTCCTGAAACTGGTGCTCGATTCGGTCTTCACCCTGACCGACGAGGGCTGGCGCCTGCTGACCTGGCGCTGGGCCTTCTTCTTCTTCCTGCTCGCCGGGATCAACGAGGTGGTCTGGCGCACCCAGACGACCGATTTCTGGGTCGCCTTCAAGGTCTGGGGCATCATGCCGATCACCATGATCTTCGCCATGGCCCAGATGCCGCTGATCATGCGGCACGATGCCAGCACCGAATCGGATTCGCCCTCGTGACCTTCGGCCGCGCCGGCGGGAGCCTTGGCCGGCCGCCGGCATCGCTGTAGAAGGCCTCTCCCGCCGTCAGACCGGAACTTGCCTTGGTCCGCGCCCTCTTCATCGCCGCCGTCATCGTCCTGTCCATCGCCACCGCCGTCCTCACGGTCTTTCCGCAGGGCGACCTGACGGTGGCCGGCTGGTTCTGGACCTCTGCCGACGGGTTCTGGCTTGGCCAGAACCCGTTTGCGGCCTTCCTGCGCCGGGTCAGCATGTGGCCCACCATCGTCATCGGCATCGCCGCCCTCGTCTCGCTCATCCAGCACATCCTCCTGCCGGCCTCGCGCCAGTTCATGGCGGCCCGGACCGCCGCCTTCCTCTTCCTCACGCTGCTCGCCGCTCCGGTCCTGCTCGTCAACGGCATCCTGAAGGAACACTGGGAACGGGCCCGGCCGGTCCACGTCACCGAACTCGGCGGGTCCTGGCGCTTCACGCCCTGGTGGCAGCCGGGCGACGGCCGTCAATGCGTGACCAACTGCTCCTTCGTCTCGGGCGAGGCCTCCGGCGCCGCCTGGCTTGCCGCCCCCGCCCTCCTTGCCCCGCCGCCGGCGCGCCTGCCCCTGCTCGCGGCGGTGGCGGGCTATACGGCCGTCGTCTCCGGCCTGCGCATCGCCTTCGGCGGCCACTTCCTCTCCGACACGCTGATCGCGACCCTGCTGACGCTGCTCATCATCGCCTTCGCCTATCGCTGGTTCTACCGGCGCCCGCAGGCGCCGACCGAGGCGGAGGTCGCAGCCGGTCTCGGCCGCCTCGGCGCACCGCTCCGGCGCCTCGTCGGCGGGCGGCCCTGACGCCCGTGCGGCTTGCCACGCGGGCGCGGCTTCTTTAAGCCGACGCACACCCCTCCGACTGCCCTGGAAACCCGCTCATGGCCGCGCAGAAACCCGTCAAGAAAGTCGTCCTCGCCTATTCCGGCGGCCTCGACACCTCGATCATCCTGAAATGGCTGCAGACGACCTATGGCTGCGAGGTCGTCACCTTCACCGCCGACCTCGGCCAGGGCGAGGAACTCGGCCCGGCGCGCGACAAGGCGCTGCTGCTCGGCATCAAGCCCGAGAACATCTTCATGGACGACCTGCGCGAGACCTTCGTGAAGGACTATGTCTTCCCGATGTTCCGCGCCAATGCGCTCTACGAGGGCCTCTACCTCCTCGGTACCTCGATCGCCCGGCCGCTGATCGCCAAGCGCCAGATCGAGATCGCCGAACAGGTCGGCGCCGACGCCGTCTCCCATGGCGCCACCGGCAAGGGCAATGACCAGGTGCGCTTCGAGCTCTCCTATTATGCGCTGAAGCCGGACATCACCATCATCGCCCCATGGCGCGAATGGGACCTGCGCTCGCGCGAGCAGCTGATCGCCTTCGCCGAACAGCACCAGATCCCTATCGCCAAGGACAAGCGCGGCGAGGCGCCCTTCTCGGTCGACGCCAACCTCCTGCACGCCTCGTCCGAGGGCAAGGTTCTGGAGGATCCGGCGCAGGAAGTGCCGGATTACGTCTATTCGCGCACCGAAGGCCCCGAGACTGCGCCGGACAAGGCGACCGTCATCACCATCGACTTCAAGGAAGGCGACCCCGTCGGCATCGACGGACAGGCCATGTCGCCGGCGACGCTGCTCACCAGGCTGAACGAACTCGGCAGGATCAATGGCATCGGCCGGCTCGATCTCGTCGAGAACCGCTTCGTCGGCATGAAGTCGCGCGGCATGTACGAGACGCCGGGCGGCACGATCCTCGCCATGGCCCATCGTGCCATCGAGAGCATCACGCTGGATCGCGGCGCGGCGCATCTCAAGGACGAGATCATGCCGAAATATGCCGAGCTTATCTATAACGGCTTCTGGTTCTCGCCCGAGCGCGAGATGTTGCAGGCGCTGATCGACAAGAGTCAGGAATTCGTCACCGGCACCGTCCGGCTGAAGCTCTACAAGGGCAATGTCATCACCATCGGCCGCGAGAGCGCCTATTCGCTCTATGACCAGGACCTCGTGACCTTCGAGGAAGGCGCCGTCGCCTATGACCACCGCGATGCCGCCGGCTTCATCAAGCTGAACGCGCTGCGCCTGCGCACGCTCGGCCAGCGCAAGAAGAAGCTGGGTCTCTGAGGGCGCCAGTCCCCGGACATGAAAGAAGGCCGGGGCGACCCGGCCTTTTTCTTATCCCGAGGACCGGGGTTACGGCCCCTGGCGCGTGCCCGCCGTCGGGCCGGGCATGCCGGCGAAGCCGTTGAAGCGGTTGGCCGGGCGGGTGAGGCGATGGCCTTGTCCGGACCCGTCGTCGTCGGTGCCATACTCGGTCTGCGAGGTCACAGCCGGGACGGCGAGACGGGCGCTGGCGGCGAGCGCGGACGCATGAGCGGAGGAGGCGATCCCGGCGCCCGTCGACAAGACTGCGGCCGCCAGGAGCGTGAGAGCCGACTTTCGAATGCCGAACTGGATGAACATGGATCGCCTCCCCCGGTTGATCGCCGCGGCCTTCGCGGCGGCATGACCTTGGGTGTCGGAAGGCGGGCAAAAGGTTCGACGGGGTTTCGAGATTTTCTTTTGGGGGCGCCGCACCAGGCAACCAAGCCCCACCCGCACCCTCCCCTCGCGTGGGCGAGGGGAGGGTGCGGGTGGGGACTTCCTGAAAGCGAGCAGGCCTGACCGGCCCTGCTCACCCCAGTTTTTTCAGCCAGCGCTTGGCCTGGGCCCTGACGTTCTTCGGCGCGGTGCCGCCATAGCTGACGCGGCTCGCCACCGATTTCGCCACCGACAGGACCGAGAAGACATCGGCGGTGATGCGCTTGTCCACCGCCTGCATGTCGGCCAGCGTCAGCTTGTGCAGCGGCAGGCCCTTGGCCGAGGCGGCCCCGACCGCCTTGGCGGCGATATGGTGGCTCTCGCGGAAGGGGATGCCGAGCGCCTGGACGCACCAGTCGGCAAGGTCCGTGGCGGTCGCATAGCCCTGGCCCGCCGCCCGCTTCATCACCGGCGCATTGGCCTTGAGGTCGCGCACCATGCCGGCGGTGGCGGCAATCGCCAGCGACAGCGAGGCGAGCGCATCCATGGTCGGCTCTTTGTCCTCCTGCATGTCCTTCTGGTAGGTCAGCGGCAGGCCCTTCAGCACCACGACGATGGCGTTGAAGGCGCCGAGGATGCGGCCGACCTTGGCGCGCACCAGTTCCGCCGCGTCCGGGTTGCGCTTCTGCGGCATGATCGAGGAGCCGGTGGAGAAGGCGTCCGACAGCGTCACGAAGGAGAACGGCGAGGAGCACCAGATGACGATCTCCTCGGCGAGGCGCGACAGGTGCACCGCCGTGATCGTCGCCGCCGCCAGCACTTCCATGACGAAGTCGCGGTCGGCCACCGAATCCAGCGAATTGGCGGTGGGCCGGTCAAAGCCGAGGGCGGCGGCCGTCATGTGCCGGTCGATGGGGAAGGACGTGCCGCAGAGAGCGGCGGCGCCAAGCGGGCTCTCGTTGAGGCGGCGCCGTGCGTCCGCGATCCGCCCGCGGTCCCGGCCGACCATCTCCACATAGGCCATGAGGTGATGACCGAAGGTGGTCGGCTGCGCCACCTGTAGATGGGTGAAGCCCGGCATCACCGTGGCGGCTTCCGCCAGCGCCTTCTCCGCCAGCGCCTTCTGCAGGTCCTTCAGCTGCGCGTCGAGCCCGTCGGCGGCGTCGCGGACCCAGAGCTTGAAGTCGGTCGCCACCTGGTCGTTGCGCGACCGGGCGGTGTGCAGGCGGCCGGCCGGCGCACCGATGATCTCGGCGAGGCGGGCCTCCACGTTCATGTGGATGTCCTCGAGGCTGCGCTTGAAGGTGAAGGTGCCGCCCTCGATCTCCGCCAGCACCTGGTCGAGGCCGCGGCTGATCGCGGCTTCGTCATCGCGGCTCACGATGCCTTGAGCGGCCAGCATGGCCACATGGGCTTTCGATCCGGCGATGTCCTGCCTATACAGGCGCTTGTCGAAATCGATCGAGACGTTGATGTCCTCCATCACGGCGGCCGGGCCCGAGGCGTAACGGCCGCCCCACATGGAATTGCCGGCTTTGTCGGCTACCGTCATCGTCGCGTCCCCGAAGGAAGAAGGAATTCGCTCTTGTCCCGCGCCAGAATGACCATCCTCGCAGCAGGACTGATCGGACTGTGCGCCGGCGCTGTGGCCTTCTACTGGACAGGCGGGCCCGCGCGCAATGCGTCGGCTGAGGCCTGCAACGCCGCCCGCACCGTCGCCGCAAATCTCGCACCGCTGGCGCGCGGCGAACTCGCCGCCTTCAAGGTGACGACCGCGCCGATGATCGCGCCCAACCTCGCCTTCAAGGGCCCCGACGGGCGCGACGTCACCCTCGCCGATTTCCGCGGCCGCGCCGTGCTCCTCAACCTCTGGGCCACCTGGTGCGCGCCCTGCCGCCACGAGATGCCGGCCCTCGACCGCCTGCAGCAGACGCTGGGCGGGCAGACCTTCGAGGTGGTGGCGGTGAACATCGACACCCGCAACCCCGACCGTGCCGCCACCTGGCTCACCGACAACGGCATCCGCCACATGGCCCATTACGCCGACCACAGCGCCCGCATCTTCCAGGACCTGAAGGCGGCGGGCCGGGCCTTCGGCATGCCGACGACCCTGCTCATCGACGCCAATGGCTGCGAGCTCGGCTTCCTCGCCGGCCCGGCGGAATGGGCGAGCGAGGACGCCCTGCGGCTGATCCGTACCGCCCTCGGCACCTGAAGCGTCGCCGCCATGACCACCATCGCCGCGCGCCGCGCCGCCCTCTTCGCCCTGTTCGACCGGCTCGGCATCGCCACCACGACCCATGAGCACGAGGCGGTCTTCACCGTGGCCGAGAGCCGGCACGTCAAGGAGACGATCCCCGGCGGCCACACCAAGAACCTCTTCCTCAAGGACAAGAAGGGCCGGCTCTTCCTCGTCGTCGCCCTCGGCGACGCGGTCATCGACCTGAAACGCCTGCACGAGGTCGTCGGTGCCTCCGGGCGGCTGTCCTTCGGCTCCGGCGACCTTCTGGAGGAGGTCTGGGGCGTCAAGCCCGGCTCGGTGACGCCCTTTGGCGCGCTCTGCGACACCGGGCAGCGGGTCACCGTCGTGCTCGACGCGGCGATGATGGAACACCCGGTCCTCAACTATCATCCGCTGGAAAACACTGCGACCACCTCTATCGCACGGGACGACCTCGTCGCCTTCCTAGCCGCGACCGGACACCACCCCGTCATCCTGCCATGCAGCCAGCCGGAGTGAGCCATGGCGGGCCATCACGCGGCGGTGAGACATGCCATGGTACCGCCCCATTTCGGCCCCGGTGGGGTCAAGAGCCGGCGCGAGCTTCGACCCGTTGCCTCGGCGCCTGATCGGCGCTGCCCCGGACTCTTCAGCCCCCCAGCCCCCCGGGGTCCGTCCGATCATGTCGAGCACCATCGGTCCTGCCGATGGAAACGTTCGGTCATCCCCTCCGACGCGAACGTGCGGGCCGGCGCCTTGGCGCCGGCCCGTTTTTTTCGGCCATGCGCGGCCGTGGGCGAGGGACGAACCGCAGATGGAGATCGCCATGACCGGCAAGCTGACCGACGACGAACGACGCGCGGCGATGGCCTCGCTGTCCGGCTGGATCGCCGTGGAGGGCCGCGACGCCATTACCCGGCGCTTCGCCTTCCGTGACTTCTCCGAAGCCTGGGGCTTCATGAGCCGCGTGGCGCTCGCCGCCGAGGCGATGGACCACCATCCCGAATGGTTCAACGTCTACCGGACGGTGGAGGTCACGCTGTCGACCCATGATGCCGGCGGTCTGACGGCCAAGGACATCGCACTCGCCCGCGCCATGGACGAGATCGCGGGCATCTGACGCGGCTTTCGCCCGCCGCGCCGTCAGCGGTCGCAGGACCAGGTCATGACCGGCAGGCGGGCCTCCCGCTCGCCGATGAAGCCACGCGCCGACCGTGCGGGAACCTCGACCTCGATGAGCCGCGTCGGCCCCATGTCTATGACCTGGCGGAGCTGAACCTTCTCTCCCGCCTCGAGGCGGACGACAGGCTGGCCACCGAGCGGCGCGTCGAGCAGGCTCGCGCCCTCCGGGGCGATCTCCATCTCGAGAACACGGCAGGCCGCCGCGGTCGGGGCCGGCGCGCTCTCCGCCGCCGGCGGAGACACGGTGATCGGCACGGTGCGGACCAGCCGCGGCTGCTCCGCGCCACCGGTCGGCGGCACGGGCGGCGTCGCCGCGGTTCCGCCGCCCTGCATGTTGAAGGTCGTCAGGCCGGCAATGCCGAGGGCGGCGAGGGTCGCCACGACCAGGATCACCAGGAACCATCTCAGCCGCCGGGGCGACGGGTCGGGCAGGCGGACCTGCTGTCCGCCGCCGCGGGCGACGTCGAGCTCCTTCTCGAGCTGGATGAGCGCCGAGAGATGCGAGATCTGCGCATCGAGCTGGTCGTACCAGCCGTCGAAATCATCGGGCGCCGGGTCGCTCGCCCGATAGGCGCGGTCGAGCCCGTCCAGCGAGGCCCTGAGGTCGATATGCGGGCCCGTCGGGGGAGCACCAATCTCCGTGCCGAAGCGGGTGATGGCGATGGCGAGATCGTTCTCGGCGCGGGCGATGACGTCGCGCAGCGCGGCGCGCGTCTCGGCATTGACCCGGTGGGCGAGGCGCTTCAACTGGCCTGGCGGATCGGCCACCAGCTTGAGCTCGGCCGCCGCCTGGCGCAGCGCCTCCTCGATGGTCCCGCCCGGACGGGCGAGGCCGCCCATGCGTCCGCCATAGGCGTCGAGGACGTGGAAACGGTAGCGATAGGCCGAGACGAGCGGGGCGACGTCCACGAAATTCCGATCCTGACGTTCAGGCCGTCATCGCCGGACCATGCCGACGGCCCCATCCCGGCGGATGGCGGAGCCTTTCAGCATGGCGTCGGCGATGAAATCTACGGCCATTCTGGCATATCCGTTCGGCCGACCCGGCCGCGAGGTGACCAGCACCTGTGCTGCGCGCAAGGGGCGTCCTTCGGGCGAAAGCGTGTCGAAAAGTGGCGCGGCGCGGCACCCGCCGCCGATGCGGGCGATCACCGCCTGTATCTGTCCATCGATCGCCATGCACTCTCCCGAATCGACCCCCGGAGCCGGGGCGCCACTGGTGGTTGCCCTTGGTGTAGGCCAAAGGCTGCCGCGAGGCAAAATGACACTGGCGCTCATCCGCGCCGCAGGGGGATGCGCGGCACCGTCACCGGCAATTGCCGCTGGTGGCTGAAGAAGACGACGTCGCGGCTCTTCATCAGGCCGACCAGCGCCGCGCCGGCCACGAGCCCGCCGATATGTGCCCACCAGGCTGTCGCCCCGCCATGGGTGGTGAACAGGTGATAGACCTGCAGCATCACCCAGGTCCCCAGCGCCAGCCAGACCGGGATCGTCAGGGGCAGGATGTTGAAGACCAGGCCGAACACCCGGACCCGGGGGAACAGCAGGAGATAGGCGGCCAGCACGCCCGAGACCGCCCCCGACGCCCCGACCAGCGGCGCCTGCGAGGCCGGATTGATGACGAGATGCGCCGCGCCGCCGATCAGTCCGCACAGCAGGTAGAAGACGAAAAAGCGCCAGTGGCCCATGGCGTCCTCGATATTGTCGGCGAAGACCCAGAGGAACAGCATGTTGCCGATCAGATGCATCCATCCCGCATGCATGAACATGTAGGTCAGCCAGGTCGCCCAGGCCGGCACGATGACGAGTTCTCTCGCCAGATGCGCCTGTTCGGTCACGACGGCCGGAATGAGCCCGAGGCCGAGCATGTTGGCATTGGCCGACTGCGACGGCACCAGCCCGGTCGTCAGCAGGAACACCGCCACATTGATCCCGATCAGCGCGAAGGTGACATAGGGCGCGGTGATGTGGCGGTGCGGATTGTGATCGGAGAGGGGGATGAACATCGCGCCATGTTAGCCGCGCGAACCGAAACCTGTCATCGTGCTTCACACGCTCGCCGCAACGCCGCTTGATTCCACGATACAGGAAATGTAGTTGCGGATGGTGGAACCTGCCGATGCCTTCGGGGCCGGCGGCAGGCCGCCCGGCCTCACCAGGAACAGCCCCATGACCGCCGCCAAGACCACCGGCCTCCAGCCCCGCACGCTCGCCGCCCAGGCGCTCGGCTGGGAGGAGAGCGAGACCCACGCCGTGGTGACGCCGATCCATGTGGCCACCACCTTCATTCGCGATCCCGACAACCAGTACCGCAACGGCTTCATCTATGGCCGGCCCGACAACCAGACGGTGCGCCAGTGCGAGGCGATCCTGGCGGCGCTGGAAGAGGGGCCCGAGGCCCTCGTCCTCGGCTCCGGCATGTCGGCGGCCACCGCCGTGGTCATGGCCCTGCCGGCCGGCGCCCACATTGTCGCGCCCACCGTCATGTACTGGGCGCTGCGCAACTGGCTGATGAACGATGCCGTCACCTACGGCTACACCACCACCTTCGTCGACACGACCGACCTCAGCGCCGTGAAGGCTGCGGTCGTGCCGGGCAAGACCAAGCTCGTCTGGCTGGAGACGCCGTCGAACCCGCTCTGGACCATCGCCGATATCGCGGCCATCTCCGAGATCGCCCATGCGGCCGGCGCCATCTGCGCGGTCGATTCCACCGTGGCGACGCCGGTCTTCACCCGGCCGCTGGCGCTTGGCGCCGACATCGTCATGCATGCGGCGACGAAATATCTGAACGGCCATTCCGACGTCGTCGCCGGCGCCCTCGTCACCCGCGAGGTCAACGAGTTCTGGGCGAAGGTCCGCCGCGTGCGCTCCATGCACGGCCAGATCCTCGGCCCCTTCGAGGCCTTCCTGCTGATGCGCGGCATGCGCACCCTGCACGTGCGCGTCGAGGCCCAGGCCAGGGCCGCCCTCGCCCTCGCCGAGCGGCTGAAGGCCCATGCCATGGTCGCCGACGTGCTCTATCCGGGCCTGTCCTCCCACCCCCAGCACGCGCTCGCGGCGCGGCAGATGCAGGGCGGATTCGGCGGCATGATGTCGATCCGGGTGAAGGCCGGCGAGCACGCCGCCGTCTCCACCGCCGCCCGCGTCGAGCTGTGGAAGCGGGCGACCTCGCTCGGCGGCGTCGAGAGCCTCATCGAGCACCGCGCCTCCATCGAGGGGGCGGGCTCGCCCTGCCCGACGGACCTCCTGCGCCTGTCGGTCGGCCTCGAGGCGGTCGACGACCTCCATGCCGACATCGACCGCGCGCTCAGGGCCGCCAACGCCTGAGGCGGCCTTAATTCGCCCCGTCGAGCAGGCGTCGGGCGATGACCTGCGCCTGGATCTCGGCTGCGCCCTCGAAGATGTTGAGGATGCGGGCGTCGCAGAGCACGCGGCTCACCGGATATTCCAGCGCGAAGCCGTTGCCGCCGTGGATCTGCAGGGCGTTGTCCGCCGCCGCCCAGGCGACGCGGGCGCCGAGCAGCTTGGCCATGCCCGCCTCGAGGTCGCAGCGCCGGTCGAGATCCTTCTGCCGCGCCGAGAAATAGGTGAGCTGGCGGGCGATCATCACCTCCACCGCCATCATCGCGATCTTGTCGGAGACGCGCGGGAAGGCGATTAGCGGCTTGCCGAACTGGACGCGCTCCTGGGCATAGCGAAGCGCCAGGTCCATGGCCGCCTGGGCAACACCGACGGCGCGGGCGGCCGTCTGGATGCGCGCCGCCTCGAAGGTCTGCATGAGCTGCTTGAAGCCCTGGCCCTCGACGCCACCGAGGAGGTTGTCCGCCTTCACCGCGAAGCCGTCGAAGGAGATCTCGTATTCCTTCATGCCGCGATAGCCGAGCACCTCGATCTCGCCGCCCGACATGCCGGCCGCCGGGAAGGGGGTCTCATCGGTGCCGCGCGGCTTCTCCGCGAGGAACATCGACAGGCCCTTGTAGCCCGGCTCGCTCGGATCGGTCCGCACCAGCAGCGTCATCACGTCGGCGCGCACCGGGTGGGTGATCCAGGTCTTGTTGCCGAAGACCTTGTAGACGTCGCCCTCGCGCACGGCGCGGGTCTTGAGCGAGGCGAGGTCGGAGCCGGTGTTCGGCTCGGTGAAGACCGCGGTCGGCAGGATCTCGCCGGAGGCGATCTTCGGCAGCCAGTGGTCCTTCTGCGCCTGCGTGCCGCCGGCCAGGATCAGTTCCGAGGCGATCTCCGAGCGGGTGCCGAGCGAGCCGACGCCGATATAGCCGCGGGAGAGCTCCTCGGAGACGACGCACATGCTCTCCTTGCCGAGCCCCATGCCGCCGTAGCTCTCCGGGAGCGTCAGGCCGAAGACGCCGAGTTCGGCCAGCTTGCCGATGACGTCGAGCGGGATATAGGCGTTTTCCAGATGCCATTGATGGGCATGGGGCAGGACCTCGGCCACCGAGAACTTGCGCATCTCGTCGCGGATGGCCTCCAGCGTCTCGTCGAGCCCGGGCTCGCCGAAATGGCCGGAGGATTCCTGCTCCTGCACCAGCGCTGCCAGGCGGGCGCGGTTGGCCGCCGTATTGCCCGTGGCGATCAGCGTGTCGGCGGCCCCGGCGAAGCGGCGGGCGACGTCGGCGGTGGACAGGCCGACATCGGCGGGGCGGACCATCTCGCCCTGGCTCATCGGGATGCCGCCGAGGATCTGCGCGAGATATTCGCCGAGGCCGATGCGGACGATGAGATCCTCGATCTCGCCGAACTTGCCCTCCGCCCCGAGGCGCTCGGCATAGGAGGCGAGCTGGCGCACGCTTTCCACATAGGTGGCGAGCCAGGCGAGGCCATGGGTCGCGCGTTGCTCGCGCTCGATGGCGGCCCCCGAGATCCGGCCGCCCTCGGTCACGCGGCCGCGCACCGCGGCGGCGGCCTCGGCCAGCACCGCATCGGCGGCGACGACCGCGCCGCGGGCGAGGTCCGTCAGCGCTGCCGGAGAATCCTTCAGGGCGAGAGCGGGGCTCATGGTGGTTCCCTCGGAGTGTTCGTTGTTGCTGCAACGCAAAATAACGCAGCCCGGCGCTGTTTCAATCCGGCAAATGACCAGTGACCTGCGGCGGGCGGTTCAGTGCGGCCGGGTGGCGAGCCAGACGCCGGCGGCGGTGACGGCCATGCCGACGAGCTGCACGGTGGTCAGCGTCTCGCCGAAGAACACGAAGGCCATGAGCGCCGACACCGCCGGCACCAGGTAGATGTAGGCGGTGGCGCGCGACACCTCGCCCCGGCGGATCAGGTAGAGGAACAGGAAGATGCCGCCGACCGACAGGGCGAGCACCGACCATGCCATGGTGAGGATCAGCGTCTGGTTCCATTCCGCCTCGACCTTGCCGAAGAGGGCAAGCAGCGGCAGCATCATCAGCGAGGCCGCTATATACTGCCATGCGGTCGTGGTGCGCATGTCGCCGCCCGAGACGAAGCGCTTCTGGTAGAAGGTGCCGGCTGTCACCGAGAGCATCGCGACGAGATTGACCGTCAGCGGGATCACGATGGCATCATAGACCTCTGCCGGCACGCCGACGAGCTTCGGCATCAGCACGAGGACGATGCCGGCAAAGCCCAGGGCGACGCCTGTCCCCTGCCGGGCGGTGATCCGCTCGCCCAGGATGGCCGGAGCGAGCAGTGCGGTCATGACCGGCTGGAGGCCGGCCATGATCCCGGACACGCCCGACGGCACCCCGTTCCTGACCGCCCACCAGACCCCGGCGAGATAGAGCGCATGCAGCAGCACGCCGGACATCATCGCGTGGCCGATCTCCCGGCCGGACCGCGGCCATGGCGCGCCCATGGCGAAGGCGATGGCGGCGATCACCGCGGCCGCCATGGCGAAGCGCAGGAACAGGAACCACAGGGGATCGGCCAGGCGCGCCGAGAAGCCCGCCACGATCCAGCCGGTCGACCAGGCGAAAACGAAGAGGAAGGGAACGGCCCGCACCGCAAGGGACATGGCGATCTCACACAAGGAGGCGCGGACCCTAGGGGGCGGCTGCCCAAAACTCAATCACTGACGCTGGGGAACGTTATTCTTCAGCAAGCTACTGTAAAACCGATAAAAATTAGCCTGTAGGTTGGATCGGATAGTCATTCCTTAACCAGTAGGGCGCAGTATCGCATGGCTGCAATATCGGGGAATCCTAGCAATGGCCGTTCGTATGCCCGCAATGTCGGTTCGATTGAGGATCGCTCTTCTCGCCATCGTCCCCATCATCGGCGTGCTCGCCGCCGGCGGTGCCGCCTGGTACGGCCAGAAGTCGGCGGCCAGTGCTTTCGAGGCCTATGACGACTTCGCCGGGCTCGCCACCGATGCTGCCCGTGTCCGCGCCAGCGTCCGCGACCTGCGCTTCGCCGCCCTCGACTATGCCGAGCGCTACACCGAGGCGGCGCCGACCCTTTTCGCCCGCGCCCGGACGGAGGCGACGATGGCCCTCGGCGAAGCCCGCCGGAAGCCCTCCGCCGCGCGGCTCCAGGGCGAGATCGACCAGTCGCTGAAGCAGCTCGGCGATGCCAGCGCGGCCTTCGACCTGGTGCGCGGCACCATCGATTCCCTCGGCAGGGACGAGGTCTCCGGCCTGACCGGCCGCATGAACGAATCCGTCCAGCAGCTCGAGGTCCAGGCGCGCCGCGTCGCCGCCAATTTCGATGACGGCGCCGGCATTCTCGAGCAGGTGCTGCAGATGCGCCGCCACGAGAAGGACTTCATGCTGCGCGGGCTCGATTCCGACCTGGAGGCCTTCCGCCAGGCCCGCACCAAGTTCATCAACGAGGTAACCCGCTCGGTCGTCGCGCCGGCCACCAAGGCCGAGCTCCTCAAGGCCGGCGAAATCTACTGGCCCGCCCTCGACTCCTATGTGGAGGGCTCGCGTACGGTGGAGCGCACCGTCCAGCAGCTCGACACGCTGCTCACCACCCTGGACCAGACAACCAATGTCCTCGCCGCTGCCGCCAATGACGGCCGGTCGCGCGCCAACGAGGCGCGGCTCGAGGCGCAGGGCCAGACCATGATGCTCGTCATCGGCATCATTGTCGGCGTGGTCCTCCTCTGCGGCCTCGTCGCCGTGGTCCTCGGCCGCTCCATGACCCGGCAGATCGGCGGCATCACCCTGTCGATGCGCGAACTCGCCGGCGGCAACACCGCCGTCGAGGTCCCCTCGACGGAGGCCACCGACGAACTGGGTCAGATGGCCCGCGCCGTCCTCGTCTTCCGCGACAATGCCATCGAGCGCGAGCGCCTCGCCGCCGAGCAGATCGCCGAGGTGGAGGCCCGCAACCGCCGCGCCGCCGTCGTCGACAACCTGATCAAGGGCTTCGAGGAGGCCGCGGAGAAATCGCTCGGTGCCCTGCGCAGCGCCTCCGGCCAGCTCGACGGCGCCTCCGACCAGCTCGACGGCACGTCCGGCGCCGTGACCCAGGAGGCCGTCACTGCCTCCGGTGCCATGGAGCAGGCGGCGAATTCCGTCTCCTCGGCCGCCGCCGCCGCCGAGGAACTCGCCGCCTCCATCGCCGAGATCGCCTCGCAGGCGACCAAGTCGACTGAGGTGGCCGGCACCGCCGTCACCGAGGCCGAGCGTACGGCACAGACCATGGGCTCCCTGGCCCAGGCCGCATCCCGCATCGGCGAGGTCGTCAATCTCATCCAGGCGATCGCCGGCCAGACCAACCTTCTGGCCCTCAACGCCACCATCGAGGCCGCCCGCGCCGGCGAGGCCGGCAAGGGCTTCGCAGTCGTCGCCTCGGAGGTGAAGAGCCTGGCCGCCCAGACCGCCCGCGCCACCGAGGAGATCGCCTCCCAGATCGGCGCCATCCAGATGGCCTCGGGCGATGCGGTCGACGCCATCGACAAGGTCAACCAGGTGATCGGTGAGATGCGCGGCATCGCCGCCTCTGTCGCCGCCGCCGTCGAGGAGCAGAACGCTGCGGTCTCGACCATCGCCGAGGCGGTCAACCGCGCCTCCGACGAGACCCGCGGCGGCGCCGAGGCCATGGGCCGTGTCGGCGGCACCGCCCAGTCGGCCCAGGCGACCGCCGAGGACGTGCGCTCCCTGTCGGGCCGTCTCGGGGACGAGGCCCAGGCGCTCGATCGCGAGATCCGCACCTTCCTCGAAGGCGTGCGGGCCGCCTGACGCGCTTTCGAAGCATGCCAAAGTCATGGCCGGGATATCCCGGCCATGACCGTTTCTGAAGGGACGCCGCGGCGTCCGATCTCACTTCGCCGCGACGACCATGATCTCCACGGTGAACTGCGGCGCGGCCAGCTTGGCCTCGACGGTGGCGCGGGCCGGCGTCTGGCCGGGAACGACCCAGGCATCCCACACGGCGTTCATCTCGGCGAAGGTCGACATGTCCGACAGCCAGATATTGGTCGACAGCAGGTTCTGCTTCGACGTGCCGCATTCGGCGAGCAGCGCGTCGATGGTCTCGAGGATTTCCTTCGTCTGTTCGGTCACCGACTTGCCGGCCGCCTTGTGGGCCACCTGACCGGCGAGATAGACGGTATTGCCGTGGACGACGGCGCCGCTCATGCGCGGACCGACCTGCTTGCGCTCGATGGCCATATTTGTCTCTCCTTGGAACTGCCTGATCGCAGAATGCGTCTCCTAGCGCGGGCGGCGCCTCAGGCCAACCCGTTCCGCCGCTGCGGCGCCATGCAGCGGCGCCACCGCCTTGCTTTCCCACCCCGCCCGCCGCGATGATCCCGCGGCCAATCCGGACAGACCATGCTCGACCGCTTCTTCGCCCTCATCACCGACCTGACCGAGGCGCCGCACGAGGCCTTCGGCGACGATGACTACCGGCTCGCGGCAGCGGCCCTGCTGGTCCATGTCATGGCCGTCGACGGCCGGGTGTCGGCCTCCGAGCGTGCCCGCATCCAGACGGTGCTGGCGGCCGGATTCGCCCTCTCCGCCGGCGATACGGAGCGGCTCATCGAAAGGGCCGTCGATGTCGAGGCCTCGGCCGATAGCTGGACCTCCTTCGCCGACCTGCTGGCCAAGCGCCTCGACGAGGACGGCCGCCGGCGGATCGTCGGCATGATGTGGAGCGTGGTCCTTGCCGACGGCGCCGCTGCGGAACTCGAGGAGGCCATGGTCGAGCGCGCCGCGGCGCTGATGGGCGTCGAGGTGCCGCTGCGCTGAGCCCTCAGGCCCACTCGGCGGCGATCTCGGCTTCCAGGTCGAGGGTCGAGCGCTCGCCGATATCGTCGAAATGGACCTTCAGGAAGCGCCGCGCTGCCGTCTTGCCGGCCTTGTGGAGCTCGAGCAGAAAGTCGAAGTCGGTGACGACCTTCGAGCCGGCGGTCAGGCCCGCCAGCGAATCGCCGAGGGCGATGCGGTGCAGATTGACGCGCTTGTACTCGCCGGCCTTGCGGCCGCGGGGCAGGCGGCCCTCGTTGACCAGGCGCGCCACGAAGGCCGCGGCCCTCAGTTCGGCCTGCAGCGAGGAATTGAAGGTGATCTCGTTCAGCCGGTCGGCAATCTCGCGCGCGCTGGTCGGCGTCGCCTTGCGGACCACCGGATTGATCTGCACCAGCAGGATGTCCTCGGCCTCGGTCGCCCGGTAGAGCGGAAAGATCGGCGGATTGCCCATATAGCCGCCGTCCCAATAGGGCGTGCCGTCGATCTCCACCGCCTTGAACAGGGTCGGCAGGCAGGCCGAGGCCATCACCGCCCGGCAGGAGATGCGCTCGCGCCGGAAGACGGTCAGCTTGCCAGTATGCACATTGGTGGCGGAGATGAAAACCTGGACGCCGTCGAAAGCGGCGAGCCGGTCGAAATCGACGAAGCTGCGGATCAGTTCTTCCAGCGGATTGATGTCGAAGGGATTGAGGTCATAGGGCGAGAAATAGCGCTGCATCGCCGTGACCCAGGTTTCCATCAGCGAACCCTCGTAGGGCACCACCGAAAACAGCCGGTCGAGCGCGCGGCGCTGCAGGGCCGGCATCTTGCCGTCATGCGAGGCCGCCTGCCAGAACCGGGCGAGCCGCTCCCGCGCCGCCTCCGGTCCGCCCTCCGCCAGCCCGTCGGCGAGGAGCACTGCATTGATCGCCCCCGCCGAAGCCCCTGTCACGCCCTCGATCTCCAGCCTGCCGTCGCGCAGCACCTCGTCGAGAACCCCCCAGGTGAAGGCGCCGTGGGCGCCTCCGCCCTGCAGGGCGAGGTTGATGCGCTTGGTCGGCCTGGCCGGTTGCGCCATCAGGCCGCCGTCCAGCCGCCGTCGATGACGTTGTTGGCGCCGGTGATGTTCTTCGCCGCATCCGAGCACAGCCACAGCGCCAGCGCCGCGACCTCCTCGACCTGGACGAACTGCTTGGTCGGCTGGGCCGCCAGCAGCACGTCGTTCATGACCTGCTCCTTGGTCATGCCGCGCGCCTTCATCGTGTCGGGAATCTGCTTTTCGACGAGCGGTGTCCAGACATAGCCCGGCGAGATGCAGTTGGCGGTGATGCCGAAGGTGGCGAGCTCCAGCGCGATGGTCTTGGTGAAGCCGACAAGACCGTGTTTGGCCGCCACATAGGCCGATTTGAACGGCGAGGCGACGAGCGAATGGGCCGAGGCGATATTGACGATGCGTCCGTGCCGGCGCGCCTTCATGCCCGGGACCACCGCCTTGGCCAGATGGAAGGAGGCCGTCAGGTTGATGGCCATGATGGCGTCCCACTTGTCCGTTGGGAACGCCTCCACCGGAGCGACATACTGGATGCCGGCATTCGATACGACGATGTCGACCTTGCCGAAATCGCCCTCGGCCGCCGCCACCATGGCCGCGATCTCCTCGGGCTTCATCATGTTGGCCGGCGAGAACAGGACCCGGCGCCCGGTCGCGGCGGCGAGCTTCGCCCGGATCGCCTCGAGCTCCGACGCCTCGCCGAGGCCGTTCAGCATGACGTCGGCGCCGGCCTCGGCCAGGGCCGTCGCGATGGCCAGCCCGATCCCGCTGGTCGATCCCGTGACGATCGCGCTCTTTCCCGCAAGGCTCATGATCCCTATCTCCTCAAGGCGGCCGACATCCCGCTCCGCCATCACTGGCGCGGCTTCTGTCGCAATGCAACATGGCTTTCCGGCGGCGTGCTTTGGCGGATCCGGGTGCCGTGCTAAATGCTGGGTCCCTGCAACCGCGAAGGCAAGCCGCGATGCTCAAGTCACGACCTGTGCACGATCACGCCTGCGAGCACGGCCATCCGCCGGTCGACGTGCTCAAGGTGGCGGAAGCGCGTTGCGCCGAGCAGAAGCTGAAGCTGACGCCCATCCGGCGCGAGGTGCTGTCGCATCTGGCCGCCTCGCCCGCGCCGGTCGGCGCCTATGACCTCATCGAGCTCATGCATCGCGCCAGCGGGCGGCGTCCGGCGCCGATCAGCGTCTACCGCGTGCTCGACTTCCTGCTGGAGGCGGGCCTCGCCCACCGCATCGAGAGTCGCAACGCCTTCGTCGCCTGCGCCCACCGCCACGACAGCCGCGACCTCGTGGTCTTCATGATCTGCGATTCCTGCGGTTGCGTGTCGGAGGCCTCGGGCGCTCCGGTCCAGCGCGATCTCGCTGGAATCGCCGAGGCCGCCGGATTCAAGCCGGCCACGCAGGTCGTCGAGATGTTCGGCCGCTGTGCCCATTGTGACGAGCCCGCATCGCCCTGAGCGCCGGCGGGTGCTGCCCTCGCCACGTCTGGCGCGAAAAGGCCGCAACCGCTATTGGACAGAAGCCTGAGCGGAGACGAGAAGCGATGATCCAGGGATTTGGGGTGAAACCCCGTCACCGGACGGTCGGCGTGACGATCGGCCGGGGGGCGGCAGCGGTCAAGGTCGGAGGCGGCGCCCCCATCGTCGTCCAGTCGATGACCAACACCGACACGGCCGATATCGAGGGAACCGTGCGCCAGGTGGCGGCCCTTGCCCGCGCCGGCTCCGAACTCGTGCGCATCACCGTCGACCGCGACGAGAGCGCTGCGGCCGTGCCGCACATTCGCGAGAAGCTGATGCGCATGGGCGTCGGCGTGCCGCTGGTCGGCGACTTCCACTATATCGGCCACAAGCTGCTCGCCGATCATCCCGCCTGCGCCGAGGCGCTCGACAAGTACCGCATCAATCCCGGCAATGTCGGCTTCAAGGACAAGAAGGACCGGCAGTTCGCGATGATTGTCGAGAAGGCGGCCGAGCACGGCAAGGCCGTCCGCATCGGCGCCAACTGGGGCTCGCTCGACCAGGAACTGCTCACCCATCTGATGGACGAGAACGCCAGGAGCGCGGAGCCGCGCGACGCCCGTGCCGTGATGCACGAGGCCATGGTGCAGTCCTGCGTGCTCTCCGCTGACCGGGCCGTGGAGATCGGCCTGCCCAAGGACCGGATCATCCTCTCCGCCAAGGTCTCGGCGGTGCAGGACCTGATCGCCGTCTACCGCATGCTGGCAGCGCGCTGCGACTATGCCCTCCATCTCGGCCTCACCGAGGCGGGCATGGGCTCGAAGGGCATCGTCGCCTCTGCGGCGGCCCTCGGCGTTGTGCTGCAGGACGGCATCGGCGACACGATCCGCGTCTCGCTGACGCCCGAGCCGAACGGCGACCGCACGCTGGAGGTCAAGGTGGCGCAGGAGATCCTGCAGACCATGGGCATTCGCACCTTCGTGCCGCTGGTGGCGGCCTGCCCGGGCTGCGGCCGCACCACTTCCACCCTGTTCCAGGAACTCGCCCAGGACATCCAGGGCTTCATCCACACCTCGATGCCGGAATGGAAGACGCGCTATCCCGGGGTCGAGGCGCTGAACGTCGCCGTCATGGGCTGCATCGTCAACGGACCGGGCGAGAGCAAGCACGCCGATATCGGCATCTCCCTGCCCGGCACCGGCGAGAACCCCGCCGCTCCGGTCTTCGTCGACGGCGAGAAGGTCACCACCCTGCGCGGTCCCAACGTCGCCGCCGAGTTCAAGGCGATGGTCATCGCCTATATCGACAAGCGTTACGGCGTCGGCGGCCGCCAGGCGGCGGAATAGGCCATGCGCAGCTGCCTCGTCACGGGCGTGTCCTCCGGCATCGGCGAGGCCATCGCCGCCGATCTGGTGAAGCGGGGCTGGCGGGTCTTCGGCACGGTGCGCCGCAGCGAGGATGCCGAGCGCCTCGACAACGACCTCGGGCCGTCCTTCACGGCCCTCCTCTGCGACGTCACCGACGTTGACGGTCTGTCGCGCGCCGCAGCGCGGGTGGCGGACCTTCTCGACGGGGCGCCGCTCGACGGCCTCGTCTGCAATGCCGGCATTTCCCTGCCCGGGCCGCTGCTGCACCAGTCGCTCGACGAGCTCGACCGGCAGTGGAAGGTCAATGTCCTCGGCCAGATCGCGACAGTGCAGGCCTTCGCGCCGCTGCTCGGGGCCCAGGAAGGCTTTTCCGGCCGTCCCGGCCGCATCGTCATGATGTCCTCGGTCTCGGGCAGGCTCGCCTGGCCCTTCGTCGGCGGCTATGCGGCGACGAAACATGCGCTGGAGGCGGTGAGCCATGCCCTCCGCCGCGAACTCATGCCCTTCGGCGTCGACGTGGTCATCGTCGGGCCGGGCCCCATCGCCACGCCGATCTGGGAGAAGTCGGCCGGCGCGGTGGAGAAATCGCGCTACCAGCCGACCTTCTATGGGCCGCTGATCGAGAGGTTCGAGAGCGAGGTCCTGGCGCGCGCGAAACATGCCCTGCCGGCCTCGGCCGTGGCGGAGGTCGTCCACACCGCGCTCTCCGCGCCGCAGCCGAAGGTGCGCTACACCATCACCCCGTCGCCCCTCATGAACTGGGTCCTGCCGCTCCTCCTGCCGGCCCGCTGGCTCGACCGGATCGCCGCCAAGCGCCTCGGGCTGACGCGCAAGGGCTAGGCGCCCGGTTCCTGCCCCCTTACCGGAACAGCAGCGACGACAGTTTGCGCCGCCCGGCCAGCGTCGCCTCGTCCATCGGACCCCAGGCCTCGAAGAACTGCACCAACTGCTTGCGCGCCCCGTCCTCGTTCCAGGTGCGGTCGCGCTTGAAGATCTCCAGGAGATGGTCGGCGGCCTCGTCGCGGCGGCCCTGGCCGTTCAGCGCCACGGCGAGGTCGAAGCGCGCCTGATGGTCGGCCGGGTTCTGCGCCAGCTTGTGCTCGAATTCGTGGATCGGGCCGAGATCGGCGGCCTGCGCGGCGAGGTCGAGGGCCGCCTTCGCTGCCACCACCGCCTTGTCATTGACCTTGTCGGCGGGAACCTGCTCGAGAATGGCCCGGGCCTGGTCGAGATCGCCGGTTTCCACCGCGCAGCGGGCAAGGCCGGCGAGGGCGTGGAGGTTCTCCGGCTCGGCGCCGAGCACCTGGGCATAGACCTGCGCCGCGCCGGCGGCATCGCCCTCCACCAGCGCCGCATCGGCGGCGGCGAGGATCTCGGCGATGTCGGGGCTCACCTTGCCGCCCACCAGCTTGTCGATGAAGGCCTTGACCTGGCTCTCGGGGAGGGCGCCCATGAAACCATCGATGCCCTGGCCCTTGTCGAAGGCGATGACCGCGGGGATCGACTGGATGCCGAGCTGGCCGGCGATCTCCGGGTGCTTGTCGATATCCATCTTCACCAGCTTCACCTTGCCCTTGAAGGACTGGACGACCTTCTCGAGCACCGGGGTGAGCTGCTTGCACGGGCCGCACCAGGTCGCCCAGAAATCGACCAGCACCGGCTGCTTCTTCGATTCCTCCAGGACGTCCTTCACGAAGTCGCGGGTTGTCGTGTCCTTGATGAGCTCGCCGGGCGCCGCCGCCGCGGGGGCCGGTGCCGGAGCGGCCTGCGGCGCCGCGCCGCCGAAGCTGCCGCCATAGGAACCGCCGAAGGACGCGCCGAATTTCGCGCCGCCATTGCCGCTCATGGAAGTCTCCCTCGCGCGGGTGGTCCAGACCCACCGCGCCAACCCGTTTCAGTCGAGGCATAGATGGACGCTCGGGCCCAAAAAGCAACGCCCAATTGTCGCGCCGCCGGTTCTCTCCGCCCTTCAGCATCCCCCGGAAGGCTGGGCGTCCGCGCCTTGACTGTCGCCATGCCGGCTTTAGCGTTTCCCCCAAAGCATGGGACCGCCGCCGGGCGGCCGGGGAGGACGACGTGACCAGAGGCGGCCCGCTTGCCGGCGTGACCATCGTCGAGTTCCAGGGCCTCGGCCCCGGCCCCTTCTGCGCCATGATGCTGGCCGATCTCGGCGCCGACATCATCCGCATCGACCGCGCCGGCAAGAGCGCCTGGAACGCGGGCGACGCCCTCGGGCGTGGCCGGCGCTCCGTCGCCGTCGACCTGAAGAAGCCGGGCGCCGCCGACCTCGTGCTGAAGATCATCGCCGGCGCCGACGCGCTGCTGGAGGGCTTCCGCCCCGGCGTCATGGAGCGCCTCGGCCTCGGGCCGGACATCTGCCTCAAGGCCAATCCACGTCTCGTCTACGGCCGCATGACCGGCTGGGGGCAGGAGGGGCCCTATGGTCCGGCGCCCGGTCACGACATCAACTACCTCGCCCTGTCCGGCATGCTCTGGCCGCTGGGGCCCGCCGACCGCCCGCCCGTGCCACCCCTCAATCTCGCCGCCGATTTCGGCGGCGGCGGCATGATGCTGGCCCTCGGCATGGTCGCCGGGCTCTATGGCGCGAAGAGCACCGGCCAGGGTCAGGTGGTGGATGCTGCCATGGTCGACGGCGCCGCCGTCCTCGGCACCATGATCTTCGGCATGATCAATGCCGGGACGTGGAAGGTGGCGCGCGAGGCCAACATGCTTGACGGCGGCGCGCCCTTCTACGGCGTCTATGACACCGCCGACGGCAAATATGTCTCCATCGGCTCGCTGGAGCCGCAATTCTATGTGGAGCTTCTCAAGGGCCTGAACCTCACCGATCCGCGTTTCGCCAGGCAGTGGGACAAGGCCATGTGGCCGGACCTGCGCGCCGCCATCGCCGCTGCCTTCCGGTCCCGGACCCGCGATGAATGGACGGCCCTGCTCGACGGCCGCGAGATCTGCTACGCCCCGGTGCTCGATCCGCTGGAGGCGGCGGCCCATCCCCACAATGTCGCCCGCGGCACCTTCATGGCCACGCCGGAAGGACCGGTGCCGCGACCGGCGCCGCGCTTCTCGGCAACGCCGACCGCGGCCGCGCCGCCGAACCGCGGCCCCGGCGCCGAGACCCGCGCCATTCTCGCCGGCGCTGGACTGACCCAAACCGAGATCAACGCGGCGCTGGCCTCCGGTCTCGTCGCCGAAAGGACCTGATCCATGGCCGTCACCTACGAGGTCTCGGAGGGCGTTGCGACGTTGACCCTCGACCGCCCCGACCGTCTCAACGCCTTCAACGACGCGCTCGTCCGCGGCGCCCTGCAGGCGCTGATCGAGGCCCGCGTCGACCCTGACGTCAGGGCGCTGGTGCTGACCGGCAACGGCCGAGGCTTCTGCGCCGGCGCCGACCTCGCTGGCGGCCTGGCGCCGACGGGGGAGGGGGTCAATGCCGCCATGCGCGACCTCTACAACCCGCTGATCCTCGCCATCGACGATTTTCCCAAGCCCACTGTTGCCGCCATCAACGGGGTGGCCGCCGGGGCTGGCGTCGGTCTCGCCCTCGCCTGCGACATCGCGGTGGCCGGCCGCTCCGCCTCCTTCGTGCTGACCTTCGGCCCGCAGCTCGGCCTTGTGCCGGACCTCGGGGTCACCTGGTTCCTGCCGCGCGCCATCGGCCGCGCCCGCGCCCGCGCCCTCGCCCTGCTCGGCGACAGGCTCCCCGCCGAGACGGCGGCCGACTGGGGCCTCGTCTGGACCTGTGTCGACGACGCCGACTGTCTCTCCACGGCACGCACCCTCGCCACCCGGCTCGGCCGCGGTTCGGCCGAGGCCTTCTTCGAGATCCGCCGGCTGATGGACCGCGCCGAGACCAGCGACCTGTCCTCCCAGCTCGACGCCGAGCGGGAAACGCAGGCCGGCCTCATCGTCAAGCCGGCCTTCATGGAGGGCGTGCGCGCCTTCCTTGCGAAGAAGGCGGGCTGACACCGCCGCGGAACGGCCTATCCTGCCGGCAACGAACAGGAGGAGGGCCCGCCATGACCGACACATTCGACGACATCATCGCCGCCGCGCGGCCCGTCATCGCCGCCGCGCCGGTCTCGGACGCGCTGGACGAGCACGGGCTGCACCACCAGATCCTGCCGCCCGGCATCCGCCCGGTCGATGACGGCACGGTGCTTTTCGGCCCCGCCCGCACCGGCGGCTACAAGGTCATCTCCGGCTTCGTCGAAGGCATCTACGATCTCGAGATCGCCCTGGTCGACGATCTCAAGCCCGGCGAGGTCTGCGTCATGGCGACCGGCGGCAACACCGCCATCGGCCCCTGGGGCGAGCTGCTCTCCACCCGCGCCCGCCACCTCGAGGCTGCCGGCTACCTCACCGACGGCGCCGCCCGCGACGTGGCCGCCATCCGCGCCATGGGCTTCCCGGTCTTCACCGGCGCGCTGTCGCCCGCCGACACCCAGTATCGCGGCATGATGGTGGAGAAGGACGTGCCGATCACCATCGGCGGGGTCGTCATCGCGCCCGGCGACATCGTGGTGGGCGACGTCGACGGCATCGTGGTGGTGCCGCGCCCAAGGGCCCTCGCGGTGCTCTCCACCGCCATGAGCAAGATCAACGGCGAGCGGCGGATGCGGGCCGATCTCGAGGCCGGCATGTCGCTGGCCGACGCCTTCCGCAAGCACGGCCTGCTGTAGAGGCGGCGCCTCAGGCGACGCTGCTCAGCGAGGGGGCCTCGTTCGGCGCCGGCGAGGCACCGTCGGCGGCGGCGTCGCCCCATTGCAGCTTCTTGTAGTTGAAGCCGCGCTGGATCGTCGGTTTGACGATGGCGAAATAGGGCGAGATGTCGAAATCGCGCGGCGCATAGAGCGAGTGGTGGCGGATGTGGAGGATCTCCCGCCGCGCCGCCTGTCCCTTGACGCGTTGCTCGCCCTCTTTGGCGCAACGCTCCACCTTGGGCAGGATCGGATAGCGCACCTTCTCGAAAGCCTGGGCGATCAGCGTCGAACAGATGGCGCGGGTGGGGTCGCCAGAGCCGAAGGCGATCATCCGTCGCCGCCACCGCACCGGGATGGGCAGGGGCACGAGGAAGCGCAGCATGTCGAGGATGTTCTTCAGGTCGTAGTCGAGGCCGATGCGCTCGATCATGAACCGGCAGGCCTGCTGCTGGTCCGCCTCGGTCAATCCGACGGGCCGGCAGACACGGGTGTGAAAATCGCGGTACTTCGACAGCGGCGCTGAGATGACGCCTTCCCCGAGATAGGCCTCCACCAGCACATGGGGCTCGCCATCGGGCTCGCAGAGACCCTCGATCGGTCCGACATACATGGCCGCATGCGACCAGGTCGACTGGGTGAGATATTTGATCACGGCCGAGATGCGCGTGTCGCCCTCGACCAGCAGGATGTCGCCCGGCCGCAGGGCGGCGCGCAGCGCGTTCGGGTCGCTCGGCGTCGTCGGCTCGTAGCCCGGCGAGCGCTTGTCCAGGATGGCGGCGATGCGCCGCCCCATGGCGTCGAGAATGCGGTCTCCCATGGTGGTCCCTCCCCAGGGACGTCCGTTTCTTGGACATCGAGTGTTTGTCGTCTTCGGTTGACAACGGGTTCACGTTTCCGGGGCCGGCGGTGAAGCGGGTGCCGTTTGCGTGATATAGGGCTCACCATGATCGGGATTCGCCCAGCACGATGAACGGACCGTTGATGACCCGGCGCCGCCTGCTCGCCGCTTCCGCGACGCTGCCCGCCGCGCCGGCGCTCGGCCAGGGCGCGCGTCCGCCGGCCGCCGAGACCGACGTGGTCGTCATCGGGGCGGGAGCCGCCGGCATCGCCGCGGCGCGCAAGCTGACGGCGGCCCGCCTCACGGTGATCGTCCTCGAGGCCAAGGACCGGGCCGGCGGGCGCTGCATCGCCGACACTGTGAATTTCGGCACGCCGATGGATCTCGGCGCCCACTGGATCCATGCGCCCGAGGACAATCCGCTGGTCGGGCTCGCCCGCGCCGCCGGCTTCGACCTCTATGACGATCCCGACCGCCCGCGCCTTCTCATCAAGGGCCGCCGTCCGCGCGAGGGCGAATGGGAGGCCTATGCCTCGGCGCTGACGCGGGCCCAGCGCGCCATCCTCGACGCCGGCGAGGCCGGCCGCGAGATCTCGCTCGCCGCCGCCATGCCGACCAACCTGCGGGACTGGCAGGCGACCGTCGCCTTCCTCAAAGGGGCCTGGGATTCCGGCAAGGAGACCTCCGAGATCTCCTGCGTCGATTTCTACAACGCCATCGAGACCCGCGACCTGTTCTGCCGCCAGAGCTATGGCGCCATCCTGGCGAAACTCGCAGAGGGCCTGCCGATCCGCCTGTCGACAGCGGTGACGCGGGTCGACTGGTCGGGCCGGGGCGTCGTCGTCGAGACCCCCTCGGGCACGATCCGCGCCCGCGCCGCGGTGGTGACCGCCTCCACCTCGGTCCTCGGCTCCGGCGCCATCCGGTTCACCCCGGCCCTGCCGAAGCGCCAGGCCGACGCCATCGCGGCGCTGTCCTGCGGCGCCTATGAACATCTGATCGTCCACCTGCCCGGCAATCCCATGGAGGCCGCGGCCGACGAGCCCTTCGTCGTCAAGGCCGACACCGCCGCCACCGCCAAGCCGCTCGCCCGCATCGCCGGGTCCGACTGGTGGTATCTTGATGTCGGCGGCGCCTTCGCCCGCGATCTCGCCACGGCGGGGCCGGCCACCATGAAGGCCTTCGCGGTGGAATTCGTCGGCAATGAATTCGGGCCCCAGGCGCGCCGCGTCCTGGGCGACGTCCACGTGACCTCCTGGGCCACCGATCCCTTCGTGCGGGGCGCCTGGTCCGTCGCCGGTCCCGGCGCCACGGGCCAGCGCCTGCGTCTCGCCGAGCCGGTCGGCCAGCGCATCCTCATCGCCGGCGAGGCGACCGACGAGGGGCTTTGGGGCACGGTCGGCGGTGCCTGGGCCTCGGGCGAGCGGGCGGCCGACCAGGCGTTGCGCTGGTTGCAGCCGCCGGCCCAGACACGCCGTCGCGGTTGAGCATCTTAGCGGCTCGTTAACGTTAACGGATTATGACCTGAGTCCTCGCCGCACGCCCGTCCGCGGAGTCCGTCATGCCGATCGCGTCCCGTCCCGCCCGCCCCCTCGTCCTGGTCGTCACCCTCGCAGCCCTCGTCTCGGGCGGCTGCTCGCTGAGCGCGAGCCGCGGCGGCGGTGACATCACCGGCTCGGTCCGCAACGCGCCCCTCACCGAACAGGCGGCCCGCAGCGAGATCGACGGTCTCGCGGCCCGCTACCGGTCGAACCCGACGGATTCGGCCAATGCCATGCGCTATGCCCGGGCGCTGCGCGCCACCGGCCAGGCTGTCCAGGCCGTCGCCGTACTCGAACGCGTTGCCATCCGCGATCCGCGCAACCTCCCCCTGATGGGCGAGTTCGGCCGGGCCCTGGCCGATGCCGGCCGCCACGACCAGGCGCTGCAGGTGCTCAGCCGCGCCCACCGTCCCGACCAGCCGGACTGGCGCATCATCAATGTCCAGGGCTCCATCTACGACCAGATGGGCCGCCCGCAGGAAGCCCAGGCCCTCTACAACGACGCCCTGAAGATCGCGCCTGGCGAGCCGGCCATCCTGTCCAATCTCGGCCTGTCCTTTGCGCTCTCGCGCCAGCTGCCCCAGGCCGAGCAGGCGTTGCGGCAGGCCGCCGGCCATCCCCAGGCCGACAAGCGCGTGCGGCAGAACCTCGCCCTCGTCGTCGGCCTCCAGGGCCGCTTCGCCGAGGCCGAGCAGATCGCCCGCAAGGACCTGCCCCCCGCCGAGGCCGAGCAGAATGTCGCCTATCTGCGTTCCATGGTGACGCAGCAGAATTCCTGGGCGCAGATCCGCCAGAGCGAGCGTCGACCCGGCGCACAGCAGCGCCCCGGCGCGCCGGCACCGGCCGCCGCACCTCCCGCGCCGCGCGGCTGATCCAGGTCTCTATATGAGCGGATGAGACCCCCCTTCATCTCTTCCCGGTGCCGGTTGAGGCTCCTCTTCACCTCTCCCCGGCGGGGAGAGGTCGGCCGAAGGCCGGGTGAGGGGGCTCTCGTCCGCCGCCCTTTCCCCTCACCCGTCTCGCTGTCGCTCGACGACCTCTCCCCGCCGGGGAGAGGTGACGCGGTTCGCCCGGCACCGCCCGGCACCAACGAAAAAGCCCGGCACGCTGGCCGGGCTCTTCCAAATTCCGATGATGCGAGGCCGCTTACTCCGCCGCGAGCTGCACCGCGGGAGCCGCCGCTTTCACATCGGCATCCACATAGGGCTCGAACTTGGCGAAATTGTCCTGGAACATCTGCACGAGCTTGCGCGCCGTGGCGTCGAACTCGGCTTTGTCGCGCCAGGTCTTGATCGGATAGAGCATGTGCGGCGGCACGCCCGGCACCGAGGTCGGCACCGCGAAGCCGAAATAGGGGTCGCGGCGGAAATCGGCCCGGTTGAGCGAGCCGTCGAGGGCCGAGCGCAGCAGCAGGCGGGTGATCGAGATCGGCATGCGCCGGCCGACGCCATGCTTGCCGCCGGTCCAGCCGGTGTTCACCAGCCAGCAATCGACATGGTGCTTGGCGATGAGCTCGCGCAGCAGGTTGCCATATTCCGACGGGTGGCGCGGCATGAAGGGCGCGCCGAAACAGGTCGAGAAGGTCGGCTGCGGCTCGGTGACGCCCTTCTCCGTGCCGGCGACCTTGGCGGTGAAGCCGGAGAGGAAGTGGTACATCGCCTCCGCCGGGGTCAGCTTGGCGATGGGCGGCATCACGCCGAAGGCATCGGCCGTCAGCATGACGATATTCTTCGGATGGCCGGCACGGCCGGTCTCCGAGGCATTGGCGATGAAGTGCAGCGGATAGGCGATGCGGGTGTTCTCGGTCTTCGAGCCGTCGTCGAAGTCGGGAATGCGCGACACGGGATCGATGACCACGTTCTCCATCACCGAGCCGAAGCGCTCGGAGGTCGCGTAGATCTCCGGCTCGGCCTCGCGCGACAGCTTGATCGCCTTGGCGTAGCAGCCGCCCTCGAAATTGAAGACCCCGTCTCGGCCCCAGCCGTGCTCGTCGTCGCCGATGAGGGTGCGGCTGGCATCGGCCGAGAGCGTCGTCTTGCCGGTGCCGGACAGGCCGAAGAACACCGCTACCTCGCCCTGGGGCGAGACATTGGCCGAGCAGTGCATCGGCATGACGTGCTGCGGCGGCAGCAGGAAGTTGAGCATCGTGAAGACGCTCTTCTTCATCTCGCCGGCATAGGAGGTCCCGGCGATCAGCACGATCTTGCGGGTGAAGTCGCAGGCGATCACCGTCTCGGTCCGCACGCCGTATTTCTTCGGGTCGGCGCGGAAGGACGGCAGGTCGACGATGGTCATGTCCGGCACGAAGGCCGCGAGGTCCTCGCGGTTCGGGCGGATCAGCAGGTTGCGGATGAACAGGTTGTGCCAGGCATATTCGGTGAAGACGCGGGTCTTCAGCCGCGTCGCCGGATCGGCGCCGCCGTAGAGATCCTGGACGAAGAGCTCGCGGCCCTTGGCATGCGCCAGCATGTCGGCCATGAGGAGGTCGAAGGCCGCCGGCGAGATGGCGCCGTTATTGTCCCACCAGACGGTGGATTCGGTTGTGGCGTCGCGGACGACGAACTTGTCCTTGGGCGAGCGGCCGGTGTGCTGGCCGGTCTCGGCGACCAGCGGGCCGCCGG
This sequence comes from Archangium gephyra, assembly GCA_943368975.1. Lineage (GTDB taxonomy): Bacteria > Pseudomonadota > Alphaproteobacteria > Rhizobiales > Phreatobacteraceae > Phreatobacter. Next base: position 33,745 of record CALRLZ020000029.1, read on the forward strand.
CGGAGAGCTTGGCCTCGCCGCGGGCGATCGATTCCTCGACCAGCTGCGGCTCGAGATAGTTCCAGTGCAGGGCCTTCAGCCCCGAAAAGCCGAACGCGTCGGCCCCATGTGCCTTGTTCCAGGTTCCGGTCTCGGCCAAGGAAGTTCTCCCCTCAAGGGTCCGCGTCTCGACGCTGTCCGCGCCTTAGGATGCCATGCAGTCAGGCGCCGGGTCAGGGGCCGCGGCGGAGGCAAAACCCCCTAATCCAAAGGCTCTTTGCCGGCAAGCCCGACGGAGGGCGGATCGGCGTCTTCGCTGGCCTTTTTCGCGAATGCGGTGAACAGCCGGGACCTCTGCCGCGGGCCGGCGCCGATCCCCCGATCCGGGCCTTGGCCCTTGCCTTTCCCCGCGCCAGGGACCATGAGGCCGCCATGAACCGACCCGACCGCACCCTGCGCACGGCGGCCGACCTCGTTGCGGCTGGCCTTCTGGCGCCCGCCGCCGGCCCCGATGCGGCGAAAGTGGGGGAGCGCTATGCTGTTGCGGTAACCCCGCTGATGGCCGCGCTGATCCCCGCCGCGCCGGCCGCGGCGGCGGCCGCCGACCCCATCGCGCGCCAGTTCCTGCCCGATCCCCGCGAGCTCGACACCCGGCCCGAGGAGCTGGCCGACCCCATCGGCGACGAGGCCCATTCACCCGTAACGGGCATCGTCCACCGCTATCCGGACCGGGTCCTGCTGAAGATCGTCCATGTCTGCCCGGTCTATTGCCGCTTCTGCTTCCGCCGCGAGATGGTCGGGCCCGACGGCAAGGGCGCGCTGGACGACGCCGAACTCGCCGTCGCCATCGCCTATATCGCGGCGCGGCCGGAGATCTTCGAGGTCATCCTCACCGGCGGCGATCCCTTCGTGCTCTCGGCGCGGCGGGCACGCGCTCTGACCCGGGCGCTGGCGGCCATCCCCCATGTGAGGGTCATCCGCTGGCATACACGCGTGCCGATCGTCGCCCCCGACCGCGTCACCGCCGATTTCGCCCGGGCCCTGCGCGCAGCCGGCAAGGCGGTCTATGTCGCCGTCCACGCCAACCACGCCCGTGAGTTCACGCCCGCCGCCGAACAGGCCCTGACCCGCCTCGCCGATGCCGGCATTGCCCTGGTCAGCCAGTCCGTGCTGCTGCGCGGCGTCAATGACGATGCCGAGACCCTCGCGGATCTCATGCGCGCCTTCCTCGCCAACCGGGTGAAGCCCTATTACCTGCACCATCCCGACATGGCCCCCGGCACCGCCCATTTCCGCCTGTCCATCGCCGAGGGCCAGGCGCTGATGGCGCAGTTGCGCGGGAGGCTGTCCGGCCTCGCCCAGCCGACCTATGTGCTCGACATTCCCGGCGGCGCCGGCAAGGTCCCGGTCGGTCCCGTCTATCTCGGTGCGGGTGACGTCGCCGACTGGCGCGGTGGCCACCACCCCTATCCCCCGGCAGAGACGAAGGACTAGAGCCATGGATGTCAGGGATTCGAACGGGGCGATCCTCGCCGACGGCGACAGCGTGACGCTGATCAAGGACCTCAAGGTGCGCGGCACCTCGGTGACGCTGAAGCGCGGCACGCGGGTGAAATCCATCCGCCTCACCGACGATCCCGACGAGGTCGAATGCAGCGTCGACAAGGTCAAGGGACTGGTGCTGCGGACGGAGTTCCTGAAGAAGGCGTGAGGCGCGACCGCCGGCGCGCTGCTTCACCTCTCCCCGGCGGGGAGAGGAAAGGCCGCAGGCCGGGTGAGGGGCGCCTGTCCAGAGGCCCCACCCGCACCCTCCCCTCGCTGCCGCGAGGAGAGGGGGACTTCGACCTCTCGCCCACATGTCGGCCCGGCCGCCAGGCACCACCGGCACCGTGCATGCAGCGTGGGCATGCGGCGGCACCGGGCTCCTCCTCGCGCACCTTCACGGCCGGGCCCGGCGCGACGCCGCCTGTCGCGGTACGACGCGGTAGCCCCCCTCCCCGCGTCAGCGGGGAGGGTACGGGTGGGGCCTTCAGGCGAGCGCCTTGGCTGACGTCACAGGAGGCAAACCACCCTCACCCCTTCGGCTCGGGCCGGTGCTTGCCCCCCGGGCCCTGTCCCCGCCGATAGACCATCACAGTGCGCTTGAAGGTGATCACCACGTCGCCCGCCTGGGTGTAGCCCCTGGTGCGGACGGTGAGGATGCCGACCTCCGGCCGTGAGCCCGAATCGCGCTTCTCCAGCACCTCGCTCTCCGAATAGATCGTGTCGCCCTCATAGACCGGGGCCGGCAGGCGCACCTCGTCCCAGCCGAGATTGGCGAAGACGTTCTGGCTGATGTCGGTCACCGACTGCCCGGTGACCAGCGCGATGGTGAAGCAGGAATTGACCAGCGGCTTGCCGAAGCCGGTCGCCGCCGCATAATTCGCGTCGAAATGCGGGTGCGCGGTGTTCTGGGTCAGCAGCGTGAACCAGATATTGTCGGCCTGCGTCACCGTGCGCCCGAGCGGGTGCTTGTAGACGTCGCCGATGGCGAAATCCTCGAAGAAGCGGCCCTGCCAGCCCGGTTTCACGCTCATGCCATCGCTCCCGTCGTCCCGGCGGCCCGGGCCCATCATGGCCCCTTCATGGAAGAGCGCGACGGCGGGGACAAGCCCGCCGATCAGGCGGGTGCGCTCAAGCGACGATCTCCACCGCCCGCTCCACCTCGATGGCCTCCGGGCTCAGGCGGCAGCGCCAGGCGAGCATCTCGACGCCGCGCGCCCGGGCCCGGTCAAAGGCTATGCCATAGGCGGGGTCGATGTCGCGGGCGAGGGAAAAGCGCTCGGCTCCCCCGTACTGGATCAGGAACACCATCACCGCCCGGTGACCGGCCTCCACCATGTCGCCGAGTTCGTCGAGATGCTTCGCCCCGCGCGCCGTCACCGAATCGGGGAATTCGGCGAGGCCGGTTGCACGCATCAGGTGGACGTTCTTCACCTCGACATAGCAGTCCGGCCGCCCCGCGCCGGTGAGCATCATGTCGACGCGGCTTGCCTTGCCATAGGCCACCTCGCGGCGCAGGTCCGGATAGCCGTCGAGGGCGGGGATGGTCCCGACGCCGATCGCCTCCGCGACCAGCGCATTGGGATGGGCGGTGTTGATGCCGACCAGTTCCGGCCCCGCGCCGACATCCGCCTCCACCAGTTCCCACGACCAGGGGAGCTTGCGCGCCGGATTGTCCGAGCGCGACAGCCAGACCCGGTTGCCCGGCGCGTTCAGCCCCGTCATCGCGCCGGGATTGGCGCAATGGGCGGTGACGGCCTCGCCCGTATCCAGCACCACGTCGGCGAGGAAACGCTTGTATCGCTGGACGAGACGGCCGGGGACGAGCGGGGTGGGGAAGCGCATGCCCTCAGGCGACCTTGCCCCCGAGCTCGTCCTCGACATGGGCACGGACGATCTCCTCGAAGCTCGTCTCCGCCCTGAAACCGAGTTCGGCCGCGCGCTTGGCGTTGAAGCGCTGCGACCAGCCGGAGACGATGCGGATGATGAGGTCGTCCGGCTCGCGCCTGACGAGCTTCAGGGCCTTCTCGCCGCCGATCTTGCGCAGCGCCTCGAGCTGTTCGCCGACGGTCGCCACCACGCCGGGCATGGAGAGGTTGCGCCGCCAGCCGAGCTGGGCGGTGTCCATGGTCGCGGCATGGATGAGGAAGCCGACGGCCGAGCGCGGGCTGGCATGGGTGTGGACGACGTCGTCGCCCACCGGCAGCACGGCCTCCATCCCCACCAGCGGCTCGCGGATGATGTTGGAGAAGAAGCCCGAGGCCGCCTTGTTGGGCTTGCCCGGACGCACGCAGATGGTCGGCAGGCGGATGCCGACGCCGTCGAAGAAGCCCTTGCGCGAATAGTCGGTGAGCAGGAGCTCGCCGATCGACTTCTGCGTGCCGTAGCTGGTCAGCGGCGTGTGGAAGAACTCGTCCTCGATGAATTCGTGGAACGGCGCGCCATAGACGGCGATGGAGGAGGTGAAGACGACGCGGGGATGGTAGGGCGCCTTGACGCCTTCCTGGCGGATCGCCTCGTAGATCTGCCGCGTGCCGTCGAGATTGATGCGGTAGCCCTTGTCGAAATCGACCTCGGCCTCGCCGGAGACGATCGCGGCGAGGTGGAAGATGACGTCCGGCCGTCCGGCGACCATCGGCCCCGCCGTGTTGGGAAAGGAGATGTCGACCGCCCAGCTCGTCACCTTGCCGGTAAAGCCGGCGGGCTTCTCGGGGGCCACCACGTCGACGAGGGAGAATTCCGTGATCGCCTTGCCGCCGAGCGCGCCGTCGCGGACGAGCTTCTCGGTGAGCTTGCGGCCAACCATGCCGGCGGCGCCGATGATCAGGATATGCATGGACGTGTCCTCTTCTTTTCAAACGATTTGTACGGGAGGCTAGCGCGCCCGGCGCCGGCAGGGAATGGGGCACGGGCGAGGGGGCGGGTTGCAGGTTTGCGGTTCCGTGGAGTCTACGCCCGGCGGCAGGATCATCGAAGGCCGGTCGCAGCCATACCGGCTCCCCCCTCCGTCCAATTGACCTTCGCCCCGCCCCGCGCGATGGATCGGTCGAAGGGCCGCCGTCGAGAGCCCGCGCGACAGTGCCGGAGGGGAGCCATGGCCCGCACCATTGGGGGTGAGTGGGACTATATCGTCTGCGGCGCCGGCACGGCCGGCTGCCTCATGGCCAACCGCCTCTCCGCCGATCCGAAGAACCGCGTCCTGCTGCTGGAGGCCGGCGGCAAGGATGACTGGATCTGGTTCCACATTCCCGTCGGCTATCTCTTCGCCATCGGCAATCCGCGCGCCGACTGGATGTTCAGGACCGAGGCGGAGACCGGCCTCAACGGCCGCTCGCTGATCTATCCGCGCGGCAAGGTGATCGGCGGTTCCTCCGCCATCAACGCCATGATCACCATGCGCGGCCAGAGCGCCGACTACGACCATTGGCGCCAGCTTGGCCTCACCGGCTGGGGCTGGGACGACGTGAAGCCGCTCTTCGTCGGCCTGGAGGATCATTTCCTTGGGGACAGCGAGCACCACGGCACCGGCGGCAACTGGCGCGTCGAGGCGCCGCGGGTGCGCTGGGACCTGCTCGACAAGGTGCGCGAGGCGGCCTTGCAGATGGGCGTCCGCCCCCTCGACGATTTCAACACCGGCGACAACGAGGGTACCGCCTATTTCCACGTCAATCAGAAGAAGGGCCTGCGCTGGTCGGCGGCCCGCGGCTTCCTGAAGCCGGTCATCGACGCCCGCGACAACCTCGATCTCCTCTCCGGCGTGCTGGTCGAGAAGGTGATCGTGGAGAATGGCCGTGCCACGGGGGTGCAGTTCCGCCAGGGCGGCGAGAGCGTCATCGCCCGCTGTCGCGGCGAGGTCGTTCTCACGGCCGGTTCCATCGGCTCGACGCAGATCCTCGAACTCTCCGGCATCGGCTATGGCGAGGTGCTTGCCCGCCATGGCATCCCGGTGGTGAAGGAGAAGCCCGGCGTCGGCGGCAACCTGCAGGACCACCTGCAGATCCGCGCCATCTACAAGGTCGACGGCATCAAGACGCTGAACGAGACCTACCACAACCTGTTCAAGCGCGGGCTGATGGGGCTCGAATATCTCCTCCGCCGCACCGGCCCGCTGACCATGGCGCCGAGCCAGCTCGGCATCTTCACCCGCTCCGATCCCTCCCAGGAACGGGCCAACATCCAGTTCCACGTCCAGCCGCTGTCGCTCGACAAATTCGGCGACCCGCTGCACCGCTTCCCCGCCGTGACGGTCGCGCCCTGCAATCTCAGGCCGACCTCGCGCGGCTCCGTCCACATCCGCTCCGCCGATCCGGCCGACAAGCCCATCATCGCGCCGAACTATCTCGCCACCGACGCGGACCGGCAGGTGGCGGCGGATTCCCTGCGCGTCACCCGGCGGCTGATGCGCCAGGCGGCGCTGGCACCCTATCGCCCCGAGGAATATCTCCCCGGTCCGGTGATCGGCGACGACGCCGAAAGCCTGGCCAAGGCCGCCGGCGACATCGGCACGACCATTTTCCATCCCGTCGGCACGGCGAAGATGGGCCTCGCCTCGGACCCGCTGGCGGTGGTGGACGAGCGCCTGCGCGTCATCGGCATCGATGGCCTCAGGGTGGCGGATGCCTCCGTCATGCCGACCATCACCTCGGGCAATACCAACACGCCGACGCTGATGATCGCCGAGAAGGGCGCGCGGATGATCCTGGAGGATGCGCGGGGGTGAGAGCGGACGCACTTCGATTGTGCAGAGTGTTCATACGAATTGCCCCACCCTTACCCTCCCCGCGCTCCGCGCAGGGAGGGGGACTTCAACGTCCCGCGTCGTCCGACCGGTTGGGCCTGGCGGAGCGTCTGAAACCAACGCGCCACGCTGTGGTCTCCCTCCCTGCGCGGAGCGCGGGGAGGGTAAGGGTGGGGCTACTTGAGCATCCTCACCCCTTCAGGATGGCCTCCACCACCTCCTGCACCTCCAGCGCCTCGGCCAGCGTCGCGAGGTGGTGCGGTTCGCCACGCACCAGCGCCGCGACGCCTTCGAGCTGCCGGCGCAGCACCAGAGGCCGCATCTTCTCGTTCGGCAGGGCCTCCGGGTCCGGCTGCCAGGAGCCGTCCGCCATGCGCCGCTCGGCGATCGACCAGTCGCGCAGCCGCACGGCCCCCGCTTCCCCCTCGATCATCCAGATATTGTGGTCGTCCTTCGCCGTTGTCCCGACATTGCCGGCCAGTGTCACCGGCAGGTCGCCGGCGGTCAGCGTCGCCGCGATATGGCGTTCCGACCGGCCCGGTTCCGGGTATTCCGCCGAGGCCTTCAGCGCGCCGAGTGGCCCGCCGAGACGGCGCGACAGGAAGAGGAAATGCGACACCACCTCGCGGGTGAAGCCGCCTTGCGCCCTCCCGTCCAGCCAGCCCGCCGCGTCCCTCTGCCAGGAGCGCGGCCAGGTGGCGAAGGCGACCTCGATGGTGATGTGGCGCGCGGTGCCCACCGCGCCCTCGGCGATCCAGCGCTGCAGGGTCGCCACCCCGAAGGACGAGGCGAAGGGGAAGTTGACCGCACCCTTGCCCCCGGCCTCCACCACGAAGGCGCGCGCATCGGCAACATCCACCGCCAGCGGCTTCTCGCAGAACACGGCCTTTCCGGCCGCCAGAGCCGCCCGGGCGTGGGCCAGATGCGACAACGGCGGCGAGGCGATGTAGAGCGCGTCGCAGGCGGCGATCACCGCCGCCGCATCGGCGAGGCGCGGCACGCCCGGAAAGGCCGCGCCAATGCGCGCCATGGCTTCCGCAGAGGGGTCCCAGATGCCGGCGATGCCGACGACATCGGCCGCCTGGGACAGGGCGGCGCCGAGCAGGCGCTCGCCCATGATGCCGGCGCCGACAATGCCGAGCGCGACGGGGTTTGCGGTCATGGTCCCGCTCACGCCGGCATGGCCGCTTCGACGAGCTTGGCGAGGTAGCTGGTGCCCACCGGGATCGCGGCGTCGTCGAAATTGTAGGCGGGGTGGTGGCAGGCGGCGGTGTCGCCATTGCCGAGGAAGATGTAGCTGCCCGGCCGCTCGTTGAGCATGTAGGAGAAGTCCTCGGCGCCCATCAGCGGCGGCGTGTTGGGATCGACCTTGTCGGCGCCGACGACGGACTGCGCCACCTTGACGGCGAAGTCGGTCTGGTCGGCATGGTTGAAGGTGACGGGATAGCCGCGCAGGTAGTCGACCGTCGCGACGCAGCCCATGCCCTTGGCGACATTCTCGACCAGTTCCTTCATCCGCGCCTCCACCAGGTCCTGGATCTCCGGCTTGAAGGTGCGCACCGTGCCGAGCATGCGCAGGGTCTGCGGGATGACGTTGAAGGCCTCGCCCGCCTTGACCGAGGTGATGGAGACAACGGCGCTCTCGATCGGATCGACATTGCGCGCCACGATGGTCTGCATGGCGAGGCCGATGGCAAAGCCCGCCTGGACCGGATCGACGCACAGATGCGGCATGGCGCCATGGCCGCCCTTGCCCTCGATGTCGATGATGAAGCGGTCCGCCGCCGCCATGGCCGGGCCCTTGCGCACGGCGAAAGTGCCGACGGGAATGCCCGGCATGTTGTGCAGGCCATAGACCTCCTGGATGTTCCAGCGGGTCATCAGGCCGTCCTTGACCATGGCGTCGCCGCCGCCGCCGCCCTCTTCCGCCGGCTGGAAGATGACCACCGCCGTGCCGTCGAAATTGCGCGTCTCGGCGAGGTATTTCGCGGCGCCCAGCAGCATGGCGGTGTGGCCGTCATGGCCGCAGGCGTGCATCTTGCCCGGCACCTTGGACTTGTAGGGCAGGTCATTGGCTTCCTCGATGGGGAGCGCGTCCATGTCGGCGCGCAGGCCGATGACCTTTCCCGAACCGCTCTTGCGCCCCTTGATGACGGCGACGACGCCGGTCTGGCCGATGCCGGGGACGACCTCGTCGCAGCCGAAGGCCTTCAGCTTCTCCGCGACGATGCCGGCGGTGCGGTGCACGTCGTAGAGCAGCTCCGGATTTTCGTGGAAGTCACGCCGCCAGGCGGTGATCTCGTCGTGAAGGTCTGCGACGCGGTTGATGATCGGCATGGAAAGGCTCCGGAACGGCGATGCGAAGGCGGAAGGCTAGCGCGGCGGGAGCGCCGAGGCGAGGGGGAAGGTGGATCGCTGGAATGCGCGGCGCATTCACCTCTCCCCGGCGGGGAGAGGTCGACGAGCGATAGCGAGGCGGGTGAGAAGGAGAGCGAAACACGGCCAGCGCTTGGCCCCCTCTCCCGGCCTGCGGCCTTTCCTCTGCCCGCCGGGGAGAGGTGAGCGGCAGCGCTCCCCTCACGCCGGCATGCGGTTCTCGACCAGCTTCGCCCAGTAGCTCATGCCGAGCGGGATGATCTCGTCGTTGAATTCATAGGCGGGGTGATGCACGGAGGCGGTGTCGCCCTGGCCGATGAAGATGAAGGCGCCAGGCCGGGCCTCGAGCATGTAGGAGAAATCCTCGCCGCCCATGATCTGCGGCGCGTCGTCGTTCACCGCCTTCTCGCCGACCACCGCAGCCGCCGCGGCGACCGCGTGCGGCGTATGGGCGGGATCGTTGACGGTGGCCGGCACCACCCGCACATGCTCCACCCTGGCCGTGGCGCCGAAGGCGGCGGCGGTCTTCTCGACGACCTCCCGCAGGCGCAGCTCGATCAGGTCGCGGACGGCGCCGTCGTGGGTGCGCACCGTGCCGCGCAGCTCCGCCGTCTGCGGAATGACATTGTTGGTGAAGCCGGCATTGAAGGCGCAGATGGAGATGACGGCGCTCTTCAGCGGGTCGACATTGCGCGCCACGATCGACTGCACCGCCGCCACGATATGCGCGCCGACGAGGATCGTGTCGATCGACTGGTGGGGGCGCGCGGCATGGCCGCCCTTGCCCTCGACATGGATGCGGAAATTGTCGACCGCCGCCAGCATCGGCCCCGGACGGATGGCGAAATGGCCGACGGGCAGGCCCGGCGCATTGTGCATGCCATAGACCTCCTGGATGCCGAAGCGCTCCATCATGCCGTCGAGGACCATGGCCTCGCCGCCCTTCTCGCCCTCCTCCGCCGGCTGGAAGATGACCGCGACGGTGCCGTCGAAGTTGCGGGTCTCGGCGAGGTACTTGGCGGCGCCGAGCAGCATGGCGGTATGGCCGTCATGGCCGCAGGCATGCATCTTGCCCGGTACCTTCGAGGCATGTGGCAGGCCGGTGATCTCGGTCAGCGGCAGGGCGTCCATGTCGGCGCGCAGGCCCACCACCTTGCCCGATCTGTCGGTCCGGCCGCGGATGATGCCGACGACGCCGGTGCGGCCGATGCCGGTGACGACCTCGTCGCAGCCGAACTCCCTCAGCTTGTCGGCGACGATCCCGGCGGTGCGGTGCACGTCGAACTGCAGCTCCGGATATGCGTGGATGTCGCGGCGCCAGGCGGTGACCTCCTCGTGGAGGGCGGCGATGCGGTTGACGATGGGCATGTCGGTGGTCCTGCGGAGAGGGAAGGCCGGCGCGGACGAGGGCCGCGCCGGGAATGAGGATCAGGCCGCCAGGCGGTTCTCGACGAGCTTTGCCCAGTAGCTCATGCCGATGGGGATGATCTCGTCGTTGAAGTCATAGGCCGGGTGGTGGACGGAGGCGGTGTCGCCCTGACCGATGAAGATGAAGGCGCCGGGGCGCGCTTCCAGCATGAAGGAGAAGTCCTCGCCGCCCATCACCGGCACGGTGTCGCGATTGACACCCTCGTCGCCGACCACGGCGGCGGCGGCATCACCGGCGAAGACGGCGTTCTCGGCATGGTTCCGGGTCACCGGATAGTCGCGGAAATAGGTGAGCTTGGCGGTGCCGCCATAGACGGCCGCGGTGCCCTCGACGACGGCGTGCAGCCGCTTCTCGACGAGATCGCGCATTTCCGGGGTGAGCGTGCGCACCGTGCCGAGCAGCGTCGCCGTCTGCGGGATGACATTGTCGGTGAAGCCGGCATTGAAGGCGCAGATGGAGACGACGGCATTGCCGAGCGGGTCGACATTGCGCGAGACGATCGACTGCACCGCGTTGACGATCTGCGAGGCGATGAGGATCGTGTCGATCGACTGGTGCGGGCGCGCGGCATGGCCGCCCTTGCCCTCGACGTCGATCTGGATGCGGTCGGCCGCGGCCATGAGCGGGCCGGCGCGCAGAGCGAACTTGCCCACCGGCAGGCCCGGCGCATTGTGCATGCCATAGACCTCCTGGATGCCGAAACGGTCCATCATCCCGTCATTGACCATCTCGCGGCCGCCGCCGCCGCCCTCTTCCGCCGGCTGGAAGATGACCGCCACCGTGCCGTCGAAATTGCGCGTCTCCGCGAGGTACTTGGCCGCGCCCAGCAGCATCGCCGTGTGGCCGTCATGGCCGCAGGCATGCATCTTTCCCGGAATCTTCGAGGCGTGCGGCAGGCCGGTGATCTCGCTGAGCGGCAGCGCGTCCATGTCGGCGCGCAGCCCGATCACCTTGCCCGAGCCGGTGTTGCGGCCCTTGATGATGCCGACGACGCCGGTCTGGCCGATGCCGGTGACGACCTCGTCGCAGCCGAATTCGCGCAGCTTGTCGGCGACGATGCCGGCGGTGCGGTGCACGTCGAACATCAGCTCGGGGTTCTCGTGCAGGTCGCGGCGCCAGGCGGTCACCTCGTCGTGGAGGGAGGCGATGCGGTTGTTGATGGGCATGGTCATTCTCCGGAAAGGGCGGTGGCCTTGCGGCCCTTCTATCAGCTCGGAAGGCGGGTTTCGACGAGCCTCGCCCAATAGCTCATGCCGATGGGCAGGATCGCGTCGTTGAAATCGTAGGAGGGGTGGTGCAGGCCGTAGGTGCCGCCCTGGCCGATGCCGATCATGCAGCCCGGCCGCTCCTCCAGCATGAAGGCGAAATCCTCGCCGCCCATGGCCGGGTCGACGTCGCGCCAGACCCCGGTCTCGCCGAGAACCGAGGCCGCGGCGCAGGCCGCATGGTCGCATTCGGGCCCGGTGTTCATCACGCTCGGGCAGGCGCGGTCATAGGTCAGGGTGGCGCTCGCGCCGAAGGTCGCCGCGACGCCGGCGACGATCTGGTGCAGCCGCGCCTCGACCAGGTCCTGCACCGCCTTTGACAGCGTCCGCACCGTGCCGCGCAGCACCGCGGTCTGCGGAATGACATTGAAGGCGGCGCCCGCATCGACATGGCAGAGCGAGACGACGGCATTGGCGAGCGGATCGACGTTGCGCGCCGCGATGGACTGGACCGCGGCGATGATATGGGCCGCGACGAGGACGGTGTCGACGGCCAGATGCGGCCGCGCCGCGTGGCTGCCCTTGCCTTCGATGGCGATGTGGATCCAGTCGACGGCGGCGCTGGCCGCGCCGGAGATCACCGAGATCGTGCCGACCGGGTCCTGGCTGTTGTGCATGCCATAGACCTCGTGGATGCCGAACCGGTCCATCAGGTCGTCGGCGATCATGGCGCGGGCGCCGTGGCCCCCCTCCTCGTCGGGCTGGAAGATCAGCACGGCGGTGCCATCGAAATTGCGCGTCTCGGCGAGGTATTTGCCGGCGCCGAGCAGCATGGCCATGTGCCCGTCATGGCCGCAGGCATGCATCTTTCCCGCCACTGTCGAGGCATGGTCTGCGCCGGTGGTCTCGTGGATGGGCAGCGCGTCCATGTCGGCCCGCAGTCCGACCACCCGTCCCGAGGTCGTCCGCGCGCCACGGATGATGCCGACGACACCCGACCGGCCGATGCCGGTGATCACCGCGTCGCAGCCGAAGTCCCGGAGGCTGTCGGCGACGATGGCCGACGTGCGCGGCAGGTCGAACCCGAGCTCGGGATGGCGATGGAAATCCTGCCGCCAGCCGGCGGCCTCCTCGTGCAATGCGGCGATGCGGTTGACGATCGGCACCTTGGCCTCCGGTGGCAGGCGGTCAGGCCGGCATGCGGGTTTCGACGAGGCGGGCCCAGTAGCTCATGCCGATGGGCAGGATCTCGTCGTTGAAGTCATAGGCGGGATGATGAACGCCGAACGCCCCGCCCTGGCCGATGCCGATCATGCAGCCGGGCCGCTCCTCCAGCATGAAGGAGAAATCCTCGGCGCCCATGGTCGGCGGCTTGTCGCGGCGCACCAGGGCCTCGCCGACGATGGAGGCTGCCACCGCCGCAGCATGCTCGGCCTCGGCGGCGTGGTTCACCACCATCGGGCAGCCATAGGTATAGGTGAAGGTCGCCCTGGCGCCGTAGCTTTCGGCGGTCATCTCGACCACCTGCCGCAACCGCTGCTCGACCAGGGCCTGGATGTCCTTGGTGAGCGTGCGCACCGTGCCGAGCAGTTCCGCCGTCTGCGGGATGACGTTGTTGGCATGGCCGGCATTGAAGGCGCAGATCGACACGACGGCGCTGCCCAGGGGGTCGATGTTGCGTGCCACCACGGACTGCACCGCGATGATGATCTGGGCGGCGACCAGGACCGTGTCGACCGCCAGATGCGGCTTGGCGGCATGGCCGCCCTTGCCCTCGACGAGGATGTGGATCTTGTCGGCCGCCGCGCTGGTCGGCCCGGCCCGCACGGCGAGCGTCCCGGCCGGGTCGAGGTTGTTGTGCATGCCATAGACCTCCTGGATGCCGAAGCGCTCCATCAGGCCGTCGGCGACCATTTCGCGGGCGCCGCCACCGCCCTCTTCCGCCGGCTGGAAGATCAGCGCCACCGTGCCGTCGAAATGGCGGGTCTCGGCGAGATATTTCGCCGCGCCGAGCAGCATGGCCATGTGCCCGTCATGGCCGCAGGCATGCATCTTTCCGGGCACGGTCGAGGCATGGGGCAGTCCGGTGATCTCGGTGAGCGGCAGCGCGTCCATGTCCGACCTGAGGCCGATCACCCGGCCCGACGTGGTCTTCGCCCCGTGGATCAGGCCCACGACGCCGGTGCGGCCGATGCCGGTGACGACCGCGTCGCAGCCGAATTCGCGCAGCTTCTCCGCCACGATCGCCGATGTGCGGGGCAGGTCGAAGAGCAGTTCGGGATGCTGGTGGAAATCGCGGCGCCACGCCGTGGCTTCTTCATGCAGCCCGGCGATCCGGTTCACGATGGGCATGGCTGTGTCCTGAGCGGAGAAAGGCCAAGAGAACCGAACGCCGGGCGGGCGGTCAACCGGGCTGCCATGCGGGCACGTGCTCTTGACGCGCATGGCTCCTATCGGCTCCCTCGGGGACATGACACTCACCAGCACCGCACTGCTCGAGCGCCTCGTCGGCTTCCCCTCGGTCTCCGATGCCAGCAATCTCGACCTCGTCGATTTCATCCGCGACTATCTCGCCGCCCACGGAGTCGGCTGCGAGATCGTGCCGATGCCCGATGGCCGCAATGCCAATATCTGGGCGACCATCGGCCCGAACGTCGATGGCGGCATCGTGCTCTCCGGCCATCTCGACGTCGTGCCGGTGGAGGGGCAGCCCTGGACCACCGATCCCTTCACCCTGACGGCGAAGGGCGACCGCCTCTACGGCCGCGGCGCCTGCGACATGAAGGGCTTCGACGCCTGCGTGCTCGCCGCCGTGCCGGCCATGGTCGCCGCCGACCTGAAGCGCCCCATCCACATCTGCCTGACGGCGGATGAGGAAATCCGCATGGACGGCGCCCGCGCCCTCATTGCCCGCCTCGGCAAGGACTGGACGCGGCCCTCCGTCTGCATCGTCGGCGAGCCGAGCCGCATGAAGGTGGTCACCGGCCACAAGGGCTATCTGCGCATCGACACCCATGTGCGCGGCCACGAGGTCCATTCCTCCAACCGCTATGCCGGCGTCTCCGCCATCTTCGTCGCCGCGCGGCTGGTGACCTGGCTCGAGGAGCGCGACCTCCGCAACAAGGCCGAGGCCGAGGCGAATGGCGGCGCGCCCTATTTCGATCCCGGCTGGACCATGATCCATGTCGGCACGCTCTCCGGCGGCACCGCCCACAACATCACCGCCCTCGACTGCCATTTCGTCACCGGCATACGCGTGGTGCCCGGCGACGACGGCATGCGCTATGTGCGCGAATACGAGGATTTCGTCCGCCGCGAGATCGAGCCGGCGATGAAGGCCGTGCATCCCGATTCGGGCGTCAACCTCACCTGGCGGGTCGGCGGCGAGCCGCTGGTGCGCGAGGCGGACGGCGAGGCCGAGCGCCTCGCCCGCCGGCTCACGGGCGACAATGGCATCCAGGTCGTGCCCTATGGCGCCGAGGCCGGCCTGTTCCAGGCGGCCGGAATCTCCACCGTGATCTGCGGCCCGGGCGACATCGCCCAGGCGCACCAGCCCGACGAATGGGTCGAGGTCTCCGAACTCGCCAAGTGCGACGCCTTCATCGCCGGACTGATTCGCGAGTGTTCCGCCTGAGGGCGCCATCGCGAGGAGCCGCGCTGCACGGATCAAGTGCGTCCTTCGAGGCTCGCTTCGCTCGCACCTCAGGATGAGGGGGGTGGTGACCGGCACAACGCCGGACGAACCTGCGCTGCTCACATTTGCCGGCCGGAATGCAGCACACCCACTCTCCTCATCCTGAGGTGCGAGCCCCGGCGATGCGTCAGCATCGTCAGGAGGCGAGCCTCGAAGGACGCACTTGGGTCGTGCAGGCAAACACCCGACCACGACCGCACCGCCCGCGCCTCCCGGCGCGGACGGTGACGAGCCTGCAGATCAGCGCTGGCGGGCGATGATCCGCGCCTGGATGCCGTCATAGACACCCTGCGGGATGATGTTCTTGCGCACCAGCTCGTCCTTGCCGCGATAGGGCCGGCCGGCGATGATCGCCTTGGCCCGCGCCTCGCCGATGCCCGGCAGCACCCGCAGCTCGGCCTCGGTCGCCGAATTGATGTCGATGAGCGCCGCCGCCGGCGTCGTCGTGGCGGGGGGCGGAGTCGTCGCGGCGGGCGCCGGGGTGGTCGCCGGTGCGGTGGGACGGGTCGCAGGCTGGGTCGCGGTCTGCGCCATGGCGGCGGTCCCGGCGAGCGCGAGGGAGGCGGCGAGCATCAGGGTCTTGAGCATGGACGTGTCCTTCCGTGGGTCGGGTTCGGGCCTGGCGCCAGACTGCGTCTCCCGTGCCGACTGCGCGAGGTCATCATCGGTTGATGGCGCATGCAAGACGGCTTTTCGCTGCCACTGTGTCCGGCCGATGAACGCCAGCCGAACGGCTGTTCCATGAACCGGAATCGGGGCGGGAGCCATGGGGCATGCGTCATGCGATGTTTTATAAAAATGAATGTTCATTCTCTTTTTTGTTGCACCTTTTGTCGCCCTCCTCTAATCAGGCGCGGCCCCGAGGATCCCCCATCGCCATGCCGCGCATCGACAGTGCCCAGCGCATAGACCGGAAGGCGGCCATCCTCGATGCCGCCGAGCGCTGCTTCGTGCGCTCCGGCTTCCATGGCGCCTCGATGAGCGACATCTGCGGCGAGGCGGGCATGAGCCCCGGCAACCTCTATCGCTACTTCCCCTCCAAGGAGGCGATGATCGAGGGCCTTTGTGAGCGCGACTTCGCCGAACTCGGCGCGGGTTTTTCCGCCCTCGCCCGGGCGCCGGACATCTGGACGGCCTTCGAGGCCCTGGCGCGTTTCCACATGATCGAGGAGCCGCGCGAGAGCTGCCAGCTCTGGGTCGAGATCATGTCCGAGGTCGCGAGAAATCCGCAGATCGGAACGCTGCGTAAGAAGATCGACCAGTTCATCGAGGACAAGATCCGCTTTGCGCTGGAAATGGCGCGGGACCGTGGTCAGACCGCTCCGGACGCCGATCTCGACCCCGCCGTGCAGTTCCTCATCACCTACGCCGACGGCCTGATGCTGCGGCGCGCCCGCGATGTGAATTTCGATCCCCGGCCGCATGTGGCGCTGATGTTCTCCATCCTGCGTTCCATGCTGCTGCCACCCGCCACGCCGGCCTCTGCTAGGCTGAACACACCATGATCATCGCCCCCCGCGCCCTTCTTTTCGCTGCCATCGCGACCGCCGCCCTCGGTGGCGCCGCGTCCGGCCAGGGCACCGCGCCCGCGATCACCGTGGCCGCCGCCGCCCGTTCCGAGCTGCGCGAGACCGTCATCCTCACCGGCTCCTTCGTCGCCCGCGACGAGGTCATGGTCTCGCCCGAGGTCGACGGCCTGACGATCACCGAGATTCTCGCCGAGGAGGGCGACAAGGTCACCGCCGGCCAGGTGCTCGCCCGCCTCAACCGTGAGATGCTCGATGTGCAGCTCGCCCAGAACGGCGCCCAGCTCGCCCGCGCCGAGGCCGCCATCGCCCAGGCCCGTGCCGCGATCGTCGAGGCCACGTCGGCGCGCAACCTCGCCCAGCAGCAGCTGGAGCGCACCCAGCAATTGCAGCGCAGCGGCGCGGCGACGGCCGACGCCCTCGACCAGCGCACCAGCGCCGCCCTCAGCACCGCCGCCCGGCTGGATTCGGTCACCAACGCCCTCGCCCTCGCCGAGGCCGATCTCGTCCTCGCCCGCGCCCAGCGTCGCGACATCGAGCTGCGCATTTCGCGCACCGAGATCAGGGCCAAGGTCGGCGGCACCATCTCGCGCCGCACCGCCCGCCTCGGCGCGCTGGCAGCGGCCTCTGGCGACCCGCTGTTCCGCATCATCGCGGAGTCGGAGGTCGAGCTCGAGGCCGACGTGCCGGAGACGACGCTCGCCCGCATGCGGCCGGGACAGCCGGCGACCGTGGAAGCGGCCGGCTACACGCGCCCTCTCGCCGGCAAGGTCCGCCTGGTGGCGCCCGAGGTCAACCGCACCAACCGGCTCGGCCGGGTCCGGGTCACCCTGACCGACGACGAGCGCCCGCCGCTCGGCGCCTTCGGCCGCGCCACCGTCGAGGTGGCGCGTTCCACCGGCCTGACCGTCCCGCTGTCGGCCGTGATGTTCGGCCCGACCGCGGCCGTCCAGGTGGTCAAGGACGGCATCGTGCAGACCCGCACCGTCGTCGTCGGCCTGCGCGCCGCCGGCAGGGTCGAGATCCGCGAGGGCATCGCCGAGGGCGAAGAGGTCGTCTCGGTCTCCGGCAGTTTCGTTCGCAACGGCGACCGGGTGACGCCCGTCGCGGCCGTCCCGCGCTGAGGAGGCCGCGCCATGTCCTCGTTCAACGTCTCCGCTTATTCGATCCGCCAGCCGGTCCCCTCGATCGTGCTGTTCATCGTCCTCTGCTTCCTCGGATGGATGAGCTACAACAACCTGCCGATCACGCGGTTTCCGAACATTGACGTGCCGCTGGTGCAGATCCGGGTGACCCAGGCTGGCGCCGCGCCGGCCGAGCTCGAGAGCCAGATCACCAAAAGGGTCGAGGACGCCGTCGCCAACATCACAGGCGTCAAGAACGTCATCTCCAACCTGACCGACGGCCAGTCCTCCACGGTGGTGGAGTTCCGCCTGGAGGTGAACACCGACCGGGCGCTGAACGACGTCAAGGACGCCGTCGCCAAGATCCGCGCCGACCTGCCGCGCAACATCGACGAGCCGATCATCGAGCGGCTCGACATCGAGAACCAGGCGATCATGACGGTGGCCGTCGCCGCCCCCGCCAAGACGCTCGAACAGCTCTCCTGGTTCGTCGACGACACCGTCAAGCGCGAGCTCCAGGGCCTGCGCGGCATCGGCCGCATCAGCCGCAACGGTGGTGTGCTGCGCGAGATCCGCGTCGCCCTCGACCCCAGCCGCCTGATGGCACTCGGCATCACGGCGGGCGACGTCAACCGCCAGCTGCGCGCCACCAATGTCGATCTCGCCGGTGGCCAGGGGGATATCGGCGGCCAGCAGCAGTCGATCCGCACCCTGGCCGGCGCCGAGAGCGTCGAGGAGCTCGCCGCCACCCGCATCGTTCTGCCCGGCGGGCGTGCCGTGGTCCTCTCCGATCTCGGCACCGTCACCGACCTCTACGAGGAGCCGCGCAGCTTCACCCGCCTCAACGGCGAGACGCCGACGGTG
>CALRLZ020000030.1:0-51614 GCA_943368975.1 Archangium gephyra
CCTGATCCGTGACCGGTCCTGACGTCCCGGCCGCCGGGCGCTAGGATCCCCCATGGTCGTCCGCCAGCTCCCTGAAGGTGTCGTCAACCGCATCGCCGCCGGCGAGGTGATCGAACGTCCCGCCGCGGCGGTGAAGGAACTGGTCGAGAACGCCCTCGATGCCGGCGCCTCCCGCATCGACGTGCTGATCGAGGCTGGCGGCCGCCGGCTCATCCGCGTCGCCGACGACGGCTCCGGCATGAGCCGCGACGACCTCGCGCTCTGCGTCGAGCGGCACGCGACCTCGAAGCTCGACGACGAGGACCTGCTCGATATCCGCACCCTCGGCTTCCGCGGCGAGGCGCTGCCCTCCATCGGCGCCGTCTCGCGCCTTACCCTCACCACCCGCCATGCCGCCGAGACCCATGCCTGGTCGCTCACCGTCGATGCCGGCCGCAAGGGGGAATGCCGCCCGGCAGCCCTCGCCGCCGGCACGCGGGTGGAGATCGCCGACCTCTTTGCAGCGACGCCGGCCCGGCTGAAATTCCTCAAGAGCGACCGCGCCGAAGCCGCCGCCGTCGCCGAGGTGCTGAAGCGCCTGGCGCTGGCCCATCCGACGGTCGCCTTCTCGCTTGCCGATGCCGACGGGCCGACACGTCACTTTCCCGCCCAGGCCTTCGGCGAGGCCGGACTCCTCGCCCGCATCGCCGACGTCGCGGGCCGCGACTTCGCCGAGAACGCCCTGCCGATCGACGTCTGGCGCGACGCGGTGCGCCTGTTCGGTTTCGCCGGCCTGCCGACCTTCGGCAAGGCCACGGCGGCAAGCCAGTTTCTCTTCGTCAACGGCCGGCCGATCCGCGACCGGCTGGTGCTCGGCGCGCTGCGCGGCGCCTATGCCGACACCATGCCGCGCGACCGTCACCCGGCGGTCGCCCTCTTCCTCGAACTCGATCCCCACGAGGTCGACGTCAATGTCCACCCCGCCAAGACCGAGGTCCGGTTCCGCGACGCCGCCCTCGTCCGCGGCCTCATCGTGGCGGCGGTCCGCGAGGCCATCGCGGCGGCCTCGCCGACGACTGCGACGACCATCGGCGCGGCCACCCTCGCCGCCTTCCGCCCGGCAGGGCCGTCGGTTCCGGCGCGCGGCTGGGACTGGCGCGCCTCGCCGTCCCGCCCCTTCCCGTCCGCTGCGCCTCAGGGCTTCGGCGAGACGGGGCAGGCCGGCTTCGCCCTCGACCTTGCGCCATCGGCCGATGCGCGGGCGGGCGAGGGCGCCCCGCCCGACCATGATCTCGACCGGCCGCTGGGCGCGGCGCGGGCCCAGGTTCACGGCACCTATATCCTGTCGCAGACCCGCGACGGCCTCGTCATCGTCGACCAGCATGCCGCCCACGAGCGCCTCGTCTACGAGCGACTGAAGCGGCAGATGATGGAGAGCGGCATCGCCCGCCAGGCGCTGCTCATCCCCGTCGTGGTCGAGCTCGACCCGGCCGATGCCAGCCGCCTGCTCGACCGCGCCGCCGATCTCGCCGCCTTCGGCCTCGTCGTCGAGGACTTCGGGCCGGGCGCCGTTGTCGTGCGAGAGACCCCGGCCATGCTCGGCGAGGTCGATGCCGAGGCGCTGACCCGCGACATCGCCGAGCACCTCGCCGAATGGGACAGCACGGGCCCGCTGGAGCAGCGGCTCATGGCGGTCGCCGCCACCATGGCCTGTCACGGCTCCGTCCGGGCCGGGCGGCTGCTGCGGCCCGCCGAGATGAACGCGCTGCTGCGCGAGATGGAGGCAACGCCGGGCTCGGCCCAGTGCAACCACGGGCGGCCGACATCAGTGAGCCTGTCGCTCGCTGATGTGGAGCGGCTTTTCGGGCGGCGCTGAGGTCAGAGGCCCTCGCGGATGGAGAGTTCGGCGGGGATCGCCTCCAGTGCCAGGGTCACCCGGCGCTTTACCTCGTCCTTGACCGGTTCGCAGGCTGCCATGATCTCCCCGGCGCGCAGGAAATCCAGCACGCGGAACGCATCGACCGGCGGGCGCAGGTGGATGGTCGGACGATGTTCCGCCAGCCGGATCGCACTGAGGACCTGCATCATCAGCGTCACCGAGCCGAACATGGCGTCCCAGGGCTCGGGGATGATGTCGTCGATCTGGCGTTCCGCCCCCGATTCGCTCAGCACGTCGACGGCGAGCGTCACCGCCGCCGTCACCCTGTCCACCGGCACCGGGTTGATGGTCCCGCCGTCGATCAGCACGTGGCCGCGGTGGCGGACCGGACGGATGGCGCCGGGAATGGCCATCGAGGCAGCGACCGCCGGCACCAGCGGCCCGTCGGCGAAGCCGACATCGACGCGGGCATAATAGTCGGTCGCCACCACTGTCAGCGGCGTGACCAGGTGCTCGAAGGTCGCCGGCACGACCGGCGGCAGGAAGGCGGCGAGCAGCTTCTCCGCGTCGACCAGCACCGGGTTGGTCAGCCCGCCGCGCAGAATGTCGGAGAAGCGCCCGACCCGTGCCGCGAACAGCGCGCGCAGCACGTCGGGCTTCATGCGCAGCACGCCGAGGGCATAGTCGCGCATCTCGGCGCCGCTCATCCCGGCGCAGTAGCAGGCGCCGACGATGGCACCGATGGAGGTGCCGGCGACCTCACGCGGGCGGATGCCGAGTTCGTCGAGCGCCTCGATCACCACGATATGGGCGAGGCCCTTGGCGCCGCCGCCGCCGAGCACCAGGGCGAAATCGTGGGACGGCGGCGGATGGGGCGCGCGAACGGGTGAACTCATGACGCCAAGTCTAGCCCAGCCGGCCGCATGGCGGGAGCCCGTTGGCCGACTTGCCCTCGCCGTCCCGCCGGGCTTTCATCGCGGGACCCCCAGGCGGATGAATCATGATCGACCTGTCCAGCGCCATCGCCACCTCCTTCGCCCCTGGCCAGGCGCCCGCCGACGCCCTCGCGGTCAATGCGGCCATCGTCAAGCGGCTGGAAACCTGGGACAACTGGGCCTTCGCCCCTGCCATCATCAGGCAGATGCGGCGCGAGGGGCGTGGCGCCTTCCCCGCACCGGTTCCCTCGCCGCGGGCACGGACCATCACCATGGCGGGGCCGCACGGCCCCATCGACCTCAGGATCATCGCGCCCGAGAGCCCGAAGGGCGTCTATCTCCACATCCATGGCGGCGGCTGGGTCCTCGGCAGCGTCGACCAGCAGGACCAGTGGCTGGAGCGCTTCGCCGACCGGGCCGGCATGGCCTGCGTCTCCGTCGACTATCGCCTCGCGCCCGAACATCCCTATCCCCAGGGACCGGACGACTGCGAGGCCGCCGCCCTGTGGATCGCCCGCGAGGCCAAGGCGCTGTTCGGCACCGACCGCCTGGTCATCGGCGGCGAGAGCGCCGGCGCCCATCTGGCCGCCGTGACGCTGCTGCGCCTGCGCGACCGGCATGGCATCATGCCTTTCCGCGCCGCCAATCTCCATGCCGGCTGCTATGATCTCGCCCTGACCCCCTCGGTGCGGCGCTGGGGGAGCGAGAAGCTGGTGCTCAACACCCGCGACATCGAGATGTTCGTGCGCCATTTCCTGGTCCAGGGCGGCGACGTGCGCGACCCCGACATCTCGCCGCTCCATGCCGACCTCCGGGGCATGCCGCCGGCCCTCTTCACCGTCGGGTCCCTCGATCCCCTGGTCGACGACACGCTGTTCATGGCGCCGCGCTGGGCCGCCGCTGGCAACAGCGCCTCGCTCGATATCTATGCCGGCGGCTGCCACGTCTTCATCAGCTTTCCCGGCTCCAACGCCGACCGCTGCCTGACGCAGATCGAGACCTTCATGGCGGCCGCCTGCGCGGACTGAACAACAGCCGCTCTATTCCGCGGCGATCTTGCGCACGCGCCACTGGGCGAGCAGCGCCCGGAGAGCCGCTGGCCTCACCGGCTTGTTCAGGAGATGCACCGATTTCGCCTGCGCCCGGTCGCGCACCTCCTGGCTGCGGTCCGCCGTGATCAGGATGGCGGGCAGCGAGGCTCCGAAGCGCCAGCGCAACTGGGTGACGACGTCGAGGCCGTTGCCGTGGTCGAGGTGATAATCGACGATGACCACGTCGGGCGGCGTCTGGCTGGCATTGAGCACGTCGTGGGTCGCCGCCCAGCCGTCGGCCAGCAGCGTGCGGCAACCCCAACCGGACAGCAGCGCATCCATCCCCTCGAGGATCTTCGGCTCGTTGTCGATGGCGAGGATCGTCAGGCCGTCGAGCGGCGCCGCCGGCAGGAGCGGTGGAGCGGGCCCGGGCGCGACGGCCGGCAGGGCGGGCGCGATGGGCACCACCACCGCGAAGGTCGAGCCGCGGCCAACCTTCGATTTCACCGACAGCTTGTGCTCGAGCACGCGGGCGATGCGTTCGACGATCGACAGGCCGAGGCCGAGGCCGCGGGCGACCTTGGCGCCCTGTTCGAGGCGCTGGAACTCCTGGAAGATGATCCGCTGCTTGGCCTGGGGAATTCCGGGGCCGCTGTCATGGACCTCCAGCGACAGTTTCTTGCCGCGGCGGCGGCAGCCGATGAGGACGCCGCCCTTGGCGGTGTACTTGATCGCGTTGGAGATCAGGTTCTGCAGCAGCCGGCGCAGCAGCCGCCGGTCGGAATGGATGGCCAGCGCCGTCGGCACGAAGGTGAGGCTCAGCCCCTTCTGCTCGGCGATCGGGGCGAATTCGACGGCAAGCTGCCGGAACAGCTCGTCGATGCGGAAACTGCCGAATTCCGGCTTCATCGCGCCCGCATCGAGGCGCGAGATGTCGAGCAGCGCCGCCAGGATCTCCTCCACCGCCTCGAGCGAGGCGTCGACATTGTCCACCAGCCGGCGCTCGTCGCCGTCGGTGCCGCGCTCGACCAGGCTGGTCGTGTAGAGGCGGGCTGCGTTCAGCGGTTGCAGGATGTCGTGGCTGGCGGCCGCCAGGAAACGCGTCTTGGAGAGGTTGGCCTCATCGGCCTCCTGCTTGGCCTTGGCCAGTTCGGCGTTGAGCCGCGTCAGCTCCTCCGTGCGCTCGCGCACCCGGCGTTCCAGTGTCTCGTTGGCCCGTTCCAGTTCCTCGGCCGCCGCGACCGAGGCGGTGACGTCGGTATAGGTGGTGACGATACCGCCGTCCGGCAGGCGGGCGGCGCGCACCTCGATGAACAGCCCGAGCATGGCCAGGCGTTCGATCTGCGGCTCGTCGGCGCGCAGCAGGCGGTCAGCGCGTTCCGCGACGAGGGCGTCGACATCGCCCGGCCCGAACTCGCCGCGGACCGCCAGGGCCCGCAGGATCCGGTCGAATCCGGCGCCGATATGCAGCGTCTCGGCGGGCAGGGCGAGCACCTCGGCGAAGGGCCGGTTCCACACCATCAGATTGCCGTCGGCATCGAAGACGCTGACGCCCTGGCGGGCATGTTCGAGGGCCGTCTGCAGCGCCTCGCGGTTGTACTGCATCGCCGCATTGGCATCGTCGAGCAGCTTCAGCGCGTCGGTCGTCGACACCGAGCGCTTCTTCAGGAGCAGCGACAGCACCAGCCGCGACGAGGCCGTGCCGATGGCCGAGGCGAGCAGGCGTTCCGAATAGCGCAGCAGGTCGATGTCGGCCTCGGCCCCGCCCTCCAGCGGAATGCCCTGTTCCATGGCATAGCTCTCGAAGGCCGCATGGGTGCGCTCGGCCCCGAGATAGCGCGCCACCGTCGAGCGCACGTCCTCAACCGTCACCGCGCTTCGCCAGAGCCGGAAGCTCGGCGCATAGTCCGACGGCGGCGAGGGCAGGAAGACCTTGGACTGCATGACCTCGATCGCCGAGGCGCGGCGCAGGAGCGAAACCCCGACCAGAAGCACGACATTGAGCAGCAGCGACCAGAAGACCCCGTGGGCGAGCGGCGGCAGGTCGACCATGCCGAACAGGTTCTGCGGCCGCAGCCACTCGATGCCGAAGGGCCCCGTGGCGACGAGGCTGGAGGGCAGGGCTCCCGTCGTCGCCAGCATGGGCACCAGCAGCGTATAGGCCCAGACCGCGAGCCCCGCGGCCATCCCCGCCACTGCGCCACCGGCATTGGCGCGCCGCCAGAACAGGCCGCCGAAGAAGGCCGGCGCCAGCTGCGTCACCGCTGCGAAGGAGAGGAGGCCGATCGAGGCCAGCTGCGCCTCGCCGGCCACGCGGTAATAGAGATAGGCGCCGATCATCACCGCCAGGATGATGGTGCGGCGGATCATCAGGATGGTGGGCCCGAGATCGGTCCGGTCGTCAGCCGGCCCTTCCGTAGCCAGCAGCCGGCCACGCAGCGTCAGAAGCGAGGGGATGACCACGTCGTTGGAGATCATGATCGACAGGGCGACGCTGGCGACGATGACCATGGCGGTGGCGGCGGACAGGCCGCCGATGAAGGCCGCCAGGGTCAGAATCTCGTTGCCGCGTGACATGGGCAGCGCCACCACGGTCATGTCGCTGTCCATCGAGCCCGGCGGAAAGATGAGCAGCCCGGCAACGGCAATGGGGATGACGAAGAGGTTGATCAGCATCAGATAGAGCGGAAAGAGCCAGGAGGCCCGCCGGATCTCGGCTTCCGAATGGTTCTCCACCACGCCGACATGGAACATGCGCGGCAGCAGGATGGCGCAGCAGAAGGACAGGGCGCTCATGGCGAGGAAGGTGGAGGGATCCGGCCAGCGCAGCACCGAGCCGACAATGTCCGGCCGCGCCATGGCCTGGCCGAAGAGGTCGGCGAACCCGCCGAACATCACATAGGTCACATAGAAGCCTATCGCGAGGAAGCAGACGAGCTTGACGATCGATTCCGCCGCCACCGCCAGGATCAGCCCGTCCTGGTGCTCGGTGGCATCGGCATGCCGGGTGCCGAAGAGCATGGCGAACACCGCCATGGAGACGGCCACGACCAGGGCGAGGTCGCCGAAGAACGGCAGTTCCTGCGTCACGTTGACGATCTCGTCGGGCCGGATCGTCGTCATCAGGGATGCGGACACCGCCTTGAGCTGCAGCGCCACATAGGGGATCGTGCCGAAGGTGACGATCAGGCAGACCATGCCGGCCACCGCCTGGCTCTTGCCGTAGCGGGCACCGATGAAGTCGGCGATGGAGGTGATGTTCTGTGCCTTGGCGATCCGCACGACCCGGCGGACCAGCGGCCAGAACAGCCCGAAAAGCAGCATCGGCCCGATATAGATGGCGAGGAAGTCGAAGCCCGAGCGCGAGGCGAGGCCGACCGATCCGAAGAACGTCCATGAGGTGCAGTAGACCGCGAGCGACAGGGGATAGATCCACGTCTGGCTCTGCCGGATCGCCTTCTCCTGGGCCCGGCGCCGGTCGCCCCAATAGGCAACGACGAAGAGCGCGCCGAGATAGGCGAAGGCGGTCAGGATGATGACCAGGCCCATGCTCATGGCGGCCTTGTCACGAAAACATTGTCATGGGAGCACTGTCATGGCGGTGCTGAGGGGCCCGGTGGCGGGAGGAGACTTGATCATGCGGGCCGGGGCCTGTCCACGGCCCGCATGGCATTCCGTAACGGAAAGAGATTGCTTTCCCCGGGAGCCTGTCCAATCCTCCTGTATCGATTCCATTGCAGGCACGACGGAGAGGGGACGCATCATGCTCAAGGAATTCAAGGAATTTGCCCTCAAGGGCAATGTCGTGGATCTCGCGGTCGGCGTGATCATCGGGGCAGCCTTCGGCCGCATCGTCGAATCCATCGTCGGCGACCTGTTCATGCCGATCCTCGGCGCCATCGGCGGCTTCGACTTCACCAACTATTTCCTGGCGCTGAGCAAGTCGGTCACCGCCACCAACCTCGCCGATGCCCAGAAGCAGGGCGCGGTCATCGCCTATGGCCGCTTCATCACCATCGCCATCAATTTCATGATCATCGCCGCGGTCATGTTCATGGTGGTCAAGGGCATGAATCGTCTGAAGCGGCAGGAAGAGGCCGCGCCCGCCAAGCCGGCCGAACCGCCGGCCGACGTCATGCTGCTCACGGAGATCCGCGATCTCCTGAAGAAGTAGCGGCGGACCTCAGGCGGGACGCAGGAACAGGAGCTGCGTCTCGCCGGCCTCGCGCCGTTCTTCCAGCGCATAGCCCTCGGGAAGGGCGACGGCGATGTCCGCCGCCTCCTCCAGCACCACGAGCGCACCGGCGGCGAGCCAGCCGCCCTCGCGCGCGCTCGCCAGCGCCCGCTCACCGAGGCCCTTGCGATAGGGCGGATCGCAGAAGACGAGCGTGAAGGGCTCGAAGGGCGCCAGCGCTCCGAGACGGGTGGCATCGCGCTTCAGGAGCCCCGTCACGCCGGCCAGCCCCATCGCGTCGACATTGCCGCGGATCAGCCCGCGCGCCTCGGCGCTCTGGTCGACGAAGGCGGCATAGGCGGCTCCCCGTGACAGCGCCTCGAGACCGAGAGCCCCCGTGCCGGCGAAGAGGTCGATGACCCGTGCGCCGTCGCACGGATCGCCATAGCCATGGGCGAGCACGTTGAACAGGCTCTCGCGCAGCCGGTCCGATGTCGGGCGGATCGCGTCCGACTTCGGTCCGAGCAGGCTGCGCCCGCGAAACTTGCCGCCGACGATCCGCAAGGCTCAGCGGTCCCGCTTGCCCCCGAAGGGCTTGCCGCCGGGCTTGCCCCCGAAGGGCTTGCCACCGGGTTTGCCCCCGAAGGACTTGCCGCCGAAGCTCTTGCCCCCCGACGGCCTGTCGCCGAAGGACCGCTCGCCGCGGGCACCACCGAAGCTCTTGCCGCCTGACGGCTTGTCGCCGAACGAACGCCCACCGGAGGGACGGTCGCCGAAGCTCTTGCCGCCCGAGGGACGGTCGCCGAACGAACGGCCGCCCGACGGGCGATCACCGAAAGGCTTGCCGCCCCGCGGGCGGTCGCCGTCCGGGCGCTCGCTGTGGTCGCCGAAGCTGCGCTCGCGCGGCTTGAAGTCCCGGCCGCCGCCACCGCTGTCCTCGCGGTCGCCCCAGGGCTTGAAGTCGCGGCGCGGCGCCTCGCCGTCGCGATCGCGGAACGGGCGGTCACCACGCGGTTTGAAGTCGCGGCGCGGCGCATCGCCGTCACGATCGCGGAACGGACGGTCACCGCGGGGCTTGAACTCGCCGCGGGGCTTGAACTCGCCGCGCGGGGCGTCGCCGTCACGGTCCCGGAACGGACGGTCGCCACGCGGCTTGAACTCACCGCGGGGCTTGAACTCGCCGCGCGGGGCGTCGCCGTCACGATCGCGGAACGGACGGTCGCCACGCGGCTTGAATTCACCACGCGGCTTGAACTCGCCGCGGGGCTTGAAGTCGCCGCGCGGGGCGTCGCCGTCACGATCCCGGAACGGGCGGTCGCCACGCGGCTTGAACTCGCCGCGGGGCTTGAAGTCGCCGCGCGGGCGGTCGCCGTCGCGGCTGCGGAACGGCCGATCGCCGGCATCCTCGGCCTGGCGGGCCTGGCGGCTCTCGAAACGCTCCTGCCGCTCGGCGGCCGGTCCATCGCCGCCCATCTTCTCGACGCGGACGCGCCTGCCGCGGGAATCGGTCACCGGCGCCCCGCGCTTGAAATCGCGCGCGCCATCCTCATCGCCCGTCCGGCCGCCCTTGAAGGCCGGGCGGGCCTTGTTGCGCGGTCCGAAATCGGTCGCCTCGCCGTCGCGCCAGACGCGCGGCCGGTTTCCGAACCGGTGCTCCGGAGTCTTTGAGGCACCCCGGTCGCCGTCGTCGCGGTCGCGGCCGAACCGGGCGGGACGCTCATCACGGTCACCGAACCGGGCAGGACGGTCGCCGCGGGCCGGGCGTTCGCCGCGGGCCTCGAAGCGGGCCGGACGGGCATCGCGGTCGGGCCGCGCCTCGGGGCGACCCTTGCGGGCGGAGCGGTCCTCGCGGGCGCCCACCTGCTCGAAGACCGGGCGGTCGAACTCGACGCCGGCCAGTTCCGACAGCTCGTCGCCGAGCTGGTCGCGCAGCACCCGGGTGCGGATCTCGTCGACCTCGCCCTCCGGCAGCTCACCCAGCTGGAAGGGGCCGAAGGAGACGCGGATGAGGCGGTTCACGTCGAGGCCGATGGCGCCGAGGACGTTCTTCACCTCGCGGTTCTTGCCCTCGCGCAGCGACAGGGTGAGCCAGCTGTTGGCGCCCTGCACGCGGTCGAGTTCGGCCTCGATCGGCCCATATTCGATGCCGTCCACCTCGATGCCCTTGCGCAGGCGGTCGAGCGTCGCCTGGTCGACGCTGCCATGGGCGCGGACGCGGTAGCGGCGCAGCCAGCCCGTGGCGGGCAGCGCGAGGACGCGGGCGAGGCCGCCGTCATTGGTCAGCAGCAGCAGGCCCTCGGTATTGATGTCGAGGCGGCCGACCGTCACCACCCGCGGCAGGTCGTCGGGCAGGCGATCGAAGATGGTCGGGCGTCCCTCGGGATCGCTGTTGGTGGTCACCAGGCCGGCGGGCTTGTGATAGAGCCACAGCCGCGTGCGCTCGCGCTCGGGCAGCTTCTCGCCGTCCACCAGCACCACGTCGCGCTCGGTGACGTTCATGGCCGGCGAGGTCAGCACCGTGCCGTTGACGCTGACGCGGCCGGCCTCGATCCACTCCTCGGCCTCGCGGCGCGAGCACAGGCCGGCGCGGGCGAGCACCCGGGCGATACGCTCCTCGCCACGGTTGACCGGCTCGAACGAGCGGTCGCGCTCGCGCGGCACGGTGTTGCGGTCACGCTGGCCGCGGTCCTCGCCGAAGGCGCGCTTGGGACGGTCGTCGCGCGAGCGCTCGCCGCGCGGCTTCTTGTCGATGCCGGCCTCGCGGGCCAGCGCCTTGACCACCGGATCCTCGTCGATGTCCTCGAGGAAGGCGGGCGCATCGTCGGACAGGTCGAGGTCGAGATCGATGGGATCGTAGCTCGCTTCGCGCGGCGCCTTGGCCTTGCGGACGGCTTTCCCGGCCTTCGCCGGCATCGCCGCGGCGGGTTCGACCGCCGTGACGGCAGCGGGCTCCACGGACATGTCGGCGGCGGTCTCAGCCTTCGGCGCCTTGGCCTTTGTCGTCTTCGCCGTGGTCGTCTTCGCCGTGGTCGTCTTCGCCGTGGTCGCCTCGGCCTTGGCCGCCTTGGCCTTGGTCGTCTTTGCGGTGACGATCGTGGCTGCCGTGTCCTGTGCAACCTTCGCCTTGGGGGCCTTGGGCGCCCTGGCAGGCTTCGCTTCCGCCTGTGTCGCCGTCGGTGTCACGGCTGCCGCTTGCGTGGCGCCCTTCGCCTTCGTCGTCGTGGCCTTCGTCGTCGTGGCCTTCGTCGCCTTTGTCTTCGTCGCCTTGGGGGCGGTCACGACCGGCGCCGCTTCGACCGCCGTCTTGGTGCTCTTCGCAGCCACCGCCTTGGTCTTCGCCGGCTTGGCGGCGGCAACAGTGGCGGCCGCCTTGGCCGGTGCGGCCTTCACGGTCTTGGCCGGTGCCGGGGTTGCCGCCTTGGCGGCCTTGGCCCGGGCGGCGGGAGCCTTCACGGAGGCGGCTGCATCGGGGGCGGCGGCTGCGGCCTTGATGGCCTTCCTGGCGGCTGCGGGCTTGGTCTCGGGGGTCTTCGGAGCGGCTTTCGAATCGGCTTTCCGCGTCCGGCCGGGGGCCGGACGGTCATCGTCGCGCTTGCGGGGCATGGGGTTCTCGTGAGATCGGGTTGTCGCGGCGCCATCCGGCGTGCGCGGCCGGGTGCCCCGGCAGGAACGCGGGCCTTTAGCACGAACGGGGCGAAATGGCGAGAGCCGGTGATTCGCAGCAGCCAGACGCGGCCCCGACACCCATGGCGGAGGCCCTCGATGAGGCCCGCGCGGCGGCCGCCCGCGGCGAGGTGCCGGTCGGTGCGGTCATCGTCCGCGACGGTGTCGTGATTGCCCGGGCCGGCAATCGCACGCTCGCCGACCGCGACCCGACTGCCCATGCCGAGGTCCTGGCGATCCGTCTCGCCTGTTCGGCGCTCGGCTCCGAGCGGCTGCCGGGCTGCGATCTCTACGTGACGCTGGAACCCTGCCCGATGTGCGCTGCCGCCATCTCCTTCGCGCGCATCCGCCGGCTCTATTTCGGCGCTGCCGACATCAAGGGCGGCGCCGTCGAGAACGGCGTCCGGCTCTATGGCAGCCCCTCCTGCCATCACCGCCCGGAGGTCTATGGGGGACTGAGCGAGACGGCCGCGGCCGAGTTGCTGCGCGACTTCTTCCGCGACCGCCGCTGAATCTCAGGCGCCCGGCCGCGATCCGCGGCGCGTGTCGCGCGCGATCATGCGCGTCAGGATGATGACCGGCACGATGCCGATGGCGACGATCACCAGCGCTCCGGTCGAGGCCTGGGCGAGGCGTTCGTCCGAGGCGAGATTGTAGACGCGGATGGCCAGCGTATCGAAGTTGAACGGCCGCACGATGATCGTCGCCGGCAGTTCCTTCAGCACGTCGACAAAGACGAGCAGCGCCGCCGTCAGCAGCGAGCGCCGCAGCATCGGCGCATGGATGGCGGCGGCGACCTTGGCTGCGCTGGCGCCGAGGGTGCGCGCCGCCGCGTCGAGCGAGGCCGGGATCTGGTGCAGCCCGGATTCGACCGGGCCTGCCGCGACCGCAAGAAAGCGGACGAGATAGGCATAGAGCAGCGCGACGGCCGAGCCGGAGAACAGCAGACCGGTTCCCGCGCCGAACGTTGCCTGCGACCAGCGGTCGAGGGCCCCGTCGAGCCCGCCGAGCGCGGTGAGGATGCCGACGGCGATGACCGTGCCGGGCACGGCATAACCGATGCTGGCGACGCGGATCATCGTGCTGGTCAACGGGCCCGGCGCGATCCGTCCGGCATAGGCGACCATGGTCGCGGCGGTCACGACGATGAGGGCTGCGGCCCCGGCGAGGACGAAGGAGTTCTGCGCATAGGCGAGGAAGCGGGGATTGAGCAGCGAGTCGCCGTCGACGGCGTGCAGGCGCAGCAGCGCCGCGATCGGCAGGATAAAGCCGAGCAGCACCGGCAGGGCGCAGGCGGCGAGGGCCGCCAGCGCGGCGCGCGGTCTCAACTGCAGCGGCGCGATGGTGCGATGGCGCCGGCCGCCGGCGCCGAAGCGGCGGCCGCGGCGCGCCACGAACTCGACAGCCACCAGCAGCAGGACGAAACCGAGAAGACCGGTGGCGAGCTGGCCGGCGGCAACGCGGTCGCCGAGGCCGAACCAGGTCCGGTAGATCGTTGTCGTGAAGGTCGTGACACCGAAATATTGCACCGTGCCGAAATCGGCGAGGGCCTCCATCAGCGCCAGCGCGACGCCGGCGGCTATGGCCGGCCGGGCCATGGGCAGTCCGACGCGCAGGAAGGCCGAAAGGGGGCTTGCCCCCAGCGTCCGGGCCGCCTCGAGCACGCAGGTCGACTGGTCGAGGAAGGCGGCGCGGGCGAGGAGATAGACGTAAGGGTAGAGCACCAGGGTCAGCATCAGGCTGACGCCCGGCAGATTGTGGATGTCCGGGAACCAGTAGTCGCTGCGCGACCAGCCGAATACCGCCCTGAGGCTGCTCTGGATGGGGCCGGCGAAGGCCATGGCGTCGGTATAGGCGTAGCCGATGATGTAGGCCGGAACCGCGAGGGGCAGCAGAAGCATCCATTCCAGCGCCCGCGATCCGGGAAACCGGCACAGCGTCACCAGCCAGGCGGTGCCGACGCCGATCACCGCGGTGCCGGTTCCCACCATCAGCATCAGCCCGAGAGTGTTCAGGACGATTTCGGTGAGGACGGTCTCCGCCAGATGGGCGATGGCGCCGCCACTCGGCTGCACGACGCTGAAGGCGACCGCCAGGATCGGCGTCATCACGATGGCGGCGAGAACCAGCGCGACGGCCAGCAACACACGACGCCCGGCCATGTAGGCCGGGCGTGGGTGGGTCAGGGAAGGCTGGCCGAGAATGGCGTCGGTCAAGTCAGGTCGTCACTTCCAGCCGGCGCGATCCATGATCTTCAGGGCTTCGGCATTGTTACGGGCGAACACGCGGGCATTCAGAGGATCCGCCTTGAACGTGCCCCAGGCGGCGACCTGCGGCGGCGGCTCGACGCCGGCCACCACCGGATATTCCGAATTGCCCCACGCGAAATAGCGCTGCGCGGCGGGAGTCGACAAGTACTCGAGGAAAGCTTTTGCCGCGTCGAGGTTCTTGGCATGACGGGCGATGCCGGCCGCCGAGACGTTGAGATGGGTGCCGCGATCGCCCTGGTTGGGGAAGACCAGGCGCAGTTTCTCCACCACGGCCTTGTCCTCCGGCTTCTGGGACAGCGCCAGCCTGCCGAAATAATAGGTGTTGGAAATCGCCACGTCGCCCTCGCCGGCGGCGGCCGCCCGGATCTGGTCGGTGTCGCCGCCGCGCGGCGGCCTGGCGAGGTTGGCGACCACGCCCCTGGCCCAGGATTCGGTCTTTTCCGGCCCATGGGCGGCGAGCATCGCGCCGGTCAGGGACTGGCTGTAGATGTTGGTCGAGGAGCGCGTCAGCACCTTCCCCTTCCATTTCGGGTCGGCGAGATCCTCGTAGGAGCGGATCGCACCCTCCGCGACCTTGTCCTTGGCGACGAAGAGCACACGTGCTCGGGTCGAGAAGGAATACCAGTTGCCATCGGGGTCGCGCAGGTTGGCCGGGATCCGGCTGGCGAGCGGTTCGGAGGCGAAGGGCTGCAGCAGGCCGAGGGAGGATGCGCGCTCGATTCGCCCGGCATCGACGGTGATCAGCACGTCGGCAGGCGAATTGGCGCCTTCGCTCTGCATCCGGGCGAGCAACTGGTCGGCGCCCGCCTCGACCCGGTTGATGGCGAAGCCGGTCTGCTTGGTGAACTCCGTGTAGAGCGCCTCGTCGGTGTCGTAGTGCCGCGAGGAATAGAGGTTGAGCGTGCGCGTCTGGGCGCGCAGCAGGGCCGGGCTCGCGACGAGCAGGGCGGCGCCACCGAGAAGGGCGCGACGGGTCGGCGAGGATAGCATCGGGGGTCTCCAACGGGCTGCGGTCGATCGGAAGGGCTCACGAATGACATGCGTTCGGCATGACATTCATTGATCCATATCCTATCGCACAGCCAATCCGCGGCAAGATGCGGCCAAAAGATTGGAATGACTCCAAGAAATAGATTGGAGTGCCTCCAGTCTACCTAAATTGTTGATTTCTTCAGTCAGGTTGTCGCCTGTGCCGCGGCCATGGTAATCTGCGGCACGGCCGTCGCCGCGCCCGCTGGCCGGATCACAAGGCTGCGACCGAAACGCGCAGCCTGCCCAAATCATCGCCGCCCGGCGGCCGCATAGGCGGCACTGCAGGCGATGAAATGATCGGTGCGGAATTGCCGGTCGGCCCGCCCATAGACCAGCGGGGCGCCGTCGGGACGGGTCATCTCGCCCCCCGCCGCGGCGAGAACCGCATGGGCGGCGGCGATGTCCCATTCGGTGATGGAAGCGAAGCGGGCGCTGACATCCGCCTCGCCCTCGGCGATCAGCGTGTATTTCAACGAGGACCCCACCGGGCGCTGGTCCGTGATGCCGCGCGCGGCATAGTAGGCGCTCGTCGCGGCGTCGGCATGGGACCGGCTGACCAGCGCCACCGGGCCGCCGGCGGGCAGGGGGCGCGTGCGGATGGCGCGGCGTCCGGTCGCCGCGCCGATCGGCACGCCCGGCGGCAGGTCCATCGCCTCGGCCCGGCGGCCGGCCCCGATCCACAGCCGCGCGAGCGCCGGCGCGAAGACGATGCCGGCCACCGGTCGCCCGGCGGTGACAAGCCCGATATTCACGGTGAACTCGCCATTCTGGCTGATGAACTCCCGCGTTCCGTCGAGCGGATCGACGGCGACGAGCGTTCCCTCGCAGACCGGCCAATGGCCGGCGGCGGCGGCCTCCTCGGCGAGGACGGGGACGCCCGGCAGCAGCCGGGCGAGGCCGGCGAGGATCACCGCTTCGGCCGCGGTGTCGGCCGCCGTCACCGGCGACCCGTCGCCCTTCACCGTCGCGGCGCCGCCGTAATGGCCCATGATGGCCGCTCCGGCCTCGCTCGCCAGGGTGCCGAGGGCGTCGAGCAGGCCTGCGTCCTGAAAGATGCTGTCCATGTCGTCTGACTAGGCGATGCGCCGCCGCGAAGGAAGTGTCTCGTCCGGCGACATCCGCGCAACGTTTTCTTCACCGCCTTTCTTGGCAGGCTGTTCACCCGGCTCGGCGATGATGAACACAGCGTTAGGGACATTCCACGCATTTTCGGAAAAGCCGATGAGTGTTGCGTTCGGCACACAGCGCCCGGGCC
Organism: Archangium gephyra; assembly: GCA_943368975.1. GTDB lineage: Bacteria > Pseudomonadota > Alphaproteobacteria > Rhizobiales > Phreatobacteraceae > Phreatobacter. Next base: position 16,219 of record CALRLZ020000030.1, read on the forward strand.
GCCGGGCCCTCAAATGGTTCGCCCTGGCCACCGTCGCCCTGACGATGGCCGCCTGCGGTCGCTATGCCTATGAGCGGCGCGAGCAGTGGCGCTCCGAACTCGAGAGCCGGTGCATGGCTTCGGGGGCGGTGCAGATGTCGCGCTATGTCCAGCGCACCACCACGATCAACGGCCCTGGCACCTGCGGCATGGACTACCCGCTGCGGGTCGCCGCCCAGGCGCGCGGGCAGGTCGCCTATGACCGTCCGCAGACGCTCGCCTGCCAGATGGTGCCGACGGTCGACCGCTGGATCGACAATGTGGTGCAGCCTGCGGCCCAGCGCTGGTTCGGTGCCGCCGTGGTCGAGGTCAAGGCCGGCTCCTATGCCTGCCGCGGCGTCCGTGGCGGCCGCTCGGGCCGCATGTCGGAGCATGCCTTCGGCAATGCCCTCGACGTCTTCGCCTTCATCCTCAGCAGCGGCCATACCGTGGTGATCCGCCAGCACTGGCGCGGCGACACGGCTGAATCCGGCTTCCTGCGGGAGATCTTCGTGCGGGCCTGCGACCATTTCACCACGGTCCTCGGGCCGGGCGCCGACGCCTTCCACTACGACCATTTCCACCTCGACCTCGCCCGCCACGACCCGCGCTGGACGCGCCGCGTCTGCCGGCCGCGGCCGGAAACGGTGCAGATGCTGCAGCCCGCCGCGCCCGCCGGTACCTTCGGCTTCGGCATGAGCCAGCGGGGCATGCTGACACGCTGAGGCCCGATCGGCCGCGGCAGCCTTTCGAACCCCCGCTGCATCCCCTACATTCCGGCAAGCCGCCGTCCGCACGGAGCGTGCCGCCTTGCAGAACTCGTTGCTCGCCATCGCCCTCGCCTTCATCGCCGCCATCGTGACGGCGGTGGTCGGGCCTTGGCTGGTCGACTGGAACGGCTACAAGCCGCAGATCGAGGCGGAGGCCACGCGTCTCTTCGGCACACCCGTCCGCATCGGTGGCGACCTCTCCATCCGCCTCCTTCCCACCATCCGCGTCGACGCGCGGGATGTGGTCATCGGCACCGAGCGCAGCGGCGCGCGCATCGGACGGCTGCATGGCGAACTGCGCGTCGCGCCGCTGTTGCGCGGCGAGGCCTCGCTCAACGCCCTGCACCTGCGCGACGCCGACGTGCGGCTGCTGCTCGGCCAGGTACCCGGCCGCGTCCTGCCGATCGAGGCGCTCACCGTCGAGAATGCGCGCCTGTCCGTCGCCGAGGGCAACGGGCCCGCCACCCTGGTGGCCGAGCGCATGATGCTCGCGGGCGAGTCGCGTGGCGTCAACGGACCGGTGCGCCTCGAGGGCTCGGCGACGGTGGGCGAGAGCGTCTTGCCGCTGCATCTGATGATGAGTCTGGCCGACCAGGGAGACCTGCTGCTGCGGCTGCGGGTTCCCGAGCGCCGCGACGGCCCCGGGCTGGAAGCGGAGGGGACGATCGGTGCTGAGGGCCGGCAGCGCTTCGACGGTACCCTCGTCCTCACCGGCCGGACCGGCCGTCTGCCCTGGCGGCTGTCGGGCCCGGCTGCGGTCACCGCCCAGGCCCTCGTCATGCAGCGCGCCGAGGCACAGGTCGGCTCCGGCGACCGCATCGCCCGGGCGACGGGCTCGTTGCGCCAGGACTTCGGCCCGCAGGGCCGCCTCGACGTCGTCGTCTCCGCCCGGCAGGTCGATCTCGACCGGCTGATCGAGGGGCCGCCGCGCACGGCGCGGGAAGTGCTCGCCCAGCTTCTGGCGGAGGTGCCGCGGCTGGCCGGTGGCACGCTTCCCATGACGGTCGGCTTCGACATCGCCGGCGCGACCCTCGGCGGGGCGCCTCTCGGCGATATCAGCGGCGACATGGAGGCTGCCGGCGGCCGCTGGCTGCTCAAGGCCTTTTCCGGCCGCATGCCCGGCGAGGCGGCGGTCGAGGCGGCCGGGGAGGTGACGCTCGCGGGTGAGCTGGGCTTTAGCGGCACCGTCTCGGTCAATGCCGCGCGGCCGGCCGTGCTGCTGTCCTGGCTCGACGGGCAGCCGACGCCGCCGGGGACCCTCGATGATCCCATCCGCCTGACCACCCGCATGACGGTCGATGCCGGCCGTCTGCTGCTCGACGACATCACGGCGCAGACGGCGGCGGGGCAGACCGCGGGCCGCATCGCGCTCGACGTGCCGGCGCTCGGCCGTCATGCCTTCCAGGCCGAGCTCACCGCCGATGCGCTCGATCTCGACCTCATGCTGCGCATCGCCCGCGGTGCCGGCGCCCGGCTCGACCCGGCCACCGACACCCGCATCCTGTTGCGGGCCGGGCAGGCCCGCTTCGCCGGTTTCCTCGCCCGCGACGTCGATCTCGCCGTCGCCACCGACGGGCGCACCTTCGAGGCCGAAAGGCTGCGGGTGGGCGATCTCGCCGGCTTCGGCCTCGACCTGACCGGCCGCCTCGACGGCCTCGGGGGGCCGCTGCTCGGTCGCCTCTCCGGCCGCCTGCGGGCCGCCAATACCGACGGCCTGGTCGCGCTGCTGCTGCGCGATGAAAGGTCGAGGGCCCTGGCGGAATGGATCAGGGACCGGGCCCCCTCGCTGGCTGGTGCCGATCTCGGGCTCACCTTCGCGGCGAGCGGGCGCTCGGCGCTCGGCCTCCGGATCGAGGGGCGGGTCGGCGACGCCAATGTCCAGATCGACGCCGCCGGCGCCGGCGATCCCTTCGCACCCGCCGGGCTGACCGGCCGTGTCGCGCTTGCCCTCGACGCGCCGCGCGCCGATCAGATCTTCGCCCTGGTCAGCGGCATGGCCGCGCCGTCCCCGACCCCGGTGGCGCGCACCCAGCTCTCCGCCCAGATCGAGCGTCCCGACGCCGCCATGATGCTGCTCAGGGGTTCGCTGGTCTCCGCAGGCAGCACCCTGTCCTTCGAGGCGGACCGCGGCGCCGCCGGCGCGGCCCGGCTCACCGCCGCGCTGCGCTCCGACGACGTGTCGACGCTGATGCCGCTGGCCGGCGTCCCGGCCGAACTCGCCGGCCGCCTGCCGGCGACCTTCGATCTGACGGCGGTCGCGGAGGGGGCCGACTGGCGCACCGAGCGGGCGGAGGGCCGCTTCGGCGCCACGGCGGTCGCCGCCCGTCTGTCCGGGCGGGGATGGTCAAGCCGCGGTGAGGTGAGCCTCGGCGACATTCCCGGTGAGGCGGTGCTGGCGCTGCTGTCCGGGCCGGCCTGGCTGATCGACGCCGGCGCCGGCGAATTCGCCGCGGCAGCCTTCGGCGACACGATCCTCGACCGTGTTGAGGCCGATCTCGCCATCCGCATCGCCCGCGTCGGCCTCGGCGACTACCCGGCCCTGACCGGCCTGGCGGCGCGCCTGGTCCGCCAGGGACGCGCGACATCGCTGCCCGCCATCAGCGCCGCGATCGGCCCGGGCCGCCTCGACGGCAGCCTGACGCTTGATCGCTCCGCCCTGCGCACGCTGGTCTCGGCGCGCCTCGCGCTGGCCGGCCTTCCCGCCGCCCTGGCATGGCCGGGGGCCGCCGGCGACCTCTCCGTCACAGCCGATCTCGCGGCCGATGGAGCCACGCCCGCCGCCCTCGTCGCCGGCATCAATGGCACCGGGCGCCTCGCCTTCGGCGCGGCCACCCTGATCGGCGCCGACCCGACCGCACTGGCGCGCGTCACCCGCCAGGCGGAAATCGCCCAGGATCTCGGCCGGCCGATGACCGACATGGCCTTCGGGGCGGCCCTCGCCCAGGCGCTGGAAACCGGCATCCCCCTCGGCGAGGGGCAATCCCCGCTCAGCATCGTCGGCCTGACGGCGCGCGCCGGCGCAGCCGCCTTCGCCGTGCCGGGCGGCCGGCTGACCTGGTCCGGCGGCTTCGATCTCAGGGACGGGGCGATGAGCGCCCAGGTGCGGATCGCGCCTGATCCGATTCCCGAGGCGGAGACCATGCCGGTCATCGCCATGCAGTTCGCCGGGCCGATCGGGGCGCCCGTCCGCAGCATCGATACCGACGACGTCTCCGGCTGGCTCGGCCTGCGGCTGATCGACCGCGCCGCGCTGCGGATACGCCTCACCGAAAGCGACCGGCTCGAGCGCAGCCGCCAGCGCGCCTTCTCGCGTTTCACTGCCGTGCCGCCGCCCCAGGTCCAGATCGCGCTGCCCCCCATGCCGCCACCGGTCGCGGCGGACCTATTCCTGACGCCGCAGCCCGCCGTGGAGGCCGAGACACCCGCAGCCCTGGCTGCGGACCCGCCCCAGGAGACGGCACCGGTTCCAGCCCCCCGCCCGGCCGCGCCGCGTGTCGCCCCCGCGCCGGTCGCCACTGACCTGCCCGCAGTGGTGCGCCGCGCGCTCGACGGTGCCCGCCCGGCCCCGCCCGCCGGCACCGGGTCGCCGCTGTCGATCCTGCCGCCGCTACCCCCGCCGATCGACGTGGGCCCGGCTCCGGGCATGCGGCGCTGAAGGCCTTTCGCTGAGGCGCGGCCTCCCCTATATTCAGTGGGCCGGGGCAACCCGGCTATGGTGATAAACGACCATCGCAATAAGCCTTTCGGACCCGGGGGCAGTACCCGGCGCCTCCACCAGAAGGGCCCTTCAGGGGCGTTTCTGATGGGGGCGAAATAGGATCGACGAGGGTGTAAAGGGTGGGCTTTTGCTCGGCATGGTTCCGCCGTTATCGGGCCGTCTCAATAGTTGCCAACGACAACTATGCTCCGGTGGCCGTTGCCGCGTAATGCGGTAATAGTACCGAAATCAAGTCCTTGCGGGTAGCACTGTAAGGCGGGGTTCGGAGGCACCTGGCAACAGAAGCCTCCACTTCTCTCCGGTCCGCGGCGCGGCGGCCGGGGGGTGTCCCGCCCAGCGCGACAGAAGGCCCCGGGTCCGTTCCGCGATCGACCAGCTCATGCCAACAGACCTCATCCGCTACGATCTTCTGGCCCAGGACGCGCTGCGCGGCGTCGTCCGCCGTGTCCTCGTCGACGCTGCGCGCGACGGCCTGCCCGGCGACCATCATTTCTACATCACCTTCGACACCCGCGCCCCCGGCGTGCGCCTGTCCAACCGGATGCGGGAGAAATACCCGCTGGAAATGACCGTGGTGCTGCAGCACCAGTACTGGGACCTGATCATCACCGAGCACAGCTTCGAGGTCGGTCTGTCGTTCGGCGGCATCCCCGAACGGCTGCTCGTGCCCTTCGACTCGGTGAAGGGCTTCTTCGACCCCTCCGTGCAATTCGGCCTGCAGTTCGAGGTCGCCGGTGCCGAGGGCGACAAGGGCGATGTCGGCGTCAAGGAAATCACCCCCCGCCTTTCGGCCGATGCCGACGCGCCAGCGCCTGCCCCGTCGCCCGCCGCGGCCCGCCGGGACGACGATGCCGGCGCCGAGAAGGCCGACCCTGCCGGCGCGACCTCGGGGTCGACTGGCGCGGAAGTCGTCAGTCTCGACAAGTTCCGCAAGAAATAGACCTGCCGGTTCACCCGGCCGTCGCAGCGCGTCCCCGGCCACCTGCGCTGCCCCGTCGGCTCGACGGTATCGAGAGACGGTTTCCTTGCCGGCCCGTGCTGGCTAGACAGTCGGTGTCGCTCCCCTTGAAAGGCCGGCACCGGTCGCCGAAATTTTTCGGCATCGGAGGGAACCGCAAAGCTGTTTGCGAATTTGGAATGTTACCATGGGTGACATCGTCAATTTGAAGCGCGCACGCAAACGTAAAGCCCGCGAAGCCGAGGCGCTTGGCGCCGAAGCCAACCGCCTGCGCTTTGGTCGTCCAACCAGCGAACGAAAGCTCGACGAGGCCCGCGAGGCCCTGGAAGCCCGTCGGCTGGATGGTCACAAGCGCCCGGAGTGAAACTGCATGAAGAGCCACGTCGTCAAACGTTCGATCGTAGTCGAGGGCCACAAGACCAGCGTCAGCCTCGAAGATGAATTCTGGAATGCGCTGAAGGAAATTGCCGCCGAACGCCGCGAGACGCTGTCCGATCTGGTCGGCCAGATCGACGGCGGCCGCACCCAGGGCAATCTGTCGTCTTCCATCCGCCTTTTCGTCCTCGACCATTACCGTACGAGAAGCACGACGTCCGGCTGAGGCGCCATCGCCGCCGACCACCCGCCCCGCATGTTTTCGGGCCTGTGAATCGCCTCCTGCTTGTGTTCGGGGAGTTGACATGATGTCATCCGCGCGCAAGAGCACGGGGCGACAATAGGTCTCGATACGATGCTCCGGAGCGGGGGGACGATGCAGGACGGAAACGCGAGTGCGGGTGGAGAAACACGCGGCCTGGTGAAGAGCCCGCAGGACATGTTCGCCGGGCTGTTCATCATCGCCTTCGGGCTTGCCTGTCTGTGGGCCTCCTGGAACCTGAGCGGCGGACGCGGCGCCAATCTCGGCCCGGGGTCCTTCCCGCGCGGTCTCTCCTTCCTGCTGATGGGCGTCGGCGGGATCATCGTGCTCCAGGCCCTGACCGTCGTCGGCCCCCGCCTCGAAGCCTGGTCGATCCGCGGTCCGATCTTCGTCCTCGGTGCCGTGCTGATCTTCGCCGCAACGATCCGCGGCACGACCCTCAACATTCCCGGTATCGGCCGCACCGATATCCTGCCGCCGCTCGGCCTTATCGTCGCCGGTCCGCTGACCCTCATCGTCGCCAGCCTCGCGGCGGACGAGCGTAACTGGAAACAGACGCTGATCTTCTCGGCAGCCATGACGGCCTTCTGCATCCTTCTGTTCAAGGTTGCTTTGAGGCTGCCGATCCCGGTTGCCCCCTGGGCCGGCTGGTAAGGCGCATCACATGGATATGTTCACCAACCTCGCGCTCGGTTTCGGCGTCGCCCTGACGATCAAGAATCTCGGGCTCTGCTTCCTCGGCTGCATGATCGGCACCCTGATCGGCGTCCTCCCTGGCGTCGGTCCCATCGCCACCATTGCCATGCTGCTGCCGATCACCTTCGGGCTCGACCCCGTCGGCGCCCTCATCATGCTCGCCGGCATCTATTACGGCGCGCAGTATGGCGGCTCGACCACCGCGATCCTCGTCAACATTCCCGGTGAGGCGACCTCGATCGTCACCGTGCTCGACGGTCACCAGATGGCCCGCAACGGCCGGGCCGGCGCCGCCCTCGGCATCGCCGCCATAGGCTCGTTCTTCGCCGGCAGCGTCGCCACCCTCGTCATCGCCGCGCTCGCCGCGCCGCTGACCCGCGTCGCCCTGCTCTTCGGCCCGGCGGAATATTTCTCGCTGATGGTCATGGGCCTGATCTTCGCGGTGGTTCTCGCCCGCGGCTCGGTCATCAAGGCTGTCGCCATGGTGCTGGCCGGACTCATGCTGTCGACCGTCGGCCAGGACCTGGAGACCGGCGCCGACCGCATGACCTTCTCCTGGCCGGAACTTTCCGACGGCATCGACTTCACCACCATCGCCATGGGCATGTTCGGCTTTGCCGAGATCCTGCGAAATCTTGAATCGCCAGAGACGCGCGATGTCCTGAAGAGCAAGATCGGCAGCCTCCTGCCCAATTGGGGGGAAATGAAACAGTCCCTCATGCCGATCCTGCGTGGCACCGGCCTTGGTGCCAGCCTCGGCATCCTGCCCGGCAACGGCGCCGTCCTCGGCCCCTTCGCCAGCTACACGCTGGAGAAGAAGATCGCCAAGGACCCCTCGCGGTTCGGCAAGGGCGCCATCGAGGGCGTTGCCGGTCCGGAAAGCGCCAACAATGCCGGCGCCCAGACCTCCTTCATCCCGCTGCTCACGCTCGGCATCCCGCCCAACGCGGTGATGGCACTCATGGTCGGCGCCATGACCATCCACGGCATCGTGCCGGGTCCGCAGGTCATGGAGAAGCGGCCCGATCTGTTCTGGGGCATGATCGCCTCGATGTGGATCGGCAACCTCATGCTGCTCATCATCAACCTGCCGATGATCGGCATCTGGGTGAAGCTGCTGAAGGTTCCCTACCGCATGCTGTTCCCCTCGATCCTGATGTTCTGCTGCATCGGCATCTACTCGGTGAACAACAACCCCTTCGACGTGATGATCACCGCCTTCTTCGGCCTGGTCGGCTACGCCTTCATCAAGATGGGCTTCGAGGTTGCGCCGCTGCTGCTCGGCTTCGTGCTCGGCAAGCTGATGGAGGAATACCTGCGCCGCTCCATCCTGATGTCGCGCGGCGACTGGTCGGTCTTTGTCGACTTCGTCAACCGCCCGATCTCGGCCTTCCTGATCGCCATCGCCGTGCTGATGCTGATCATCTCCTTCCTGCCGGCGATCACCAAGAAGCGCGACACCGTCTTCGTCGAGTGACCGTCCTGGCCGGCGGCGCCCCGCGCGCCGCCGGTCGCCATCCCGCGGCGGCGTAACACCGGCCGGTCCGGACCCGAACAGGGGCAAACGAGGGCATGTCGCTCTCGCAACCGCCCGGAGGTCCTCGCCATGACCGGCACCGCGACACTGTCCCGCCGCGCCCTTACCGCCATCGTCGTTCTCTCAGCCTCCGGCCTGTCGACGGTGTCCTCCTTCGCCGGACCCGAGATCTATACCGGCACCCTGTCCAGCCTGGCCGCCGACGGCTACGACGTCGTCGCCTTCCACACCGAGGGCCGCCCGGTGCGTGGCGACAGCCGGTTCACCCACCGCTGGAAGAATGCCACCTGGCGCTTCGCCAGCGCCGCCGCGCGCGACGCCTTCGCCGCCGCGCCGGAGCGCTATGCGCCGGCCTATGGCGGTCACTGCGCCTGGGCCGCGGCCCAGGGCTACCGTGCCGCCGGCGACCCCCGCCACTGGCACATCGTGGCCGGCCGCCTCTATCTCAACTACGACGCCCGGGTGCACCGCACCTGGCTCGCCGACGTCCCCGGCTTCATCGCCGCAGCCGATACCAAATGGCCCGCCGTCGCGGCGCGCTGACCGCGTGAAAGCGCCGCCCATCGGGTTTTTGACGGAGGCGGCGGGCAGGGACGGCGCGGTCGGGCCGATGGTAGTCTTCTTCCGTTCCGGCATCTGAAGCCGGGCGATGCCACAGAGCAGGGGGAGGATCGACGTGAGCGATTGGCTGGCCGATGTGAAGAAATATGCGCCGAAGGCGGACGAGGCGGCTGTTGCCGGTCTGGTCCGTTATCTCGGCATCGCGCTCCGGAACCGCGATTCCTCTCTCGTGTCCTTCAGCGACCCGGAGGAAGTCGCCCGGGTGAAGAAGAATTTCTGCATGAAGAAGCTGGCGCTCACCGACGAGGCCGCCATCGACGCTGCGCTGACCAAGATCGGTGCGGCGATGAAGGCCGACAAGACCAAGAACCGCGTCACGGTCTATTACCTGCTCGCCGACCATTTCAAGAAGCTGGACCTCTTCATCAAGAAGTGACAGCCCGGCGGACCGACCAGGGCCACGAGCGCCGCCCCCGGGGCGGCGTTTTCGTGTGGAAGCTGGCCTCGTCATCCGCCCTGCTGCTGCCGCCGGGTGGCGAACCGCGCTATAAGAAGCCTCGACGGATTCGCCCCCCCGGAGGCCACGATGCGCCAGTACCACGACCTGATGGAGCACGTCCTGCGCCACGGCGCCCGCAAGGACGACCGGACGGGCACGGGCACGCTCTCCGTCTTCGGCCACCAGATGCGCTTCGACCTGTCGGAGGGCTTTCCGATGGTCACCACCAAGAAGCTGCATCTGAAGTCGATCGTCCACGAACTCCTGTGGTTCCTGAAGGGCGACACCAACATCGCCTATCTGAAGGCCAACGGCGTCAGCATCTGGGACGAATGGGCCGATCCGGAAGGCAATCTCGGCCCGGTCTACGGCAAGCAGTGGCGCTCCTGGGCCGCCCCCGACGGGCGCAGCATCGACCAGATCGCCCAGCTGGTGAAGATGCTGAAGACCAATCCAGATTCGCGCCGCCTCATCGTCTCGGCCTGGAATCCGGCCGATGTCGAGGCCATGGCGCTGCCGCCCTGCCACTGCCTGTTCCAGTTCTACGTCGCCGACGGCAAGCTCTCCTGCCAGCTCTACCAGCGCTCGGCCGACATTTTCCTCGGCGTGCCTTTCAACATCGCCTCCTACGCGCTCTTGACCCTCATGCTGGCGCGGGTGGCGGGCCTGAAGCCCGGCGACTTCGTCCACACGCTGGGCGACGCCCATATCTACTTGAACCACATCGAACAGGCCGAACTGCAACTCAGCCGCCCGCTGCGCCCGCTGCCGGTCATGACGCTCAACCCTGATGTGACCGATCTCTTTGCCTTCACCTACGAGGACTTCACGTTGACGGGCTACGAGCCCCATCCCGCCATCAAGGCCCCGGTGGCGGTGTGACCGGCGCACAGTCATCGTTGCAGTCTCGCGTCGAACGGATCAGCCGTCAGTATGAGACCGCGTTCGGCATCGCGCCGGGCAATGACTGGATCGTGCTCAAGTTGCAGGAGGAGCTTGGGGAATTGACTCAGGCCTACCTGGCTACAACCCGCAGGTCACGTCATCGGCTCGAGGCTGCGGAAGGTCACGAGGCTCTGGCCCGCGAACTTGCCGATGTGCTGGGCTTCACGCTGGTGCTGGCCGAACGTCTGGGTATCGACGCGGAGGCGGCCCTGAAGGCCAAATGGCTCAAATACGAGACCGCCCCGTGACCCCCATCGTGCTCATCGCCGCTGTTGCCGCCAACGGCGCCATCGGCCGCGACAATCGCCTGCTCTGGCGGCTGAAGGCGGACATGGCGCATTTCCGCGCCGCCACCGCGGGGCTGCCGCTGGTGATGGGCCGCAAGACCTTCGAGAGCTTCGGTGGCAAGCCGCTGCCGAAACGTCTCAACATCGTCGCGTCGCGCCAGCCAGGCCTGTCGCTGCCCGGCGCGGTGGTGACGGGGTCGCTGGAGGGCGCTCTCGCCATCGCCCATGCCGCGGCGCTGCGGTCAGGGGCTCCCGAGATCGCGGTGCTCGGCGGCGGCGATATCTATGCGCAGGCGCTGTCGCGCGCCGACCGGCTCCTCATCACCCATGTCGATGCCACTCCGGAGGCCGACGCCTTCTTTCCGGCCATCGATCCGGCGGTCTGGACCGGCGAAATGCGCGCCAGTCACCCCGCCGGACCCGACGATGACCACGCTTTCCGCATCGTCGCCTATCGCCGGACCAGCGGCGGAACGCCGCATGGCGCCACGCCCGGTGCCGACACGGTGCCCGGTTAGGCCTCCGCGACCGCCTGCAAAGGCGTCAATCTTCACCAAGACGCCTATTCCTCGGCCTGTGCAGCCACGCCGCGTTGAAAGCAGCGTAGCGGTCTTCTATATCCGTCCCTGACTTCAAGCGCCTTAGGGCGTGAGCGAGGCTTCGGCCCCGCCTTCAAGCGAGGACAGTTCATGCCGTGGAACAATCAAGGCGGCGGCGGCCCATGGGGCGGCGGCGGCGGCGCAGGTGGCGGCGGTGGCGGCGGGCCACGTGGTCCCTGGGGGCAGGGCCCTCAGGGCGGTGGTGGCGGCGGTGGCGGTGGTGGTAACCAGCCGCCCGATCTCGAGGAGCTGATCCGCCGGAGCCAGGAGCGCCTGAAGAACGTCCTCCCGGGTGGCGGCGGCAATATCGGCGCCAAGGGCATCGCCCTGATCGGTGTGCTCGGCGTCATCATCTATGGCCTCACCGGCTTCTTCACGGTCAGCCAGAACGAGGTCGCGGTGAACACCGTCTTCGGCCGGCATATCGGCAATGCCGCGCCGGGCCTCAACTGGAACCCGCCGGCGCCCTTCGGCGCGGTCTTCAAGGTGCCCGTCACCGACGTGCGGCGGACCGAGGTCGGCTACCGGTCCGGCGGCGGCGCGCGTGGCGCCAACCGCGAGGTGCCCGAAGAGAGCCTGATGCTGACCGGCGACGAGAACATCGTCGATATCGATCTCGAAGTGCAGTGGGACGTCAACGCGGCGCAGGTCGCCAGTTTCGTCTTCCAGCTTCAGAACCCGGAAGGCACGGTGAAGGCCGTGGCGGAGAGCGCGCTGCGCGAGTCCATCGGCCGGCGCAACATCCAGAACATCCTGACCGTCGACCAGGCGGCGATCGCCGCCGAAATCCGCCAGATCATGCAGCGGATCATGGACGACTATCAGTCCGGCGTGAACATCCGCGTCGTCCAGCTGGTATCGGCCCTGCCGCCGGCACCGGTGCGCAACTCCTTCCTCGACGTCAACGCGGCACAGCAGGACCAGTCCCGCGTCCAGAACGAGGCGCGCACCTATGCCAACCAGGTGGTTCCGGAGGCACGCGGTCGCGCCTCGCAGATCCTCCAGGAGGCCGAGGCCTATCGTGAGCGCGTCGTCGCCGAGGCCAGCGGTCAGGCGAGCCGCTTCACCCAGGTCTTCGAACAGTACCGCCTGTCTCCGGACGTGACGCGCGAGCGCATGTTCCTCGAGACGATGGAACGCATCTTCGGTGGCACCGAGAAGGTCATCATCGACCAGGCCGGCAGCTCCGTGCAGCCGTTCCTGCCGCTCGACCAGATGTTGCGCCGACCGGCACAGCCCGCCCCGGCCGCTGCGGCCGCTGCCGCGAGGACTTCGCGATGAACTCTTCCCTGAAACTCGTCTTTGGCGTCGTCGCCGCGCTGGCGCTCTTCGCCCTCGCCAACGCCTTCTTCGTCGTCCAGATGACGCAGCACGCCATCGTCCTGCGCTTCGGCCAGGTCGTGCGTGAGCCGATCAGCGAGCCGGGCCTCTATTTCAAGGTCCCGTTCATCGAGAACGTGGTGACGGTCGACAAGCGCATCCTCGATCTCGACCTGCCGGTCCAGACGGTCCTCTCGACCGACCGTCAGAACCTCGACGTCGACGCTTTCGCCCGCTACCGCATCACCCAGCCGCTCCGCTTCTTCCAGACGGTGCGGACCGTTCCCAACGCCAATACCCGCCTGGCGAGCTTCGTCAATTCCTCGATGCGCAACATCATCGCCGGCGCCACGATGGCGCAGCTGATCCGCACGGATCGTGACCGGCTGATGAACCGTATCCAGGAAGAGGTGAACCGCGAGGCGACCACCCTCGGCGTCGCCATCGTCGATCTGCGTCTGACCCGCGTCGACCTGCCCCAGGTCAACCAGGAAGCGGTGTTCAACCGCATGCAGACCGAGCGTCGTCAGGAAGCCGCCGACCTGCGCGCCACCGGCCAGCAGGCCGCGGTCACGATCCGCGCCCGCGCCGACCGCGAGGTCGTCGGGATTCTCGCCGAGGCCGACCGCCGCTCGGAAGAGCTGCGCGGTGCCGGCGATGCCGAGCGCAACAAGATCTTTGCCGAGGCCTTCAACCGTGATCCGGACTTCTTCTCCTTCTACCGGACCATGCAGGCCTATGAGCAGAGCCTGAAGCAGGGCGATACCCGCATGGTGCTGTCGCCCAATTCGGACTTCTTCCGCTACTTCGGCGATCCCTCCGGGCGCCGCAACGGTCCGAGGACCCCGGCAGCGCCCGGGGCGCCGGCCCCGGCTCCTGCGCCGGGCACACCGGCGCCGACCACCGGCAACTGAGCCGATCCCGCTCCAGGACAGGGCCGTCGCGACAACCTCGCGGCGGCCCTGTCCCAATAGCCAAACGCCATGCAAGACTTTCTCGTCGCCATAGGTCTCGTTCTCGTGATCGAGGGGCTGATCCTCGCAGCCTTTCCCTCGCGTATACGGGATGCGCTCGAGACCATGCGCGTGACGCCCGACCAGCAGCTGCGGGTCGTGGGTCTCGTCGCCGCCGTTCTGGGAACGATCGTCGTCTGGTGGATGCGCGGCTGAAGGCGGCGCGCTCACCGGCCCCGACAAAAGACCCGATTGACAAGGGCCCTCCGAGGCTTGATGGGAAGTCCAGCCTTGCTCGGCCCGCACGACAAGTAGACATCACATGGCTCAGTTCACGCTTCCGAAGAACTCGAAGATCACCGAGGGAAAGACCTGGCCGAAGCCGCCGGGCTCCAACCGTCTGAGCGAGTTCCGCATCTACCGGTGGAACCCGGACGACGGCGCCAATCCGCGCATCGACACCTATTACGTCGACCGCGACGATTGCGGCCCGATGGTCCTCGACGGCCTCATCTGGATCAAGAACAAGGTCGACCCGACCCTGACCTTCCGCCGCTCCTGCCGTGAAGGCATCTGCGGCTCCTGCGCCATGAACATCGACGGCACCAACACCCTCGCCTGCACCAAGGGCATGGACGAGGTGAATGGCAGCCAGGTGAAGGTCTATCCGCTGCCGCACATGCCGGTGGTCAAGGACCTCGTTCCCGACCTGACGCGCTTCTACGCCCAGCACGCCTCCATCGAGCCCTGGCTGAAGACGACCACCGCCCGTCCCGAGAAGGAGTGGCGGCAGTCGAAGGAGGACCGCGAGAAGCTCGACGGCCTCTATGAATGCATTCTCTGCGCCTGCTGCTCGACCTCCTGCCCAAGCTACTGGTGGAACGGCGACCGCTATCTCGGTCCCGCCATCCTGCTGCAGGCCTACCGCTGGCTGATCGATTCGCGCGACGAGGCCACCGGCGAGCGCCTCGACAATCTCGAGGATCCGTTCCGGCTCTATCGCTGCCACACGATCATGAACTGCTCCAAGGCCTGCCCGAAGGGTCTGAACCCCGCCAAGGCCATCGCCGAGATCAAGAAGATGATGGTGGCGCGTCAGGTCTGACGCGCGACCAGGGACCGGGTCCGGCTCCCTTTTCGCGGTCCCGCCGAAGAAACAGGCTGCGCCAGCCTCAACGGTCGGTTAACCAGAACCTGAACATCGTCCGGATGTCGCAGGCCTGCCACGGAATTGCCGCTGCAGGGCATCATCGTGGCCAGGCTCGCGCGTCGCGCGACCTCTCTTGGGTGAACCGTTCCATGGGTATGCGCCCCGCTGCACTCTTGCTCTGCTCCGTCGCCCTCGCCGGATGCACCTCCTCGTCCCGCTTCGGCGATACCGGCGGCTCGCCCGTCGGCTGGGGCCGGTCCGACACCATGGCGCGGACCGAGGTGCAGCCGCAGATCCGGCCGGCACCATCCGATGACATCATTCCCGGCGGCCAGCCCGGCGCCCAGGGCGCGGTCGAGAGCCAGGAGATCGCGCCGCCCTCCGTCTCGGGGCGGTCGGATACCGGCCCCCCGGCAGTCGAGACCGCGCTGGCGCCCAGCGCGCCCTCGGCGCAGCCGCAGATCATGCAGCCCGAGCCGCAGCAGCGCGGCGCCCCGCCGCCTGCCGTCGTCTCCGCCCTGCCGCGGCAGGAACGCGCCGCGTCCGGCGCAACCAACGTCGCCGGCACCTGGACGGTGACCGATGCGGGTGACCGCTGCCGCATCACCCTGACCTCCACCCCGCTCTTCGAGTTCTACCGCGCCAGCCCGCAGAACTGCCGGGCGCCCTCGCTCGCACGGATCAACGCCTGGGAGCAGCGCGGCGCGGAGATCGTGC
The DNA here is from genome assembly GCA_943368975.1 of Archangium gephyra. GTDB lineage: Bacteria > Pseudomonadota > Alphaproteobacteria > Rhizobiales > Phreatobacteraceae > Phreatobacter. The sequence continues at coordinate 31,584 of CALRLZ020000030.1, forward strand.
TGCTGCAGCCGGGGGGCCGCGTGGCGGCCCGCCTGTCCCCGCAGGGCGGTGGGGCCTATTCCGGCGCAACCGCCACCGGTGCCCCCGTCAGCATGGCCCGCTGAGGGCTCAGCCCTCGGCGAGCGGACCGCGCACCGCCGCCGCACCGTCGCGCAGCAATCCGATCTGCCGGTTGATGACGCTCGCCGTGGCCGCAGCCGAGTCGGCGACCACCTCGCGCCAGAACGACAGCGGTGTCGCCGGCCGCGCCGTCACCGTGGCGAAACTGTCTCCGGAGGCGGTGGTGATCGTCCCGTCGAAACGGGCGGCGAGGCGCTGCATGCCGCGGTTGGACGACAGGCAGGTCATGACGAGGCCGGTCAGGCCGCGATTGCGGGCGGTGAGCAGCAGGCGGCCGAACAGCGCCGACCCGATGCCGGTGAGCCGCCAGGCATCCTCGACGGTGACCGCCACCTCGCCGGTCCGGCCGGGCATCAACCGCAGTTCCGCGGCGCCGCGCATCACACCCTCGACCAGGAAACCGTGCACCACCGCATCCGGACCGAGGGCCTGTCCGGCATAGGCCACGACGGTCTCGTCGGAGACACCGGCGGCGAAGCGGCAATGGCGGGCCTCGGGATCGAGGCGCAGGAAATGCGCCGTCAGGAGATCGCTCTCCCAGGCGTAGAGCTTGCGAATGACGCCCGGCGTGATGAGCTCTTCCAGCATGCGATGATCTCCCGAAGGCCGCATCGCGTCCTTCGATGGCTACCCCTCACATGTCCGACGTCGTCTCCCCCCTGCGCTCTAGACGACGGATGGGGCGGCAGCAACGACGATATTGCAGCGCAATATGACTTTGGCGTCATACCTGGGCGCCGCTGGCGATGGGCGAACGCAAAAAACCCCGGCCTTTCGGCCAGGGTTCGTCAGGACCGCCCGAGAGGGCCGTATGATCAGCCCTTGAGCGCGCCGATGCCGCCGAACTTCTGGTTGAAGCGGGACAGACGACCGCCGCGATCCATCAGCTGCTGCGTGCCGCCGGTCCAGGCCGGATGGACCTTGGGATCGATATCGAGCTGGAGGACGTCGCCCTCCTTGCCGTAGGTCGAGCGCGTCGTGTACTCGGTGCCATCGGTCATCACGATCTTGATGGTGTGGTAGTCGGGATGGATGTCGGGCTTCATGGGTCGTCCTCGAAGGGCGCCGCTCTCGGGGGGCAGGCGCTAAGGGTCGTGTCCTGTGATGAGAAGCCGCGCTATTAAAGGAACTCGGCCGCCTTTTCAAGCGAAGACGTGGGTTCGATAATCAGTAACGAGAAGACGAGTCCGGAATCCATGTCCACGGTTGATACGCTCGACGCAGGCAAGGCCGCAGCTCCGCCGGCGCGCCGTTCGAAATTCCGTCCGCTGATGAAGTTCCTGCCCTTCATGCTGCGCCATCGCGGCATGTTGGCCGGCGCCGGCCTCGCCCTGCTCGTCGCCTCCCTGGCCACCCTGGCAGTGCCGCTCGCCATCCGCCGCATGATCGATTTCGGCTTTGCCGCCGAAGGGATGATCACCCAGTATTTCGGCATGCTTGTCGTCATCGCCGCCGTTCTGGCGGTGGCCTCGGCGGCGCGGTTCTATCTGGTGACGACGATCGGCGAGCGGGTCGTGGCGGATATCCGCACCAGCGTCTTCAACCACCTGGCGACCCTGTCGCCCTCCTTCTTCGACACGGCGCGCACCGGCGAGCTCGTCTCGCGGCTGACCGCCGACACGACACAGCTGAAATCGGCCCTTGGCGTCTCGGTCTCCATGGCCCTTCGCAACATCATCATGTTCGGCGGCGCCGTCGCCATGATGGTGATCACCTCGCCCCAGCTTTCCCTCTACGTGGTCGGCGCCATTCCCTTCCTGGTGCTGCCGCTGGTCGCCTTCGGCCGCAATGTCCGCCGCCGCTCCCGCGCCGCCCAGGACAGGCTCGCCGAGGCCTCGGCCTATGCCAGCGAGAACATCCAGGCCGTGCGCACCATGCAGTCCTTCACCGCCGAGGCGACGGTGACGCAACGCTTCTCCATCGCCGCCGAGGACGCCTTTGCGGGCGCCCGCGACGCCAACCGGGCCCGGGCCATCCTCACCGCCGTCATCATCTTCCTCGTCTTCACCAGTGTCGTCGCCGTGCTCTGGGCCGGCGCCCAGCAGGTGCTCGCCGGCACCATCACCAGCGGCCGCCTGTCGCAATTCGTGCTCTATGCGGTCTTCGCCGCCAGCGCCCTGTCGCAGCTCTCGGAAGTGTGGAGCGAGATCAGCCAGGCCGCGGGCTCGGCCGAGCGCTTGGGCGAGATCCTCGCCGTCACGCCCGACATCAAGGCGCCGGAGCGGCCGCTGCCGCTGCCCGAGCCGCCGCGCGGCGAGGTTGCCTTCGTCGCCGTGCGCTTCGCCTATCCCTCGCGGCCCGAGACGCGCATTCTCGACGACGTCACCTTCACCGTGAAGGCCGGCGAGCGGGTGGCGATCGTCGGCCCCTCCGGATCCGGCAAGTCGACGCTCTTCGCCCTGGTCCAGCGCTTCTACGACCCGCAGGGCGGCGTCATCCGCTTCGACGGCGTGCCGGTGGCCGAGACCGATCCGCTGGCCCTGCGCGCCCGCATCGCCCTCGTGCCGCAGGATGTCGCCATCTTCGCCGCCTCGGTGGCCGAGAACATCCGCTACGGGCGGCCGGGCGCCTCCGACGAGGAGGTGGTCGCCGCCGCGCGCATGGCCCATGCCGACGAGTTCATCGTCCGCATGCCCGACGGCTATGCCAGCCTCATCGGCGAGCGCGGCGTGACGCTGTCGGGCGGCCAGCGCCAGCGTATCGCCATCGCCCGCGCCATCCTGCGCGACGCGCCGCTGCTGCTGCTCGACGAGGCGACCTCGGCTCTCGACGCCGAGAGCGAGACGCTGGTTCAGGAGGCCCTGTCGCGGCTGATGACCGGGCGCACCACGCTGGTCATCGCCCACCGCCTCGCCACGGTCCTCGATTGCGACCGCATCCTCGTCATGGACCAGGGCCGCATCGTCGAACAGGGCACCCACGCCTCCCTTGCGGCGGCCGGCGGTCTCTATGCGCGCCTCGCCGAACTGCAGTTCAAGAGCGTCGCGGCGCCGGAGCCGGCGGCACCCACGCCATGAGGGCGATGCTCCGGCCCTGCTCGTTGAGGCGCGTGCCGGTCGTGGCGAAGCCTTGCCGCCGGTAGAAGGCGATGGCGCGGGCATTGTCCGCATTGACGTCGAGTGTCAGCCCCGCCGGCGCGACGGCCTTGGCCGCATCCATCAGCGCCGCGGCGAGGCCGCTGCCCTGATGGGCGAGACCGACCAGCATCTGGTCGATCCAGCCGGTGCCGGGATGGACCGTGACGAAGCCGCCGGGCATGCCGTCCACGAGCCCCACCAGGATCGCCGTACCGTCCCGCGCCATCGCCGCAATGCGCCCGTCGAGCCAGCCGCGCCGGGCCTCGAAGTCGATGCCGGGATAGGCCCGCGCCCAGGCCGCGACCCACAGGTCGGCGAGCACCGGCGGCAGGGGATCGGCACCGGCGACGACGGCAATCGTCACCGGTCGGTCAGGCGCAGCTCGATGCGGCGGTTGCGGGCGAGCGCCTCCGGCCCGTCACCCTGGTCGATGGGCTGGAACTCGCCGAAACCGGCCGCCACCAGCCGCTGCGGCGCGATCCCCCGGGCGATGAGATACTGGACGACGGCGATGGAGCGGGCCGCCGACAGCTCCCAGTTCGACCGGAAGCGCCCGCCCTGCATGGGCCGCGCGTCGGTATGGCCGTCGACCCGCAGCACCCAGGCGATGTCGGTCGGAATGTCCTTCTCGAGCTGGATCAGCGCGGTGGCGAGCTTGTCGAGCTCGGCCCGTCCCCCCGGTTCCAGTTCCGCCTGGCTCGACCCGAAGAACACCTCGGACCCGAAGACGAATCGGTCGCCGACGACGCGGATGTCGGAGCGCTCGGCGAGAATTTCGCGCAGGCGCCCGAAGAATTCCGAGCGGTAGCGCGACAGTTCCTGCACGCGCTGGGCCAGGGCGAGGTTGAGCCGCCGGCCCAGATCGGTGATGCGCGTCTGTGAATCGCGGTCGCGGGCCTCGCTGGCGCCGAGCGCCTCCTCGAGCGAGGCCAGTTGCCGGCGCAGCGCGGTGATCTGCTGGTTGAGGAGTTCGATCTGCGACAGCGCCGCCTGCGCCGTCTGGCGCTGCTGGGCGAGTTGGGCCTCCAGCGTGGTGGCCCGCCCGATCTGCGCTCCGGCCTGGCCCTGGGCGTCATCCAGCAGGCTCTGCAGCCGCCGCCTTTCGACATCCGAGGTTCCGAGCGTAGCGGTGATGGCCGCGAGCCCCTCCTGAAGGGTCTGTCGCTGGCCGCGCTCGAGCTGCAGCAATTCCCCGAGTTCGGCGATCTGGCGCTGCAGCCGCACCATGGCGTCGTCCTTGCCGGCGATGTCGCGCGACAGGAAATACTGCGCCAGCATGAACACGGAGAGCATGAAGATGATCGACAGGAGGAAGGTCGACAGTGCGTCGACGAAGCCCGGCCAGTAGTCGATCCCGCGCTCGCCGCGGCGTGACCGCGACAGGGCCATCAGACCGACCCCTTCTCGCGCAGCACCTGTTCGAGCAGGCGCCGCAGTTCCTTCTGGTCGGCGGACTGGGCCTGCATCCAGTCACGCACCACCTGCTGCTCGGAGCGCATGTGGGTGACAAGGCCCTGGATGCCCTCGGCCAGATTGGCCATGGCGGCACTGGCGCGCTGGTTGGAGGACCCGTCCCCCATGGCCTCGCGCAGCCGGTCGAAGGCCCGCTGGAGGTCGGCGACGCTCACCTGCGGCGATCCGCCGTCGCCGGAAACGGGGCTGATGACCGCCATGTCCTGGACGGTCGAGGACAGCCAGTCCTCCACTTCGGTGTAGAAGCGGTTCTGCGCCTGGCTGGCCTGCAGGTCGAGGAAGCCGAGGACGAGCGAGCCGGCGAGACCGAACAGCGAGGACGAGAAGGCGATGCCCATGCCGCCGAGAGGCTCGGCGAGGCCGCGCTTCATGTCTTCGAAGATGGTGCCGAGCTCGCCCTGGTTGGACAGGCTGTTGATGACCCGGCCGACCGAGGTCACCGTCTCGATCAGGCCCCAGAACGTGCCGAGCAGGCCGAGGAAGACCAGCAGGCCGGTCAGATAGCGCGCCAGTTCGCGGCCCTCGTCGAGACGGGTGGCGAGCGAATCCAGCAGCGAGCGCATGGTGACGGTCGAGATCGCCATCTGCCCGCTCCGCGCGCCGAGCATGGTCGCCATCGGCGCCAGCAGGATCGGCGGCCTCTGGACGGTGATGCCGGGATCAGCAAGGCGGAACGTGTTGACCCAGCGCGCCTCGCGGAACAGCCGGATGACCTGGCGGAACGACAGGACGATGCCGATCAGGCCGACGGCAACGATGACGCCGTTGAGGCCCGGATTGGCCATGAAGGCGGTCTGCACTTCGCGCTGCAGGACGAAGACGACGAGGCCGACCAGCGCCAGGAACACCAGCATCCGGAACAGAAAGATCCGCGGGGACGAGACCTTGAAGGGATCGAGTTCGCGGGCCATCGGCACTCTTCGAATGTTGTGGGTTCCGGGAGGTTAACCCCACCGGACCCAGAAATGAAGCAGAGGTTATGGCAGGCTTGTGACAGCGGCCTCTCGCCGCCACCCGGCGGCGCTCAGGCGCCGAGCAGGCCCTCCGCCTTCACCTTGTCGAGCGTCCGGTCGAGGGTTCGCGCCAGGCGGTCGAACAGGTCGTCGATCTCCTCCGGCGTGATGATCAGCGGCGGGCAGACGGCGAGCGAATCGCCGAGATTGCGGATGATCAGCCCCTCTTCCTGCGCCACCATGGTGGCATAGGCGCCGATGCCGGCCTTCGGCTCGAAGGCCTTCTTGGTCGGCTTGTGGGCGACCATCTCCAGTGCGCCGACCAGGCCCATGCCGCGCGCCTCGCCCACCAGCGGATGGTCGGCGAGGGCCTTCAGATGCGCCTGGAACTGCGGCGTCTTGGCCGCCGACTTCTCGATGATGCGGTCGCGCTCGTAGATCTCGAGGGTCTTCAGCGCCACGGCCGCGCCGACTGGATGGCCCGAATAGGTGAAGCCGTGGCCGAAGGTGCCGATCTTCTTCGATTCGATGATCGTCGCCTGATACATCTCCTCCGGGATCATCACCGCGCCCACCGGCATGTAGGCGGAGGTCAGGGCCTTGGCGACCGAGATGGAGTGCGGCTTGTAGCCGAGCGCCGAGGAGCCGAACCATTCGCCGAGGCGCCCGAAGCCGCAGATCACCTCGTCGGCGATCATGTAGACGTCGTAGCGCTGGCAGACCGCCATGATCTTCTCAAAATAGCCTGCCGGCGGCACGATGACGCCGCCCGCGCCCATCACCGGCTCGGCGATGAAGGCGGCGACCGTCTCCGGCCCCTCGCGCAGGATCATGTCCTCCAGGTCCTGGGCGCAGCGGGTGGCAAACTCTTCCTCCGTCTCTCCCTCATGGGCGAAGCGGTAATGGTGCGGGCAGGACGTGTGCAGGATGCCGGAGATCGGCAGGTCGAAATCGGTGTGGTTGGCCGGCAGGCCGGTCAGCGAGGCCGAGGCGATGGTAACGCCGTGATAGCCCTTGATACGGGAGATGATCTTCTTCTTCTGCGGCCGGCCCAGCGCATTGTTCATGTACCAGACCATCTTGACCTGGCTGTCGTTGGCCTCCGAGCCCGAGCAGACGAAGAACACCTTGGAGATCGGCACGGGCGCCTTCTCCTTCAGCTTCTCGGCCAGTTCGATGGCCGGGTCATGGCTCTTGCCGCCGAACAGATGGGTGAAGGACAGCTTCTTCATCTGTTCGTAGGCGGTCTGGGCCAGCTCCTCGTTGCCGTAGCCCAGTGCCGTGCACCACAGGCCCGACATGCCCTCGATATAGGGCTTGCCGTCGACGTCGTAGACATAGATGCCCTTGGCCCGTTCCAGGACCAGCGTGCCCGTGTCACGGATCGTCGCCTGATTCGTGTAGGGGTGAAGGACGGTTTCCAGGTCGCGGACCTGCAGGTTGGTCAAAGCCATGGCGGCCTCCGAAGCGGGGATGGCGGAGTGAAGCCGATCGGCGGGCGGCCTGTCAAAGCAGGACAGGCTCGCAAAAGCACAGCCCCTGGAGCCACCGCGAGCCTAGCCCTCGGGCGGCATGTCCTTCGGTTCCGACGGCGTCGTCGCCGCCCGCGGCTGCGCCGCGGCCCGCGCCTTGGTCTCGCGCCGCTTCAGCCGCCGCGGCGGCAGGATTTCCGGGTCGCTCACCACGGTCTTGGCGAGGAAGATGGCGGCGTCGAGCTTGGTGAAGGCGCGGCCGCGGTAGAACTTGAGGGCGTTTTCGTTGTTCTCCGCCACCTCCAGCACCAGATGCGTGCAGCCGCGCAGCTTGGCGAGATGTTCGAGCTGCTCCAGCACGAAGGTGCCGAGCCCGCGGCCCTGGAATTCCGGGTCCACCGCCAGTTCCTCGACGAAGAGCGGGCGCATGTCGCGGGCGCGGAAATAGCGCTCGTTCATCCAGTTGTCGGTGCCGATGATGGCGAGTGCGCATTCGGCATAGCCGACGATCCGCTCCTTGCCGCCCACGCGGATGACGAAGAGCAGCTGCTCGATGCCCTTCTCGTCGAAGACCTCGAGGAAGCGCTTCTTCGATTTCGGCCGCTGGTACTCCACCGTCGAGCGGTTCACCTCGCGGAACACCGCCTTGATGAACTCCCAGGTGCGGTTGAGGTCGCGCTTGTTGAGATGGCGCACCCGCACCTGCGGTTCGGGGTCGGCGAGGTCTACGGGGATCGTGCTGTCGGAGGCCATGGGATGAACAGGGGGTTCCGTTGCCGCCAGTCTCTACCGCATCGGAGGGGGCGAGCCTAGGCTCAGGACGCATTGCACGGAGCCGGATGGCGCTGGCGGCCGTGATCCCCATGCGGTCGGGCAGCCGGCCGGGTGGACAATCCGGTGCGCCGCCCTCGATTGACCGGATGCGGCGTGACATCCTATGCCGAACAACAGGAAACGCATCACAATGAGAGGCTCCACCATGGCCCTGTTCCCCGCCACCCTGACCCGCCGCGCGACGCTGGCCGCTGCAGCGGGCCTTGCCCTTGCCCCGTTCGCCGCCCGCGCCCAGGGCGCCTGGCCGCAGCGTCCCATCCGGCTCATCGTGCCCTTCTCGGCCGGCGGCGCGGCAGATAGCGCCGCGCGCGTGCTGACGGGCCACATGGGCGAGAGGCTCGGCCAGCGGTTCGTCGTTGAGAACCGCACCGGCGCGAGCGGGAGCCTCGGTGGGGCGGAGACGGCGCGGGCGACGGATGGCCATACATTCCTCTGGGACGCGTCGAGCCACATCGTGAACCCGTCGCTGCTGCGCGGCCTGACCTTCGACTACGCCACCGCCTTCACGCCGATCTCGCTGGTGGTGACCTTCCCCTCGGCCATCGCGGTGAAGGCCGATTTCCCGGCGCGGACGCTCAGCGAATTCGTGGCTGCCGCCAAGGCGCAGCCGGGGAAGCTCACCGTCGGCACCCAGGGCAATGCAACGGCGGGGCATATCGGGCTCGTTGCCTTCGCGCGGGCTGCGGGGATCGAGGTGATCCACGTTCCCTATCGCGGCGGCGCGGCGGCGGCGCAGGATCTGGCGACCGGGGCGCTCGACGCGGTGTTCACCACGCTGGTCTCCGCCGGTCCGGTGGTGGACAGCAACCGCGCGCGGTTCCTGGGCGTCGGCACGCTCACCCGGGTGGAAAGCCGGCCGGACATTCCGACCATCGCCGAGCAGGGCTTCGCAGGTTTCGAGTCCAATGAATGGGCCGGGCTGTTCGGGCCGGCGGGCACCCCTGCGCCCGTCGTCACCGCCCTCTACGACGCCCTGGCCGAGGCGATTGCCCAGCCGGCGCTGCGCGAGCGCCTCGTGCAGATCGGCTGCGTGCCCGTCGCCTCGCGCCCCGATGCCTTCGGGCGCTTCGTGACGGAAGGCCGCGCGGCGATGGCGACCCTGGTCCGCGAGGCGAATATCCGCACGGAGTGAGGCCTCGCGGCGCCGGGCTGCCAATCGCGCCGGAGGCGCGACCGCCCACCCATTCCGCCCGCGCATGTCCCCCGCCCCCTCCGCGCCGCTTGCCGCGGGGGGGACGGCAATGCCACCGTGCCCGCCGCATTCGAGGACCCGAGGGGACATTCCATGGCCGCCGATCTGTCGCTGATCGAGAAGAGCGCTACCGACATCGTCAAGCTGCTGAAGTCCGGAGAGGTGACGCCCATCGACCTCCTCGACACGTTGGAAAAACGCATCAAGGCCGTCGACGGCAAGGTCAATGCCCTGCCGACCCTGTGCTTCGACCGGGCCCGCAGACGCGCCCGGGCCCTGATGAAGAAGCCGAAGGAGGGCAGGGGCCTCCTGCAGGGCATGCCGGTGCCGATCAAGGACCTCACCGACGTCGCCGGCGTCCTCTCGACGCAAGGCTCTCCCATCTTCAAGGACTTCGTGCCGGAGGCCTCCAACATCCTGGTCGAGCACCTCGAGGCCCAGGGCGGCATCATCTACGCCAAGTCCAACACGCCGGAATTCGGCGCCGGCGCCAACACCTTCAACGAGGTCTTCGGCGCCACCGTGAACCCCTACAACACCAAGCTCTCCGCGGCCGGCTCCTCCGGCGGCGCGGCGGTTGCGCTCGCCACCGGCATGGCCTGGCTCGCCCACGGCTCCGACATGGGCGGCTCCCTGCGCAACCCGGCGAGCTTCTGCGGCATCGTCGGCATGCGCCCCTCGCCGGGCCGCGTCGCCGCCACGCCCGGCACCAAGATCGACGCGACCCTTGGCGTCGAAGGCCCGATGGCCCGCACGGTCACCGACCTCGCCCTGCTGCTCGATGCCATGAGCGGCGACGACCACCGCGACCCGCGCTCGCTGCCCGCCCCGCGCAAGAGCTTCCGCTCCATCCTCAAGGGGCCGTGGAGGCCGAAGCGCGTCGCCTGGTCGCCCGACCTCGGCATCACCCCGGTCGACCCGGAGGTGCGCGCCATCACCGAAGCCGCTGCCAAGCGCTTCAAGGAGGCAGGCGTCATCGTCGAGGAGGCCCATCCCGACTTTTCCGAGGTGCACGAGTGCTTCGGCACCCTGCGCGCCTATGCCTTCGCCACCACCAAGTTCGAACTCCTCAAGACCCACCGCGACAAGCTCAAGCCGGAGGTCGTCTGGAACATCGAGAAGGGCCTGAAGCTCACCATGGACGAACTGACGCGCGCCGAGGCGCAGCGCCAGGCCATGCTGCAGCGGACCCTCGCCTTCTTCGAGCGCTACGACCTCCTGCTGACGCCGGCCACCATCGTCGCCGCCTATCCGGTCGAGCAGCGCTTCGTCGCCGAATGCGACGGCTTCACCTTCCCCGACTATGTCCAGTGGCTCTCCATCGCCTATGCGCTGACGACGGTCTCCTGCCCCGCCCTGTCGCTGCCCTGCGGCTTCACCCGGGATGGCCGCCCGATCGGCCTGCAGATCGCCGCCCGCCCCCATGGCGAGGACCGGGTTCTGGCCGGCGCGAAGATCATGGAGGACATTCTCGGCATCGGGTCGGTGAGGCCGGTCGATCCCAGGGGATGATGCGGCGGCGAGTCTGTCGGATAATTATCCTTTTATGGGAAATCAGTCATTGACAGCGATGCGCTGGTCGGGTAGTTTCGGACCATGTTCGACAACTGCGCCTCGGTCGGACAATGAACATCCAGGTCGTCGCTCTTCAGCGCTACCCGGCAGGGAGAGGTGGGAATTCCCCCGCCGTCATGGCCGGGCTTGTCCCGGCCATCCACGACGTGAACACCGCGGTCTCAAGACAAGTCGTGGATGCCCGGCACGAGGCCGGGCATGACGATTAGGGTTCCTGTGCCTGTTGGACGAGGACGCCTCTTCACCTCTCCCCGGCGGGGAGAGGTCGGCCGAAGGCCGGGTGAGGGGGTTCTCGTCCTTCTCGTCGATCGCTCTCCCCCTCACCCGCATCGCTTGACGCCCGGCGACCTCTCCCCGCCGGGGAGAGGTGAAGGTCGAGCCCATGCCGACGGCCAAGGAGGTGAGGGCGGGGTCTTCCCGAAAGCCCGCCGCCCGCGTCGTTAACGGACCATCCACCCCGTTCCGCGGTTTTCGCGCTCCCCCGTCCACCCCGTGTTAAACATGAACCGGGTCGCGAGGATTAAGGGAGATGGCCGTGGTTCGCCACGCCTTGCGGCTCGTCGTCGTGCTCGGAACCGTGCTCGCTGCCGCGGGCGCCGCCGCCCAGGACGTGCGTCCTTCCGCCATTCCCGACTTCGACGCGGTGGCGGCCGGCAACCGTGGCTTCGGCGGGTTCTACGTTGCCGGCGGCCTCGGCTATGGGCTGCCGGCCCATCGCGACTTCACCATCGTCGATGGCTTCGCCTGCCCGGGCGCCGGCATTCCCTTTCTCGGGCCGGTCTCGATTGGCGGCGGGTCGGGCTGCCGCACGTCGGCGGGGCTGGCCGGCCTCACCGCCCATGTCCTCGCCGGCTGGAATGCCGGCGGGCCGAACGGCTGGATCTCCGGCCTCGAGTTCCGCGGGCGGCTGGGGCGCGAGGGCGGCACCGGCCGGCTCGGTGGATCGACGCTCGTCGCCATCCCCGGCCTGTCGACCTATACCAACACGGCCGCGGGCACCTACCGCGCCAGCCTCGACGGCGGTCTCGCCGTGACCGGCCGCTGGGGCTACGCCTTCTCCGGCTTCATGCCCTTCCTGCGGGCTGGCCTGGGCGTGGCGCAGCTCACCGAACAGGTCGATTTCGACGCCACGGGGTCGCGGTCCTGTTCGCTCGGGCCGCCGGTCTCCTGCACCACCGGCGGGCGGGTCGCGAGCCGCACGTCGCGCTGGCTGCCCTCGGCGGTTTTCGGCGCCGGAATCGAGGTGCCGATCGGCCGCGCCTTCGTCCGGCTCGACGGCGAGGTCGAGGCGGTGTTCTCGCCCTCGCAGAACCTGCTGCAGAATCTCGCCGGCCAGACGCTGGTCACGGCGACCGGCACCGGTACCGGCGCGACGCCCGGCACGGTCGGCCAGGCCTCGCTCCGCTCCGAGAACTGGATCGTCTCGCGCCGGATCATGCTCTCCGGTGGCTTCCGGTTCTGACCGCGCCTCACTATGTTCGCAGCCTCTGAGACCGCGGGATGATCCCGGCGGCAATGACCCCGGCGCCGATGACCACCACCCGAATGACGACGCTTCCCTCCGGCCTGACGGTCGTGACGGACGCCATGCCCCATCTGAAGACCGCCTCGATCCAGGTCACGTTCGGTGTCGGCGGCCGTGACGAGCGCAGCGACGAGCACGGCATCAGCCACCTGCTCGAGCATATGGCCTTCAAGGGCACGACCAAGCGCACGCCGCGCGGCCTCGCCGAGGAGATCGAGGCCGTCGGCGGCGACCTCAACGCCGCCACCGCCTCGGAGAACACATCCTACTACGCCAAGGTGCTGGGCGAGGACCTGCCCGTCGCCATCGACATCCTCTCGGACATCCTGACTGACCCGCAGTTCCACCCGGCCGAACTGGTCAAGGAGAAGAACGTCATCGTCCAGGAGATCGGCGCCGCCGAGGACGATCCCGAAGACGTCGTCGTCGACCATTTCATCGCCGAGGCCTATCCCGGCCAGCCGCTCGGCCGCACCATCCTCGGCACGCCGCAGGCGGTGCGGGCGGCGACCCCGGACAAGCTGCGCGCCTATATGGGCAGATCCTATGCGGCGCCGCGCGCCGTGGTGGCAGCGGCCGGCGCCGTCGATCATGACCGGGTCGTCGACGCCATTGCCCGGGCCTTCGAGACGCTGCCGCAGGAGGCCCCGCCCGATTGCGAGAGCGCCCGCTATCGCGGCGGCGCGACCACCATCGTCCGCCCGCTGGAACAGACCAACCTCGTCTTCGGCTTCGAGGGCATGAGCTACCGCGACCCCGACATCTATGCCGTCGGCGTCTTCAACAACCTGCTCGGCGGCGGGCTGTCGTCGCGGCTGTTCCAGGACGTGCGCGAGGACCGGGGGCTCTGCTACGAGATCCATTCCTTCCACTGGTCCTACAACGATACCGGCGTCTTCGGCATCTCCGCCGGCACCGACCCGGCGGATGCCGTCGACCTGTTCAACCTCACCATGGACGTGCTCAACGCCACGGTGGACGGGGCGAGCGAGGCCGAGGTCGGCCGCGCCAAGGCGCAGATGAAGGTCGGGCTGCTCGGCGCGCTCGAAAGTTCCTCCTCGCGCACCGACCAGATGGCACGGCAGGTGCTCGTCTTCGGCCGCACCCTCGACCTTGCGGAGATCGCCGCGCGGATCGACGCCGTCACCGTCGAGGAGGCCCGTGCGGCGGGCGCAAGGCTGGTCCGCTCCTCGCCGATGACCTTCGCCGCGATCGGTCCGAAACGCGGGCTGGACAAGGTGCGGAAGCTGGCGGAACAATTCCGGCCGACATGAACGCCACGACCAAGGTTCCAGCGCCCCGATCGTCCGCCGGCCGGCCCCTGTCGCTGCTGCGGGCGGTGGGCCTCGCCTACAGCGCGCCGGAACCGATTATCGGCCCGAAGGTCATGCTGCGGATGCCGGATACGGCCGATTACGACGCCTGGATGCGGCTGCGCGAGGCGAGCCGCCGCTTCCTCGTGCCCTGGGAACCGGCCTGGCCGCCCGACGACCTCAGCCGCACGGCCTTCCGCCGCCGCATCGCCCGCTACCGCCAGGACTGGCGGGACGACCAGGGCTATGCCTTCTTTCTCTACCGCAAGGAGGACGGCGCTCTCGTCGGCGGACTGACGCTGACCAACGTCCGGCGCGGGGTCGCCCAGACCATCTCGCTCGGCTACTGGATGGGCGAGGCCTTTGCCGGCCGCGGCTATATGAGTGCCGGCGTCCGCACCGCGATCCCCTATGCCTTCGGCGTCCTCGGCTTCCGCCGTGTCGAGGCGGCCTGCGTGCCGCAGAACGCCGCCTCGGTGGGGCTGCTGGAACGGGTCGGCTTCACCCGCGAGGGCCTTGCCCGGCAATATCTCTGCATCAACGGCACGTGGATGGACCACGCGCTCTATGCCTTCGTGCAGGGCGACCGGCTCGGCTGAGGCCCGGCCCTTTCAGTCGACGATGAACAGCCTCGCGCCCTGCGGCGCCCGCGAGCAGTGCGCCTCGGCGCCGTCGGCCACCTGGTAGCTCATGCCCGGCTTGAGGACGAAGACGCGGCCGTCCTCCAGCGTGGTCTCCAGTTCGCCGGCAAGGCAGAAGAGCACATGGCCCTTCGAGCACCAGTGGTCGGAGACATAACCCGGCGTGTACTCCACCATCCGGACGCGGATGGCATTGTCCGCCGGGCCGAAATGCCGCGTCCGCCACAGCGCCTCGCCGACCTCGCCGGGATGGCGCGTCGGCTCCACCGCCTCCCAGTCGACGGTACCGAAGGGGATGTTGGACATCTTCATGGCGCGGAGGCCCTCAGAACAGGTGGATCAGGCCGGGCTTGAGCAGGCCGATGGCCGAGAAGGCGATGCCGACGATGCCGAGCCCGCCGGCCAGGAAGGCCAGCGCCATCGCGCCGGTCACCACCGCGGCCGAGGCGAGCACGATGGCGATCTGGAAGGCCGCCGAGGAAATCTCGAAGTCGTGGTAGCGCTTGTAGGAGACGTCGCGCTTCTTCTCCGCTGCCTGGGCGCGGGCGGAGAGCTGGCGCCGGCCCTCGTTGGTCTCCGGCTCGTTGTCCCAGCGGGCGGCGCGGCCGCGCCAGGTCTCGATCTGCCGGCCCATCGCCGCTTTCGCCGCCTCGTCGGCGATGGCGTCGCGGGTAACCGCCATGTCTTCGGCGGCGGTGGTCACCGCCGTCATGCGGATGGTCTTGGCCTGGAAGAAGGCCCAGAGGTTCGAGGCCTCGACATTGGCGTTGAGCGCATCGGTCTGCGAACTCTTGGCCGCCGTCTCGGCGAGCGCCAGGAACAGCGCGAGGACAGCGATCAGCAGGGCGATCTTCTTGTTCGACGGGTCGATATGGCCGTGGCCGGACATGGGATGATTCCTCAAGGGAAGGGCGCCAGCGAGGCTTTGCCCGGTGCGGCGTTCTGGCGCAAGGGGGCTCTTGCGGCCCCGTCCTTTGCCCAACGACGGTGAACCCATTAAGACGACGCCCATGACCATCTGGGGAAAACTGGCGGGCGCCGCCGCGGGCTTCATGCTGGGCGGACCGATCGGCGCGCTGCTCGGCGCGCTGGCCGGCCATTTCATCGTCGACGAGCGCCTGCTCGCCCCCGAGCCGGGCCCGCCGCTGCAATCCGTCGTCTTCACCATCGGGCTGATCGCACTCGCCGCCAAGATGGCCAAGGCCGACGGTGTGGTCACCCGCGACGAGGTCGCCGCCTTCCGCCGCCTGGTGGCGGTGGCTCCCGAGGACGAGGCCCATGTCGCCCGCCTCTTCGACCTCGCCAAGCAGAGCACGGCCGGCTTCGACGCCTATGCCCGCCAGCTGGCCGAACTCCTGAAGGACGAGCCGGACACGCTGGAGGACCTGATCGACGGCCTCTTCGGCATCGCCACCGCCGACGGCGCCGTCCATGCTGCCGAACGGGCCTATCTCGCCGAGGTCGCCAGCATTTTCGGCCTGTCCGAGCCGGCCTTTGCCCGCATCGAGGCCCGCCATGTGGTTGCCGGCCCGCGCGATCCCTACCGTGTCCTCGGCATCGCCCCGGATGCCGCCGACGGCGAGATCAAACAGGCCTGGCGCGCTCTCGTCCGGCAATATCATCCCGACCGCCTGATCGGGCGCGGCGTTCCGGCGGAATTCGTCGCCATCGCCACCGGCAAGATGGCCGCCATCAACGAGGCCTATGATGCCCTGCGCCGGGCGAGGGGCTTCGCATGACCGGGGCCTGCGACCACGACCACCACCACGATGGCCCGCTGGAGCGCCCCGATTCGCCCTGGGCGAACGGCCTCGCGCTGTCGCCGAACCACGACGCGCGCCGCGCCCCCGTCGACATCCTGCTGATGCACTATACCGGCATGCAGGACGGCATGGCGGCGCTGCGGCGGCTCTGCGACCCGAACCCGCCGCGTGTCTCCGCCCATTACGTCGTCTTCGAGGACGGCGAGATCGTCCAGTGCGTCGCCGAGGGCCGGCGCGCCTGGCATGCCGGCGCCGGTTCCTGGCAGGGCCGCGAGGACGTCAATTCCCGCTCCATCGGCATCGAGATCGTCAATCCGGGTCATGAATGGGGCTACCGGCCCTTTCCCGAGGCGCAGATCGCCGCCGTGATCAACCTGTCGCGCGACATCCTCACCCGCCATGCCATCGCGCCCACCGGCATTCTCGCCCATTCCGACACGGCCCCGGGCCGCAAGCAGGATCCCGGCGAGCTCTTTCCCTGGGGGCGGCTCGCCGACGAGGGTGTCGGCCTGTGGGTGCCGCCCGCGCCGCTCCAGCCCGGTCCGACCTACCGCCGCGGCGAGGAGGGCCCGCCCATCCAGGCGCTGCAGGCGCTTCTCGCCATGGCCGGCTACGGGCTCACGGTGACCGGCGTCTTCGATGCCGCGACCGAGGCGGTGGTCACCGCCTTCCAGCGCCACTGGCGGCAGGCGAGGGTGGACGGCATCGCCGACGCCTCGACCCTGCGCACCCTGCGCGACCTCCTGGCGGCGCGCTGACGAGAGGTCATGCGCCAGCGGCAGGGGTGATCTGTCTGGTGCTTTGTCTTGGAACCCGGCGGGACGTGGCGCATTGTCCTGGCGCCCCACCGGAGATGCCACCATGACCGACGTCACGCCTCCCGTAGCCGAGGCACGCCCCGCCGAGACCCGTCCTTCCCACTCCCTCGGCGCCCATCTCGTCCCGCTGCGCCGCAACTGGGGCTGGCTGATGGGGGCTGGCATCGCGCTCATCATCCTCGGGCTGTTCGGCCTCGTCGCGGCCAATCTCTTCACGGTGGTGAGCGCCCTGTCCTTCGGCGCGATGTTGCTGGTCGGCGGCGGTGTGCTGCTGGCCGATTCCTTCCGGCGCGAAGGCTGGCGGAGTCGGCTGGCGATGATCGCCATCGGCCTGCTCTATGTCGCGACGGGCGCCCTGGTCTTCTACAATCCGCTCCAGGCCGTCGTGGCGCTGACGCTGCTCTGCGGCGCCATGCTGGTGGCCGTCGGAATGCTCCGCATCGTCGCCGCCTTGCAGATGCGCCCGCTCGCCGTCTGGGGCTGGGTGCTGGCCTCCGGGATGATCTCGCTGCTGCTCGGCCTGTTCATCGTCGTCCAGCTGCCGCAGGCGGCGCCCTGGGTGCTCGGCACCTTCCTCGCCATCGAGCTGATCGTCCAGGGCTGGTCCTATGTCTTCCTCGCCCGCGCCATCCGCTCCACCTTCGACGGCGTGCAGCCCCGCATGGCCGCGTGACGGTGCCGGCATGGTCACCAAATCCTTGCCGGAAACCGTTTCTTAACGGCCAGCCGCGTTAATGAGGCGTTGACGACACGAGGCCCGCGGACAGGCCCGGTGGGTCGTGATCGTCACCGACGCCCGTGATGCCATGCCGGTCCTGCGAGAGCCGCCGATTCCGACGCCACAGACGCGCGCCCCCCGCGCGCGACCGGCGGCAGGGACGCGCTCGTCCGACCGCCGGCCTCGCTCCGTCGGCGCGGTGCGCGGGAGGATCGGCATGACGGCTTCAGGCGGCAGGGGAGGCGCGGGAGACACGTCCCGGCACGTGCCCGTGCTGCTGGCCGAGGTCGTCGCCGCCCTGGCGCCGGCCGATGGCGAGGTCTTCATCGACGGCACATTCGGCGCCGGCGGCTACAGCCAAGCGATCCTCGCGGCGGCCGCCACCCGCGTCGTCGCCATCGACCGCGACCCGACCGCCATCGCCGGCGGTGCCGCACTGGCGGCGCACCATGCCGGCCGACTCGCCCTCGTCCACGACCGTTTCGCCCGGCTCGACGCCATTGCCGCCGAAAGCGGCCACCCGGCCGTCGACGGCGTTGTCCTCGACATCGGCGTCTCCTCCATGCAGATCGACGAGGCCGAGCGCGGCTTCTCCTTCCGCTTCGACGGGCCGCTCGACATGCGCATGGCGCGCGAGGGCGAGAGCGCCGCCGATCTCGTCGCGCGGCTCGAGGAGACCGCCCTCGCCAACCTGATCTACACCTATGGCGAGGAGCGCCTGTCGCGGCCCATCGCCAAGGCCATCGTCCGCGAGCGGGCCGTCGAGCCGATCCTCACCACCCGGCGCCTCGCCGACATCGTTTCCCGCGTCTTGCGCTCCAAGCCTGGCGACATCCACCCGGCCACCCGCACCTTCCAGGCGCTGCGCATCGCCGTGAACGACGAGCTCGGCGAGCTCGAAGCCGCGCTCGACGCCGCCGAACGGGTGCTGAAGCCCGGAGGGCGGCTCGCCGTCGTCACCTTCCACTCGCTGGAAGACCGCATCGTCAAGCAGTTCCTCGCCGACCGCTCGGGCAAGAGCCCCGGCGGTTCGCGCCACGCCCCGGCGAGCCGGCCGCCCGAGCCGACCTTCACCCTCCTGACCCGCAAGGCGGTGGCGGCCTCCGAGGCCGAGAGCCGGGCCAATCCGCGCGCCCGCTCCGCCAAGCTGCGCGCCGCCGCCCGCACCGCCGCCGCCGCGAGGACCCGCTGATGATGCGCCTCCTCAACATCATGGTTCTGGCGGCGCTCGTCTCCGCGGCGGCCTATGTCTACAGCATCAAATATGAGGCGGCCCGCCATGCCGGGCAGGTCGCCAAGCTGCAGCTCGAGATCAAGCAGGAGCGCGAGGCCATCGCCGAGCTGAAGGCCCAATGGGCGCAGCTCAACAGCCCCGACCGGCTGCAGGCTCTGGCCGAGAAGCACCTGCGGCTGCGGCCGCTCGCCATCAACCAGTTGCACGATCTCGCGGGTCTGCCCGACAAGCCGGTGATCGACCCCGATCCGATCGGCTCCATGCTGGAAGCCCTGGGCTCCGGGGCCGATCCCCTGACAACGGGGTCGGTGCCGGGCATGCCGCTGCCGCAACGCCGCCCGGCAGGAGGCCGCTGATGACCCCACGGCCGCCCTTCCTGATGCGTGTCCGACACGCCGTTGCCTGGGTCCTCGCCGGCCCGCAATCGGAGCGCCTGAAGAAGGCCCGGGCGCGCGTCCGCCTCGCCATGTTCGGCTTTGCCGCGCTCTACGGCGTCATCGCCGTCAGCATGGTGCTCTATGTGGTCCGCTACGACCGGACGGCCCAGTCGGGCGTGCGCAGCGCCGAGGCGGTGTCCTCGACCCGGCCGGACATCCTCGATCGCAACGGCGAGGTTCTGGCCACCGACGTGCGCGCCATCTCGCTCTATGCCGAGCCGAAGAAGCTCGCCGCCAGTTTCGACGTGGACGAGGCGACCGAACTGCTCACCGCCGTCCTGCCCGATCTCGACGCCCGCGAGGTGCGCGAGCGCCTGCGCTCGGGCAAGGGCTTCGTCTGGCTGCGGCGCGAGATCTCGCCGACCCAGCGCGACCAGATCCACAGGCTCGGCATTCCCGGCGTCGGCTTCATGCGGGAGGCCAAGCGCTCCTATCCCAACGGGCCGACGCTGTCCCACGTTCTCGGCATGGTCAATGTCGACAACCAGGGCCTCGGCGGCATCGAGCGCTACATCGACAACCAGGGCCTCGCCGAGCTGCACCGCGCCGGCTTCGTCACCGACCGCAACCAGGCCTCGGTTCAGCTCTCCATCGACCTGCGCGTCCAGCATGTGCTGCGCGACGAACTGGTGCAGGCGCATCAGAAGTTCCGTGCCAAGGCGGCGGCCGGCGTCCTCGTCGACGTCAACACCGGCGAGGTCGTGGCACTGGCCTCGATCCCCGACTATGACCCCAACCGGCCCTCGACCGCCGCCGGGTTCGACCGCGCCAACCGCATCACCACCGGCGTCTACGAGATGGGCTCGGTGATGAAGTCGCTGACCACCGCGATGGCGCTGGATTCCGGCCGGTTCACCATCAACTCGACCCTCGATGCCCGCTTTCC